>JAJQEO010000061.1 GCA_021201665.1 Lachnospiraceae bacterium | reverse complement strand
TATCTGCTGAAAAGGCAATGGATTTGCTGGATGTATCCGATGAGGAACGCCAGGAACTTTCAAAACGAATCTGAAGTTTAAGTTTGATTTTTTGAAACAAATGTGTTTATGTTTATACAAAAGATAAAAATGAGAAGATACGGATCTGCTGATTTTATCATCCGGGCACTATGTGGCCGGATGTGTATGATTGTGAAACAGGAGGCGCCGCTGGAGAGGTCGCAAACATCGAGAGGCAGAAGATCGGCTGCGCATTTCTCGGCCAGAGAGGAAGCTTGCTTCCATGAAGGCTTAAAAAATTGAGAAGGTGTCTGGTTTGAAATCTGGCAGGCACGGCAGGTCTTTAAGTGGAGAGAAGCATTATTGTAAGGTTGAAGTGTCACCGGCATTTGCCTTGATTTTCAGGCAAATTGTCAGTGGCTTTTCTTTTGGGGCTGTGTTATACTCTTGCCAGATAGAGTAATAGTGTAAATGTATAACCATTCGCCTGATTTTTGGATAAACTGTAATAGTAGAACTGTTGGTGAGAGGGAGGTGCCTGATATGGCAAAGAAATTTAATACGACAGGAGCCTGCATTCCTGCAAAGCATTATATGGTTGACTTGACCCCTCTGCTTGAGGCAATCAAAGAAATGATAGATGAAGGCGATTATTTTACGATTAACCGTGCAAGACAATATGGTAAGACTACTACTCTGCGTGCGTTGAGAACTTTTCTGAAGGGAGATTATATCGTGGCGTCGCTGGATTTTCAGCGGATGGGGTCCTATGCATATGAAAATGAATTTACATTTGTGCAGTCCTTATCAAGCGCGTTGATACGTGCGTCTGTAAGCTTTCCGAAGGGAATCAAAGAACAGCTGGAATCCCTTGCTCAGGGGACGGAAAGAATCCTTTCACTGCAGAGGCTGTTCCAGATTTTTGAAGACTGGTGCGCGGTTTCGGAACGCCCGGTTGTTTTGCTGATTGATGAGGTGGATACCGCGACGAACAATCAGATTTTTCTGGATTTTCTCGCACAGCTGCGCGCAGCCTATCTGGACCGGGATATCTCACCGACTTTCCAGTCTGTTGTTCTGGCGGGCGTATATGATGTGCGCAATATTAAGCGCAAGATTCGTCCAGAAGAAGAATATAAGGAAAATTCTCCCTGGAATATTGCGGCAAAGTTCCTTGTTGAAATGACTTTTTCTGCAAAGGAAATTGGCGGCATGATCCGGCAGTATGAAGAGGATTACCATACAGGCATGTGCGTGGATGCTGTGGCAGAAACGATTTACGATTATACGTCGGGGTATCCGGTGCTTTCTTCCGAATTGTGCAAATTACTGGATGAGGAAATTGCCGGGACGGATGAATTTCCGGACAGAAGTGCGGCATGGACGGCAGAAGGTTTAAATGAGGCTGTAAAGCTTCTTCTTACGGAAAAAAATGCGCTGTTTGAGTCTTTGTGGGATAAGCTGAACCGGTATCCTGAAATGAAAGAGCGGATTTATGATCTGCTGTTTCGGGGGGCGCCGATTCCTTTTAACATAGACGATCCTGTGACGAATCTGCTCTCTATGTTTGGCTTTGTTAAAAATGAGGGCGGCACACTGCAGATTTCGAATCGAATTTTTGAGACCAGACTCTACAATTATTTCCTGATGACTGCGGATGCATCCAGAACAGACGTTTTTCAGTTGGGTTCAGATGATAAAAATCAGTTTGTCACGAATGGACAGTTAGATATGGAGTGCCTGTTGGGGAAATTTGTCAAGTATTTTGATGATATCTATGGAGATCGGGGTCAGAAATTCGTGGAGGATGATGGACGCAGATATTTTATGCTATTTTTAAAGCCTATCATCAATGGTACAGGAAATTACTATGTGGAAGCCCGCACCAGAAACCGGAAGCAGACGGATCTGATCATTGATTATCATGGTGAACAATTAGTAATCGAACTCAAGATCTGGCGAGGAAATGCTTATAATGAGCGGGGGGAGGAGCAGCTGGCAGAATATCTGGATTACTATCATTTAAAAAAGGGATATATGCTGAGCTTTTGTTTCAATAAGAATAAAAAAATCGGAGTGAAAGAAGTAACAGTCGGCGACAGACTGCTCGTGGAAGCGGTTGTTTGAGGAGGAACATAAAACTCATGAAATTCAAAGGGAAATTAATGGGAACGAGATAACATAGAAGGGAAATTTGCAAATGAAAAAGAATGGATTGAAATCAATATTTCAGGAGCTGCTGTACAGGGAGCCGCTGTTTCAGTTTATCGGGAAACAGGAGCGGAATATGAACGTGCTGGTGCTCGGCGGGGATGACGCGGCTTTGATGTTTGTCGATCAGTGTCTGCAGGCCGGGCAGATGACAGCGCATGATTTATCCATCACGGTTCTGGCAGAGGATGCCGCGCTGGTACGGGAGGAATATCTGAGAGAACGCCCGGCTCTGGCGGATTTTGTAGATGTCAATGGCTCTCTTTCGAACCGGACGATAAAAACGCCTGCAAAAGGGTCGGCGGAGGCGGAGCAGGAGATCTTGTCAGAAGCGGCTTCAGAGGAGGCGGAGCAGGAGATCTTGTCAGAAGCGGCTTCAGAGGAGGCGGAGCGGGAGACCTTGTCAGAAGCGGTTTCAGCGGAGGCGGAGCGGGAGATCTCGTCAGAAGCGGCTTCAGAGGCGGAGGCTTCTGTGGAAGCATATGCGGTCCTGGACTTTGTCGGCCTTTCGAAGGAGGAACTGGCGAAGCTTTTCTCGGATAGCCGGGAGCTTCAGGAGGAGCAGCTGATTGACATACTGTCGCAGGCTCCGGATGAGAAGTATCATTATTTCCTGATATCGCTGGGCGACAATACCGTGAACCAGAGGCTGGCAGCGCGCCTGACGCAGCTTCTGAGGGAACTGATGCCGACCGATCCCGGGGCTGTGCATTACATTATGGATAATTCCTCTTCGTTCGCCCATGAGACGGAAGGGGCGGGAGTATCCAGAAGGGTCGAACCGGTTCCTTGGGAAGGAGCGATTTATCAGGGAGGCGTGATCTTTACAGAATATGAAGACAACTCTTTCCTGATTGATCCGGAGCTGGAGCGCATGGCATTTAATGCGGATCAGGCATGGTCTGATTCCATTAATGGCAATCTTTTGAACGAGTGGAAGGAGTTTAAGGAAGACAGCTATCGTTACCAGTCATCAACAGCGTTTGCGCTGTCAATCCGCTATAAGCTGGCGGAGCTGAATATTCCGCTGGATGATCCGGTGGCCGCGGCGGATGCTTTCGCAGCGGCACTTGAAAATTCGGTAAATGATGAGGCGCTTAATCAGATGATTGCGTTGGAGCATCGGCGCTGGGTACTGGAAAAGGTGACGGAAGGATGGACGGCGCCGGATCCGAATCGGTTGGAGGGGTTTTATGAGGAATGCCTTGTGCGGTGTAGGGTGAATGATAAAGAAAAGAAGATCCATCCCTGTATTGTGCGAAGCACGACCGCCACGCCGCTTTCTACTGGCGCATACAGCCGTGACAGAAACTGCTGGGATCGGGAAAGGGAGAATCCGGAGGAAACAGAAATACGGGATAAGCTGGATGAATCGCTGGATCCGCTGGATCGGATGTCCGTGGAGCTTCATCGCTTTATGCATGCGAAAGCGAAGCGCTTTAAGGATACGGATCCTGTAAAAAAGGGTGTGATAGCGGAGATCCGGGGTATTCTGGAGTCGGAAGGGTTAAAGGACAGACAGATGCGTAAGTGGGAGCATTTTGTCTATTGCGTGGAAAATATACTTGATGGCAGCCGCGCTTACGCAAAACAGTACAGATTATACAGGGAGCGGTTCCTGGCTGTTACCGGCGGCTGTTCAGAGGAGACCAAAGCGCAGATCGGGGAAAAACTGGCTTTGCTTGACCGTGAGGTCTGGCCTGCGATCGAGTCGGCGATGTACAGGGACTATAAAAAATATGATGATACTCTCGTTCGCAAGATCAGCTTTATCCTTACCTACCGGATGAACCTGTCCCTGGCGGCTCCCTTCCAGATCTCGGATTCGGTGTACAAAATGAATCATATTATGTTTCAGAACACAGCTTCCGCTACGGTAATAAAGCCAGGCAAAATCCTGTGGCTTTTGTATCTGGATTCCGACGCGTCCGAGGACCTGGTGCGCCCGATGGTGCGCAGATCTGTGAATTATCTGAAAAGCAAGGGGATTTACTGCCAAAAGCACTTCTGTGTCATTGGCTCCCCGGAAATCAGTGAAGAGGAGAGGGGAATCTGGGAACGGTGCTTTAACAAAATGGTAAAGGACGGGATGATTACGGGCTTCCATCTGCAGTTTGATCAGGACAGCAGCGAGGCGGCCTCAGCCTTCCGGGATTACCTTGCGCAGGAGAAACCGGACTTGTTTGACGGAACGTCGGCATTGTTTTCATCGGCATTGGAAAACGCGCGCTTCCTGGCAAAAATGGAAGAGGACCTTCCGTATTTTGAGTTTGAGAGCACCAGAAAACGTTTTTCTCATAATGAGAAGTGCCGGTATCTCTCTTATATCAGCGACCATACATACCTCGGTATTGAAGAAATGTTCGGACTGGCGGGAGCGGAGGACATTGAGTTTGATTATCCGATCTTCGGCAGGGAATACCGGCATCTGTGGAGTATTTATGTCGGCAAAAACAGATCAGGGAGCAGCCGTACATACGCGGTGAATAACTGGAACAATCTCTGCGAGGCCCTGAAAGAATATGAGAAGGGCAAAACCGCCGTATCCCAGGTAAATCTGTTGGAATTAAGAAAAAACTACAATGGCAACGAAGACTCATGGCGAAATGCCCAGGAAATTATAAAAGAACTGACCGGGGAGAAATCCGGCAAAAGATATCTGATTCCGATTCGGGAAAACGGAAGGCTGACCGGATTCCGCTATGCAGGAGAGGATATTCATTCCCTGCTGACGAAGGGCGGGAGCATTCTGGAAATCTGCATTTATTTTGAAGTGTGCAGACTGGGCTATTTTGACGACGCATCCTGTGGGTATGAGTTCCGGTGGACAGAAGGAAATATCAAAAACGAATTTGACCTCGTCCTGACAAAGGGCTTCCAGAGCGTTATCGTGGAGTGCAAGGCGGCCAGAGAAATCAAACAGGACTATTACTTTAAGCTGAACAGCCTGGCTGATCTGTTTGGCATTAATGCGTACCAGGTATTGCTGACGAACAGAGAGACGGACAAGGGCGACAATAAGCTTCAGAAGAGACGCGGTACTTTGATGGGGGTTGTTACCATAACGGAGACGGACGACATTTCTGAAATGGCCCGGAAGCTGGTGGAACTGGTGGAGACAGAGTGAGTACCCCGGGATATCGGAGACAGCGGACCGGGGTACTCTGGGACTGTGATATTATAATGAAAGCCGCGCAATTGAAAATCGCTGCGCGATTGGCGCGGCCTGCGTCCATACTCGCTGCACGAGTACGGACATATAATGAAAGCCGTGCAATTGAAAATCGCTGCGCGGCTTTCGTCTATACTTGCTGAAAACTGTTATAAGACCTTATTCAGAAAATCAATGGTGCGCGGCTCCTTTGGATTCAGCAGCACCTCCTGCGGGGTTCCTTCCTCCACGATATAGCCGCCGTCCATGAACAGGACGCGGTCCGCGACCTCACGGGCAAATCCCATCTCATGTGTAACAATTACCATAGTCATTCCGTCTGCCGCGAGCTGCTTCATGACCTGTAGCACCTCGCCGACCATCTCCGGATCGAGTGCGCTGGTCGGCTCGTCAAACAGCATAATATCCGGCTCCATACACAGGGCGCGCGCGATGGCGACACGCTGCTTCTGACCTCCGGAAAGCTGGTTCGGATAGGCGTCCGCCTTGTCCTCCATACCGACCTTGATCAGCATTTTTCGCGCCCGCTCTGCGGCCTCCTCTTTGCTGGCTTTTTTCAGATCTATGGGAGCCAGAGTCAGATTCCGCGTCACATCCATATGAGGGAAAAGATTGAAGTGCTGGAATACCATGCCGATGTTTTCCCGCACCTTATTGATATCGGTTTTTTTGTCTGTCAGATCCATACCGTCGATGACGATCTCCCCGCCGGTGATTTCCTCGAGATTGTTCATGCACCGCAGAAAGGTGGATTTTCCGCTGCCGGAAGGCCCGATGACAACAACGACCTCCCCCTCATAAACGTCTGTGGAGATATCCTTGAGCACCTCCAGCTTTTTAAAATTCTTTTTCAGATGAGATACATGAATTTTGATCTTTCTATTCTCTGCCAACGTTCAGCCTCCTCTCCAGCATTCTTGACGCTACAGTCAGAAGCTCGATGATGATCAGATACATGACGGCGACAATGCCCCATGTCTGGAATGACAGAAAGGTGTTCGCGACCACATTTTTTGCCGTGTTTACCAGCTCCGGGAAACCGATAACCGACAGGATGGAGGTATCCTTCAGCGTGATGATAAACTGGTTGATGATGCTTGGAATCATCGTGCGGATCGCCTGCGGCATGACAACGCGGTACATGGAACGCCACCACGGCATTCCAAGGCTGCGGGCGGCTTCCATCTGTCCTTTGTCCACGGACTGGATGCCGGCGCGGATGATCTCTGCCATATAGGCGCCGCAGTTCAGAGCCAGACAGATCGTACCGGCCTGCAGAGCGGACAGGGTAAAGGGAATGCCAAGTATATTTTTCATCGCGTATGGAACGCCGAAATAGACGAAATAAGCGAGAACGATCAGGGGAACGCCCCGGATCACGTCCACAAAGATCCGGTCGATCGCCCGGCAGACCTTGTTTTTCATCACACCAAGGATGCCGAAAAGGATACCGAGAATGCAGGCAAAAAACAGGCCGCACAGGGCGAGAATGACGGTCTGCCCCATCGCCCTTAGGAGGAGCTGCCCATATTGAGTGATAATCCGAACCACGAAAAACTCCTTTCAGAATGGAAAAAAGCTGCCGCTAAATCCGCGCGGATCTGGCAGCAGCCTTTCTTGTCTTCAGGTTAACCTTTCACCAGAATTCCGTACAAAACCGGGACAGGGTTATTCCGTAACTGCCTCAGTTTCGACATTTCCGAGACAGGTTTATTCTGTAACTGCCTCGGTTTCAACCTCTGTCTCTGCCTCAGCATCGCCAAGCATAGCGGCCTCTGCTGTCGCCGCCGCGTCCTCGCCAAGGTATTCTGCAATGATTTCTGCGTATGTACCGTTCTCTACGATATTTGCAAGACCTGCGTTGAACATATCAAGAAGCTCCTGGCTGTCCTCTGAGAAGATTGCAAAGCCATAAGGAGATCCCTCATTCTCTGTGTCATACAGAATGGTCAGATCAAGCTCGCCGCTCTGAATGGAAGCAGCCATGATCGGTGTATCCTCGAAGCAGGCCACAACCTGTCCGCCGAGAACAGCCTGGTACATGGTCGGTGAATCCTCATAGTAGGTGATCTCAAATCCGTACTCATCCTGAAGGCTCTCCGCATAGGAGGCGCCCTGCGTACCGGTCTTTACACCAACGGTCAGACCTGCGAGATCCTCAAATCCGGTAATCTCGGAATCCGCCGCGACTGTCATGGACTGTGTCGCGTTGTAGTAACCGTCAGAGAACATCCAGCCGCTTTCCTTACGCTCATCAGTAATGGAAGCACCCGCGATCATGCCGTCTGCCTGCCCTGCCTGGCATGCCGCGATAGCGGAATCCCAGCCGAGGGAGTTCAGCTCATACTCAAAGCCCTGATCCTCCGCGATAGCAGCGAGAAGGTCAACATCGATCCCGACAAAATCACCATTCTCATCGGTGTATTCAAATGGCTTGAATACGGTGTCGGTCGCGATCACCCAGACTTTGGAATCCTCAGCCTCGTCCGCCATCACCGGAACAGCCATGCAGCCTGCGATCATCGCTGCCGCGAGTACGATAGACAATTTTTTTCTCATCATGATTGAAACACTCCTTTTCTTTAATTATTTTCTTTGATTACAGTAAACGACATACGTTTTACTTTGTGAATAGGAAATAGCTGTGAAGCTAATAAGAAAAAGGCGCAGCTAACGAAAGCTGACGCCCTTGTCACTTTGTCCATTTTAGCACCACAAAATAATACTGTCAACGATAAAAAGATATGAAACAGCCGTAAATTTTATATGCTGAAGTGAAAAAGTAAATTCCACTCTGAAGGGGGACAAGTTGAATTTAGTCTT
>JAJQEO010000107.1 GCA_021201665.1 Lachnospiraceae bacterium | reverse complement strand
TGCCGATCTGCACGGCTCCCATACTTTTCGGGCTGGACCCGGAGAAAGTGGGGGAAAATGACAGGTTTAACGGCAAATTGATAACGGAGCTGCAGGAAGAGGCAGAGCAGATGGAGGCGGCTGATTTTACGAATCCGGATGCATGGAGGGTAAACGCCGAGCTGGTTGACCTTTTTGAAAAAAAGGGGAATTACGATACCCATGGCGTGGATTATACGGTCTGCGCGAATGGAAATTTTATCTGTTCTATTGGTGACGGCATCCGTGCGATTGTGACACCGGAAGATATCACCGGCAACTCCAGCGTGTTCCTGAAAGGGAAACAGGGTGACCTGTACGTGAAAAGGGATATCCCCGTGCAGGATGCTTTTGATGATATGTATGAGATTCTGTGCAGCTCCTTCGCCGCAAAGAGGCACTTGTGGGATGCAGACCGCTGCAGGAACTGGGGAAGGCAGCTTGCAACGGAAAAGCAGAAAGCGTTTATCTTGGGATTGTTTGACGAGGATTTTTTGAGTGAAATTGACTTTTCTGTGCTCACTAAAAATCAGGCCTCCCGTCTGATAGACCGTGGATTGGAAGAACGGAGAAGCGGCAGAGGGTAAAAAACCGGATGCGGGGGATCGTGCAGACAGAATTATACGGCGGTTCCCCGGGATTTTGAAAACATAAAGATACGGGCAATAAAAGGGTCTGGTGTATGGACTGCCGTAGATTTTGTACCCTTGCTTGTATCATGCAATTATGAAAGGACAGGATTTTATGAGAAAAACAGATTTGATTTGCGGAATTGCCGCAGCTGCGCTTGTAGTAGTGGGAATTGTAATGGCTGTGCGGGTCTACTTAGGCTATCAGAAAGGCAGGGAAGGCTATGATGACATGGAGTCTGCATTTACCAGCACCGCTGACGGATTGCAGGATGGAAATGAAGAGCCGGATGGAAGCAGCAATCCGGAAAATGAAAATACCGAAACGGATATGGATGCAGATGCAGGTGAAAATGTAAGTGACAGCGCCTCGAATGATCTTCCGGAAGACGCCCCGGAACGGATTACGGTTGATTGGGATTCCCTGACGGAAAGTTATGAAGACTGCGTTGCCTGGATTCAGATTCCGGCTGTGGAGATCTCCTATCCGGTGATGCAGTCAGAGGATAATGATTATTATCTCCATCGTGCGCCGGATGGCAGTTATCTTTATGCCGGGAGTATATTCATGGATTATCAGAATGACGCAGACATGGAGGATTACAATACAGTGATATATGGCCATAACATGAGGGACGGAAGCATGTTCGCGAAACTGAAACTGTTCCGTGACTCAGAGGTGATTGTCCTCTGCCCTTACTTCTGGATTTATACGCCGGATGGGGATTTTCTTTACCGCATATTCTCTGTCCACAGCGTGAATGCGGTTGGCGATGCTTATACGATCTCCTTTGAGGACTATGGGACTTATGCGGAGTGGTTTGATGAAATGGCGGGAGAGTCTGAGACTGATTCTGAAATCTCCAGTTCAGACATCGGGCGCGTTGTAACACTGTCCACCTGTAATGGAAACAACGCCACCCGCCTGGTGGTGCAGGGCGTTCTTGTGTGGGCAGAGTATGGAGGACAGTGACTGAAAAAGATACAGGCGTAACCGCCGGGGAAATATACTGTTCGTTATCTGATTACTGAACCTGGCAGTGGAATCGGCATAGTTGCAAAGATAACCGGGATACATGATAATAGCAACAGTTACACAGGAACAACATCACCATTATTTTCTAATAAGAAGGAGGCAGTCTATTATGAGCAAAGAAATTCTGGATATTATGGAGGACCTTTTTAACGGAAAGCTTTACCCGGCAGAACAGGTAGTGTCAGAATCGCCCAGATGCAGGGAAATATCGGAGGAGATTTGCCGGAAGATGATTGGCATGGAGGAAACGCTGGAGGCTCCGATCTATAAGGAAATTGAAGCGGTACATGATTTGTTTGTGGCGGAGTCTGACATCATGGGAGTGGAATACTTCAAATGTGGATTTTCTCTTGGGCTGCAGTTTATGCAGGAATCGCAGGAGGTAATCAACTATCTTCATTCCCGCCATAACAGAATCTATGGGAATGAAAGCGCAGCTGCTGAGGGGCAGGACAGCGGGGAGGAATAAGACGATGAAAGAGACAGGAATGCGGAACAATGCAGGCTATATGGGAAAAATCATTTATTCTTTTGTAGTGATGTTCCTGCTTTTGATAGTTTCCTCTGCTACGGCAGAAGCGGCAACGTCCACATCCGTTAAGGTTCTCAAGGCAGGAAAATCGTATACGGTATCCGGTTGTTATAAGGCGAAGTCTTCAAAAAAGCCGGTCGCTGCCGCGAAAAAGGTGAAAACCGGCAAGTACCGGATTACCGCCAAAAAGAAAGGCACAGCTACGATTACTGTATATGATAAGAACGGAAAGGTGACCAAAAAGATTTACCTGCTTGTGACGAATTCCAGCTCTTTCAAATACAATACCAATAAGCTGTCGCTGGCAGTGGGGACTTCAAAAACGGTAAAAGCGACCGTGCAGAGCGGCTGTACAGTGAAATACAAAAGTTCCGATTCAAGTGTGGCAAAAGTCAGCAGTAAGGGAAAAATTACCGCAGTAAAGAGCGGGTCAGCAACGATCTCTGCAAAGGTTTATTATAAAGGGAAATGCGTGAAGACCATGAAAAAGACGGTAACGGTGACAGGGAATTCTTCCGTAACGGCATCGGATGCGGAAGAGAAAACGGTAAGCTATCCGGGATATACTTACGAGGTATATCTGTTGGGGCCTTCTGATCAGAAGGTTTACTCTTACCCGGACAGCCCGCTGTATGCCGGAACCGGGAATACCCTGGATACCTACTGCTTTTACATCAAAACGCAGAATACGAAGCTGTCCAGCTTCAGCCTTTTTGTAAATGGGGAAACGGTGACTTATTCCTCCTCGAAGGTGACGATAAAATCGGTGATCTGGGATGACATCCAGTATGAAAACAACCAGGTGGTCAACGGTTACCGTAAGGTATCAGGCGGCTATGTAATCAACCTCAGTTTTCCGTCAGCCGGCACTTACACGTTCGAGGTGGCGGAATGGGGAACGACAGACAAGACGAAGAAAAAAGTTGTCACTTCGTTCAGCCTGAAAGTGCTGGATTATGAAGAATCGGAAACCGAATGGATCGACAGCCTGGTTGCAGCGCATACGACAGGCGGCATGGATTCCTTTGAGAAAATGGAGTCGGTATGCAGTTACCTACGATCCTCCGCATCCGGATTCACTTATCTGAGCAATGATGATGGAATCAGCGTCTCATTAGCAGCGGAGTATAAAGGCCCATACTTTGAAACGAAGCAGTGGGATTCTTATATTTCCCCGGCAATACTCGCACGGATAGCGGAACGGATCGGTGGCTTCACTTACATCCATAACTGCTACAGCGATTACACGAAAGGATCAGAAGCATGGCAGACCACCCATTATCTATTGAAATATGGTGTTGACGGTGACATACGGGAGATTTCGGTCTGCCCTGCGGTAGCTACTGGTGAGATCGGCACATTGACTTACATCAACTTTGGCAGCACGTCGCAGATGGTTCGCCTGGGATAAAAGAAACGGGAACAGCGTTAGAGAGAGATCAATCTACCGCTGTTCCCGTTTTTTTGAAATCCAGAAATCTTTTACAGGAGTCTCGATAAACTGGAATATTTCAATTTCTCTTCCTGTTTGAAACCGATGCTGCTATGCAAGCAATACTTACCCCCATCAACACCCAAGGTAGAGCTGCAAGGGTAAACTGTAAAATCGAATTGCTTCCATCATAGGCATAGCTACTATTACACCAAACAGAAAACAGAAAAGTGACTATAATCAAAATCCATGCAACTTTCATTAGGGATTGGCTGCTTTTCACAGTATCCATGTCCTTTTTAATTTTATCCATCATTTTACTGTCTCCTTTCAACAACTCGTCTAAAGTCACTTGATAAAGATCACTTAATTTTATGACGCTCATCACATCGGGTAAAGTCTTGCCATTTTCCCAATTTGAAATTGTCTGGCGAGAAACACCTATTTTCTCTGCAACCTGCTCTTGCGTCATGCCTGCACCTGCTCTGGCTTTTTTCAGCTTTTCGCAAATCTCCATAATATATGACCTCCATCTGAAAGGATTATATCGAATCCTCTTTGTTTTTTCTATCAAACAGCATTTACATCTGCAAAAATGCGTTGTCAAAATTGTTTGACAGCGTCGCGTATTCCGATTTATCAGTTTAATATGGACATTATACATCATCCAGCTTTTGCTGAACAGATGGCACTCCGGTATTTTTTGATTTTTTGAGATCTCAGATTTTACTGCAAATTCCCGGAGATTGCGATGAACTGTGTGACTTTATCCCGAAAAAGTATCTCGGTGGAACACAATGGAACACAACGGAACTGACCGGAACAAAGCGGAACAACATGGAACCCGCTGGAACAAAAACTGTGGTAGTATATATGCTGTCAGCAGTGGGGATGGAGGAAAGAGTGCTGTAGCAGGGAATCCATACCTTACAGAAAAAACAGAACCGGTTGGGAAAGGTGTGAAGTCAGGACTGTAAACGCAGTCCTTTTTTCATGCCTTTTTCTGAGACCGGAAGATTTTTTTAGAAGGAGGAGGATGGTATATGCATACAAAATCGAGGAACCCGCCGCCGGGCGGTATCTATTTGTAACCTGACAGAGTGAGGAAAAAACAGTACTGAAAACAGGAGGAACATATGAGAATAAATAAAATCAAACGAGCCATGTCGATGGTCATGGCGGTTACCCTGGCTGCTTCCGGCATGATGACGTCGTTTACTTCCTATGCGGAAGCAGAGACGGAGACTTTAACAGAAGTTGAAACGGAATCTGAAAGTACAGAGGCTGTGACGGAAGTGACGACAGAACAGACAGTACATGAATCTGAAACGGAAGCAGCAACGGAGGCGGCAACAGAGGCCGAAACAGCGCAGTCTGAAGCACAGGAGGTTCAGACGGAAACGGAAGCAGAAACAGAATCAAAATCAAAATCGTCCAGTAATAAAGGAAGCGAAGACTCCGGGGAGGAAACCGCTCCAGAAACGGGGACGGTGAAATATACCGTAACGCTTCCCTACTATGAAAGTTGTGAGTATACCTATGATGTGGAGAAGGTAAAGGAACAGACAGCCGGAGGCAGTACCGTCCTCGAATATGCGCCGGATGAGACTGTAGAAATCGGTTTATCCCTCAATGACGATTCTCTGGCTATAGAAGAAGTCCATGTGACGGATGAAAGCGGTGCAGATATTTCTTACGGATGGGATTCAGAGGGACAGAGCGTATCGTTTTTGATGCCGGAAGAGGATGTCAGCCTAAGTGTTTCTTTCGCTGATGCTGGGACCGAAGCCGAAGCTGAGACGGAGGAAATATTTAATCTTGTTGCCTTCGAGGTTTCTGAAGGCGGGCAGATGGTGCTTACGTTCATTGATGGCACGACAGAAACTGTCACAGCGGAAGATATGAGTGATGACTGGGATTATGAGATCAGTTTCCCGGTGTCAGAAGAAATTCAGATCAACATATCCGCATATGACGGATATTCTTATTCTGGAACTGTAGTGATAAATGAGAGCGGGGAAGTGCTCGCTGAATATTCAGAATCTTCATTTTCTGTTTACGCGGATAAAGACGGGAAGACGACCGTCTGCGTAAGCTTTACGGCGGCGGAAGATGAAACAGAAGATTTCGGGACTGATTTGGAATCTGAAACAGCAGATGGAACTGAAGACGAAACCGATATCCCTGCGGAGATTGAGACGGAAACCGGAGAAGAAACTGAAACCGAAGCTGAGACAGAGGCGGCAACAGAAGCTGCTGACGGATCGGAATCGGACACGTCCGAACAGGAAGATGATGAAGACTGGGTGGTTGATGATTACCCGGAGAATAACTCTACGGTCTATTTTTCTGCCAGATACGTGTGGGTGTATGATACGACTTTTGACCCTGCCGGATATTTGTTTTACGGGGATGATGCAAATGTGATCCAGACACTGACGGACGGCACAGTTGGATTTGAGGTGGGTGAGACGTATGAAGTGACCTACCAGTTTTCGATTGAATCCACCCCTGGCTATAGCTGGACCGGCGTAGCGACTTTCGAGATCGTGTCTGACCGGGATCTGGCGACAGCAAAATCAGATATCTGTGATGATATCATCCTTGGCGAAATCACACAGGGCGAAGAATGGACCGGCGTGATCCCGAGCGTTGCCCGGACTACGGTGGAAGGACCGGATTTTACCGCATATGTCGGGGATGAATCCTTTGACCTGTATGAATTGAACCTGGGGTATGACCCTTCCCTGTTTAATATGACCGTTTACGATGATGGCGGTTTCGATATTAATACGGTAGGGGAATACACGGTTGTTTACGAAGTCTCCCACTATATGCTCCCAAACTACCCGTGGTATGTAGAATGCACGGTAACAGTTGTTGAGGCTTATGCGGAAACAACCGGGGTCAATGTCCATGCGGTAACGCGGAACCTTGTGGTAGATGTGGTAAATACGGATGGGACTTCCGGGCAGGCTTCTTATGGTGTGGATTACCTGTCGGAGGGCGGCATTGCCACACTGACAGTGACTTCTTACCTGGATGGTTCGATTGAGCCGGAGTTTGTGCTCCTGAAAAATGGGGAAGAAGTTGAGGATGACGGATGGTATACGGTCACAGAGTCATCGGATACTTCTGTTACGGTGGCTGTTGATGTGAAAGCGGATGAGGGTTATACCATTGAGATCAGCGATGCTGCTTATGACATCACAAACGGCGGGGACGAGAAATCATCCGGCGGCTGGATTGTGGATGAGGACCTGGAGGACGCGCTGGTAAATGGCACATTGTCTTCCGAGGAGGCAGTCAGCACCGTGGAAGAGGACGGCCTGGAAGTATTGGCGGCTTCCCTGACTGATGAGGAAGAAACTTCCCAGGATTCCAGTGAGGACGGGATTGCCGTTGTGTCTGAGGAAGATGGTATTTCTACAGTCTCCGACGATGATGGCATCAGCACGGCAAGTACGACCGCTACCTATACAAAGACCTGGACAGGGTCAAGTGACATTGGCACCTTTGCCGGGACCAGTACGTGCCACAACTATGTCGGCTCTTCAAGCTATCTGGCATACAATGGCGGCTACCTGACGCTGACTTCTTCCATGAAAAGTGAGATCAGTGAATGGGCAGAGGGCAAAGGGTCAGACATTGATACAAGTGACCTGACAAAGATTTACATCGCCTGCAGCGATGGCGACCACAGCCGGTATGGGTGGTATTCCAGCATGACAACGCCTACGATTACCCTGAAAGCCACGTTGACGATGAATGATGACGGGACAGGGAGGCTGAAGATCAGTATCACCGCAACTTATGGGGATTCCTACCAGACATTTTCGGGGTCCAAGACCTATAAGACAGAAACGACAACCTATTATCTGAAGATAAAGAAATATATCCATGACTCGGCTGCCCTGAATTATACGAGCAACCTCCAGATGAATACGAGTTTCACCATTTACTCTGACGCGGCCTGCACGGATGCGGTTACAACGGTAACCATTGACGCCGACTTTGACGAGGGGGATTCCATGGTGAAGACGGTTTATATCGAGGTGGATGACGCGGGTGACTATTACTGTAAGGAGACGGGCTTCTGTGACGGCTGCCTGCCGGATTATACGACTGTTTATGGGCCGGCGACCGCGGCAACGACCAAGAGTGACGCCGGTGCATTTGTAACAGAAGGGTATACCAACTCCAGGCTTTATAATGAGGCTTACCTGTTTACCGGAACCCTGCTGACAAAAGTGGACGGTGCCGATGGCCAGCCGCTTGCGGGTGCTGTTTACAAACTGGAGTTTACGGATGAGGAGGACAGCGACGTGGTCCGTACCTGGTATCTGCAGACCGATGAAAATGGTATCCTGGCATACGATGAAGACCATTACCTTTCTTCCTGGAATGGGAATGCGAGCGATGAGTATGTGGAAGACCATCCATATCTTCCGGTTGGGTGGATTCATCTGACGGAGGTAGAAGCCCCGGATGGATATATCCTGGACAGTACCACTTACACGGCACAGCTTATCCCCGCTTCGGATTCCAAGTGGATGAGTATTGAATTTAACGGCGCGGATATGGCGGGAGCGATCACGGTATCGAATACGGAGATCACCGGTTACGGCTATCTGAAAAAGACCAGTTCAAGCACCCTTACGAATGGGAATGCGGCATATTCACTCGAAGGCGCTGTGTATGCAGTTTCTTCTACGGAGGATATGGCAAATGTTGTTGCAACGCTGACTACCGGATCAGACGGTGTTTCCAATACCGTTGAACTTACCCCGGGAACTTATTATGTGCAGGAGACTTCCGCACCGCAGGGGTTCAACCTGGATACGAATATCTATACGATGACCATCACGTCAAACGAGACGAGCATTCTGGAAGTGACGGACGAGCCGACCCTTTATCCGGCATATCTGGTAAAAACTTCCGCAAATGTTTCTGTTACTGATGGAAATGGGATGTATTCGCTTGCAAACGCGGTTTATTCCGTGTCAAGAACCAGTGATATGAGCGATGTGGCTGCGACACTGGTAACCGGGGAGGACGGCGTTTCCAACACGGTGGAACTGCTCGCTGGAACCTATTACGTGCAGGAAACATCAGTGCCGACGGGTTACAAAGCAGATACAACCGTGTATGAACTGGCGGTAACAGCGGATGCGACGGCTGTCCTGACTGTTTCGGATGAACCGATAACACAGATCATTGAACAGATGGTACAGAAAACCACGGATTATGCTACGAGCATGAGCATTGCGGGCGCGCAGTTCCAGGTGAATTTCTACGCGGGCGCGTCTGACGCGAGCGGGAGTGTGACCCGGTCATGGGTGCTTTCCTCGGACTCGGAAGGAAAAGTCGTGATGGATTCTTCCCATCTGGTGTCGGGCGACAGCTTTTATACCGACGCATCCGGGAATGTTGTATTCCCGCTCGGCTTTGTGACCGTGCAGGAAATTTCCGCGCCGGCGGGATATAAGATTTCAGAAGATGTGATCACTTACACGATCACGGTGGATGGCGTCACCGCAAGCAGCAATGAGACTGTGAATAACGTTCCAGCTGTGGTTGAGGAACTGATCTGGGGCGGTATTGCAATCACCAAAGCGGACAGTGAAACTGCAGATGGAAGTAAGCAGGGCGATGCTTCCCTGGAGGGAGCTGTTTATGCCATCATCAATAAGAATTCTTACGCTGTATCGGTGAAAGGGGATACAGAGAAGACCTACGCGAGCGGCGAGGAAGTCATGCGGATCACGACGGACGCGGATGGTTATGCGGAAACTGGCGCGATCTTACAGTATGGCACGTATGAAGTCGTAGAAGTAACACCGCCGACCGGTTACACGGCGGACGGCACGAATACCGATTTTGAATTTTCCATTACAAATGATGGAGAGATTTTGAGTTACACGGTATCGAATGAAGTGATCCGGGGCGGATTTAAAATCCAGAAGTCGGATTCCGAACTGAACGGCACTTATGGGACATCCGGCCTGGATGTATCGGACGGGAATACGCTTTATATTGGCACACAGGGCGATGCGACCCTGGCTGGTACAACGTTTGTTTTGACGAATATGTCTGAAAATGCGGTGGTCGTGGACGGCGTGACCTATCAGCCGGGCGAGACGATCGCGACTTTTGTGACGGATGAAAGCGGCTATATTGAAACTGCGAGTGATTACCTGCCGTATGGCACGTACAACATCAAAGAATCCGAGCCGCCGACAGGCTATACCTCGGAGGGCGTGTATCTGAACACCACTTTTACCATCCGTGAGGACGGCCAGATGGTTGACATGACAACCAAAGACTCTGCAACGCAGAACAGGGTCATCCGGTTTGATATCCAGATCATCAAGTTCCGCGATACGTTATCGTCAGAGGATGCGACGGACGATGTGGAGCCGATTGAAGGCGTCGTATTTGGAATTTATCTGGAATCCACCGGGGAACTGGTGATGACAATCACGACGGACGAGGAAGGTGTGGCGACAACCGCAGACCCGGAGAATTATCCGTATGGTCGTCTGCCGTATGGCACATATGTCATCAAGGAACTGGAGTATCCGGATGATGTGACGCCGGTGGAAGATTTCACCGTAACCGGCACAATTGACGGAAAGACTTATTCGGGCATTTACAAAAATGACAAGCCAATTGAATCCGGTATTACGGTGGTGAAAGTAGATGCGGAGACTGGGAATACAATCCCGGTAGCGGGAACGGAATTCCAGATCCTGGATGAGGATAAGAACGTGATCACGTTCAGCAACTATTATCCGCACTACGAGGAAATCACGAACTTTGTGACCGACGAGAGCGGCTCCGTTACGCTGCCGTCGAAGCTGGCTGCCGGGACTTACTATCTCCGGGAAATTAATGCCCCGGAAGGTTACGTTCTTGCAGGAGACATCGAATTTGAGGTGACCGAGTACAACGCGTGGCCGGATACGATCACGGTTGAACTGGCTGATACTCCGGAAAAAGGACAGATTGTCGTGAGTAAATACGATGCGGATACCGGGGAGGCTTTGGCTGGGGCTGTGTTTGCTGTATTTGCGAACGAGGATGTTGTCACGCCGGACGGGACGACGCGCTACGTGAAGAACCAGTATATTGAAACTTTCACGATTGGCGAGGACGGAATCGGCATGAGCAGCGAGCTGTATCTCGGCAGCTATTATGTGCAGGAGATCCAGGCTCCGGAAGGATACTGTCTGGACGATACGCGCATGGAAGTGACGCTGGAATACGCGGATCAGAATACGCCGGTTGTGTATGTATATCTGGACAGCTATAACAAGCCGACGACCATGAAGCTTTATAAGACGGATATTGATGAACTTGCCCTTGAGGGAGTGACTTTCACGGTTACGAGAATCGGTGAAGTAAAGAGCACCGGAATCGAGAGCGAGAGCGCAGTGGATGGCGGCACGTTTGTGACCGATGCGGAAGGTTTGATTAGCGCAAAGTATCTGGTCTCCGGAATCTATGAGATCAGGGAGACAGAGACGCTGGCCGGCTATGTGCTGGATGAATCGCCGCGCTATGTGACGGTTGATACGAATGGTTTTATCTACGAATCCGATGAATCAGGGAATAACCTGAATGAGGACGGCGCGAAGTCTGACACAGCAACGCTTTCCTGGGTCAATGATTACACGAAATGGGACTTCTCGAAGGTCGATGTGACCGGGGAAAATGAAGTGCCGGGCGCGACGCTGCAGGTGGTTGATTCGGAAGGAACTGTCGTGGAAGAATGGGTATCAACAGAAGAAACGCACCGGATTAACAAGCTTCCCGCAGGGGAGTACACACTTGTAGAGGAGCTGGCTCCGGAAGGCTATGTCACTGCATCATCGGTATCGTTTACCGTGACGGAGACCGGGGAAGTGCAGACTGCCCAGATGACGGATAAGCGGGTGTTTGCCCATAAGGTTGATGTGACCGGTGAAAATGAGATACCGGGAGCGAACATGACGGTAACCGACTCCGAAGGCAATGTAGTTGATGAGTGGATTTCTACGGAAGAGGCGCACGCAATCAGCGGACTCAAAGTTGGGGAGACCTATACCCTGACAGAAGTTGCCGCGCCGGATGGTTACGTAAAAGCGTCCAGTATTGAGTTTACAGTAACTGACGATGGAGTGAACCAGGATGTGACCATGGTAGACAAGCAGGTCTTTGTGAGCAAGACAACTATCACCGGAGAAGAGGAGCTGCCGGGAGCTACCCTGACGGTAACCGATTCCGAAGGAAATGTAGTGGACACCTGGGTATCAACGACTGAGCAGCATGCAGTGAGCGGTCTTGAAGTTGACCAGACTTACACTCTGACCGAAGAAATCGCTCCGGATGGATATGTAGTAGCAACAGATATCGTGTTTACTGTGGAAGATGATGGCACAATCCAGACGGTTACTATGGTAGACAAGCAGATTTACGTGGTAAAAGTAGACAGCTATGTGACCGAGCTTGCAGGCGCGGAGCTGGAAGTGCGTGACGCAGATGGAAATGTAGTAGATGCATGGACATCCGATGGCACGGCCCATGCGGTGAGCGGCCTTGTAAGCGGCCAGACCTATACACTGGTCGAGACGCAGGCTCCTGCAGGCTATGCGATCGCATCCGAGACAACGTTTACCGTGTCGGAAGATGCTGAGAGCGATACCATCAGCCTGATCAACAAGCAGGTGCTGGTTCATAAGGTGGACGTGACCGGAGAAAATGAGGTTCCGGGAGCGAGCATGACAGTAACGGACTCCGAGGGAAGCATCGTAGACGAGTGGACTTCTACAGAGGAAGCGCACGCGATCAGCAACATCCGCGTGGGCGAGACCTATACTTTGACAGAGATCGCTGCTCCGGACGGATACGTGAAAGCATCAAGTATCACTTTCACAGTCACCGATGATGGAACGGACCAGGAGCTTTCTATGGTTGATAAGCAGGTATACGTCAGCAAAAAGTCCGTCACGGGTGAGGAAGAACTGGAAGGGGCGACCCTTACGGTAACCGATTCAGAAGGCAATGTAATGGATACTTGGGTATCTACAACAGAAGCGCATCCGGTGAGCGGCCTGACCGTCGGTGAGACATATACTCTGGCAGAAGAAATCGCCCCTGCCGGATATGCGAAAGCAACCAGCATCGAATTTACAGTAGAGGATGATTATACGATCCAGATCGTAACGATGGTCGACGAACTGATTGAGTTTACGATCAGCAAGAAGGACATCACAGACGAGGAAGAACTGCCAGGTGCGTACCTTGTAATCATGGATTCCGAGGGCAATGTTGTGGACGAGTGGGTTTCGACAGAAGAGCCTCACATGATCAACATCGCGGCAGGAACCTATACCTTGGCAGAGACGATTGCCCCGGACGGTTACGCGACAGCCGAAAGCATTGAGTTTACGATTGACGATACGCAGGTGCAGCAGACCCTGACGATGTACGATTCACCGATTACTGTCGAGATTAGTAAGAAGGATATTACAAACGATGAAGAGCTGCCGGGCGCGCATCTGATCGTAAAAGATGAAGACGGGAATGTGATTGATGAATGGACTTCGACCGATGAAGTGCATACGATTACGAATCTGCCGGTTGGAACCTATACTCTGACGGAGGTGACCGCGCCGGACGGATATGAAGTTGCGGAGACAATCACATTCGAAGTGACAGATACGGCAGAGATTCAGCATGTCACGATGTATGATTCCCCGAAAGAGGACACGGTTGATCTGACCGGGAAGAACACGACCACTACCGGCTCAAGCCCGGTAACTTCCTCAGCGGTAAAAACCGGCGACATGTTCCGGTATCTGCCGGCACTTCTGGCAATCGCGGCTGGGGCGGCGCTGCTTGTGGTTCTTGCGGTGAGAAGAAGAAAGAGAGCCTGAGAAAAGGTTTTTAAAAAGACGGTCATTGTGATTGTTGAATGACACAAAGGGCAGGGGGAGAATGGCTTTCCCTGCCCGATTGCATCAATGGTAGAAAGGCACATTTTGAAAGAAAAAATTTGCCTTCATAACGGAAGAGGGGATTTATTTGATAAAAGATAAAAAGCGGCTGCAGAAGTTCAGCCGTGATATAAGAAACGGCTGCAAACAGATTATGGCTGCTGTGCCGCTGGCTGTGCTGACAATCCGGTCAACAGCCTATGCGAGCGATGTAGTGTCGCAGATCAACAGCCTGAGTACCTTTGTCCTGTCGATTATCCAGGCTGCAGGGGTGATTGTCACAGCATGGGGCGTTTTTGAGTTTGCCAACGGTTACCAGTCCCATGACGGTACGCAGCAGACTTCTGCGCTGAAAAGAATTATCGCAGGGCTGATTATGGTCGGAGCCGGTACCCTGATGTCTATGCTGGGAGTTTCCTGATGGACATTCGGTATTCCAGTAAGAGGGGAGGCCAGGGAATATGGGACTGATAAGCAATGCCATTGACTCTGCTTTTGAAAGTTTCGGAAGCTCCATGGTGAATGTCGGGGAGTGGATGTTAAGTGCCGGGTACAATGTCTGGAAAGGCAGCGGAAGCATCGCTGTCCAGTACGCACAAAAAGATCCAATGAGCGTCACAAACGCGTGGGATACCGTGACCGGGAGCATTTACAGTATTATGCTTTCGGTCGCTGCGGCTCTGGCCGTCCTGTTTTTTGTGCTGGGCTGGCTGAACGAGAGCATCGACATAAGGACAAATTTCACGTTGGAAAGCATGTTCCGGTTTTTCGTCCGATATGTGATAACCGCGTCGTTGATTGTCAATTCCCTGACGCTTGCGTCAGGGATTACGCGGTGCGCGACCGCATTGGCGACATCTATCACGGCGGAAGTAGAAACGAATGAGGCAGACGGGCTTTTCGATGAAATGAAAGATGAACTGGACAGTTCTGATGCGGACGGCGGCACTTGGTTAGCCTATGGGCTTGTGGCAATGTTTGGCGGCGTGATTGGCGGACTGGTGATTATTGTATGTGCAATCCAGCTGATTTTATCAGTCATGTCGCGGCTTTTTAAAATGTTGCTGTGTATTCCCTTCGCTCCGGTCGCGTTTGCCGGATTTGCTGGTGGACGCGAATTTTCCCAGTCCGGGATAGCGTGGCTGAGGACATATGTCGGTTATTGTCTGGAGGCGGTAGTGATTATCCTTGCGATTGATATCAGCTATGGGCTGTTCCAGGATACTTCGGCATTTGGAAGTGTTGACGGAGTGGTGGGTGTCGTGCTTGGAATCTGCGAATACTGCCTGCCAATGATAACCGCCTGTGCCTGTGTGAAAGGAGCGGATACGGTAGTGCGGCGGTGCCTGGGGCTGGGGTGACCGCAAATAGCTTTTCGGAAATGGAAAATAGCAGTTGCAGCCCGAAATAAAAAATGATATTATCTTTGATGCGTGGCGAAAGCTGCGTGGAAAGTACCCATGACAGGGTGTGGTAGCCTCCCGAGCCAATGATTACATAGGAAGGGAGGTGGCGTGTATGACAGCTTATGAGATCGTAATGGTCGTACTTGGGATACTGGGTTTATTGGTATCCTTTGGAGGCTTGTTAATAGCGTTGCTTGTCTTTCTCGATAAGAGGAGCAAGAGAAATAAATAATGCCCATCCCGTCTGCCAACGGAATGGGCACCTCTCTCTGAGAGGTATGATTTAACCTTTTCGGGGGCATCCACCTTGGAGTGGGTGCTTTTCCTTACACATAATATACCATTTAGCAGCAGATAATTCAATAGAAATTTTTTGATTTGATCGAAAATCAGGCAGAGAAATTGTATCTCTGCTTTTTTTTATGTGCAGAGCCAGGAAAGGAAGTTTTGCGGATAAAGCCCACGCCATAAGGAATCCGCCGACTGCATCGGCAATCCTTATGGCAAAGCACCTGGCTCGCGCAGGCGAGTAGGGGCAAAAATCGCCCTGTCTGACTGTATTGAAACGTAGGGGGAGCATATGCAGATACCAGTAAACAAGGACATAGATGATTACAAAGATGATTTTTTTAAAGGGATGACATTGAGGCAGACGACGATGTGCGTGTTGACACTGGCTGTCGGTATAGGATGTTATTTTCTCTGCAACAGTGTGCTGGGATTGCCGCAGACGATTTCGCTGTATCTGGTGTTTCCGGTCGCGTTGCCTTTTGCGGCTGCTGGATTCCTGAAAATTGATGGGATGCCACCGCTTGAGTATCTGAAAAGACGGCGGGAGGTAACGCAGACAGCTTTATACCGTTACCGCCCTATGGTTTTTGGCTGCGCGAAATCAGGACCGGAAGATTGGGAGGAGAGTTATATGACAGACGAAGAATGTCTGGGACAGGAACGGCAGGATATAAAGGAAGCAACTGCGGAAGAAGAGGAGATCGTTACTTACGGGGTGCAGGCACACCGAATGAAACGGAAGGATAGAAAAAAACTGCTTGCACCTTATGAGGATGAAGCCTACAGCCTGGTGCAGGAGCAACCGCAAAATTACGAGGGGTGTAGTGCTGAATTACAGGTAGCAAATGATGAAACCGGGGTGATGGAGCAAACATGAAAATGGCAGATTGTAAGGTAAAGACGGAGAAGCTTTTTAAAACGCCAAAATATGTGCAGGAGCTTATCCCCATTTACCGGATCAGCGAGGATGGCATTTTTGAACTGGAAAAGAAGCCGGACGGTGTAAAGAAGCTGTATGACCGGGCGTACCTGTTTGAAGATGCCAATTTCGCGACAATGGACGATTACGAGAAGGAGGATTTTCTGAAGCTCTACTGCGGGATGCTGAACAGCCTGAATGTCTCGTTTAAGATCAGTATCATGAATAACAACCGTGATATGGGGCAGGTTCGGCGGGAAGTTTTTCTACGCTGCAAGGACAAGCAGTTTAAAGAACTGGTAGATTCGCTGAACAGCCATATCGAGGATTCCCTGGTGAAAGGCCGTGCCGGGATTGACCAGGTGCGGATTTTTATTATCAGCTGCAGGCGGGAAAACGTGGGGCAGGCAAGGGACTATTTCCACTCCATGGAAGCGAATCTGATGCTCTGCTTTGGCCGGATGAGGTCTGCCCTGATCCCATTGAATGCTGCAGAACGGCTCCGCTATCTCTATGCTTTTTATAACCTGGGGAGCGAAGCGGAATACCACTTTGATTTTAAGCGGTCGCTAAAAAGAAAGCGGGACTGGAAAAGCTACATTTCCCCGATGTCCATACGCCAGTGCCAGGATGAATATGGGAAATTTGATGGGATGTCTCTGCAGATTGACGGGCGGTATGTCCGGGCACTGTATCTGCCAAAGTGGCCGAATACGGTGGATACCTCAGTGGTTCAGAAGCTGATGGGCGGTTCACAGCATGTGATTCTGACGATTGACGCGGCGGCAATCCCGCAGGAAGTGACCCGGAAAACACTGGACGATCTGTATCTGCAGAACAGCCGTGCGATTGAGAAACAGCAGGAGGCGAGGAACAATGCGCGGGCGTGGTCATCAGACATCACCTATGAACGGCGCAGGGAGAAAGAAGAATTGGAATCCTACATGGACATCCTGAATGAGAATGACGAGAAGATGTTTTATGTGG
Source organism: Lachnospiraceae bacterium (assembly GCA_021201665.1). GTDB lineage: Bacteria > Bacillota > Clostridia > Lachnospirales > Lachnospiraceae > Choladousia. Next base: position 37,185 of record JAJQEO010000107.1, on the reverse strand, counting down.
GGGTTTACGCGATCCTGACCGCTGACAGCCTTACCGGATTGGAAAATGATGCGGTGGCGTTCTGTCAGACTGCAGAGAGTGAGGGGTTTGTGTTCCAACCGGCGCGTTGGAACCAGATCGATGCGTTAAACACGGCACTGCCTACCGGGGCAAGATTCTGTACGGATAGCATGAGGCCGCTGTTTACACAGCCGCTTGCCGCAGTGACACCGTTTGTTGTGCATGAGCTGTATCATCCGGGCGGCCAGTTTTACGGCGTGAATCAGGTATCGAAAAATGTGCTGGTCGGAGACCGAAAGCGACTGAAAAATGGGAACGGATTTATTTTGGGAACGACTGGGTCTGGCAAAAGCCTGTTCGCGAAAATCGAGATTACCGAAGTGTTTCTGCGCCTGGATGACGACATCATCATTATCGATCCCCAGAACGAGTACAAAGGTATCACGGAATACCTCGGCGGCCAGTACGTGGAGTTTGGCTCCGGAGCCGGGAATTATATCAATCCGCTTGATACCGATACTCTGGAATTTATGGAGGTAGATAAATTCCTTGTAGATAAAACGCAGCTGATGTGCAGCCTGTACATGCAGATCAAAGGGGAGATTAGCGGACAGGAACGTTCCCTGATCGGGCGGTGCGTTAAACGGGTTTATGAACCGATTTTGAAAAAACGGGGAAGACGAGGCGCAGCACCGACTTTGGTTGACTTTTATAACGAACTTGGAGAACAGGATGAATTGGTAGCGCATGAACTGAGACTTGATCTGGAAATCTTCGTCAGCGGCGCCCTGGATATGTTCTCGAAGCCAACGAATGTGAATGTCAGGAACCGCCTTACGGTTTATGGAATTGCGGACCTGGGCGAAGAACAGAGCGGCATTGGAATGCTGATCATGCTGGAGGGTATCCGCGCCCGGATTGCCCGAAATGCGGTAAAAGGAAGGGCAACCTGGCTTTATGTTGATGAATTCCATAACATGACAGCGCACCAATATACCGCGAATTTTTTTGAAAAAATCTGGAAGGAAGTCCGAAAGCTGGGTGGCATCTGCACAGCAATCACGCAGAATATCGCGGACTGTCTGGCATTAAAAACGATTGAGACGATGCTTTGCAATAGTGAATACATCGCCTTTTTTAACCAGTCAGAGATTGAAATGGAAATCCTGCGGAACACGTTGCGGATATCCGACAACCTGCTGGAATACGTGCAGAACACGCCGCCTGGCTGCGGCCTGCTGAAATTCGGCGGCGGAACGTTCCTTTGCCTGGACGCACGCCTGCCAAAGACATCCAATATATATGCTCTTACCAATACGAACTTCCACGAAATTCAGAAAACGAAGCGTGGAAAGCAAAAAGTGCTGAAAAATGCAGTCCAGAATTTGCCCGAAAATGTAAAGGAAAGTATTCGGGATGCCCCGACAGAAAAGGAGGCGGTTTACCTGGGAGAATGAATGATCTGCGGTGATGCTTCGTGGAAGGTGGTGACAGATGGAGATCAGACAAAAGGAAGAAACGAGGGACATTGATACCAGGGACGTCAGTCTGCGTGCCGCCGGCGAAAATGCGGCATGGATTCAGCGGGGAGCATCTGCATCAATGCGGTTTGGAAATGCCGGAGCGAAAACAACCGGGGAAACGGTTGAAAAAACGGTCGGATATGTAAGAAACACTGCCAGGGATATGTCCCTTCCGCAGGAAAGCAGGATGGCATTATCGTATCTTTCGCGGGAGCAAAGAAAGCAATGGAAGAGCTACAGCAGCCGGGAACAGGCACAAATACTGGCAGCGGTAGAGAAAAAAGTCGAGCGGCGGATGCGTTATCAGGAAAGTGGGACAACATCCAGGACAGTCCCCCAGGAACGCAGGGATGTGGGCAGCGCATACCGGATACCAGAAACAACGCAAAGGAGGCGAAGCAATCCAACAGGGAGCCGACTGAAAAATCAACCACAGGACATCCGGGCGGACAGAACTGATTTAAAAAACCGGAACAGACGGATGGATGATGCTGCGCCTGTTATTCAGGCAGGTCGGACGAGGAATGTCAGACTGGCAGGACAGCGCGAAAACGTTGGTCTGGCAGATCAAAATTTTAAACGGAGCTCACCATCTTTGGGGTCAAAGGGTGCCTCTCAGGATAAGAATCGTCTGTTAGAGCAATCCGGACGGGTTTATGATGAGTCTTCAGATCAGACAAAGCAAAAGAGGCAGCAATTTTCTATTGGAATGAAGCGGGGAGAAATCCGGGCTTTGGCTGATACAAGGCGAATCCGAAAGGCCGATGATAACCGGAGATATGTTTATGTGAATCCGCGCATTTCCAAAGAAACACTCGAAACGGTACGCCGGAACCGGGCGCAGATGGCTTTCCGGGAAGAAAAGAGGGCGGGACCTGTCATCGTAAAAGCATATCAGAAGCAAACATCGGTTTCAGGGAAAGTTTCAGGGGAACCAGCAGCGCAGGGAATCCGTTTAAAAAAGATGTATCTTGCCAGGCAGGATGATATTGCATCAGGCAACAGGGGACTGGTTCTCAGGAAAGAGCTGGACAGGCTTGCAGGAGGCACGCAGGGACACCGCTACGCAGTTTCCGAAAGCATCCGTAAAAAAGGGATAGAAAAAGAGTATCATGATATTTTTTACACGCCGAATCCGGAGAAAGCAAAGCGCAGGATAAGGACCCTGGAACATAGAGCCGGGAGGGAGGCCAGAAAAGAATCCGCCGCGAAGAAAAAGTTGTTTGCGAGGGAGCTTGGTAGCCTGCTTGATAAGGATGCCAGGAAACGAGAATCTGTTAAGAAGATGCAGCGGACAGAAATGATCGAGCAGGCAGAACTGGAAAGGGAGACTGCAGCAAATGCCGTCCGGGTGGTGGCACTGCCGATCCGGGTGAAGACAGCGCAGATAAAAATACAAGTCCAGAAGAAGCTGACAGAGGCACTGTCTGGAATTGGAAAATATGCCGCTATGTTCGGAGGAGTGCTTTTGCTGCTCCTTTTTTTAGTCTCGTTTTTTGCTGCCCTGTTCGGAAGCCTTGCGGGGAAAGAGGAGGAAAACAGTACCATGTATTCTGCGTCCGGCAGCGAGATCGTTGAGTACGCGCAGTCGTGGATCGGAATTACCCAGTATGCTTATGGTGCCGGGCGGGATTCCGCTACTGACTGGCAGGACTACTCGGACTGCAGTGCTTTTGTCCATGGGGTATTCAGCCATTTTGGGATTGAGATCGGATGGACAACGACAGCGATGGAAGATATCGGAACCGAAGTCGAAGGTGGTTTAAGTGATGCTATGCCGGGAGATATCGTCCTCTTTTATGACGGACGGGTACAGTCCGGGAACAGCAGTCATGTTGGCATCTACGCCGGGGATGGAATGATGGTTCATAATTCGGTGAGCCGGGGAGTGTGCATGTCCAGTGTAGGATCGGACGGAAGGCAGTATGTGGTGCGCCGGGTGCTGACCGGGACAACATCCGGAAACAGTACCGATAATACCGATTACACTGAGGAACAGATGGAAATCATCTGGGCAATTGTCTGCCAGGAGGATGGAGGCAGTTATGCCGGCGCGCTTGCGGTGATCAGCACAGCGATGAACCGTGTGGACAGCGCACAGTGGTCACATCTGGGAAGCAATGCCTACGAACAGCTGACCGCCTCCGGGCAGTTCTGTTACAGCATAGATTCATATTGGCAGCGGTATCTTGGAGGAAACGTGCCTGATTATGTCAAACAGGCGGTCAGCGACTGCCTGGGAAATGGAATCCGGAACCATTCCCACACAAGCTTCCGCAGTTACTACACGGAAGGCTCCGAGCAGATCGGCGGCGGAAACTATTACTTTGGCTAACAGTCCAGAACAGCAGCAAAATGCGGAGGCAGCCCGTGCAGATTTATCTGCTAAGGACTTTCTCTGCATTTTGGGATGGGCGGGACGTCCATCAAGCCGCAGACATATGACGCGCAAGCGGCATATAGCCTGCAACGCAGGCGGTCTGTGGCCTGCTGTTTTGGACGTGTCCAGAACAGCAGCAAATATAGCCTGCTTTCTGGACTGATGAAATTATGATGGGGAGATTTACCATGGATAAAAAGAAAATAAAGCTCTACATTATCCTGCTTGTGCTGCTGATTGGCGCATCAATCCTGCTGCCATATGCGGTGAACGCTGCTTCGGATGTGATTGTGGGGAGAATTATCAATCACTCCGAAACGGAGGCGGATTCTGATACGGAAGAAGAATTATTGACGGAAACAGAAAATATTTCTGATAGTTTTGCAGAAACGGAAACAGCATCAGAAACGGAGTCAGAAGAAGGGGACACAGTTGTGGTGGGAGTAGAATCAGATTCGAAAACCGATGGGGTGGGTTCAGATGAAATCGCTGTTGATTCAGGAGATGCAGAAATATCCGGTGAAACTCTAAATGCGTCGGAACCTGTGTCAGCAGCGGAAGGTTCATCAGAAACAGGTGGCTTGTCAGAAACTGCCACAACAAGCTCTGGCTATGGAAGTCAGGAAGCAGTCCAGGCATCAAGTGAAGGAAAGACGGAAGAGGCTGATATGGCTCAATCGGAAAGGCTGGATGAAATGGAAGCCTATGTATCTTCCTTTCAGCCAGAGATAACCGTATCAGCCGGGTCAGAGGACAGCTACTCCGATTTTCTGAATGGACGAGAGACGCAATTCCTGGAAGCAGTCGGGGAATACGTCTACTCTATTTACGATGATATGGTGAGCATTACCAAAATAGAGATTGTGGAGACTGTTCGGAACAATGATGACGAATGCTCCTGCCAGATTGAATTGTTTACGGATGATGGAAACTCGGAATTATTTATCTGTAGCTACAACAAGAAATGGAATTATTACGGGGTATATTCCCTGTACAGTGTTGATTGAGGAGGAAAACCATGTATAAGAAGAAAAGCAACAAACCACTTTATATCGCGATTGCGGCGGCAGTTATTTTGATTGTAGTACTTGCGGTCGTGCAATCGACCCTGTCAAAACAGGCTGGAGGAAAATCGGCAACAGAGACCGAAACAGAAAGTGAGTTGACTGTTGAGACGGAGACGGAAGCACCAACACACAATATTCTTTTGTATAAGAGCAGTTCCGGGACAATCGAGTTTGATGCATCATGGCTGCTTTCTGACAGCGACACGGATTCTGTCCTGGAAGTGGAAGAAAACACGCTGGTGACAATGCTGATCACGCCGTCAGACGGAAAGGCACTGGAGAGTGTGGATGTCCTGGATTATGACATGCAGACAGTCAGCAGTGTTGTACGTTCCGTATCCGGGACAGAGGACGCGACCGGGGAGATGCGGCTGAGTTTTGTCATGCCGGACCGGGATGTTTTCATCAGTTTCAATTTTACAGATGTTTCTGCGGAATCGGAGGCGCAGACAGAAATGGTGGAGATTGAAACAGAGAGCGAAACGGAAGAAACCTCTCCCTATGGACTTACACTGCATGGCCTCACGGACGAAGTGCAGAGCAGCTATAACGGAATGTTCGATGAACAGAAATTCCTGCAGGCGTTAGGAGATGCCATTCAAATTGACTCGGAAGAGAGTGAGTACCGGAATGTGACGGATGTCTATTTTGGCGAGGCCGTTGAAACGGAGGATTCCGATACGCCGAAGGTCTGCTATGAAATTTATTTTAATGGGTATGAGACCTGGTCACTGCTTTCCACTTATTACGTAACAGAGGATTCGTATGTTTTCACAGAGATGACAAGTGAGACGGAGGCAGAAACGGAAGTCGCGGATGAGAATATTACTATTACAGATTCTACCGGGACAGACACAACTGCTACAGCGAATTCGACCGGAACATCCGGAAATACGGGTACAAGTGGAAGCTCAAGCGGATCAAGCAGCACAAGCAGTGTCAGTACGGGAGAAACCACCACGACAACGACAAGCCTTGATATTCTTTCCGTCTCGACCGTATTTTTAAGTTTTGTCGGGGACGAGGATGCTTTCTACCAGGCCGCGTTTGATTATATCCTGAGCAAAGGGTATACCGGCAGCATCACAGGAACGATGTCTTCTTATGAGATTGACCCGGAGAACCAGACAGCCACAATTCGGATCATGCTCAGCTCTGGCGGGACAATCACAGGGACTTACAACAAATCTGCGAATACGTACAGCTTTTCCGGGCTGTGATGGGAGGTTTATATGAGTAAGAGAAAAAAGGCGGGCGGCAGAAAACAGCTGCCCGAAAAAAATCAGAGTGTTCCTGTGGAAACATCAAAGAACGAATCTGCCGCGATAGACCAAGAGGACAACATGAATGATTTTCAGGAATATGAAATCCGTAATGGGGAAAAGAGGAAAAGCGAAATTCAAGAGAAAGCAGATCTGAACAAGGAATTGCCGGAAAATGAGTATGAAGGGAATGCGGCCTGTGAACATGAAACCATGAGCGGTGAGACTTGTGCTGGTGACATTCCGGAAGATGAAGAAATGCAGGAATCGGAGGAAAGCATTCAGAGCAAGAATGCGGCTGACAAAGAGCAGTCCGCTGAACTGGAGACAGAGGCCACTGTTCTTGTGGAAGGCGAAAGCGGGGAAGAAGAATCTGGCCAGAATAATAAAAAATACTTGTACCAGTGGAGGCAATGGCTGATAGGGGTGCTTCTGATTTTTCTTGCAGCAGTCTACTTGCTCAACAATAGTTCAAAGAATACGGAGACGAATTTGCCCCAGGAGACAGAAACGGCAATCACCGAATCAGAATCCGAAACCGCTGCAGCAATACAAACCGTTCAGGTGACCGGGACGAGTGAAGCGAATGAATCGGAAATTTCTGCAGCAGAAGAAGACGATACAACAGCTGAGAATAATCAGAGCGTAGCGGAAACTCTGAATGAATCATCTCCTGACGATGAAACGGAAACTGAGACAGAGGGTTGGCAGCAGATTATTTTCGGGGATTCAGAAAATATAATCCTCTCGTCCATAAGGGTATCTGGCCTGACAGAAGAGCAGAAAGAAAAATCCGGATATCGGGAATCCGATTTTCTCACGGCTCTGTCCGCATTTTTATCGGATAATGATCTGACCGGAGTGACGGAGATAACATTTGAAAACGAGATTCCGTGTTCATCGGAGGGAGCGTTTGCATTCAGCGCGAGCATGGATAATTCAGAAAACCGGCTTACCGTTATCATGTACCCGGATTATCCAGGACAGTATATTTTACTGATCGAAGATGCGAAAGAGCCTGCGGAAGAATCCGATACAGAGGAAGAATCGGAGAGGCAGACCGAAAGTGCAGGCGATGAACAGGCGCAGGATGCAATTGAAGTGCAGAGCGGACAGAGTTCCGCCGAAACAGAGCGGAGCTATGATGCTACGACTCTTTCCGTAACGGGGATTCCCATGACGTTGCTGAACTATCTCGCAAATCGTTATGAGTTGCAATACACGCTCTATGATTATTTGTATCGGAATGGCTACAGTGACGTCACTGCTGCGGCAGTCAGCTCGTATGAGATTGACGCGGACACGCGGACGGCAACGATTATTTTCACACTGTCTGATGGAAGCAGCCTGACTGGAATTTACAACCGGGACGAAAATTCTTATTCGTATCAGTAAGCACCGATATCGTGGGTAGAAGTTTTTGGATAGGATGCAGGTATGGAGACAATCATTACATCTGGTGGAAAAGGTATTCAGGTAAAGGATGGCGATGCTGCAGAAACAGTTCGCTGCTTGCAGGTGATTGTGCTATTGGAAAAACTGCTCGGAGAAAAAATTCCTGGCAATCGGTTTGAAGCTGGAAAAATCTCAGGTGGGAAGAAAAAGCAAAAGCAGATTGAAAAGAGGATAGCAGGGCTTCACAGCTGGGTGCGCTTTTTGCAGATTACAGAAGAAGAACTGCTTATCCTCACGCCTTCGTTGAAAGCTCTGGAGGAAGAAGTAAAGCCGCTTACACCCGCTGAACTTTCCACGCTTTGCCGGGAATCGTTGTTGTAAAAATGAGGTGGCTATGTTAAGATTGCTGGGAAGAATTTCACCAGCTTCCGCTGCATAGCCTTTGTATTTTCCGGGTTTCGGAAGCTGCCACCGGGAAATGCCCGGAAGCAATGAGGGGAGAGTGCCGTCATGAGTGATTCGAAAGAATATCAGATTGTGCCTGATGATACGATAAGGAAAGAATATGGAAAATTTGATTTTACGCGTTTGCCGGATATGAAAAAGGAGCTGGAAGATTTTTTGACAGCACGCGGAAATTACATGGCGGATCATAACAATGATACACTGTATGAGATGCAGCGAACTTTTGACAGCCTGTATGTGGATACGAAGCTTGCGTCGCATATGGATATTATGACAGAGGCAGATTTTTTTCGATTAAGGGAACTGCTGCGCAGAGGGGTAAAGTAAATGAATGAGTATAATTTTAATGCGCACATTACAGAAAAGCTTTTTAACCGCTTCGGTGGATCGGAGCGGAAAGAGACAGTGGTACTGGACGACGGGAATGAATATCTGCTGAAACTTCCTGATCCGGTGAGGGAACTCGGACGTGATTTATCATACATTAATAACGCTTTTTCTGAATTTTTGGGATGCCGGATTATGAAGCTGTTGGGAATTCCGGTGCAGGATGTGATATTGGGAGAATATACCGCGAAGTCATCCACGGGGGAGGAAAGAACATATATCGCCTGTGCCTGCAAAAATCTGGAAACAGATGGTTACCGGCTCAGCGAGGCAGAACTTACTTCCCTCAGCAGTGCGGATGACACAAAAGGAGCGCAGACTCCGAGCTTCGAGACGATAGGAGAGATTGCGAAATACACGCCGGGAATCAGCGAACAGGAAATTCGGAAATTTTACGCGGAGATGTTTGTGGCGGATGCTTTTATTGGGAACACGGATCGGCATAATGGAAACTGGGGCTTCCTGTCAAAAATTGGAAATGAGCGGAAGCTGGCTCCGGTTTATGATTGTGGCTCCTGTCTGTGTCCGCTGGTGGCGGATGAACTTTTGTCTGACCGGCTTGCGGACAACGAGGCGATGAATGGGATGTCAGTGATTAAAGACAGGAACGGAAGCAAAATCTCCTATCGACAGTATTTATATTCCTGTGAAAACGAAGATGTTAACCGTGCCCTTGCTGTAATTGTGCCCCGGATTGAGATGGGTGAAATTTTAAAATTGATCGAAGCAACGCCCTATATCAGTGATGCGAGGAAACGATTTTACTCCAGATTTTTGATTACGAAATATCAGAGGGTGCTTGTGCCCGCGCTTGAAAAGCTGCATGAAAGGAACTTATCTTTTGCCGAGCGGACAATCAGTGGTGACGAGCTATACGCGAGTTATAAGAAGACGGTACGATCGCTGCGGGATATTCCGGTTTTTGCGAAAAGAGAGATTCGGATTTGCGGCAGGCAATTGAACGCAATCCGCGCAGATGAGGGAAGCGTGATTCTGGCTGACCCGGTCACAAAAAAATCCGAAGCAGTGATATCGCCGCGAAGCAATAATGCAGAAGCGTGGAGGAGCTTGCAGATTTTATCGCAGACATTCGGTGTGCCGGTCCAGAAATTAGTAGTTGATGCAGAACGGGCGGATGGGCAGCTGAAGGGGAAAGACAAGCCGGGTAAAATGGCCCGTTGACATTCAATGAAATAGTGCCGTGAAAGAGTCGAGAAATCGGCTCTTTTTTTGACCCTGTAACATTTTTTTCGTCGTAATATTCGCATACATTTGCCATGTAATAATTTCGGATTTTGCCGCCATTTTAAGGCGGCGTGAAACAGCGGTTTTGGGGGTATCAGGGGGCGCAAGCCCCTTGACAAGAGGCCGTTGTGAAACAAAAGGCGTATCTTGCCATTACCTGTGAATAACATCGGAGAAATGTGTACGCTGGAAGGGGGATTTTTGCTGATTTGGAGGTGAAATTATTGCAGTGCAGGTGCCGGAGACGGCTGTGTTCGGGAATTGTTACGGAGTTGTTAGGGGCTGCTCTGGGGCTCGAAAATGGCCTCTGTGAAACAGCTTTTTACGATAGAAACAGAGAAAATTGGACAGAAGAAAAGAGGTGAGATTTGATGGCAAACAGGACAGTCTGGAAAGCATTCCGCTGCACGGAAGCGGAGGCTGCGAAGATTGCCGAGCAGGCAGAACGCAACGGCCTATCAGAATCGGATTACATGAGAAGAAAGATTTTTCAGCTTCCGCCGGAGTCGAGCTTAGCTTTGCAGGAACTGAAAAGTTCAGTTTTGAAAATCGGGACGAACATCAATCAGGTGGTGCGCTCGTGCAGTTCCAGACGATTTATTACGAACATGGATTATCAAAAACTGTCGGAGCTTCTTGAAAAAATTGACTGGAAGTATTACGAAACGGTTCAGCTGCTGCAAGCCCAAAATGAAAATTATTTCTTCGCATCGGAATACGATGGTGAAATGAAAAATGAAAAAAATCATGAAGGGGCTGCATCGGATACTGGTAAAGCAAAATCGAAAAAAACGAGAAGAGGTGGATAGAGATATGGCGGTGACTCGGCTGTTGAGAATCAAAGAGACGAAGGGGAGCAACAAGGCTTCGCACCTGAAGAAAAATTTATTTTATATCTGCCGGCATGAAAAGTGCGGGAACGGTCTGTGGATCGGAGGAAACGCCGGCAGGACTCCGGAGATGATTTATCGGACGATGATAGAGAATAAAAAATTCTGGGGAAAGGAGGACGGGAGTCAGGCTTTTCACTATATGCTTTCCTTCCCGCCGGACTGCGGCATCGATGAGGCGACGGCATTTCAGGCTGCGGAAGAATTCTGCCGGGAGCTGCTGGGAGACGATTATTATTATGCGTTCGCTGTCCACAATGACAAGGCGCATATGCACGTACACATCACGTTCGACTCGGTATCAAAAACGGATGGCCTGAAATTTCATTCGCCAAAGGGTGACTGGGAAAACCGCATTCAGCCGATTACCGACCGTATCTGCAAAAAATATCATCTGCCGACTTTGGAGTATGACGAGGAACGGCGTGGTAGAAATTACGGAGAGTGGAAACGGCCAAAGCAGATGGAAAAGGGAGAGTATTACAGCTGGACGGATATTATCCGGGATGACATTGACGAAGCGATTGAGTTTTCAGACAGCTATGAAGCTTTTCTCGATTACCTGCGCAGTGATGGATACACGGTGACGCGAAATGGAAAGTTCCTCTCCCTGCTTCCGGAAGGAGCCGGGAGGGCATTTCGTACCGGGCGGCTTGGAGATGGTTACGCAAAAGAAGAAATTATTCAGAGGATCGCGGACAAGGGAACCAAACCGGCAATTGAAATCCGTTACAAGACATATGGTGACCGTCAGGAGATGCGTGAAGTGATTTACGCGAAAATCATCCGCTGCCCCGGCTGGAAGATGACACCGTTTCAGAGGAATTTCTGGAAAAGATGGAATAACACTTATTTTATCCGGAAACCGGAGCGGATGACAAAAGAGCAGAGGGTTCGGAACAAGCAGGATATCCTGGAGATCAGAAAGTTGTCTGATGCCATCCGGTATATGCTTGATCACGATATTGGTGACGAATCTGATCTGATGAAAAGGAAGGAGGAACTGACAAAAGAACGGGAAGCTCTGGAGCGTGAGCTTTCGGCAGCCCGGACAAAATATTATAAGAAGCAGCCGTTTTACTACGTATCCAGGTATGAGAAGCTGAAAGAGAAATATCAGTCTGATCCGCAGCCGGAGACGAAGCAGGAAATGGAAGAACTGATGAAACTGATTGAAACCGTCTGCCCATATGGGGAGGCGGTTTTTCAACGGAATGAAGTAAAAGAAAAAATGGACAAGTGCCGCGGCGCTTTGAAAGATAACAAAAAAGAAAAGAATCTTGTTGAAGATACGTTCGAACTTTTTTATCAGATGGAGCCGGCGGCGAGAGAAAGAGATATTTCGAGAGAGGACCACAAAAACAAAACCAAAGAGAAGAGAGAGGATACAAAATATGGGACAGAGACAGGGAGAGGTAAAAAGAACCGGAATGACACGGCGGGCAGAAAAACATCCGGTACAGCCATCGGGAAAGAATCCGAATAAGAATAAATCGGAAGAGCGGATGGAAGCAGAGCAAAATTCAGATCAGGAAAAGAAGCGCGGGGAAACAGAGCAGAATTCAGCTCAGGAAAAGAGACAGAAGGAAAAGCAGGATAAGCAAGAAATAAAGACCGCCATGCAGATCGACCTGGAGGGGCGGGAAGTGGCGGATGAAAAAGCCGGGCAGCTGATGAAAAAATATCTGAACTATGCCCCCTATCTTAATTCAGATGATTCCTATGCACATCATATCGAGCAGCTTTATCTGATGTGCCGGGAAGGATTCAGCAAAGAATTTATTGAAGAAGTGTTTTGCTACGGGAGAGAGATCAGCCTTGTCAGTCTTGATCTGTTGCGCTGCATTGCGCTGATTGGCGGCGAAGAATTCGCCATGAAATTCTATAAGGGAAACTATTCCCTGAGTGAGGTAAAGGATTCTTATGCCGACTTTGCTGCAAGGGAAAAATTCAGCCAGTTCGATGAGATTGAAAAACTGCGGCATGAGACTGAACTGGCAAGGGAGCGGTTTGACCTGCAGATGGAATTTTTAAAGAAGGAGCAGGAGAACAGCAAAGCTTACGCGGATGACCGGATCAGGAGCGAACGGGAGGCTGCGGAGGAACGGCTGAAACAGCAGCATGAATATTCAGAGGAAAAAATTCGTTCGCTGAAAACTACGTTTGAGACGGAAAAATCACTCCTGCAGTCAGAAGCAGACAGGAAACGGGATGCCCTGGAGACGGAGCTTGGAACCTGCACAGTGAAACTGGATTCTATTCAGAAAGAACTGGATGCGCTGCGGACGCAACTGGAAGAGGTTCAGGTAGAGAATCAGAAACTGGCGGAGGAACGCGATCATCTGATGAGTGAAAATAAAAAATTGAAAGCACAGTTAGCGGAAAGAACATTGCAGCCGGATAATGCTGTGGTTGGTGAAAATCAGCCGGAAGCAGTGAAACCGGCAGCACCAGAGGAACAGGCTGTAATGAAAAACTCAACTGCTACAGGAAACTCAAGTTATGAAAGAAATCCGGGCAGTGTGCGAGAAGCAGAAATATCTGATGCTGATCATTTATCAAGACCGGAAAAGAAAGGACTTCTTCCGTTCCACCAGAAGCATAAGAAAAAAGAGAACAGAAAGCGAGACGATTTTGTAATCGACCTGATTAAAAATCCAGGATATACGGATGAACAGTTCGAGATAATTTATGCTGCGGTGAAAGCGGGGATGCCGCTGAAGGAGCTTGAGCAGATCCGCAATCCGGAGCTTCCGGCCAGGAACATGCAGATGCTGGCAAATTATTTTATGAGGAAGGATGCCGGGATTCCGGCAGAAAAGGAGGCGAATGAAAATGGGCGTACCGATGAAAATCATCCGGCAGGCGGATCTGGAGAAAGAGCTTGAGCATTTTAAAGAGTCCTTGTATGCGCTGATGCGCAGTTATGAGTCAGTGAGCCAGGCATTCCATCAGTACCTCAAAAGCGATAAGGCGATAGAGGACCGTTACGGAGATTTCTTGTTGGCGAGAAATTACGAGGAGATGCAGACGCTTTCAGAGATGGGTGAAAAGAATTTGGATGAAAAGCCAGGAATCAGCAGTGCTCTGTCTCAGGAAGAGGCGGCGCATAAGGTACTTGATTTTTATCTTCACCTCCCGGATGGATTCTCTCATCCTTTCGAGAAATATCGCGGAGCCGGGAACTTTTTAAGCCTTGCGAAAAACGATATTTATTCCACTTTTGAAGACCGGGAAGTGTCACGCAGTATGCTGAAGGATATGGCGATGGTGGTGGAGGCTCTTCCGGAATATTATGATAATGGGAGACGCAGTACGAAGGTAAACCTCTTTAACGAGATATGGGACTATATCAGATGCCGGTTTGAGAAGGAGAAGCAGGAAGTGATTTCGGAAGATTCGGAGCACAATTCAGAAAAAATGGATCAGATGCCGATGAAAACAGCACAGATTTCAAAAGAAACGGAAAACGATCCGAATTATGCTGGACAGGAAGCAGAAAAGTCTGGCCAGCTTACAAAAATGGCAGAGAGCGAGCGACGTTCTGAGGAAGTAAGACAGATTCCAAAAGAAATAGATGCCTCCCGGGAAGAAACAAAGCAGATTTCAAAAGCATCGGAAGAATTTTCCGAAGAAAAAGAACTGATTTCAGAGGAAACGCAAGGCATTTCAAGTGAGACGGAGCAGCTTTCAGAAGAACAGGAACAGCAGCAGCAGGAGGATTTACAGCCTCAGAGAACGGAGCAGAAAGAAGAAACCCGCAAACGGAAAGTAGGACGGACTCCGTAAGGAAGGTGGATGACGCATGGCAAAAATTAATGAAGTAATAAAACTGGCAGAGGATCATGCCGCTGAGATATCGGCGTCCCCGGAAAAGTGGATGGACTATCTGGATACATCATCGCGTCTGTACCGTTATTCATTCGAGGATACCCTGCTGATCCACGCGCAGCGTCCGGATGCGACTGCCTGCGCGGAATTTGATGTGTGGAGCAAGAAAATGAACTGCTGGATTAAGCGTGGTTCAAAGGGAATCGCACTGATTGATAAACAGACCGGTGCCCGCCCCAGGCCGCGCTATGTTTTCGATGTGTCGGATACGGCTCCTTCCAGAAATGGCAGGCAGCCTGTCCTGTGGCAGTTGCTCCCGGAGCATTATGATACTGTCAGGGATCACCTGTTGGAAACGTATGGCCTTGAGGATAATTATTCTGAGAACCTGGAGGCGGCACTGATGGGAGTGGCAGTCATCCAGACGGAGAATTATCTGGATGACGCGGTAGAGAGCCTTCTTACAGAAGCTGAAAGTTCGTATCTTGGGGCGGATACGGAAACAATCAGGAAAGATTTCCGATTTCTGATGGCCATGAGTATTTTATATACCGTTTCCAGGCGGTGCGGCCTTGATCCGGCAAATTTTGTGGAAGCAGATGATTTCCGAAATATTGTAAAATATCGTGATATCGGCCTTCTGACGCATCTGGGTGACGCGGTATGGCAGGCAAGCGAGCCGGTGCTGATTGATATCGGACGCACGGTGCGAAAAATAATTTTGGAAGAGAGCCGCGACAAAGTTGCAAATCAGAATCGGGGAAGCTACAATATTCCCAACAAGGCAGATCAGGAGCCTGAAAAACCGGAAACCAGACATCCAACCGTTCAGGAACCTGAACCAGAAACAGACCACACAGCAGAACAAAAAGGAGAAAATGACCATGGAACTGACCTATTACCGCAGCGGGGATTATCTTTATCCGAACCTGACGATCACGGACGAGACTCCGGAAGAGAGCATCGGGAAGTACGGGATGCTCCGGGAGACATATCTGAAGGAGAACAAGCGGGGGATGTATTCGTCACTCCTGCTGAAAGGGAAGCTGAACAGCTATCTGGCGGACATCGAGAAGACCGCGCAGGAGCGTCTGGAAGTCCTGATGGAGGGGCTGCAGAAAGCATATCCGGGGCCGGAGAAGAGCGACCAGATGGCGTGGGTGGCGCACCAGAACAGCCTGAAAGAGATGGCGGAAGAGACCATTTATCAGGAACTGATCTACATCTGATTGAAGACCAGACAGAGGAAAGCAATGGAACAGTAATGGATGAAGCAGAGATGGAAATCGTCTCTGCTTTATCTTTGCCTGAAACTCCGACGATGGATGAGCAGATCCGCGACATCGAGGAGCGGGAGGCTGCGCTTTATGCGGGGGAAATTTCGATACCGGAAGAAGTTGTGGATGAAATCCTTCGGACCGGCGGCAACAAAACTCATAGCCTGCCGCGCCTGATCCATAATTTCATGTCAGATCAGACAGACGAGGAATACACGGAGTTTGTTCGCACAGAGTATGGCACGGGTGGAAAGGGCTTTGAGATTGATGGAAAAGAGTATTCTGTGTGGTTTGACCCGTCCGGGATGCAGATCGCGCTCGGACACACCGTGCATGACCAGATACTGGACAAAGCATTTTTATCATGGGAGAACGTGAGCAGCCGCATCCACCAGCTGTTGAAGCAGGGGGAATACGCATTACAGCCGGTACTGGATGCGGCAAGAGA
The DNA here is from genome assembly GCA_021201665.1 of Lachnospiraceae bacterium. Taxonomy (GTDB): domain Bacteria; phylum Bacillota; class Clostridia; order Lachnospirales; family Lachnospiraceae; genus Choladousia. The sequence continues at coordinate 21,015 of JAJQEO010000107.1, read as the reverse complement.
TACTGTGATAAAGGAACACGCGCAGTCCCTGGCTTATTTTGAAAGGGATATGTCAGAAGGAGTTGCGGAACATGTTTTTGCAGATATGGAGCCGTTTTCAGGTGGGTTTCCGGATATTGAGGAAAAACTGTCGGGACTTCTTGCACAGCGCGATTTCCTTGTTGATCTGAATGCGAGGCTGGAAGGATTCGCGAATGTTTATGAGAGCAATCATGACCTGATGCGATTCCGTTTTTATAATCCACAAAAAATCTTGCGGCAGTTTCAGTGCCTGGCGTTACCAACTGTGCCGTATCAGGCCCGGCCTGGTTTTCAATGGCAGGACCATAAGATGTTTATCACGCAGGATGAGATTGATGCGTATCTGGCAAGAGGAGGTGCATATTCAGAAGGCAGGCTCTCCACATATTCGTTCTATCTGCAGAACGATTCTATGACAGAGCGAACAAACTTCATCAAAGAAAAATACGGAACCGGCGGCCAGAGCAATGCCCTCTCAGGGGCGGATGATTCCTGGGCTGACTATGATGGGAAGGGACTGCGGTTCAGCAGAAAGGGAATCAGCAACCCGGAGACAGAGATACTGCTGCCGTGGAAAAAGGTGGCACAGAGGATTGATTTTCTGATTGAAAACGGACGATTTTTGTCTGCCGCAGACTATGACCATATGGCCGCATATGAACGAAAGACGATGGCTTCGAAAATCCTGAGCTTTTATGGAGGGTTGCCGCCAGAGATTCCGCGTCCGTTCGCTTACCAGCAGGACCAGGTACTTGCTTATGGGGGCAGTCTGGAAGATCTGACTGAAGCTCTGGAAGACCGCAGCAGAATGCAATCTGTGCTGAAGGCAATGGAGGAAGCACTGGCTGCGCTTCCGCTTGACGATTTTAGATATCAGGAGCGATCCGGAATTCTTGCGGATATGCGTGGCTATGTAGATGGCAGCTATACCCTGTTCCCCAACAAGAATGAGCGAAAAGAGCCGTTGATTGAGAACCGGCAGATGACGCTGTTTGATTATATGGATGCAGATGCTTTTGAGACTGTGGCTGAAGAACAGAAAGTGGCGGAACCGGCGCCTGAAAAGACAGTGGAAAAACGTACGGATGTGGTGGATGCAGGAGGTACAAAAGAAAAACTGCCGGAAGGGAAAGTTCCAGAGGCGGAGGAGTCAGAAAAACAAGCATCAAAACCGGAATCAACGGAAGAGAAGATTACAGAGGCGGAGCCACCTGGAACTTCGTCTCATGCTCCTACAATCCGCGACCCTTATGAGTATTATCTCCCACTTGTCGAAGCTGCAGTTCTGAAAGATACGGCATATCAGAATGCCTGCAGGAATTCAGACCGGGAAAATGCGGAGATTGAGGGGAATGCGGCCATTAAGCGTGCAGTGGATTCTCTGGAAGATATGGAATTATACCGCCTATACTATGATGACGGCGGATTCCATAACCGCCTGCACAGAGAGGTGTTTGAATCGACCTATCCGACGCTTTCCGCGTCTGCGCCGGCAGAGACTTTTAACATATGGCAGTTGAGTGAGACGGCTGCGGAAGAATACAACGCAATCAAGGAACGTTACCAAAGTACCCTGGTTGGCTTCGAACAGCATGGATATTTTGAGTTTTATGGGGATGACGCGAGGCTTGTATCGCAGATTATCCGGAGCCGTGTTTTTGAAAAGCCGACAGGGACGGATACCCGTTTGTTTACGGCCTTCCCGGTGGACCAGTGGTCCGCATTTTCTGAAATGATCCGCAAGAAAGGCGAGAGCCTTGCTCTGATGAATGAGAGAGCGGATGGCACACATCGGCTGATGAAATATTTCAACTGGAAAGATTATCTGCCGCTGGATGCGTTGATTCATGTAGATGGCCGGGAATTTCGGATTGATACCGTGGATTATCAGACTGGCGTTGTCAGCCTGCAGGATATGACCATGGCCAAAGAAGCCCGCTATCCGATTTTTCGGAATGAGTCCGTCGAATTTGTCCGCTCGTATTACGAAGAGGAAGCACCGGCCTATGATTTTTCTACGGAAATACGGGTCATGGATGCCTTGGAGCAAAGCGGCGTGAGCCACGATGATTTCAGCGGCGAGCAGATGGATGTGATCTACGATGCGGCACAAAAGGAACTCGATCTTGAACCGCTTGCAGACCCGGACTTCCCGCCGGAGCAGATGCAGCTGATTGCTGATGCGGAAGAACGTTCGCGTGACAGCGGCGATGGGATTTCCGCTGATTTGGTTGGGGCGCTGTCTGAGGATGTTATGACACTGGAAGAGGTCGATGCTGCCAGGGCGAAATACCAGCTGCCACAGGAGGGGGATGAAAAAGAAAAGAAAAATAAAAAAACGGAAACTGGGGCAAATCCGGGAGAGGCTTCCAGGGGTGAACTCACGCCATCTGAGCGTTTCAGTGTGATTGATGTGGACTGGCATCCGTCGAAAAAGGAATACTCTATCTGGGATAGCCGACTGAATAATTATTATATAAATGCGGATGGGAATACCGTGGTTTTTGACAGCCGGTGGCAGGCAGAGGACTATCGGAATGATTTAATTGAGAACTACCAGACAAAAGCACAATTTCCCCCTTTGGAGAGGGCAAAGCAGCTGCTTAACTGGTATTCTATTGCTGAATTTGGTGTCCCGGCAGATTTTGATGACCCGGCAAAAGTAGGCATTGGATATACGACGGTTGGAGAGGAAGAACTGCCGATAGAAGTGTTTGTCAATCTGGTTGATTTTCGACTGGAGAGATTTTTTAATAATGAACTGATCGAAACCAGACAATATGATTCCCTGGAAGACCTGATCGCTGTGGAACTGGGAAATCTGGATTATGATGAACTTGTCAGCGTTTCAGATGAAGAAATAGAAGCAGCTAAAGCAGTCCATCAAGTCACAGCTGATCCTGCGGGAGATATAGAACTTCGAAGTATTGTTCTGGAACTGAACCCGGACAGGAGTGAAGAACAGGAAAGTTCGGAAGAATCCAAACAGAAAGAATCAGAGTCATCGCTATCAGAGCAGCATGTTTCAGAACAGTTTGCATCAGAACAACCGGAAGTGGAGACAAACCCTGGTTCAGAGCAGGACAATCATCCAGAAGTGGAAACAAATCCTGACCCAGAGCAAGATCAGCCGGAAGTGGAAACAAAGCCTGACTCGGAATCACAATATCAGGAACGCATCAACTTCCGCATCACGGATGATGACCTGGGTGCAGGCGGCCAGAAAACAAAGTTCCGGGCGAATATGGATGCAATCCACCTGTTGAAGAAACTGGAGACAGAAAACCGCCTGGCGACCGCAGAAGAACAGGAGATACTTTCAAGATATGTCGGTTGGGGCGGTATCCCGCAGGCTTTTGATGAAAGGGCGGAAGGATGGAGTGGTGAATATCAGGAACTTCGTTCTGCTCTTACAGAGGATGAATATAAGGAAGCGAGGGCGTCTACGCTGAATGCATTTTACACCTCTCAGACTGTTATCAAGGCCATGTATGAAGCTCTTGAGCGAATGGCGCTCTGTTCCGGAAATATTCTGGAGCCGTCCTGCGGTGTCGGGAATTTCATGGGTTTGATCCCGGAAAGCATGGAAAACGCCAGGATGTATGGTGTTGAGCTGGACAGTGTTTCCGGCCGGATTGCGCAGCAACTGTATCAGCGTAATACGATCTCTGTGCAGGGTTTTGAGACAACGCAGTATCCGGACAACTTTTTTGACTGCGTGATTGGGAACGTACCGTTTGGCTCGTACAAAGTAGCGGATAAGCGCTATGACCGGCAGAATTTCCTGATCCATGATTATTTTATAGCAAAGTCGATTGACCTGGTGCGTCCAGGCGGGGTGATTGCGGTCATCACATCAAGCGGGACGATGGACAAAGCGAATTCATCCGTGAGGGAATATATCGGCAACCGGGCAGATTTGTTGGGAGCAGTCCGGCTGCCAAAGAATGCTTTCCTGCGGAATGCCAACACCGGGGTGGTCGCGGATATCCTGTTTTTACAGAAACGTGACCGCGCCAGTATCGAGCATCCATCCTGGGTGGAACTTGGAACCACACCGGAAGGATATATGGTCAACTCTTACTTTGCGCAGCATCCGGAGATGGTGTTGGGGGAGTTTACGACAGAGAGTACACAGTATGGCAGGCAGGAGGTGACGGTCAGACCAATCGAGGGCGCAGAGTTGTCCGTACAGCTGCATGAAGCGTTAAACCACATCAGCGGACAGATTACGGAATATGAACCTGTGGACGATGAACTGGTTGAAGATACAACCATGATCCCGGCAGACCCGGCTGTGAAAAATTTCAGTTTCACAGAGGAGGATGGAGAGGTCTATTACCGTGAGAACTCGCAGATGCGGAAAATGACTTTCTCGAAAGATATGAAAACACGTGTGCTTGGGATGGTAGGTCTGCGCGATACTGTTCGCGAGCTGATTGACTGCCAGCTTAACGATGGCAGCGACGAAGAAGTGGAACAGCTGCAGCAGCGACTGGAAAGCCAGTATGATTCTTTCACCGCACAGTTTGGGCTAATTAACAACAGGACGAACAAACGGGCTTTTTCCAATGACAACAGCTACAGCCTGCTGGCGTCCCTTGAGATGTTGGATGAAGAGGGGAACCTGGAACGCAAAGCAGATATTTTTACACGGAGAACCATCCGCAGGGCAGAGCCGGTGACCCACGTGGACACGGCCAGCGACGCGCTTGCCCTTTCCATCGGAGAAAAGGCAAAGGTAGACCTTCCTTATATGGCGGAACTGCTTGGCACACCCGGCGAGTATGGGAAAATCATTCAGGATTTACAAGGGGTGATTTTCCATGACCCGGCAGAAGAACTGCAGGAAGACGAGACGGCAGGCTGGCATACGGCGGATGATTATCTGTCCGGAAATGTCCGCAAAAAGCTGGAGATAGCAAAAAGGGTAGCGGCATACGATGAAAAATACACGGTGAATGTGGAATATCTGGAAAAGGTGCAGCCAAAAGACCTGGACGCATCGGAGATTGAGGTGCGCCTGGGGGCGACTTGGGTGAAGCAGGAATATATCCAGGAGTTTATGGAGGAGATGTTCCGGCCACCATGGCGGATGAGAGACCACATCAGAGTCCTGTATTCGAAGCACACTGGGCAGTGGCAGATCGCCGGGAAGTCGTTTGATAAATATAATGTAAGAACTAATTCCACGTATGGAACAAAACGTGCGAATGGTTATCGGCTGCTGGAGGATGCGCTGAATCTGCGCGACACAAAAATTTATGATACCATTAGGGATGACGAGGGGAAAGAAAAACGTGTCCTGAATCAAAACGAAACTACGCTTGCGCAGCAGAAACAGGAGCTGCTCAAAGATGAATTTAAGGACTGGATCTTCCGTGACATGGGTAGGCGGGAGGAAATCTGCAGGACTTACAATACCCTGTTCAACTCCATTCGTCCGCGTGAGTATGACGGAAGTCATATCCAGTTTGTTGGGATGAATCCGGAGATCACGATGATGGAACACCAGAGGAACGCTGTGGCTCATATTTTATATGGAAACAACACACTCCTGGCACACTGCGTTGGGGCTGGCAAAACGTTCGAGATGACCGCGGCGGCGATGGAGAGCATCCGTCTGGGACTGGCACGGAAATGCCTGTTTGTCGTACCCAATCATCTGACTCAGCAGTGGGGAAGCGATTTCCTGCGGCTTTATCCGGGGGCGAATGTTCTGGTGGCAACGAAAAAAGATTTTGAACCGGCAAACCGGAAAAAATTCTGTTCGCGGATCGCAACCGGGCAGTATGACGCTATTATCATCGGGCACAGCCAGTTTGAACGGATTCCTCTCTCCGTTGAGAGACAGGCGGCATCCATCGAGCGGCAGATCGACGATATTATGCTCGCTCTTTCAGATGCTGACGCATCCGGGATGGGAAAGCGCAGCTTCACGGTAAAACAGCTGGAGAAGACAAAGCGTTCCCTGGAGGCAAAGCTGGCAAAACTGAATGACCAGAGCAGGAAGGATGATGTGGTCACTTTTGAACAACTTGGAGTTGACAGATTATTTGTAGACGAGTCACATTATTACAAGAACCTATTTTTGTATACAAAAATGAATAATGTGGCCGGGATTGCGCAGACGGACGCACAGAAATCTTCCGATATGTTCATGAAATGCCAGTATATGGACGAGATTACCGGCGGAAGGGGAGTTACTTTTGCTACAGGTACACCCATAAGCAACACGATGTCGGAATTATATACCATCATGCGATATTTGCAGTATGACACACTACAAGAAATGGGGTTGGGTAATTTCGATGCCTGGGCAGCTTCCTTTGGGGAGACTGTGACCGCCATCGAATTGTCGCCAGAAGGCACAGGATATCGTGCTAAAACAAGGTTCGCCCGCTTTTATAACCTGCCGGAACTGATCTCCGTTTTCCGGGAGTGTGCGGATGTGCAGACAGCGGATATGTTGAACCTTCCTGTCCCGGAGTCAGAGTTTATAGATGAGAAGCTGCAGCCGAGCGAGATTCAAAAAGAGATGGTGGAGACTTTTTCCAAACGTGCGGATATGGTTCGGAACGGCAGCGTAGATTCATCGGTCGATAATATGCTAAAGATAACGACCGATGGAAGAAAACTGGCACTGGATCAGCGGCTGCTGAACGATATGCTCCCGGACTATGAAAACAGCAAGGTAAACCGCTGCGTTGATAACATTTATGGAATCTGGAAAGAAACGGAAGAAAAGCGGCTGACCCAGCTTGTTTTTTCCGATCTTTCTACACCGAAAAAGGACGGCTCTTTCAACGTCTATGATGATCTGCGTAATAAGCTGATCGCAAAAGGAGTACCTCCGGAGGAGATCGCGTTCATCCATAACGCTGACACAGAAGTAAAAAAAGAAGAATTATTTAAAAAAGTGCGGACCGGACAGGTCCGTATTTTAGTTGGCTCAACCGCAAAAATGGGAGCCGGTACGAACGTCCAAGACCGGCTGATCGCGTTGCATCATCTGGATGTGCCGTGGAAACCGTCTGACCTCGAACAGCGCGAAGGCCGAATCCTCCGGCAGGGCAACCAGAACGAAAAAGTAAAGATTTACCGTTATGTCACGGAAGGCACCTTCGATGCATTCAGCTGGCAGACTTTGGAGACGAAGCAGAAATTTATTTCGCAGATCATGACTTCAAAGTCGCCGGTTCGCTCCGCTGAAGACGTGGATGATACGGCCTTGACTTATGCGGAGATCAAAGCTCTCGCGACAAGCAACCCTTATATAAAGGAAAAGATGTCGCTGGATGTAGATGTGAGCAAGCTGAAACTCCTGAAGGCGAATTATAAAAGCCAGTTCTATCAGCTGGAATCGGATGTGGCAAAGAAATATCCGGGCGAAATCAAGGCAACCGAGCAGTATATTGTCGGCCTGAAAGCAGATGCCGAAGCGGTGGCGGCGATTCCGGCACTGGATAAGGAGCATTTTTCGATGACGGTCAATGGTACGGTCTACAAAGAATATAAGGAAGCGGGTGAGGCGATTATCAACGCGGCTATCGCTATGAGGGCAGCGGGTGTGGATGGAGTGATCGGGGAATACCATGGCTTTTCCATGCAGGCCGGGTTTGTCATGCTTACGCAAAAATTTACACTGACACTTCAAAAAAGCGGTGGGAGACACTATGTAGAGCTTGGAAAAGATCCGACCGGCAATATCACACGTATCAACCACGCATTGACTTCGATTGGAGAAAAACAGCTGCCGGAGGCGGAGCAGAAGCTTGAGAACCTGCGCCAGCAGATGCAGAACGCGCAGGAAGAACTGAAAAAACCATTCCCGAAAGAGCAGGAACTGGCAGAGAAATCTGTGCGGCTTGCGGAACTGAACGCCCTTCTGAATATGGACAAGAAAGACAGTATGGATGCGGTCGGTGTGGGCGAAAAGACAGCGCCGATGGCACCTGTCTCCTATGCAGGAACCGAAAAGAATCAGCCGATTACTGCAGGGAGCATTCCGGGGAGGAGCGAATCGGGACAATCCCCAGGCTGGCCGCAGAACCAGGGGAATCAAGGCATTCAAAACAGGCAAAGCGTCCAAAGCAGTCAAAACAGCCAAATCAGTCAAAACGCCCAAAGCAATCTGAGCGTCCAAAACAGCCAAAGCAATCAGAGCAGGCAAAGCCAGGATCAGAGCCGATTCAGGAACACAAAACAAAAAATGTACGCTTACAGGTAACTGCCGCGCGTAACAGTAATGGCGGCAAGCGTGCTTATTATACGAGAGAAGGAGGGGATAAGGATGGCTAATGGATACAAGCCGGTTATCCACTGGATTACAAAGCAGGAGGTTTATGAAAGGCAGGAAATGTTTACGGCCAGGGAGAACCGGCCAACCCATGCTGATCCGACTGCTACTGTAGCGATCAGAAGGGTAGAGCAGGAAACAGACAGGCTGCGCCATAAGAGCAATAAAAGGATAGCGTACTGCCCGTTAAGAACTCGCGTCTGGCGGCAGGATGAAGTGGGTAGGGGAGGTTTCTCCGGCCTGTCGGAGAATATGAAAGGATGAGAAGCATGACACCGCAGAATTTTTTTGAAATGTTATTGGAGTATGAGGAAGATCAACTGGCTGAACTTGAAACGGTAAAGGATCATGGATTGGAAAAGGGCTATCAATATGCAGACTGTGTTGATTTCTCAGAATCTGACTATTGGTTTTCTGTTGATATTTATTCGGCGGATGGACGTATTTATGGACATTATTTTTCATGTCAGTCGCTGGATGTCCTGAAGGAAGCGATTACATGGATTGTCAGCGAAACGAAGTTCTATGAAGCTGTAGCTTTTGTGAAGGACAGAGCTTACGTGACATTCCGGAAGCGTGAAGATCTCGACACCTTTGATAATTATTACAGGGATTATTTCCGCTTCGCCGAGGATGTGAGGGAAACGCATCCGGATCTGGCGGATCGGCTCTTTACAAAAGAAGAGATGGAGCAGGTCTATGAGACGATTATTGACAGGAAGGAGTACGCGCAGTTTGACGACTGGCTGCGGGATATGTGCAGGTCCGGACTTGCCTACAGCTGCCACAGGAGATATGTACCTGCGAAAAAAGAAAGGATGTCAGAGATGAAGGACGTTAAAGAAAAAAATGAAAATCGGTCAGAAGAGGAAATACCTGTAATTTATCCACCTCTGTATAAAGAAAGCTTTTCTTATGCGCTGGAACATGGGGAGATGGAGAAGCTTCGCTCATCGAATCGGCTGAACGATGACTGTGGCACGGCGATAGAGGAAGCAATCCGTAACAATTTTGACGGGATGAGGCTGAACGATAAAGCTGTGGTTCCCGTGATGGATAAATTTGGAACGGAGCGTGTTGCTTTTGTACTGGCTTCCACGGTGTTGTATAAAAGCTATGACGGCAGATTTTCATGGGAGAACAAAAGGTGGGCAGTAGAAACCTGCCCCCAAATGGCTGCAAAAATGGATAAATCAAATCCGGTCCAGCTGGTTCAGCCCCACACTCTTGTGACAAGCCATCCGGCTGTATTGGATGGCTTCATCAATCTGTTCCGGGCAGAAGTAAAGCGCATGGAGCAGAGACCGGTAGAGACTATGCTCCTGAATGGCAAGGCGGATTCTTTTGGAATCTACCAGATTAACCGGGATAGTGCGGGCCGCTCGTATATATTTGAAGGCACGAAGCTTTTACAAAAGCTGAACCACAAGGTGAACGGTGCTGATTACGATCTGATCTATGTCAGCAATCTTTCGAAGACAGAGACTCTTTCTGAAGTGGAAACGCTGGATATGATTTTTGAACGGTTTAACCTGGCGCTCCCAGAAGATTTTAAAGGCCATTCCCTTTCGGTGAGTGATGTGATCCTGATGAACCAGAATGGAAAGACGAAAGCCTGGTATGTGGACAGTGTCGGTTTTACGGAACTGCCGGATTTTGTGTGGGAGCGGCAGATGCTGACAGGATATGCCAGAAGTCAGGAAGCACTATTGGCAGAAGAACAGCGGGGGCGAAACCTACAGCAGGAGAGAACGGAACAGAGACCGGATCAAAAATCAAAAGAGAAATCAGAGCAGAAAACGGGACGAAACACAGAACAGTGTCAGAAAAAACATAAAAATAAAGCACTTTAGAAAAGCAGGAGGATGCAATATGATTATTTGTGAATTCACAGAAAAAACAGTGAAACGGGAGACCAGAATTTATGCGTATTCGGATGCGCTGATGAAAATGCAGCAGGAACGTATGGATTTCGAGAAGCCGGATAAGCCGGGGAAGTCAGGAAAGCCGGAGGAGTCAGAAGAGCCAGTCAGAGAATCAATCAGACCGGAAAAATCAGCGGAAGGAGAGGAAGAGAATGAGTGACCGAATGAATGAAGACATGGATTTAAACGAATTCTGTGAGTATGTGGAAATGAATATAAAAGACTATCTTCCGGAATCTTATCAGGATTGGGATATTGATGTTTCCGAAACATACAAAGCGACCGGGCCGAAAATGGCGTTTACCATCAAGGCACCTGATGAGAATGTGGCACCTGTGATTTATCTGGATGATTTCTACACTCTCTACAAAGAAGGCAGGAAATTGCCGCAGCTGATGAACCAGATTTCCGATTTGCAGGTTCAGCATGATGTGCAGAAGAAGGATGTCATTGCATTTGGCAGAAATAATGTCCCGGACATAGGGAAAATGGTAGATAACTGGGAGTATGCGAAGGACAACATAATCCTGGATACGGCTGGATGCACCAAAAACGCGGAGATGCTTGCCCACCGTCCGCATTTAAAAATGGGGGATATCGCAGCTATCTATAAGATTGAGATAGGACGAGGCGAAAACGGCAGATTTTCGGCTCCGGTAACAAACGAGATGAAAGCCCGGTACGGAGTGACAACTGAAGAACTCCATGCCCAGGCTTTGAAAAATTCGGAATCACGTTATCCGGTACAGATAAACGACATGGGAAGTGTGTTAGAGAAAATGCTCGGAATAGATGTGCCGGATATGCTGGAGAATCCTATGGGTGTGATGGGACTCGGCAACAGCGGACTGATTGTATTGTCAAACCAGGAACTGTTTCGCGGGGCAAGTGTCTTGTTCTATCCTGGGGTTTTAGACCAGGTATCCGCCATGTGTCCGGATGGCTTCTATATGATACCCTCTTCCGTGCATGAGCTGTTAATTTATCCAAAGAACAATATAACAGACAGGGAGATGGATGAGATTATAGAAAATGTAAATGCAGAAATTGTTGCGCTGGATGAACAGCTTTCTGATTTTGTCCATGAATACGATCCCGTCAGTAAGATTTTATATGCACCGGCTCTGGCACAGAATTATAAGCTGCTGGAGGTGAATAAAGACGATGTACTAAAGCCGGAAACACTGGGGCTGACGGATGATATTTGCAACAATTCACATTCAGCCGTGGGTGCAGACGGGCTTTCCCAGGCGGTAAAAACGGAGCAGCAGAGAAGAATGATGAAGAAACGTGCAGGGAGATAGCAGGCGCTTAAGAACAATCTCCGGCAAACTTTGGCAAAATTGGGATTCCGGCTTATCAGTGGCAGGTAGTTGCAACACTCTACGTTACAGAGCACCATCAGGGACTGGTGGTTGCAACACTCTACATCACAGTGCGTCATCAGGGGAAGATTGTATTAATAATCTCCCCTGAAAATTGAGAGAGGATGATGAAGATGGAAATGGGGAAACAGCAGGAGAAGCTGGCTGGGCAGATACAGAAAGCGGAAGAGCAGCTGAAAAAGCTGAGGGAAAAAGATACGGATCTGAAAAAACGGATAAAAGAGAAACGGGAGAAGGAGCAGGCGGCGTGGACAGCGATGTTGGATTAGCTTTTGCAGCCGTCCATCGAGCGAAAGTATGGCGCGGATTATTTTGAAAAGATTCCGCCGGAGGAGGCTGCAGGGTATTTTTCGCGTATCGAAGATTTATCCGCACAGGAAAGCGGAGAACTGGGAAGCGGAGAACTGGGAGGCAAAGAACGGGGAGGTGGAGACAGAAATGGATATCCAGGCGGATATGAAGATCATTGAAAAAAATGGGATTATGGCAGCCGGGACGGTGACGATAGACGGCCTGTTTATTATTCAGGAAGTTATTGTTCGGCTGATTAAGCAAAATGACGGGACGGAGAAGCCCGTTATTTTTTTGCCGCGCAGAAAAACAGGCGAGATGGGTTGGAAAGATGTGTTCGAAGTCAGCAGCGAAATGAAAAAGGAGATTGACCTTGCGGTGGGAAAGAGTATCAAAGATGCATTATGCCGGGACAATTATGCGCCGAATCTGGATGTCTCTGTAATAATATATGTGAAAAAGGATCTGCTTGGCTATGCTACGCTGACCTATGAGAATGCCATTACAATCAAGGATATCCAGATTTATAAAGCGGATAATGAATATGGAATCCGGCTGCTTTATCCGTCCTATAAAGGAGACAAGGATGACAAATGGCACAGCCTGATTGACATCGGCGGATACTTGTTTGATGATGTCATCTGCCGGAAAGTCAGTGAGGTATATGCGGAGAAACTTAAAAACTATCCTGACTTTGCTGAAAGGCATTTTTCAAAAACGCGGCAACAAAGGGGGAAGAGCATATGAGTGAAGTACAGGATGCCTGCCAGATTGTGATTGTCACAGGAAAAAGCGCGTACTGGATTGGCAAAATAACGACACAGCTGACAATGATGATCCTGAAGCTGATGAATACCATTTATCTGGCAAAATGGAAGGGAGCGACAACGCTCAACCGTTTCCGGAATATCAAGGGTGACGATTTTATGTTCATCAATGCGTCGACAGAGGATAAAGTCTTACTGCAGCATATCGAGAAAGAAATGGAAGATCATGGGATACTTTTAGCGCGTCTTCCGGATCTGTGCGGCGGAGACGGGCGCACCCAGTATGTGATTTCCCCATCGGACTCGGCAAAATTTAAGGCATTTTTGCTCGACCACAATGCCGGGAGATACAGGGATGTCAAGGTCGGCCCAATCAGCGCGGAGGATTATGCCAGAAGCGGGATTGACCGCAATGGGAGAGAAACGCCGGAAATGCGGGAGCTGTCCCGGTCAGCGAATGAAGCAATTCAGGAGCGGAGACAGATCGGAGTGCGGCAAACGGTAGGGTATTTAACCATGCAGGAAAGCCCTGCGCGGACAGCATGGCCGCTGCGCGTCTGGGGAAGGAGGCGGGAGCCGGTCAGACACCCGGCAAAGGAATATGCGGAGCTGCCGATTACATCACCAACGGTGCAGTACAATCTCGTCCGCCATGATGAACAGGTAACAGAAAAGGGGAACATTTCCTGGATAACTAAAACTCCGCTGAAGCGTCATGAGAAATGGGCGATGTACGAAATGCCGGATGGAATCCACACGGTGATTATTCCCAATTCAGACCAGTACCAGATGACTGGCAGGGATGGAGTCGCGTACCGGGCGGCGATTTACGAAGAACGGATGTACCAGGTGGTCAACATGAAGAATGGGGCTATGGAATTGTCCTCTGGTCTGGAGGTGGCGGAGGCAATGAGAAAACCGGATATCCGGACAGAAAATGAACGGCTGAAAAATCTGGCGCACAACAGAGGGCTGAATGTGGAGATGGATATTGAAAAGATGGAAAGAAGAGAAATGGATGAAAGAAAAACAGAAGACAGAGAAGCAGATGCCCCCGGCCTTGCAAGGACTGCATTGCTTGACGGTGAAAAAGAATCAGAAATACACTTGGAAGAGCCTGTATCGAAAGAACCACAGGCACCGCACGAAGTGCCCATTCCTGCAACGTCTTCGAGTGCCGAGCTTACAATTACAGGTACGATTGGTGATATGGGGGAACTTGGCATCCGGGACACTTATTACGTGACATTTCTTGAAGATGGAAAGGAACGTTATGTCGAATTCCCCTACTCGGAATGTGAATTATCCTCAGACAGAAAAAACCTGACCGTGCAGCTGCAGAACAATCAGGAATATGATGTGTTTTATAATAATGACGCCGGAACCATTACCAGGGAGAAGATAAATGGAGCAGACCTTCGAAGCAGGTACGATTCCGACACACAATCTTTTGTCAGTAAGGAGGAGGATGCTGCGAGGAACCAGGAAAAAAATAGACCAGAGATGCAGCAACATCAGGAGAAAATCGGACCGGAGATGCAGCAATATCAGAAGAAAACCGGATCGGAGATACAACAGCATCAGGAGAAAACCGGGCCGCAGATGCAGCAGCAGGAGAAAACCAGGAGCGGCAGACAAAAGAAGAATCCTGCTGTAAAACGCACCAGGCCGGTAAAGCCGCGTAGCAGGAAATAGACAGGGGTGAATAAATTTGGATATGTTGAATAAAAAGAAGCCGAACTATGGTTTCTTTCTTTTTTTGCTCGTAATTGCCCTGTATGTTGGCTACTGCCTTGGTATGCTATATGGAGTAGAAATCAGCCTGGATAATCTGACGGAACTGCTGCGGGAAGTGTTGACGCATCCGCTGCCGGTCCAGATCACACCGATCACATCAAGGACGGTGCTGGTGGCTCTCCTTATCTGGCTGATTATCCTTGCCTATGATATAAGCAACCGGCGAAATTATATGCCGGGGCGAGAGTACGGCTCCGGCCGGCTGGCAACGCCGAAAGAGATCAACAAAAAGCTGATGGATAAGGATGACCGGAAGAACAAAATCATCTCCGAGCATATCCGCGTCAGTATGAACTCATGGCTGACGGCCCTGAATAACAATACAGTAATCATCGGCGGCTCCGGGTCAGGTAAAACCTTCTACGTTGTGAAAGCAAATGCGTATAATGCAGGTTATACCTCATTTGTGTTTACTGACCCGAAAGGGGAGCTGCTTCGCGATATTGGGAATTACCTGGAGATGATGGGTTACAAGGTGATTGTCCTGAACCTGGTCGATATGGATGCGTCGGACGGATACAATCCTTTCGTCTATATCCGCTGTGATGAGGATGTGACGAAGTTGATCACGAACCTGATTGCGAATACGACACCGAAAGGCTCAACGCCGAATGACCCATTCTGGGAGCGCTCGGAATCGATGCTTCTGCAGGCGATCTTCCTGTATGTCTGGTATGAATTCCCGAAGCAGGGCAGGACTCCGAACTTCCGGGGTGTGCTGGAACTGCTGAACAAGGCAAAGGTTTCCGATGATGAGGAAAACCATTCGGAGCTGGATGACCTGATGTATCAGCTTCCGGAAGACCATCCGGCATTGATCACGTACAAAAAAGTCTGCACCGGTGCGGCTGATACGATCCGCTCGATTATTATTTCTGCGAATGCGCGTCTGGCGTATCTGCAGAATCCGAAAATCCTGCGCATCCTGGACAATGATGATATTGATATTCCGGCGATGGGCGAAGGCGTTTATGAGAATCCGGACCGGAAAGTGGCGTTGTTCTGTGTGATACCGGATAACGACAAGTCCTACAATTTCCTGGTGGGAATGCTCTATAGCCAGATTTTCCAGGAACTGTACTATATCGCAGACCATAAACATGGAGGCGGTCGTCTGCCAGTTCCAGTTGCATTATGGATGGACGAATTCTCAAACTGCGCTTTACCAGATGGATTTTTGGAAATTCTGGCAACCTGCCGGAGCCGCGAGATCTCCTGCAATATCATCATTCAGAACCTCGCGCAGCTGAAAACCCTGTTCAAGGACAGCTGGGAGAGCATCACAGGAAACTCAGACATTCTTGTGTATCTTGGCGGCAATGAACAGAGCACACACAAATTCATTTCGGAGATGCTCGGCAAGACAACGATTGACAAGAAATCATCGGGCGAGACGCTTGGCAATCATGGTTCCAGCAGTCGGAATTATGATGTGCTTGGGCGCGACATTCTTGATCCGAGCGAGGTTCGGAAAGTGGATAACAAAAAATGCCTGATTTTTATCAAAGGTTTCGACCCGATTTACGATGATAAATATCATACGGCGGAGAAAGAGGAATATAAACTCGCCATGAAACTTGGCCCTTATGAGCACAAGAAAAGGCAATGGCTGCAGGATGGCAGGGATATCTTCTGTATTAATGGCCCGAAGGGCGGCGGGAATCCGTATGAATCCATGTATTATCAGGTGGAGAACTATCTTGGCATCTTCGAGGATTCTACTGCTTACGAAGAACTCAAAAAGCTGTCGGATTATGGGGAGGAAAACCAGCTTGTTCCGGTAGGTGATGGCTATATTTATCAGAATAAAATCCTGTATCCGGTTATTTCCAGGAATACAGTGCCGGTAAAGACAGGCCTGGGACGTCTCACAAAGCATCCGGTAGTAGGATATTCCTACAAAGGGAAGGCAGTCCTTGTAGATTCAGAAGTGATAAAAGAGATTTTTACACCACTGAACCGCATGACATAAGAACCGATCAAATGCGAATAGAAAAATGACTTGGATGAAAGCGAGGATGATACTATTGAGTGAAAAGAAAACGCTGGAATTTGACTGGCAATTCGGACAGGAAGAGGTCTCTTTACGGGTAGCTTCCTATTTGAACAATAACAGTATTTATGTAGGATTGATTTGCAGGACAGAGTATGGCTCGGAGCCATTTGGAGATATGACAATCAACCTTCCGGTCAGTGATACAGTTCTGTTGAAACCGAACGAGGCCTACATCAACGGTGATATGTCGGAGAGTCTGCTGGCATTTATACAGAAGAATAAGCTTGGGACAGTCCTCCCAGAAGTAGGCTATTCGGGTTATGGACAGTATGCGAAGGTAGCGTTTGATATGGAACGTTTGAAAGAATTTGATCCCACCGGCGTGGAACGTCATCTCCAACAATACAGCAGAAATAATAAGGAAACCAGGGAAGCACACAGGACGGAAGATTCGCATAAGCGGAAAAGGACAGGCCGGTGACATCCGGCAGATAGAGAGGATACCATGGATGAAATAAAATATCTGACGGAAAAAGATATGGAATATTTTTATAAGCTTGAAGAACAAGGGGAAGCGGTCATCATCCGTCTGGAGCCGGAACAGCTTCTTTCGCTTGATCTTTCAGATTTGGACAGACGAAAAAAAGATGCAGGCGGCGAAATCAGCGAGGAGGAAGTCAGACAATGGTTGCAGCAACACGCTTCAGAATTGCAGCAGAGATATGAAGAAAATGAAGCAGTGCTGCAGGAGAACAGGCAACTGAGAGGTGCGCTTGGAGGAAGCGGAGAAACAAATGCCGATATTAGCCATCAGGAATTATCTTCCGGCAAGAGTGCTCTGCCAGATGGAAAAGGTGGAAAGCAGGCTTTGGTCAGGCGGTTGCAGGAAGTGCGACTGAACGAAGAACAGACAGAAATAATTGATTATGCTATCCAACAGGGGCTGGGAGAAGACCAGCTCCTTGCTCTTCTCGGTGATGGCTGGACAGTTGACGAAATGCGCAAATTATGTATGATGTTTCTTGGTAACCGCGTACAAAAGAAAGGGGACAACTATGGCGAATAACAATACAACTACTTCATCTGGAAGAATAATGAAACGTAAAGAGACGGATGCGGCACTTCTTGCTGATGCGACAAAACTGTTGCAGAATATCGCAGAGGCATTGAACGAGACAAGCAGAGGAGAAGACTCATTCACCGTGATATGCAGGCGCAGGAATCTCGATTCGAGGAAGGTTCAGCAGCTGTTGCAAACGAGTACCTTTCGGAATTGCAGCTTATCTGATACGATTGTTCTGAAAGATTTGGGGGAAAAAGATATTTTGCTCCCGGAAGCTTATGAACGGTTTTATCGAAAGGTGTTTGACAAGACTGATTTTGCAGGATTAAGCCTCCCAGAAGACTATAAAGAGACCGCAGAATATGTCATCAGAACTTTCGACCAGAGAGAACGGAAAATACTTTCCTGCAGGCTCGGACGGGAGGGCAAGTCATGCGAACCAATGTCTTTATGGCAGACTGCAGCTTTGTTAAATCTTTCGGTTGAACGCATCCGTGAGATTGAAAAAGGAGCATATCGGAAGGCTAGATCCGGCCTTAATTTCATAATCCTTAGAATGGGGCTGTCTGCATATCGGGAGCAGAAAAATGAAGAAGCTCAGTTGCTCAGAATCGAGAGGCAGGAAGAACAGAAGAAACCGGGAGAGCATGTCAGGATGGGGGAAATGAGCATCAGGGAAGAATATCTGAATACACCATTAGTAAACACAGAATTGTCTAGGCGCACATGCCTGCCTTTGATGCGTACAGGGATAAAGACAATTGGTGATCTCCTGCAGTATGATCCATATCTGCTTCCAAAGGTCAGGCAGATCGGTTCATACAGGTATAACGAATTACAGCTTTTTATAGGGCAGGTTAACGCATATCTGGGGCAAGAATTTCCAAAAGACCTGTAAAATTCAGAAAGACATCCATCGAACGATTGCGAAATGAGCAGGGTATTTCCGCTCCCTGCTTTTTAAACCGCATCATTGTCTGCGGAGACTGTTCCTGATTTTCCGGATGCATAAATAGTTCCCCTCGTATCACCTTATTTGCCAAAAACTTCCCATCATTGCCGAATCATGTCAATGAGCGATGATTTTTCCATGCGGCATGGATATTTTCTGAGGTTTTGTATTGCACATTGACCTTTATTTCTCTGTGGAATAACTGGATGATTTGTGGTAGGATTGTATGCGGATTCATGAAAAGTAATATAGAAAATCTGAAAGAGCGGGAAGAACATGGCAAATGAAAACGGAGAGTGGATTATGTATGGAATGGACTGGAACGACCCTATGCGCATCCGTAGCTGGCGTGATTTGATCAGCTGGATCAATGAAATTGGCTTTCTCCCACTGTTTAAGAATGAGATCGAGGGCTTCTCAGTGGAAGAGCATACATCGAACCTGTTCTGGTGGACAGGAGATTCGGAGCAGGACCCATGGGAGTGGCGGGAGCTGATTGCCCGGAGCCATGAGGTAGCATATGGGAAGTTTTTTTGGAAAAAATCAGCCTTTGTCAGTCTGGAATGGTTTCCGGTCTTTGCGAATTACCGCAGAGACGGCTATGACTTTGATGCCAGATGGGATGATGAACTGGCGAATATCCGCAGTAAGAAGATCATGGATTGTTTTGAGGAGCAGGATGAATATATTGGTCTGGAATTGAAAAGGCGCGCTGGCTTCGGCAAAGGTGGGGAAAAGAACTTCAATGGGATTCTAACTGACCTTCAAATGCAGACCTATCTGGTGATTAAAGACTTTCGACGAAAGGTCAACA
This sequence comes from Lachnospiraceae bacterium, assembly GCA_021201665.1. Taxonomy (GTDB): domain Bacteria; phylum Bacillota; class Clostridia; order Lachnospirales; family Lachnospiraceae; genus Choladousia. The sequence continues at coordinate 1,705 of JAJQEO010000107.1, read as the reverse complement.
AACGCGGTGGGGAGTATGGAATGCCGGTATGTGTCTATTCAAAGCCGGAAGATTTGTGGGGCTATGACATGGTGTCTGCGAATTATAAGGAGGAACCGTCTGAGAGCCGGGAAAAGATCTTTGAACACTTAGGCAACAGCTACCCATTTGCATCGGAAGCGCAGCTAAAAAAGATTTTGAAATAGCAGTTACCGACCAGTTATTAAATCTTTTCTCTGAATATTTTTGAAAAAGCATTGACATTTTTTTAACAAACGATTATAATTTGAATCATCAAAAGGGAGTAGTTGGCCGACAGGCTTTCGCACCGACTATCATGCAGAATCTTCTGCACGGGATGAATTAAAAACAAGACTTTTGCGACAAGGTACAATTGTGGCAAAAGTCTTTTTTTTATTATCAAGGCGGCTGCCACAAGCCAAAGAAAGGGAAAAACAATGGGGATGTTTGGCATAGTCTTATGCTGCACACTGATATTGGCACCGCTCGGAACTTCGCTGATGCGTCTGGCCGGAAGAGTGGTGTATCCATTCTGATTAGCATGGTTATAACAGAGGCGGGCAGCCCTTATAGTGATAACCGGAAAAAATGTCGCTCTTTTGGCGACCATAGGAAGAGCGATTTATGATAAGATGAGGTTCATTCGATTGCTGGATAAGACGCAGGATATGAGGTACTTTCCTTTGGAAAATGAAGGAATACGGATATAGGCAAATTATCTGTCAGAAAACATACAACTACGATTTTCGAACAAAAGTTCTTTCGCGAGACCTTTTTATTGGACACTTTATGTGGGATAATGCGATCAAGTTAAGTAAGAAATTCTGTACATGATACAGTTAGCAAGGGATTTTTACAACGATTGCGTGAGGAGGGTCGGCGATGGCAAACAAGAATAGTGAAAAGAATAGCGGACACAACTATCATCCTGACGAGCTGGATATGATGATCGGGATGCATTTGCTTCAGGAGGATATAGAGAAACAGTCGCCGCTGCGGAGAAATTCGAGCTCAGATGTCTCCTGGCTGGAAGTGATCCTGTATTTTGTCGGCGGATTCTTTCTTGAATTTTTTATTCTGTATTTTCTCGGAGTTGATTCTGCTAATCTTCCGGGAGCTGTTGTATTGATTCTGTGGTTCGTGTGTTCCATAGTGGTTATGGTTGCAGTGATCAGCTTCGGTTCAAGAAAGCGCTAATGACAAGGGATGATTCTAATTGTAAAGCTTCGGATTATCCATAGATAGTTACTGGGAGAAAAGGAGAGGTGGTACCGTTGCGGTTTTTGTATTGGATTCGGAAGACGTTGCGCAGTGACAGACAATGCAGCAAGTGTTGTCTTGTGTGTCGGTACTTTGAAATATGTAAAAATGATGCGGGATAGCAGGCTGCGGAATAATAGCAAAGGGCAGTAGACATTATAGTTGGTTCTTCAAAAGGAACCAGAGCATGAAACCTGATGGCAACATGATGAGCGGTCTCGGAAACTCGATACACAATTGAAACAATTCTGAAAAATTAAGGTGTTTGAGTTGATGAAACTGTTCATTCGAGAAGGAGGGCTGATGTCGGAAATGAGACTGACATAATGAAGGGCATGCTTCTTAGACCTTCTGAAATCAGAAGATCTGAAATATATCCTGTGAAGGACTTGTAATTATATATAGAAGAAAGCCATAGCTGTTATGCGGCAGTTGCCATCTGGAG
>JAJQEO010000090.1 GCA_021201665.1 Lachnospiraceae bacterium | reverse complement strand
CGACGATGTGCGTGTTGACACTGGCGGTCGGTATAGGATGTTATTTCCTGTGTAATAGTGTGCTGGGGTTGCCGCAGACAGTTTCTCTGTACTTGGTGTTTCCGGCCGCATTGCCTTTTGCGGCTGCCGGATTCCTGAAAATTGACGGAATGCCGCCGATCGAATATTTGAAAAGACGGCGGGAAGTAACGCAGATACCATTATATCGTTACTGCCCTATGGTTTTTGAACGTGCGGAATCAGGGAAGGGCGACTGGATGGAGGACTATATGACAGACGGAGAAGGTCTGGGGCAGGAACAGCAGGATATAGATATAAAGCAAGCAACTGCGGAAGAACAGGAGAGTTTTACTTATGGAGAGCAGGCGCACCGTATAAAGCGCAAAGACAGAAAGAAACTGCTTTCACCTTATGAGGAAGTGACTTCCGCTCTGCCGCAGGAGGCAGTCCAGAATTATGAAGGAACGGTGCACTGGATATGTTCTCAAAGCCGACGAATGTGAATGTCAGGAACCGCCTGACGGTATATGGGATTGCTGACCTGGGAGAGGAACAGAGCGGCATTGGGATGCTGATCATGCTGGAGGGTATCCGCGCCCGGATTGCCCGAAACGCTGTAAAAGGAAGGGCGACCTGGCTTTATGTAGACGAATTCCATAACATGACGGCACACCAGTACACAGCGAACTTTTTTGAAAAGATCTGGAAAGAAGTCCGAAAATTGGGCGGCATCTGTACGGCAATCACGCAGAATATCGCGGACTGTCTGGCATTAAAGACAATAGAGACGATGCTTTGCAATTCCGAGTACATCGCCTTTTTTAACCAGTCGGAGATTGAGATGGAAATTTTGCGCAATACACTGCGGATATCCGATAATCTTCTGGAATACGTGCAGAACACGCCGCCCGGCTGCGGTTTGCTGAAATTTGGCGGCGGAACATTTATTCCGGGAGATATGAGGATCAAGCCCTCAAATATACTCTATAGCATTGCAAACACAAATTTCCACGAAATCCAGAGAGAGAAGCGTGGAAAGCAAAAAGAATTGAAAAATGCGGTCCAGAATTTGCCGGAAAACGTAAAAGAAAGCATTCGGGATGCTCCGACAGAAAAGGAGGCGGTTTATCTGGGAGAATGAGTTCCTGCGATGATGCATTGCGGAAGGTGGTGAGAGATGGAGATCAGGCAAAAGGATGAAACGAGAGACATTGATACCAGAGATGTCAGCCTGCGTGCTGCTGGTGAGAATGCGGCAAGGGTTCAACGAGACGTATCTGCGTCGATGCGGATTGGTGATTCCGGAGCGAAGACAGCCAGAAAAGCGGTCGGATATGTAAGAAACAGTGCCAGAAATATGGCGCTTCCACGAGAAAGCCGGGCGGCATTATCTTATCTTTCGCGGGAGCAAAGAAAGCAGTGGAACAGCTACAGCAGCCGGGAACAGGCACAGATACTGGCTGCGGTAGAGAAAAAAGTCGAACGCCGGATGCGGTATCAGACGAATGGGACAGCAGCCAGGCCAATATCTCAGGAGTGCAGGGATATGAGCAGCGCGTACCGAATGCCAGAAGACGAATATGGGAGACGGAGCAATCCAGAAAGAAGCCAACAAGGAAAGCAGACATATGACAGCCGGATGGACAGAGCGGATTTGAAAAGCGGAAATAAGATGCGGAATAGTACGGAAGTTGTGGATCAAAATGGCCGGTTGGAGAATGACAGACTGAAAAGACAGACAGACCGGTTGAAGGATGTTGACCTGGCAGATCAAAAAGCTCAAAGGAAAACAGTATCTGTGGCTGTGCGGAATAATTCCAGGGTTAGAAATTCCATGCCAGGACAGGGAATCCTTCATTCAACAGGGGTGCGGCAGGGAGAAATCCGGGTTTTGACTGAAGCAGGGCGAATCCGAAAGGCAAACGATAACCGGAGATATGTTTACGTGAATCCGCGCATTTCCAAAGAAACTCTCGAAACGGTACGCCGGAACCGGGCGCATATGGCTTTCCGGGAAGAAAAGAGAGTGGAACCTGTTATCGTAAAAGCATATCAGAAGACACCATCGGTTTCAGGAAAGGGCTCAGGCAAAACGGATGCGCAGGGAATCCGATTAAAAAAGATGTTCCTTGCGAGGCAGGATGATATGGCTTCAGGCAACAGAGGACTGGTTCTCAGGAAAGAGCTCGACAAGCTTGCGGATGGTACGCAGGGACACCGCTATGTTGTTTCCGGAAGTGTCCGTAAAAAGGGGATAGAAAAAGAATATCATGAAGTTTTTTATACACCGAACCTGGAGAAGGCAAACCGCAGGATAAAGACTCTGGAACGAAAAGCCGGGAAGGAGGCCAGAAAGGAATCCGCCGCGAAGAAAAAGATGTTTGTGCGGGAACTTGGCAGCCTGCTTGATAAGGATGCCCGGAAGCGGGAATCTGTGAAGAAGATGCAGCGCGCAGAGATGATTGAGCAGGCAGAACTGGAGAGGGAGACAGCAGCAAATGCCGTCCGGGTGGTGACGCTTCCAATCCGGGTAAAGGCAGCACAGATAAAAATACAGATTCAGAAGAAGCTGACAGAGATGTTTTCCGGAATCGGGAAATATGCCGCTATGTTTGGAGGAGTGCTTTTGCTGCTCCTTTTTTTAGTCTCGTTTTTTGCTGCCCTGTTCGGGAGCCTTGCCGGGGAGGAGGGAGACAGTACCATGTATTCCGCCTCCGGCAGCGAGATCGTTGAGTACGCACAGTCGTGGATCGGGATTACCCAGTATGCTTATGGTGCCGGACGGGATTCCGCTACCGACTGGCAGGACTACTCGGACTGCAGTTCGTTTGTTCATGGGGTATTCAGCCATTTTGGAATTGAGATCGGATGGACAACGACAGCGATGGAAGATATCGGAACGGAAGTTGAAGGCGGTCTGAGCGATGCCATTCCGGGAGATATCATCCTCTTTTTTGACGGATGGGTGCAGTCTGGGAATAGCGGCCATGTTGGTATTTATGCCGGGGATGGAATGATGGTGCATAATTCGGTGAGCCGGGGCGTATGCATGTCCAGTGTTGAATCGGACGGCAGGCAGTATGTGGTGCGCCGGGTGCTAACTGGCACAACATCCGGAAACAGTACCGACAATACCGATTACACCGAAGAGCAGATGGAGATCATCTGGGCAATTGTCTGCCAGGAGGATGGAGGCAGTTATGCCGGCGCGCTTGCGGTGATCAGCACGGTGATGAACCGGGTGGACAGCGCACAGTGGTCGTACCTGGGGAGCAACGCCTACGAGCAGCTGACCGCATCCGGGCAGTTCTGTTACAGCATTGATTCGTATTGGCAGCGATATCTGGGAGGAAATGTGCCTGATTACGTTAAACAGGCGGTCAGCGACTGTCTGGAAAATGGAATCCGGAACCATTCCCACACGAGCTTCCGCAGTTACTATACGGAAGGCTCCGAGCAGATCGGTGGTGGAAACTATTACTTTGGCTAACAGTCCAGAACAGCAGCAAAATGCAGAGACAGGCCGTGCAGATTTATCTGCTAAGGACTTTCTCTGCATTTTGGGATGGGCGGGACGGCGCTGGACGTCCAGTGGACGTCCGTTTAGCGCGGACCGAAGCGGAGCGTAGACCCATCAAGCCGCAGACATATGACGCGCAAGCGGCATATAGCCTGCAACGCAGGCGGTCTGTGGCCTGCTGTTTTGGACGTGTCCAGAACAGCAGCAAGACATAGCCTGCTTTCTTGACTGATGAAAATATGATGGGGAGATTTACCATGGATAAAAAGAAAATAAAGCTGTACATTATCCTGCTTGTGCTGCTGATTGGCGCATCAATTTTACTGCCATATGCGGTAAATGCTGTTTCGGATGCGATTGTGGGGAGAATTATCAATCACTCTGAGACAGAGACGGATTATGAAACAGAAGAAGAACTACTGACTGAAACAGAAGATATTTCTGATAGCGTTGCAGAAACGGTGTTGGAAGCAGGGGACACGGTTGTGTTGGGAGTGGAAACGGATTCGGACACCAATGAAGCGGGTTCAGGTGAAACCATTCCTGATTCGAGTGAAACGGAAACATCTGACGAAACTCTAAATGCGTCGAAATCAGCATCTGCTACTGATAGATTATCAGAAACGACAGCAACAGGTTCTGATTCTGGAAGTCAGGAAACAACACAGGCGTCAAGTGAAGGAAAAACGGAAGAAGCTGATGCTGCCCAATCGGAAAGGTTGAATGAAATGGAAACTTACGTATTTTCGTTTCAGCCTGAGATAGTTTTATCAGCTGGAGCTGAGGACAGCTATTCTGATTTTCTGGACGGAAGGGAGACGCAGTTTCTGAAAGCAGTCGGGGAATACGTATATTCTATCTATGATGATCTGGTGAGCATCGCAGAAGTAGAGATTGTGGAGACCGTCCGGAATAATGATGATGAATGTTCGTGCCAGATTGAATTGATTACAGACGATGGTAATTCAGAACTGTTTATCTGCAGCTATAACAAGAAATGGGACTATTACGGGGTATATTCCCTGTACAGCGTTGACTAGGAGGAAAAACATGTATAAGAAAAAAAGCAACAAACCACTTTATATCGCAGTCGCTGCGGCAGTTATTTTGATCGTGGTACTTGCGATCTTACAATCGACCATGTCAAAACAGGCAGGACAAAAAACAACAATGGAGACCGAAACAGAAAGCGAGCTGCCGGTTGAGACAGAGACGGAGACACCAACACACAATATCCTTTTATACAAGAGCAGTTCCGGGACAATTGAGTTTGACGCGTCATGGCTGCTCTCCGACAGTGACACGGAGTCTGCTCTGGAAGTGGAAGAGAATACGCTGGTGACGATGCTGATCACGCCGGCGGAAGGAAAAGCACTGGAGAGCGTAGATGTCCTGGATTACGACATGCAGACGGTCAGCAGCGTTGTGCGTTCCGTCTCCGGGACAGAGGACACGACCGGGGAGATGCGGCTTAGCTTTGTTATGCCGAACCGGGATGTTTTCATCAGTTTCAATTTTACAGATGTTTCTGTGGAATCAGAGGCACAGACAGAAACTGAAACAGAGAGCGAAACGGAAGCAGCCTCTCCCTATGGGCTTACCCTGCATGGCCTTACGGACGAAGTGCAGAGCAGCTATAACGGAATGTTCGATGAACAGAAATTCCTGCAGGCACTCGGTGATGCCCTTCAGACCGACTCGGAGGAGAGTGAGTACCGTAATGTGACGGATGTCTATTTCGGTGAGGCCGTTGAGACGGAAGATTCTGATACGCCGAAAGTCTGCTACGAAATTTATTTTAATGGGTATGAGACCTGGTCGCTGTTCTCTACCTACTACGTAACAGAGGATTCCTATGTTTTCACAGAGAAGACGAGTGAGAGCGAAGTTGAGACAGAAGCCGCAGACGAGAATATTACTATTGCAGATTCAACCGGGACGGATACAACGGCTTCAACCGGAACATCAGGAAGTACGAGCGCAAGTGGAAGTTCAAGCGGGTCGGGCAGCACCAGCAGCGTCAGCCCAGGAGAAACCACTACAACAACGACAAGCATGGATATCCTTTCCGTTTCGACGGTATTCCTGAGTTTTGTCGGAGACGAGAATGCCTTTTATCAGGCCGCATTTGATTATGTTCTGAGCAAAGGCTGCACCGGCAGCATCACAGGAACAATGTCATCTTATGAGATTGACCCGGAGAGTCAGACAGCTACGATTCGAATCATGCTCAGTTCTGGAGGAACAATCACAGGGACTTATGACAAGTCTGCGAATACGTACAGCTTTTCCGGGCTGTGATGGGAGGTTCATATGAGTAAAAGAAAAAAAGCGGGCGGCAGAAAGCGGCTGCCCGAAAAAAATCAGAGTGTGCCCGCGGAAACAACAAAGAACGAATCTGCATGGGCAGATCATGAGGACAACATGAATGATTTTCTGGAATATGACAGCTTGAACAGCAATAATATGGAAAATGAAAATCAGCAGAAAGCAGATCTGAACAGGGAATTGTCGAAAAATGAGTTTAAAGGAAATGCTCCCTGTGAGCATGAAGCCATGGGCAATGAGACTTGTACGGATGGCACTCCGGAAGATGAAAAAATGCTGGAACCGGATGAAATCATCCAGAGCATGGATGCGGCTGACGAAGAGCAGTTTGCTGAATCGGAGACAGGAGGTGCTGCCCTTACGGAAACCGGGAGCGAAGGAAATGGTCGTGAGCAGAACAGCAAACATTATTTATATCAGTGGAAACAATGGCTGATAGGGGTAATTCTGATTTTTCTTGCGGCACTATATCTGCTCAACAATAGCTCAAAGAATATGGAGACGAATTTGCCTCAGGAGGCGGAAACGGCAATCATCGAATCACAATCCGAAACAGCTGCGGAAACCAAAACCGTCCGGGTAACTGGAACGAGTGATGCGGATGAATTGGATATTTCTGCAACAGGGGAGAATGGAACAACCACTGAGGAAAATCAAAGCGAAACGGAAAACCTGAATACTACATCTTCTGCCACAGAAAGTGAAACTGAGACTGAGAACTGGCAGCAGACTATTTTCGGAGATTCAGAAAATTCAATTCTGTCGTCTATAAAGGTATCTGGCCTGACAGAGGACCAAAAAGAAAAAACCGGATACCGTGAATCAGATTTTCTTATGGCTCTGTCTGCGTTTTTATCGAATAATGATCTGGCTGGAGTGACAGAGGCAACATTTGAAAATGAAATTCCGTGTTCTTCGGAAGGCGCGTTTGCATTCAGCGTGAGCATGGATAATTCAGAAAAACAGCTTACCGTTATCATGTACCCGGATTATCCTGGACAGTATATTTTGTTGATCGAGGAAGCACAGGAGACTGAGGAAGAATCTTATACAGAGGAAGAATCGGAAATGCAGAATGAAAGCGAAGCGGATGAACAGGCGCAGGATGTGATTGAAATCCAGAGTGGACAGAGTTCTTCAGAGACGGAGCGGAGCTATGACGCTACCACACTTTCCGTGACGGGGATTCCAACGACGCTGCTGAATTATCTTGCAAATCGCTACGAGCTGCAGTACACGCTCTATGATTATTTGTATCGAAACGGCTACAGTGAAGTCACTGCTGCGGCGGTTAGTTCGTATGAGATTGATGCGGACACCCGGACGGCAACGATTACATTTACTTTGTCCGATGGAAGCAGTCTGACCGGAATTTACAACCGGGACGAAAATTCCTATTCGTATTATTGAGAGTCAGAATCATTGGAGTATGATTTGGAATGGAAAGCAGATATGGAGACAATCATTACAACCGGGGGAAGGGGTATTAACGTAAAGGACGGCGATGTTTCTGAAACAGTTCGCTGCCTGCAAGCGGTGATGTTATTGGAAAAGCTGCTCGGAGAAAAAATTCCTGGCAATCGTTTTGAAGCGGGGAGGATTGTGGGTGGTAAGAAAAAGCAGAAGCAGATTGAAAAGAGGATAGCAGGACTTCATAGCTGGGTGCGGTTTTTGCAGATTACAGAAGAAGAACTGCTTATCCTCACACCGTCACTGAAAGCACTGGAGGAGGAAGTCAAACCGCTTACGCCAGATGAAATCATTACGGTTTGCCGGGGAACATCGTTGTGTAAATAATATCGTTATGATAGGATTGCAGAAAATGAATTCGACGAAAGGGGAAGATAGTTGTGAGCAATCCTGATATTTACCAGCTTGTACCAGACGATACCATACGAGAAGAATATGGGAAATTTGATTTTACGCGCCTGCCAGAAATGAAAAAGGAACTGGAAGAATTTCTGGCAGCGCGGAAGAAATACATGGCAGATCATAATAATGATAACCTGTATGAAATGCAGAGAACTTTTGACAGCCTGTATGTAGATACAAAGCTGGCATCGCATATGGATATTATGACAGAGGTAGATTTTTTTCGATTAAGGGAACTGCTTCGCCAAGGGGTAAGATAAAGAAAACTGAAACAAAACGCAGCATACAGAATGAATTTTACAGAGCCGAAAAATCGGCTCTTTTTTTGACCCTGTAACATGTTTTTTCATTGTAATATTCGCATACATCTGCCATGTAATAATTTCAGAATTTGCCGCCATTTTAAGGCGGCGTGAAACAACGATTTTGGGGGTATCAGGGGGGCGCAAGGTCTCCGCTTCGCTCCGGTCGGTGCTAAGCGGACGTCCACTGGACGTCCAGCACCCCTTGACAAGAGGCCGTTGTGAAACAAAAGGCGTATCTTGCCATT
>JAJQEO010000037.1 GCA_021201665.1 Lachnospiraceae bacterium | reverse complement strand
GGGATGCCACCCGGCGAGGGTATATCCCATGCGAAGCGTGGGATGCCACCCGGCGAGGGTATATCCCATGCGAAGCGTGGGATGCCCGCGTCCACAATCTCCGATTGTGGACATTACCCGGCGAGGGAAATTAGCGGCTTACGCTGCACGCGCCATAGCCATAAGGATCTACGCTTCGCTCCGGTCGGTGCCTGCGTCCTCGATTTTCTGCGAAAATCGGGACATAAAACGGTCCTGCGTGCCGGTGGCACGCGTTTAGGACGGACCGGAGCGAAGCGTAGATGCCACTGGCACGCAGCACCCTTATGGCATACCCCGCGCGGGCTATGTTCCGATTTGCGCAGCAAATCGAGAACTCCAGAGTAGGGGACAAGTCTCCCTACTCGATTGCGATTCCATGAGAAGGGATGATAAAATGACTCTGCAGCAATTACGATACGCCCTGGCGATTGCGGACAGCGGTTCCATCAACGGGGCCGCGAAGGAATTGTTTATTTCCCAGTCCAGCCTTTCCGGCTCCCTAAAGGAGCTGGAGAATGAGATCGGCCTTTGCATTTTCGCCCGCACCAACCGGGGGATCACGCTGACCCCGGAGGGCGAAGAATTTTTAAGCTATGCCCGGCAGGTGGCGGACCAGTTTGGCCTGATTTATGAGCGATACGTGGAAAAACGGGCGAAAGAGAAATTCAGCGTATCCATGCAGCACTATACCTTTGCGGTAAAAGCCTTTATCGATACCGTAAAAACCGCCGGGATCGATTGTTATGAATTTGCGGTGTACGAGACGACGACGGCGGGAGTGATTGAGCATGTGAAAAGCCTGAAAAGCGAAATCGGCGTCCTGTACCGCAGTGATTTTAATGAAAAGGCGCTGACAAAAATCATTTCAGAAAACGGACTTGAATTTGTGGAGCTATTCTGGTGCGACACGTATGTATATCTCTGGAGCGGGCATCCTCTGGCGGAAAAAGAAAGCATTTCCATGGAGGAGCTTGCGCCGTATCCGTGTCTGGCGTTCGACCAGGGAAAAAACAACTCCTTTTATTTCGCGGAGGAGATGAACAGCACGTACGAATACGAGCGCCTGATCCGCGCAAGCGACCGGGCGACCCTTCTGAATCTGATGGTAGGGCTGAACGCGTACACGCTCTGCTCCGGTATTATCTGCGAAGAGCTGAACGGAAAGGACTACAGAGCAATTCCGCTTGTCGAGTCTGAAAGAATCTGTATCGGTTATGTAAAGCGAAAGGGCGTAAAAATAAGCCCGATCGGGGAAGCGTATATCCATGAACTGAAGTGTTACTCCGGGCAATGACCGGATACAGTTTCCGAAAATGAAATCATAAACGATGCATTCATCGGATAAGAGGAGTTTATGCCCCAAAAAGAGGTGGTTTTAAAAACCATCTCTTTTTGGGGTTGAATTGAATGAGGTATCGTGATAACTTTATATATGGCCTGGAAAGCGTCAGCATTTTGTGGTACATGATTTTGTAAGCCACAATTTTGTAAACTGATATCAGATGCAAAGAGAATTGGAAGGGCGGATATGAAAAAAACGTTTACAGTAACAGGACTATGTATCCCTGAGAGGCACTATATGGTAGATTTAAGCGACCGGGTAAAACAGATTGTGGATGAATATGTTGCTCCGGGCAAGTATTTTACGATCAACCGCGCAAGGCAGTATGGAAAGACCACGACACTGTATATGCTCGAAGAAAAGCTAAAGCAGCAATATCTTGTGATAAACATAAGCTTTGAGGCTGCGGATGATCTCTTTTGCTCCGCTCAGACGCTGGCGGAAGGACTGGTCAGGACGATAGGGACAAAATTGCGCAGACAGGGTGTGGAAGAGAGTATCCTGACAGAATGGAAAAAACCGGTTTCTGCGATCCTTCCCATGATGGATTTAAATGAAAAGATAACGGATCTTTGCCAGAGCTGCGACAAAAAAGTAGTCCTGATGATTGATGAAGTAGATAGAAGTTCGGATAACCGTCTGTTTCTTTCTTTTCTGGGTCTGCTGCGTACAAAATATCTTGACCAGCTGGCGGGTAAGGATACGACCTTCTGGTCTGTTATTCTGGCGGGAGTATACGATATCAGGAATTTAAAACAAAAGCTTCATCCGGAGGAGGAAACAAAATACAATTCACCCTGGAACATAGCGGTAAACTTTACGGTGGATATGAGCTTTAGTGAGAAAGATATTACTTCTATGCTGAAACAGTATGAGGAGGACTGGCATACGGGTATGGAGATCGAAAAGGTCAGCCGGATTCTGTATGATTACACGTCCGGTTATCCGTTTCTCGTATCCGGGTTATGCCAGATTCTTGCGGAAAAACTGAGGGAGGACAGTACAAAACAGGAGCGGCTGGCTGCCTGGAGTGAGGAAGCGATTCAAAATGCGGTCAGCAGGATATTAAAGGAACCGAATACGCTTTTTGATGATATGAGCAAGAAGCTTCATGATTACCCAAAACTGAAAGAAATGATTTACAGTATTTTATTTCAGGGGAAAAAATATGCGTACGAAGCAGAAAATGACCGCATTCGCATTGGGGTAATGTTTGGCTTTTTGGAGGAACGCAATGAGGCAGTGGCAGTTTCAAACCGGATTTTCGAGACGAAGCTGTATAATCTGTTTCTGTCCGAGGATGAGACGGATAATCTGATTTTTTCAGCCGCGGATATGGAGAAAAATCAGTTTATCAGGGGCGGCTTCCTGCAGATGGAGCTGGTATTACAGAAGTTCTGTGAGTATTTCGAAGATATTTATGCGGATGCGGATGATAAATTTATTGAAGATAACGGAAGAAGGATTTTTCTGATTTATCTGAAACCGATCATAAATGGAACCGGAAATTACTACATTGAATCCAGGACGCGCAATATGAAGCGGACGGATGTAATCATTGACTATAAAGGGATGCAGTTTGTTCTGGAAATGAAGATCTATCATGGACAGGAATATAACCGGCGCGGAGAAAATCAGCTGCTGGAATATATGGACTACTACCGTTTGCAGAAAGGGTATCTGCTTAGCTTTAACTTTAATAAGAAAAAGCAGACCGGGATGAAGCAGATCATGGTGGGAGACCGCGTTCTGGTGGAAGCGGTGGTATAAGTGTAACTGGCCTGGTCCGCATCGACAGCATTGTAGAACGCCTGGACGGGTATTTAAGCCGCAACAGCGAGGACGGGGCGTTTACCACAGAGATTCTGATCCCGCAATAACAACGATTCATCCCCGAAGTATGACAATTCATCCCCGAAATGCACCGGGGATGAATTTTTGTGGTATATGATGTACATAGCTGCGTAAGAGGTTTTTATTTCCGCGAAATATCAAAGATAAGGAGACTCTAAAATTGAAGACTCGATATAGCATCCCCCAAAATGTTGCCTGGATGATGAAAATCGCCTGGAAGGTACGAAAACGCGTGCTGGTCATCTGCATCCTGACCGCAGCCTTCGAAATCCTGTATGGTCTGAACTCTATATCGCGCCGGAGATTACAGGGAAAAATAAAGAGGATTCCTGTTGACAGACATATCAGTATATGCTATTATATTAATCGGATTAACCAATTAGTTAATTCAACGGAGGCAAGGAGGAAATGCCTTATTGAACATAACATACGCCAACAGCAAAATTGAAAAATATTTTACAGACTACCAGAAGATGCAGCGGAAGTTGCCCATGGACTGGGTAAAAGCGATAAAGAAGCACATGGATCGTCTGGAGGCGGCAGAGTGTTTTGGGGATTTTCTGAAATTGGGATTGGGAAAGCCTGAACGGCTTTCTGGATATACGAATATCAGGTATTCCCTGCATGTTGCACCTCATGCAAGACTGATTTTGGAGCCAAATGCGGATGAAGATACGATTTTAATCTGCTCGGAAATAGAAGTGGAAGGGGTGAGCGATTACCATGGCAGTAAAGAAAACTGGTATATCCCGTGACTTGATTTTTCATCCGGGAGAGACGCTTGCAGAAGTTTTGGAAGAGCGCGGTATCACACAGGCTGAACTTGCTGCGCAGACGGGAGTTTCTCCGGCCTTCATCAGTAATGTGATAAAAGGGAAAAAAGACATTTCCGCTAAATTTGCGTTTGCGTTGGAGTATGCGCTGGACGTACCGAAATCCTTCTGGATGAATCTTCAGGCGCATTATGATGCGGAGCTTTTAGAGTTTAACGAAATGCAGACAATAACGGACGAGGAACGGGAAGCGCGGGCAGCCCTGAATGAAGTCGTGAAGTACTTGCGTCAGAGAGGGAAAATGCCTGTCGGAGAGAACAGGGATGCTTCCATTTTGTCATTGAGAAAAGTGCTTCAATTCAGCAATATCGCGAATCTTAAGGATATCATACCGGAAGGAGCATTTCGGATGGCGGCCAATACGGTCGTTGAGCCTTATGTAATGGGTGCGTGGATTCGGTTGTGTCAGCTTGTAAGCAATGATAATGCGATTACTGCCCGCTTTAATCCTGATAAAATAGACGAACTGGTGGAAGCGCTCAAAAGAAACATGCGGCAGGACGAAGCAATTTTGCCGGAGGCTCTTAAAAATACGATGTCCGAATATGGCATTGATTTTGCATTGCTCAGAAATTTTCGCGGCGCCCCGGTTCAGGGGTATATTTCACAAAAGAGCAGCGGGGTGTACCAGATGGTGCTGACATTAAGAGGTTCATTTGCTGATATCTTCTGGTTTTCCCTGTTCCATGAGCTTGGACATATTATGAACGGAGATGTAGGCAAGACTGCGAAATTTGTTGATATGAGGACTGATGGAGAAAAAGAGATAAAAGCAGATCAGTTTGCCGGAAACAAATTACTTTCGTCCGATGAATATGACAAGTTTATAAAAAAGGGAAGCTTTGACATAGAGTCTATAGAAGCATTTGCATCATCGCAAAGTGTAATGCCTTATGTTGTAATAGGAAGATTGCAAAAAGAGAAGCGGTTGCCATATAGTTCTTACAGCAGCTATAGGACCAGATACAAATGGGCGAAATAAATGTATAGAATTGAATATGAATTTCTTTGTCGGCATCCTGGCTGGCTAATTCCTCCAGCTGTTAAGAGCCAGGCGAAACAGGATTCCGGCAGAGATAATAAGTAAGAATATATACACGCACCGGACGAGTAGAGCTGTAATGTAATATGTCCCAACCGGAATACCAAAGAGAATTAAAATCCAGGGCAAAATCAATCCCAGAATAACATCAAAGTTTTTCATGACACACCTCCAAATCGGTTTTGCATTACTTAACAAACCTTTTTGCTCCGGCCAGAGTGTAGCATGATTTTTGTGACAAAACATATAGAATTTCTTAAATTTTCGCACGTTATTTTATACATTCACAATTAGAATCTTCCCTTGACAAATGCTTCTCTATATGACAAAATATAGTTCGTTCGCAGCTAAAAAACACAAGATGTAGTTTTGCGCCGACACGTTTGCCGACAGGAGCAGACAGGGGCAGGAAGGATTTTTTGCATGATTCACAGTATTATTAAGCGGGACGGCAGGGTCGTCCTTTACGAGCAGAATAAGATCGCGGCGGCGATTCTGAAGTCGCTGCAGGAGACGAGGGAGGGAGACGCCTCGGACGCGGCACGGGTGGCCAATGATGTACAGCGGGAGCTGGAGGCATCGTTTCACGATGAGTCTCCGACGATTGAGAATATTCAGGATATGGTGGAGCAGCAGCTGATGAACCATGGGTTCGGGGCTTCGGCGAAGGCGTATATTCTGTACCGTGCGAATCGTACCCGCGCGCGGGAGGCCAACACCTCTCTGATGAAGACCATCGACGAGATTACGAACATTGACGCGCTGATCAGCGATATGAAGCGGGACAATGCCAATATCGACGGAAATACGGCCATGGGCAGCATGCTGCAGATCGGCAGTGCGGGAGCAAAGGCCTACAATGAGCTTTACCTGCTGCGCCCGGAGCACGCGAAGGCTTACCGGGAGGGAGATATCCATATCCATGATTTTGACTTTTATTCCCTGACCACGACCTGCTGCCAGATCGATATTCTGAAGCTGTTTCACGGCGGATTTTCGACCGGGCACGGCTATCTGCGGGAGCCGCAGAGCATTCAGAGTTACACCGCGCTGGCGGCGATTGCTATTCAGTCGAATCAGAACGACCAGCACGGGGGACAGTCGATTCCGAATTTTGACTATGCGATGGCCGAGGGCATCATAAAGACGTTCCGCAAAGAGTTTACACGCATGCTTGCGCTGGCGGTCGAGGATCTGAAGGCTCTGGATGATGTTCTGGAGGAGATGAAGGCTGCGCTGAAGATCGCGGAGGAGACCACCGGCGAGACGGTGCGGCTGGAGAATCGTCCGGAATTCGATCAGGCTGTGGCGGCAGCAATTCAGGACTCGATGTCTTTATCGGCAGAGGAGGCCGCCTGGGTGACGAAACGCGCCCGGAAGAGAGCACTGCGGGCGACGGACCGCGATACCTATCAGGCCATGGAGGGCTTCGTACACAACCTGAACACCATGCACTCCCGGGCAGGCGCGCAGACACCTTTTTCATCGATTAATTATGGCACGGACACCACGCCGGAAGGCCGCATGGCGATCCGCAACGTGCTGCTGGCGCTGGACGCGGGACTCGGACATGGCGAGACCTGCATTTTCCCGATCCATATTTTTAAGGTTAAAGAGGGCGTTAATTACAACGAAGGGGATCCGAATTACGACCTCTTCCGCTTAAGCTGCAAGGTCAGCGCCAAGCGGCTGTTTCCGAATTTTGTCTTTCTGGACGCGCCGTATAATATTAAATACTATAAACCGGGCCACCCGGAGACGGAGGTGGCGACCATGGGTTGCCGCACCCGCGTCATGGGAAATGTCTACGACCCGACCAGAGAGATCGCCTATTCGCGCGGAAATCTTTCCTTTACGTCGATCAACCTGCCGCGGCTGGCGATTGAAAGTGAAAAAAATGAAAAGATCTTTTATGAAAAGCTGGATCAGATGCTGGAGCTCACGATGCAGCAGCTGCTGGACCGGTTTGAGATTCAGGCAGATAAATGTGTCTACAATTTCCCCTTCCTGATGGGACAGGGCATCTGGCTGGACTCCGATAAGCTGGGCCCGAGAGACAGCCTCCGCGAGGTCTTGAAGCATGGGACGCTTTCGATCGGATTCATTGGCCTCGCGGAAACTCTCACGGCACTCTACGGGCGCCATCACGGCGAGAGCGAAGAGATGCAGGAAAAAGGCCTGGCGATCATCAGCCATATGCGTGATTTCTGCGACCGGAAGTCGCAGGAGCTGCAGATGAATGTCACACTTCTGGCGACCCCGGCGGAGGGTCTTTCCGGACGCTTCATCCGAATCGACCAGAAGCGCTACGGCAGGATTCCCGGAGTCACAGACCGCGAATACTATACGAACAGTTTTCATATTCCGGTCTGGTATCCGATCTCTGCCTATGATAAAATACGGCTGGAGGCGCCGTACCATGCGCTCTGCAACGCCGGGCATATCAGCTACGTGGAGCTGGACGGCGACACGACAAAGAATGTAGAAGCCTTTGAGACGGTCGTGCGCTGGATGCATGACTGCGGCGTCGGCTACGGCAGCATCAACCATCCGGTAGACCGCGATCCCATCTGCGGCTATGTAGGCGTGATCGGGGACGTGTGCCCGCGCTGCGGCCGCCGCGAGGGCGAATCCATCGCCCCGGAGCGGATCGATGAGCTGAAAAAGATGTATCCGGAGATGCCGGCATTCCAGGGGATTGAGTGACTGGAGCGATGATGTGCTGAGGGAATGCAATGACGCGTCTCTTAGCAATTACGAAGGTACGGTCTTGATTGATTGCGAAGGCAAAGTCTTAAGTGGCTGCAATGATGCGGCTCTGAGTAACAGTAATGGAGCGGCACTTAGCCTGGGGACGGTGCAGTTTGCGGCTGACAGTCGTACAGGCGAAAGAAAGAAAATAAAAGTAGGAAAAAGAAAAAGAAAGGAGACCAGGATTATGTCAGTAAAAGTAAACGTAGAAGAAAAAATGGGGCAGGGGGTCGGCTTTGAGCGGATCCGCCGCATCACAGGCTACCTTGTAGGGACGATGGACAAGTGGAATGACGCGAAGCGTGCCGAAGAGCGTGACAGAGTAAAGCACGGGATCTCTCATGCTTGACCTTGCCGGTATTGTCAGTGACAGCATAGTGGACGGCCCGGGGATTCGCACGACGATTTTCTGCCAGGGCTGTCCGCACCACTGTCCCGGCTGCCAGAACCCGGAGACCTGGCCCTTCGGCACCGGCACGCCGATGGAGCCGGAAGCAGTCGCCCAAATCATCCGGCAAAACCCACTCGTCTGCGGAGTCACCTTTTCAGGCGGAGAGCCATTTGCGCAGGCGGGAGAATTCGCCAGGCTTGGCAGACTGCTGAAAGCGGACGGGTATGAAATCGCGGCCTACACAGGCTTTCTGTTTGAGCAGCTTCTGGAAGGAACCAGGGAGCAGCGCCAGCTGCTGGAAACGATCGACGTGCTGGTCGACGGCCCCTTCCTGATGAAAGAGAAAAGCCTCGAGCTGAACTTTCGCGGCAGCAAAAACCAGCGGATCCTGGATGTGCCGGAAAGCCTGAAAAAAGAAGCCGCCGTGCTTCAGACAAGCATGCGGTGGCTCGGGGAATATGAATGAACAGCGGCATATGCACTCACTGGTACAGCGCAGCCCCATCGAGGCAGACATAATCATCATTATTGTCTGCCTCGAAACCGTTGATGATATTTTTTGAACCCTGTTTTCTGCATATAAAAGCCCCCAAAATATGCAGAAAACAGCTCACCAGGCTTGAATTTCTGCATATATTTGATTAAAATAATATGCAGAAAGGAGTCTGATCTATGAGAAAATTTGATTACAGTTTTTTGAATAACGGATTGCTTCCTGCGAATCTGGTAACTTTAACTGCCAATATTGCCAGCCTGCGGACGATGGCGGGCGTGCGAAAAGAAGAATATGGAGCGGTGTTTACAGAACTGGAAGCTGTGGCAAAAGTACAATCCGTGAAAAGCTCGAATGCGATTGAAGGCATTGTGACCAGCGATGAACGTATTGCGGCTATCGTGAACCAGAACAGTGCGCCGTTGAATCATAATGAGGCAGAGATTGCCGGATACAGGGACGTGCTAAATGCGATTCATCTTGGGTATTCGTACCTTGATTTTCGGCAGAGCGATATTTTGCGGCTTCATGAGACGATGATGTCCATTGCAGGATACGAATATGGAGGCAGGTATAAGACAGACGATAACGTGATACTGGAAGCAGATGCGGATGGAAACAGGAAAGTGAGGTTCCGCCCGGTTCCGGCGGCGGAGACACAGGCAGCTATGGAACAGCTGGAGCTGGCATATATGGATGCCAGAAATGATGCGAATATTAACCAGCTTCTTTTGATTCCCTGCGTGATTCTTGACTTTTTGTGTATTCATCCTTTCCGCGATGGCAACGGCAGAATGTCAAGGCTGCTTTCTCTGCTGCTTCTCTATAAAAATGGATACGACGCAGGAAAATATGTTTCGTTTGAGGAACAAATTAACAACAATAAGGCATGGTATTACGAAGCATTGCGAAAATCATCCGCAGATTGGGAATCGAACGGAAACACTTATGTTCCGTTCATAGAGAACTTTTTGTCAACCTTATATATGTGCTATAAGGAACTGGACAGGAGGTTCGCGGTGGTTCATGGCCGAAAAATCACGAAAAAGGCCCGGGTAGAGGCCACAGTGCTAAATAGCCTGACACCGATTTCCAAAACGGAAATCTGTAAAATATTGCCGGATATCAGTCCTACTACAGTAGAAGCTGTGTTGGGAGTAATGGTAAAAAGCGGCTCAATTCGCCGGCTTGGGCAGGGACGTTCAAGCAGATATGTGAAAATATAGTTTTTACGGTTATGCCATTTGCCATTTTGGCGTTTTCCCTTACAAAGGAAAAGACGCTTTTGAGCGTCTGGATAAATGAGTGTTTGTAATCCGGACACGCCGCCGAAGGCTTTCGTTGTGAATGGCGAGAGTGAAGTCATGTATGATATCCGTGACGAGGTGATTCAAAGGGAACTGGAAATGATTGATGAAATCGCGGAAAGGATCGGGATTCCGGTGATCGATCTGTATCATTTTACCCAGGATCATCCGGAATGGTTCCCGGACGGCGTACATCCGAATGAGGAAGGCAACCGTTATATTGCAGAGTATATCGCGGGCTTTGTGGCAAATATATAAGTCTGCCCGGATTAGGAACTTAAGAATGATTTCCCGCGAAAAATGGCAGAATTTTGACTCCGGCTTGTCAGGGTCAGGAAAAAAGGACAGGAATCTGCATGGATATGAGAATCAGAGATGTAGAGGTATTTGAAGAAAACGGAAGCTTTGTGAAGAAAGATATCTGCGTTCTGGGAGAGCGGATCGCAGAAAGCTCCGATTATGAAAGATACGAAAAAAGCGAAAGAGAGGAAAGATACGAAAAAAGCGAAAGAGACGAAAGATACGAAGGATACGAAAAAAGCGAAAGATACGAAAGATACGAAAAAAGCGAAAGAGGCAAAAGAAACGGAAGAAACGGAAGAAACGAAAACGATAAAAACGACGGTTTCTCCTATAACGCGATGACAGAGAAAGAAATACAGACGCTCCGGAGGCTGCAGATGGATTGCGGCAGCCTGAAAGCAATTCCCATGCTGGTAGATATCCATTTTCACGGTTGCGATGGGGTTGATTTCTGCGACGGGACGGAGGAGACCATTTCAAAAATTGCGGCGTATGAGCTGAGGCAGGGAATCGGCGCGATCTGCCCGGCTACCATGACATATGGGGAAGAAACGCTCACCCGCATTGCCAGGACGGCTGCGGCTCATAGAAACCGGGAGGGTGCGGATCTGGTCGGTATCAATATGGAAGGACCGTTTATCAGCCGGAAGAAGAAAGGCGCGCAGAATGAGGCATTTGTCCATCGGCCGGACGCAAAAATATTTCTCCGTCTGCAAAAGGAAGCAAACGGGCTTTTTAAGCTTTGCGATCTTGCGCCGGAAGAACCGGGGGCAATGGAGATGATCCGGGAGCTGAAGGGACAGGTCGTATTATCACTTGCCCATACCTGCGCGGATTACGAGACTGCGAAGGAAGCGTTCGGCGCGGGGGCTTCTCATATGACGCATCTGTACAACGCGATGCCTGGGATCACGCACCGGATGCCGGGACCGATCGTGGCCGCATGGGAAGCAGGAGCAGATGTGGAGCTGATTGCTGATGGGATTCACATTCATCCGGCAGTTGTCCGCATGACCTTTCAGCTGTTTGGGGATGACCGGGTCATCCTGATCAGCGACAGCATGATGGCAACCGGACTGCCCGACGGGCAGTACACCCTGGGCGGACAGGATGTTACCGTGACCGGGAACCGGGCGGTTCTGACGCAGGATCCCGGAACGATTGCCGGCAGCGCGACGAACCTGATGGACTGCTTCCGCACGGCTGTGCTTTCCATGGGGATTCCTCTTGGAAGCGCCCTGAAAGCGGCCGCCGTAAACCCCGCCAGGTGCATCGGCATCGACCAGGAGTATGGAAGCCTGCGTCCGGGCTGCTATGCAAATATTCTTTTTGTGAATGAAGATCTGGAAATCAAATACAGGATGCATAAGGGAAAGCTGACGGCATGCGGGTAAAAGTGGCGGCATGCGGGTAAAAGTGAAGGCATACGGGTAAAAGTGAAGGCATACGGGTGACAGGTGCCGGTGAATTTTCTGTAAAGAAACCTGAGCAGATATAAGCATAAATTCAAAGACGAATGAAAAGCTACCGATCGAAACACAGTGATAAAGGGGGAATCACCATGAATCCAGGCAATAATCCAGGGCAGTATGAGAATATTCAGCATCTGACAAACACTGCCGCCAGAGTGAGCGTGTACGGGATACGAAGCTCTGCCTATCACTGGCATTATGATTATGAACTGATTGTGGTTCTCAGAGGGAAGATTGAGGCGCAGTATGGCCTGTACGGGCCTGAGGCTCAGAAGCTGTCCGCAGGAGATATGATTTTGATTAATTCAAAAGGAATACACGGATTTCGCGGGGTGGAGCTGAACAATGTCTGTCTCTGTATCCAGTTTTCTCCGGCACTTCTGGAGCCGGTTCCGGCCGGGATGAATTACCTTTTCTTTCTGAACAGCAGCAGTCAGAAATACCCCTCGAAAATACCTTACAGTCAATATATCAAAACGGCAGCGATGGTCGGGCTGTCTCACCGGGGAACGGATAAAGGCTCTGCTTTGCGCGAAAACGCATGGCTGCAGATGCTGATCGCTGATTTGCTGGACGGGGCACAGTATGAGCTGAGATCCGCATCACCGAATAATGAAAAGAACGCCGAGCTGGTGATGGAAATCAGCGGTTTTGTGGACCGCAATCTTTCAGCGGAAAATCTTCCGGCGGCGGTTTGCCGCGAGTTTGGGCTCAGTGAGAAAGGTGTTTACCGGATTTTGAAGGATACAGTCGGGCAGACCTTAAAGGAACTGATCGATACCGCGCGCATTGAGAAGGCCTGTACGCTTTTGCAGGATGTTCGCATGCCCCTGCAGATCGTTTCTGATCTGTGCGGCTATTCCGGCGAGGCCACCTTTTACCGCAGATTTCGTTCGGCTATGGGCATTACGCCGGGGGAATACCGCAAAGGCGCGGAGGCGAATGCAGTGAGCAATGACATTCAGGATTACCTGTATTTTAATGATTGCGGGGTGGATGAGCTGCTTCATCAGTGGGCTGATATAGACGTGGAAGGATGGCAGAGTTAATATGACCAGAGAAGAGAGATTAAAATATACAGCCAGAGCCGGCAAACTTGTCGAAAGCATGACACTGGAAGAAAAAATCAGCCTGATGAGCGGCGACTCATCCATACAGCAGATCTCCGAGGCAAAACAGCAGGGCTATCATTTTAATTATGCGCCGTATGAGGCGGGCGGCAGCGAAAAGCATCAGATTCCTGCGCTGCGCTATTGTGACGGTCCGAGAGGTGTGGTTTGCGGTTATGGAGAGACGACCTGCTTTCCGGCTCCGGTCTTACGGGGTGCGTCTTTTGACATTGAACTGGAGGAGGAAATCGGACAGGCGATCGGTGAGGAGGCCCGGGCGGCCGGAGCCAATCTGTACGGAGGAATCTGTGTGAACATCCCCTGGCACCCGGGATGGGGGCGCAGCCAGGAGGTTTATGGAGAGGACAGCTTTGCGCTGGGAATGATGGGAGCGGCCGCAGTGCGGGGAGTCCAGGCTGCGGGCGTGATGGCCTGTGTCAAGCATTATGCGTTCAACTCGATGGAAAACAGCCGCTTTCAGGTGAATGTTACCTGCCAAAGACACACGGAACGTGAGGTGTTTCTCACGCATTTTAAGGAGTGCGTGGATGCGGGGGCGGCGGTGGTGATGACTGCATACAACCAGTATCAGGGAGAACACTGCGGTCACTCGGAGTATCTGATTCGCCAGGTACTTAAGGAAGAGTGGGGATTTGATGGAATCGTGATCAGTGATTTCTTCTGGGGGATACTGGATACCATTAAAGCCGCGAAAGCGGGTGTAGATGTGGAAATGTGCCATACACGCTGCTATGGCGAAAAACTGGTGGATGCGGTAAAAAAGGGCGAGGTGCCGGAATCTGTCATTGACGAGGCAGCACTGAGGATAGTGCGGACTATCCTGGCATTTGAGGAGGGAAAAATCCAGAGCAAAAAAGAGAACATCTCTGGCAATTTTGCAAGGACGGATAGCTTCGGACACCTTCGGGAGTGGAAGATGCAGTCTTATGACCGCGCACACCACCGTGAGCTGGCATTACAGTCTGCGCAGGAAGGGATCACTCTGATTAAAAATGAGAATCAGACACTTCCGCTCAAAAAGGATCTGCGGAAGATCGCCGTGATCGGAAGGCTTGCTTCTGCGGAAAATACGGGCGACCGTGGCTCGTCGAGAGTCTATCCCGCTTATGTGGTCACGCCTCTGGAAGGCATTGTAAAAGCAGTGCCGGATACTGAGGTAATCTTTTATGACGGAGACGATATTGAACATATAAAGAAACTTGCGGAGGAAACCGAGGCGGTCGTGTTTGTCGTCGGCCTTGACTTCAGAGATGAGGGAGAATACGATCCGATGAAGGCTTCAACGGTCTATGGGGTGCCAAGGGGCGGAGACCGTATCTCGCTTGGCCTGCACCCGGCTGACGTTCGGATGCTGAAGGAGGCAGGGTCTGTGAATCCGGCATCAGTGGCCGTCCTTATGGGAGGCGGAGTGATTACTGTATCTGAGTGGGAACAGGATCTTCCGGCGATCCTGCACTTGTATTATCCGGGGCAGGAAGGCGGCACGGCGTTGGCACAGATTCTGTTAGGCGAAGTGAATCCTTCCGGAAAGCTGCCGTTTGTCCTGCCATATTCAGAAAACGATCTGCCGGAGATGGACTGGGAAGCCGAAAACCAGTACTATGGGTATTATCATGGCTACACGGATCTGGATCGAAAAGAGGTGAAGCCATACCGACCGTATGGTTTTGGACTTAGCTATACTACCTTTATACTGGATCGCGCAGCGTTTTCCTGTGACGGCAAGAGGATTACGGCGACCGTCGACATAGAGAACAGCGGTGCAGTTTCCGGGACGGAGGTGGTTCAGCTCTATGTGGGCTGCCAGCATTCGGCAGTGGAACGCCCGGTGAGAACTCTCTGTGGTTTTCAAAGAGTCACACTTGACCCTGGCCAGAAGCAAAGAGTCTCATTGTACTGTCCGGTAGAAAGGCTTTCTTATTATAATGAAGAAACGCAGGAATTTGAGATGGAATATGCAGAGTATGAAGTATACATCGGAACTTCAGAGGCTGAAGAAGATCTGCAAAAAGGAACGATTCGGCTTAGCATGGATTGATAGAGAATATTAACGCCAGTCTGCTTATTCCAGGATGGATTACACTTTTGAGTCTGACAATTGAAAAGAGGCAGCCACGGTTGCAAATGGAACTCTCCTGATTGACGCGTATCAATTCAGGGGAGTTTTTTTGCGATACGCAGGACTACGAAAGGAAAATTCCGGCTGTCGCCGGACACAGTAAAAATTACCCGGTTAGTTAGAAATACAGGACTGCGAATATAGCCACTCTGCTCGAAAGTGTAACCCTCGCCGGGAGAAAATAAGGACATTCTGTACAAAAAAGTCCGAAAATGAGAACGAATTCTGCCGAACCTGACAACGACAGAAAGAAAAAGAATGATATCCTTTCTGCATAAAGGAGGAATGTGGATATGCTGGCAATTACAACATATGGAGTGGTAAAGGGGATTTTTGACGGCAACATGAAGCGTGCGCTGTTCGCTGGGATTCCCTACGCGAAGCCTCCCATAGGAGAGCTCCGCTTCCGGGCGCCGCAGCCGCCGGATGCCTGGATGGGAGTGCGCGACTGTACTTCTTTTGGCCCTGCGGCCATGCAGAAAAAGATTGTGGTTCCGCCTGGAAAACGCTGGCTGTGTTATGGACAGGAGAATTTCATATCGGAAGAGACACCGGTCAGTGAGGACTGTCTGTATCTGAATGTCTGGACACCGATGCATGCTCTGCGGACAGAAGGGAAAGGAAGCCCTGCGGCAAAGCTCCCTGTGCTGGTCATTTTTCACGGCGGCGGATTTACGACAGGAGCCGGGTCCGTGCCGGTTTTGAACGGAGGCAATTTTTCGGAAGAGAATGTGGTCGTCGTAACGGTCAATTACCGTCTCGGAATCTTTGGATTTCTGACGCATCCGGCGTTATCAAAAGAAAATGACGAGGGTGTTTCCGGCAATTACGGGATATTGGATCAGATCATGGCACTTCGCTGGGTGCGCAATAATATAGAAGCATTTGGCGGAGATCCGGAGTGCGTGACCATTGCGGGAGAGTCTGCGGGCGGCGGGTGTGTCAGTGTCCTGTATCAGTCTCCGCTGGCAAAGGGGCTGTTTCAGCGGGCGTTTGCGCAGAGCGGTGCGCTCTTTGCCGGAATCAGCTCTCTGGTCGGATACCGTGAAGTGACGCTTGCGGGAAGACAGGAGCAGGACAGCGTGTCTCTGGCGGCGATCGGTGTCACTACTGCAGAGGAATTAAGAAAACTGGATGCAGAGACTTTAATGAAAATCCAGGGAGCCTGGGGCCCGAATATTGACGGCTGGGTGCTGCCGGGAGATTACAGCGCAGTGTTCGGAACGCATGCGCAGAACGATGTCCCCCTGCTGCTCGGGAGCAATTCAGACGAGGGGCTGATTTTTACGGATCCGCAGATTAAAAAGGAAACGTTTACGGAGGAAATGCGGATACGCTATGGGGAACGTGGAAGTGCGCTGACGGAGCTTTATCTGGAAGACGCCGCAAGTGCGGCACAGGCGGCAGCCTGGGAATGCCGGGAGCGTATGTTTGAACATCACATGTACATCTGGGCCCGGATGCAGGCAGCCTGCGGATTGAGCCCGGTCTGGCTCTACTATTTTGACCGGGCAGTACCTGATATTGGTTTTGGCGCGTTTCATTCCTCTGCTCTGCCGTATTTTTACAAAAACCAGAAATACACGGATGTATCCTGGGAGGAGACGGACCGGGAACTCTCCGGGAAAATGTCCCGCTATCTGAGAAATTTCATTTATACCGGAAATCCAAATGAGGAAAATCCAGATCTGCCAGTCTGGCAGCCTTTTTCCGGGGGAAGAGATCAGGTCATGGAACTGGGAGAACACTGCGGAATGATCACGAAACCGCACAAAAAAACGATGGACGCAATGACGGAAATTCTCAGTATCGACCCCGGACTTATATAGTTTCCGCACAAAAAGAACCGAAAATGATAGTGAATTTTGCAGAAAATGACAACAACAAAAAGTAAAAACAGGCTATTCTTTATGTATAAACAGAACAAATGGTTCTGATATTGAAGCTGTGGAGCAACTGTGAAGGTACTGAACAGTTACGCTGTGGAAAGAAAAAGAAAAGGAGGAATAACCCGGATGGAAAAAAATGCGGAAGTGCTGCTGAGCTGTAAAAATCTCTGTAAAAACTTCGGGGCGACCAGAGCGCTGATCGACGTTGATTTTGAGCTCCGGCGCGGCGAGGTGTGCGGCCTGATTGGCGAGAACGGATCGGGAAAGTCTACGATGACATCCATTTTTGCCGGTGTACAGCCTCAGACCAGCGGTGAGCTTTTTTGCAAGGGACAGCCGTACAAGCCAGGAAACATGGTAAACGCGCAGAAGCATGGGGTGGCGATGATTGTCCAGGAAGCAGCCACGCTGCCAAACATCGATGTGGCCAGCAATATTTTCATTGGCAATTATGCATCCTTCAGCAAGGCTGGTTATCTGAATGTGAAGAAAATGCATGCAGAGGCAGACCGCATCCTGAAGGAAATCGGAGCAGACGACCTGAATGCGAATATGCCGCTCTCTCAGCTGAATTTTGAAGACCGGAAGATCGTGGAGATTGCCCGCGCCATGTATCTGCAGCCGGAGGTATTGATCATTGATGAGTCTACGACCGCGCTGGCACAGAAAGGCCGCCAGCTTTTGTACCGGCTGATCGACAAGATGCGCAGCGAGAATAAGGGAATTATTTTTATCTCTCACGATCTGGATGAGCTGGTGCAGGTCTGTAGTAAAATCACCTGTTTGCGTGACGGCGTCATGGTCGGACATTTGAGTGGAAGTGATATCACGGTTGGCAACATGCGTCCCCTGATGGTGGGCCGTGAACTGACCGGCAGTTATTACCGCGAGGACTGGGATGGCTCCTGCAGCGACGAGGTCGTGCTGGATGTCCGGCATATCACCTCCGCGGACGGCTATATAAAGAATTTCAGCGTGCAGCTACACAAAGGAGAAATTCTGGGCTTCGGCGGCCTTGCGGGCTGTGGCATGCATGAGGTCGGGCGTATGATGTTCGGACTGGACGAGACGATTACCGGCGAGGTGGTTCATGTGCCGTCCAATACAAAAATCCATGCAGTTACGGATGCTATAAAACAGAATATGGGATATGTTTCCAAGGATCGTGATAACGAATCCATTATCCTGAACGCGAGTATCCAGAGCAATACTGTTATGGCATCCTACAAAAAGCTGACAAAAGGGCTGTTCATTTCCCCAAAGGATGAAAGGGAGCTATCCGATGCGCAGATAAAGGCCATGAGTACAAAATGCGTCTCCGGCAAACAGTTCTGCAGCCAGCTCTCCGGCGGAAATAAGCAGAAGGTGGCCTTTTCCAAGTGGCTGGCGGCCGGCAGCGAGGTGTACATCATGGATTGCCCGACACGAGGCATTGATATCGGCGTCAAGGCAGCCATGTATCAGATGATCTGCCAGTTTAAAAAAGAAGGCAAGGCGATTGTGATGATCTCAGAGGAGCTTCCGGAGCTGATCGGCATGAGCGACCGGATGATTATCATGAGAGACGGGCAACTGGCCAGCGAGATTATGCGCAGCGAGACGGTCAGCGATACACAGCTGATTGAGTACATGGTATAGGAGGGGTGAAACATGCAGGAAAATACAAATGTAAAGACTGCAGCGGCTTCTGGAGAAGATATCCAGAAAAAGCTAAATGAGGCGGAACAGCGCAAAGAACGTCTCACTATGGTACTCCCTTATGTCGGAATTATCTTTCTGGTAGTGCTTTTTTCCGTACTGACAAAAGGAAAATTTATCGGTATAGATAACCTCAGCCTTCTACTGAACCAGTGCTATACCCTGGTAATTGTCATTATCGGCGCAACGTTTCTGTACTCCATGGGCGCGATGGATCTCTCGCTTGGGCAGGTAATGGCGGTCTCATCGATGGTGCTGACGCTGCTGTATCAGAGGAGTGTACCACTGCTAATCTGTTTTATCGCCGCAGCCATCACGGCAGTGGCATTTATGTGTATCACGGCGACGGCGAAGAACTATTTAAAGCTGGACTCTTTTATCGCTTCTCTGTGTATTTCCAATGTAGCTTCTGGAATTGTGTCGGCGGTATCCAAACAGGGGAAAATCGTATTTCCGTACAGTCAGGCGCCATGGCTCAACGGCGTGCCAATAAAAGTAGTTGTACTGGTCGTTCTTGTTGCCGTGGGTTACCTGCTTTATAATTATACGGTTTTCGGGAAGTCAGTCAGAGCGATGGGCGGAAGTATGACGGTGGCCAGAATCAGCGGTATCAAGGTGGAAAAAACAATTTATCTGGTCTACATATTTATGGGCGTTTTGCTCGCAATTGCGGGAGTTTTCAATGTGGCGAGAGCAGGTGTGGTGGACCCTACGACAGGAAGCTCGATGAATCTGAATGTCATGGTAGGAATCGTGCTGGGAGGTTTTCCACTTTCCGGAGGCGCAAATTCCAGATTTTCCGCACCGATCATCGGCGCGCTGATGGTCATCATCTTGACAAACGGTCTTGGAATGCTCGGCTATGCCTCAGCGATGGGTTATCTGTTCAAAGGTGTGCTGTTTATTGTCGTGATCGCGCTTACCTATGAAAAGACGAAAGGGAAGCTGGTAGAGTGATCCTTTTGTCCTGCAAAGGGAGCAGAGATTGATCAGACTTTCCTGTGAAAAGATGAAAGGAAAGCTGACAGAGATCCTCGTGCAGTCCTGCGGTCGTGGATGGCTGAGAATAAATCAATGAGCAATAAAAAAATTTTATAAAAGAAAAGGAGACAACATCATGAAAAAAAGAACAATGGCAATGTTACTGGCGGCGGCGACAGCGGTATCAATGTCGGGATTAAATGTCTGCGCAGAAGAAAGCTTAAGCGCAGATGGATTGGGCGGCTATAAGATCGGCTTCTTCTATCTTTCCACTGCGGACACACTTTCTCAGCAGTTTCACAATGCATTGGACTACTGCGCGGAACTGACCAACTGTGAGATGGAGTACTATGACATGACAGCCTGGGATACCGAGGCACTGAGTACGGCGG
This sequence comes from Lachnospiraceae bacterium, assembly GCA_021201665.1. GTDB lineage: Bacteria > Bacillota > Clostridia > Lachnospirales > Lachnospiraceae > Choladousia. The sequence continues at coordinate 34,466 of JAJQEO010000037.1, read as the reverse complement.
TGGAGACGTTGGTGTCGAATGGCTGCGACGGTATTATCATGGTTCTTGGTTCCTCCCCGTCTCTGTATGAGTACATGGAAAGCAATGGTGTGTATTATGTAGCACTGACACGCTCCTACACGGATGAGCTGGCTCTGGTCGTGGATGGCTCCGAATACAACTGCGGCTTCGTAGGCGACCTGGGAGGAGAATCCGGTGGAAACTATCAGTCGGGCTATGATATTACGCAGGTGCTGGCTGATGAAGGCTGCACGAGCATCGCGATTATTGGCGGAAGTGAAGGTGAAACCATGAATGATGAACGTGTAGAGGGAGCGAAAGCCGCGGCAGAAGACAACGGCATGGAGGTAATAGCAGAGTACAGAGGCGGAGACTTCCTGACTGGTTCCGCAGATATCCTGGGGGCGTACGGAACGGACATTGATGGAATTGTGGTGACCGGCGGCGGAGAAAACGTCATGGCGGCTGTACAGTCTGCAGGCCTGACCGGGCAGATCAAGGTAGTTGCGGTGGATGCCAGTGGTGATACGGAAGCCTACTTTGACGCGGGGATGCTGACTGCGACCTATGCAGGCGGCAGCACCTATATGATTAACTGCTATATGCAGCTCTTTAACGCACTCTCAGGAGCGGATCGCCTTTACAACGATGAGGATCCGAGAATCGTGCCGATGTTCCAGGGCTTTATCGTAAAGAGCGCGGAAGAATATGCGGCGGCAACCACCTATACGGATGGCGACTATCCGGGCGGACTCACTCCAGATGAGATCCTTTCCTTCTGCTCTTTGACCGGCGGGGAGGAGATGACCGTGGAAGAAAGAGAAGCGATGGTCGAGAGCTACATGAGTTCTGACTATTGGAATATTACCGACATTATGGCACGCATTGATGCGTATGATGCCAAATAAGACTGTGTCAGAGCAGTTCCGGGAGAATACCACCTCTCTTTGTGGTCTGTACCGAACGGTTTTCACGCAGATTAATGCGTGAAAACCGGAGGGTACGCGATTTGGGAGAAAAGGAGATCGTAAAATGAGTGTAAAATCAAAAGTTCTGAACTGGATCAAGGCACTGATACTGCCCGTGGGTGTCTGGGCTGTCTTTTCTGTCATCACGGGAGGAAGATTCGCGAAGACAACGGCGATATTGTCCGCATTTCGTACGGCTGTCGTTCCGATTATACTGGGCATGACACTCGCGTTTGGCATGGTCATGAACATGTGGAATTTTGCAGCGGGGGCAATTCTGTACGCATGCGCTATTTTTGGAGCTTATTTCGCGCAGATTACAAATACCGGTATTCCGGGGCTGTGCGTATTCTCGATTCTGACCGGCGTTGTGCTGTGCGCGGTAATGGGAATTCTTTACCGGCTCTTACGGGTTCCGTGTCTGGTACTTTCGCTGGGGATGGTCATGGTGATCGAGGCGCTGCCGAACATCTATGTACCGGGAGCAAATGGAAAAATCGGATTGCTGGACGGCTATCTCGGAAGCTCCCCATACTGCTATATCATTCTGGCTATTATGTTTGCGATCTTCTATTTTATCAACAGCTGTACGACCCTGGGCGCGGATATGCGGGCGATCGGAGCGAATATCAAAATTGCGGAGAGTGCCGGAATTAATATTGACCGGACGAAGTTTATTTCCTTCTTGCTCTCGGGCGTTTTCCTGGGAGTGGCCGGGATTGTCTATATGTCAGCAAATGTGTCTGTTACGGCGGTGACAGGAATTGCCTCTGTATCGATTATTTTTGACGGAATCATGGGTGTGTTTCTTGCAATGGTGCTGATGCGGTGGATCAACTTCAGCGCGTCCGTTCTGATCGGAACGTTCACCATCCGTCTGCTGAGCTCCGGACTGGTGGCCTGTGGGTTCAGCTCTGAGATCCGCGGAATCCTGACCGGCGTTTTCCTGTTTGCGGTCATTACCTTTTCCGCGAATGCGAGTGTTCCGGAGCAGATTCGGGAGAAAAAGAGGATTGCCGGGGAGGCGGATATGGAATTTTCCTCAGCAAAGCAATCGTAACGCATTATCTGGAAATTACCTTTTCGCAAAAGGTTCTGTCGGCTTCTATGATGTAACCTTTTGCGGATTCTGGTTTAAGGGAGGATTTTATGGCAACGAAATTGACGGATGTGGCTTCCATTGAGGACATCATAAAAGAAATGACTGTGAAAGAAAAAGCAGCCTGCATTACAGGGGGAAGCTCATTTTACACCAGAGCCATGGAGAAATATGGCATTCCGAAGCTGCTGCTTCTGGATGGGGGTACCGGCTTTAATACAAACCAGTATTATCTGGATCTGACCTATCAGGAATACGCGAAGCGCAGAGAAGAAGAAGGAAATCCGGTGGACGAAGAAGCATGCACCGGCCGCATGGGCGGGCTGGAGATAGTCCTGAGTGATCCGGATCTCTGGGAACTCCGGTACAAACACGCCCGGGAATCGATGGGCGAGGATCAAAAATTCGGCTGCTATCCGCCGGGAATCCTTTTTGGGGCTACCTGGAATCCGGAAGTGATCGAGGCTTGCGGGCATGCGCTCGGACAGGAAACGAACGTGCGCGGCGTGGATGTCCTCCTGGGGACTCCCAACGTCAACATCCACCGGGATCCGAGAAACGGGCGGCTGTTCGAGGGATATTCGGAAGATCCGTGCCTGGTGTCAAAGCTGGCGCCTTCCTTTGTAAAGGGCGTGCAGGCGGAGGGCGTCCTGGCGAATGTAAAGCATTTTGCGGCGAATAATCAGGAGACAGACCGCATGGGCGTCAATGAGCATATCCCGGAACGTGCGCTGAGAGAAATTTACCTGCCGGGATTCCAGGCATGCGTGGACTCCGGGTGCAAAACCGTGATGTCTGCCTACAATAAAATCAACGGCGTCCCGTGTGCGCAGAACCGCTGGCTTTTGCATGACGTCCTTCGTGAAGAATGGGGATTTGATGGCTTTGTAATGACTGACTGGTCGGCCGCCTATGATCAGGTGGAAGCCTGCGCGGCCGGAAATGATCTGGTCATGCCGGGACCAAGACAGATGGGCACGATCATCCGGGCAGTGGAGGATGGCATCCTTCCGGAGGAGGCTCTGGATGAATGTGTGCGGAATTTCCTGCGCGGAGTCCTGGAAACGCCCACGATGAAGGGCAGAAAGACAGAATATGACATTCGGGAGGGAATCACTGCGGCCTACAATGCGGCTAAGGAAGGAATGGTTCTCCTGAAAAATGATGGGATCCTGCCGCTTTCAACGGACGCAAGACCTGCCTTTTATGGCAGACGCAGCCGGGAAATGATGGATTCCGGAGCGGGAAGCGCCGCAGTGAATACCTCGCTGACGACCAATGTATATGACTGTGTCGCCGAGATGCTGGGAGCGGATCATGTAAGCTTTGGCGAGATCCGGGAGGATACGACGGTTGTAATTGTGACGGTGAGCGCGAACGGACAGGAAGGCGCGGATCGCCCGGATATGCTCATGGAGCCGGAAGACCGCGCGGTGCTTGACGCAGCCATGACTGAGGCGGAGGCGAAAGGAATTCCGGTGATTGTGCTTCTGAATGTCGCCGCTCCGGTTCAGATCGTGGACTGGGAGCAAAAGGCCTCGGCAATCCTGTGTATGTTTATACCAGGCATGCAGGGGGGAGCCGCCGCGGCGGACATCCTGCTTGGAAAAGTGAATCCGTCCGGAAAGCTGCCGCTGACCTTCCCGAAGGAATACCGTGACTGTCCGACCTATGGGAATTTCCCGGGCTACGACAGCGAAGTGTGGTACGGCGAAGGCATCTATGTGGGATATCGTTACTATGAGAAAAAGGGCGTCGAGGTCATGTATCCGTTCGGATACGGCCTCTCCTACACAACCTTTGCGATTACCGGAGCAAACGCACGATCTCAGGTCAATGTTGATGAAGGAGATGTAACTGTTTCGGTCAAAGTAAAAAATACCGGGAAAATGGCAGGCTCTGAAGTGATTCAGCTGTATGTCCATGATGTGGAAAGCACGCTGGAGAAACCGTTTAAAGAATTGAAAGCATTTCAGAAGGTCTATCTGGAGCCGGGTGAAGAAAAAGAAATTCAGCTGGTTTTGACGAAAAAAGATTTCGCCAGCTACGACTGCCGCCTGGGCATGTGGGCCACGGAGCCGGGAGAATTTCGTCTTCTGATCGGACATTCCTCCGCAGAGATCACGCAAAGTCTGACAGTGAATGTCATCTGTGAAAACCCGTACGGGATCGGGCCGCAGACGGATATCGTGAAGGTAGTATCCAATCCGAGAGCACTGGAAATCGCGGAAGAGGTATCCGGGGTCAAATTACATGAAGTGGCAGGAAGCTATATCGTGTTCCAGCCGCTGACAACCTTTTCACAGATCTGGAAGGAGTGTGTGCTTCCCGCTATCCATGTAGATGAGGAAACCTCACAGTCCATGCTGGATAAAATTTACAGTGCGTGGAGTACGCTGTAAGGGAACCAAAAAACAAATAAGGAGGACATTGAAAATGAAAAAAGCCTGGTCAGTAATTATGGCGGCGACAATGATGGCAGCAGCGATAGCGGCTCCGGTAAGCGCAGAGGAAGGCAGCGCGGAGGTACTGACAGCCGGAGAAAACCTGAGCGCGGACGATCTGGGCGGTTATAAAATCGGATTCTTTTATCTGTCAACCGCTGATGAGCAGTCTCAGCAGTTCCACAATGTACTGGACTATTGTGCGGAGCTGACAAATTGTGAAATGGAATACTACGACATGACCGCATGGGATACCGAGGCGATCAGTACCGCAGTGGAAACGCTGGTTTCCAACGGCTGTGACGGAATTATCATGATTCTGGGCTCTTCTCCGTCCCTTTATGAGTACATGGAGGAGAATGGTGTCTACTATGTACTGCAGACACGCTCTTACACCGATGAGGTAGCTCTTGTCGTGGATGGTTCGGAATACAACTGTGGCATTGTAGGAGATCTGGGCGGAACAGATGGCTCAAATTATAAGGGAGGCTACGACAGTACTGAGGTGCTTGCAGAGCAGGGATGTGAAAACATCGCGATCATCGCGAACAGCGAGGGTGAGACCATGAGCGATGAAATGGTAGAAGGCGCTGAGGCTGCGGCTGCGGATACAGGGATGAATGTTGTCGCGGAATACAGAGGCAGTGATATCGGAACAGGCGCGTCTGATATTCTCGCGTCCTATGGCTCAGATTTGGATGGAATTGTTTACTGCGGTTCCGGAGATTATGTTCTTGCGGCAATTCAGTCTGCCGGGCTGAGCGGTCAGATTGCGCTGGTACAGGGAGAATGCAGTGATGCCGCAGAGTACTTTGAAGCCGGACTGTTGACAGCAACCACTGCGGGAGCAAGTGTGTACATGGTCGATCTGTATATGCAGGTGTTCAATGGATTATGCGGAGCGGATCGTCTGTTCTGTGAAGAAGATCCGAGACTGGTTCCTCTGTTCAGCAGCTTCCTCGTAACATCTGCTGAGGAATACGAGGCTGCGTCTACCTATACAAATGGCGAAGTACCCGGAGGCCTTTTGCCGGATGAAATCTTATCCTTCTGCTCCCTCACCGGCGGCGATATGACCATAGGGGAGAGAGAAGCGCTGGTGGAAACCTATCAGAGCACGGATTACTGGAACATCTCAGATATTACAGCCCGCGTAGGAAGCTATCTGGGTGAGTAAATCAGTGTACTGCGGTGGACATTGATGTAAAGTAAAAGAAACAGGGTATGAGGCGAAAAAAGCGCCTCATACTGAATCAGGTGAGCAGGAGGCGGGGTGTCTCCTGCTCGACTTTAATCATGCTGAATAAATTATATGAGGAGATGGTGGTATGATTCGGTTTACATCGGAGAAAGTCTCAGATTCCACGACCAGGATCCGCGGAATCGTAAACGAGCAGATGTATTTAGTCGAGGGAAAAGAGAGGGCTGCGCTTCTGGATACCGGCAGCGGTGTGGGCGATCTGAAAGCTTTTGTAGAAACACTCACCGACCGGTCGGTTACTGTGTTGCTGACGCACGGACATGTCGATCATGCTTCGGGGGCTGTTCAGTTTTCAGATGTCTACATGAATCCTCTGGATCGGGTTGTCTTTATGAATCATCGTTCGAAGGAAATGAGAAGCGCTTATCTGGCAACTTCTCCGAGATTTGGCGAGGTGGAAGATCAGGATTATCTTCCGAATGGAGATCCGGATCAATTTCATCCTGTAAAGAATGGAGACATGTTTGACCTTGGAGGCCTGACCATTGAAGCATTTGCGTGCGGCGGGCATACGCCCGGGTGCATGATGTATCTCATTCGTGAGGAGGAAGCGCTGCTTTCCGGCGATGCGTGCAACTTTTTTACCATGCTGCAGGATACCGCTTTCAGTTTGAAAATCACGGAGTATGAAAAAAACCTTGCCTGTGTGAGGGAACAGCTGAAAGGAAAATACCGTACGATTTTCCTCTCCCACGGAAATGTAATCCCCCCGAACAGCTTATTGGATGAGGTATTGGATGTCTGCGAGGAGATACGCGAGGGAACGGATGATAAAATCCCTTATGATTTTCTCGGCTCCCATGGATTTGTCGCGAAAGCTTACGGGCAGGGATATATGAGAACCGATGGGAAAACCGGGAATATTGTATACAGTCCGGAACGAATTTAAAATAAACAAAAATGATTAACAACGAACAAAAACGACGCTTGTCTTCTGCGAGGAAGACTGTATCTGAGAGGAGGATCATAAAATGCTGAAAAATTGTGCAAAGATGCTGAAATTACCGCTGGAAATCCCGGCGGAGCAAATTGGTCTGCCAACACGCGGTGCAACGGTGACGGCGTGTAAACTGTTTCACGAAGGCGAGCCGGATCCGTCTCCGTTTGGACAGGCCTATCACCTTTCCTTTACCGCTGATGTATACCGGTACGAGGGCGTAATCCATCCGGTTGACCCGGAGGCGCCGGACATTCATTTTGAGGCCGGGATGCCGCTTGCCTGGAATGGGAAAATCATGCAGCTGGGCGGCGGCGGAGTCAATGGCTATGTGCCGCCATGCACGATGCCGCCGCATGGCCAGGATCGTACCGATCATTCTGCCTTAAAGCAGGGGTATGTGGTCTTTGCCAGCGACAGCGGTCATACATTTATCAACGGCGATATGATGGACTGCAGCTGGGCGATAAACCGGGAGTGCTTTGAGAACTTTGCGCATCAGTCTCTGAAAAAGGTAAAGGATACAGTCGCTGTCCTGACAGAGCTGGTATATGGGGAAAAACCGGAAAAGGTCTATTTTTACGGGGGCTCGAATGGCGGGCGTGAGTGTATGAAAGCAATACAGAATTATCCGGAGGATTATGACGGGGCGATCTGCTTTTTCCCGGTGCTGTACTGGGTGCAGAAGGTCCTTTCGGATATCCGCAGCAACAGAGTGGCGGCAAAGATTGGTGAGGCAGGCTGGATTGATCCGGAGACGGATGCCAGAATTCAGGAAGCGGTACTGGGACTCTGTGATGAGCTGGATGGCGTCAAGGATGGCCTGATTTCCAATTCATCCGCGGCCAGGCAAAAGCATGAAGAACTGAAAGCAGCGGTCAGGAAAGTCGTCTCAGAGGAGCAGTTCCAGATCCTTGAGGCGTTCGAAGAGCCTTATGTCATGCCGTATCCGCTCGAGTATGGGCAGCCGGTATTTCCGGGGTATTCGGTGTTTGAGGGGACTTCTCTTCTGATCCCGCTTTCCATGCAGAAGCAGGCCATGGAGATCGGAAGATCGACCGGGAGCGACAGCGTTTTCCAGAGCTTCTTCGCGCAGGATCCGAATTATGAGTTAGATGACGATTCCTTTGATCCGGAGAAGTGGAAGGATCGTATTCTGGAGCTCTCAAAATGGCTGGATGCTTATGATACCAATCTGGATGCGTTTATACAGAGAGGCGGAAAGCTGATCCTGGTACAGGGAACCACCGATCCGCAGGTAACTATGTATGGCACCATTCAGTATTATGAGAACCTGCTGGAGAAATACGGGCAGGAGGATTTGAGGAAGTTTATGAGGTTCTACCTGGCTCCGGGCTATGGCCACGGAACCGACGGCAGCTTTATTATCATGTCAGATTTCCTGCATGCTTTGGATACATGGGTGGAAGAAGGAACCGCTCCAGGCACCCTGACCGTGACCGACCGCAATCCGCAGACGGTCGGCAGAACGCGGCCGCTGTATGAATATCCGGGGTATCCGGTATACAGCGGGAGCGGAGATCCGGATGATGCGCAGAATTACCGGGAAGGGAAAATGTAATTCTGCTGCCGGGGTTGCTTCACAGCATTTATTCCCGCGAATGAATTCCTATGTGGGATGGAGCAGATTTTTTAAACGAGATATAGAGCACATTTAATGAAAAGTACAAGTTATCGAGTCATTTTTTTTGTAAATTAAAAAAAGTGATTCGATAACTCGCTGCTTTCGCATGTTTCGATGACACTATATTGTAATATTTATTCATAATGGCCTTTGCACTGTTCGACAATAACGGTATCCCTTTCATAACGGTAAACCAGACGATCTTCACTGTTAATTCGCCGGCTCCACATACCACTCAGATCTCCTTTTAAAGGCTCAGGCTTTCCTGCACCTTCAAAAGGAGTTCGCTGAATTTCTTTCAACAATGCATTTATCTTTCTCAGCGTTTTCTTATCCTGCGTTTGCCAGTACAGGTAATCATCCCAGGTGTCTTCGGCAAATTGTATTTTACTCACTTTCCAGTGCCTCCAGTTCTTCCATGGTTTTTTCAACTACCTGGCCGTTTCTGATCTGCCTGTCAGCTTTTTTTAGCTGACTGATGTTTGAAGAAGAATAAAAAGGGTCTTTTGGCGCGGTGATTTCAAAAGGGATACGTCTGTCCCGAAGCGCTTTCTTTGTATAGAGCATATAAAACGTACTGATACTCATTCCCATGCTGGAGCACATCTCTTCCAGTTCTTTTTTTTCATCATCATCGAGTCTGATACTGATTGTAGTCATTGACATTCACCTTTCTGATATAAGATACAAGAAAAATACCATAAAATGAAGCAAATTGCAAACATATTATTTCACTTTGAATCATTTTATGCGCTAAATAGAAGACTCTGCCAAGCATCCATTAGGCGATTTATATGACGATTCTATATTTATGGAAATGAACGTCAGGAGAAAGCTTCGCTGACAATGTGTTCCGCAATGGTTTGCTGGCGATCAGCAAATGCTGCATGGATGATTACTGCACTGAAAAAATCGGATATTTTGAATAAAAATGTCCGGGAATGAGAAGAAATATTGTTGAAACTGACAACAAAGAAAAAACCCTTCATGTTATTCTGTGTACTATAATGCGGTCATCAAGATTTGCGGCACTCGTGCCGGACAATTTTGATGGTCAATATGCAAGAAGCTGCGTAGAAATTATAAACAGGAAGAAAGGACGGATACAAGGATGAAAAAAGTAATCGAACTGGCAAACTCGATCAGCAATATCCCGAATGACTCTCCGGAGGCGTTCGTGGAGGATGACGCACCTGTACAGCTCTTGAAATCGATGGGAGTCGATGACGCACTGGCAGAGGTGGCGCTTCTGTGTACCAGAAATCCGGAGACGGTGGAGCAGATCGCGGAGCGCAATCAGGTGCCTGCGGATGAGATCCGGGATCAGATTGTGGAACTCGGGGAGATCGGTGTCCTGTTTTTTGAGGATAAGGAAGATGGGCAGCGGTACTACAACCGTGTGCCGTGGGCGCCGGGCGTCTGCGAGCATTGCCTGACGAAACCGTCCATGCGAAATATGGAGGTCGCGAAGTATTTTGATATGACAGGATTCAAAAGCGGCGTGAAGGGTGCGGCGAAGGCTCCGGTAGGGGCTGGTTTCATGCGTGTAATTCCGATCGGCCGGTCGATTGACGCGCAGACGAAGACGGTTTCCTATGAAGAGGTGCAGACCTACCTGGATCAGAGCGATTATTATTCTGTGACGGTCTGTGCCTGCCGTACCTCCAAAAAGCTGCTCGGCGAGCCGTGCGAGCATCAGATCGAGGACCGCTGCATCCAGATTGGAGCGGAAGCTGAGTATTATGTGAAGACCGGCCGGGCCCGCCGCATTACGAGGGAGGAAGCGGAACAAATCCTCCGCGACGCGGAGCGTGAAGGACTGGTGCACGAGATTTTCAATAATGAAGGGGTCAATAAATCCACGTTTATCTGCAACTGCTGCGGATGCTCCTGCTCGGTGCTGCGCCGCGTGTCCCTGATGCGCTGCCCGGACTATGTGCGGTCAAATTTCGTCGCGGAGATCAATCCGGATAATTGTGTCGCCTGCGGCGCCTGTGTGGAATCCTGCAACGCGAACGCGCTGGTGCTTGGAAATGCGCTGACCGGGAAAACACCGAAGATGACGACGGAAACTCCTTACGATCATGAGTGGGGCGAGGAGAGATGGGATAAGGAAAACTGGAGAAAGCGCGTGATGGTTTCGGAGACGGGCTCGAGTCCATGTAAATCGAAGTGTCCGGCGCACATATCGATCCAGGGCTACATCAAAAAAGCTTCCCAGGGAAAATATGACGAGGCGCTCCGCGTAATTAAACGCGATAATCCGTTCCCGGCAGTCTGCGGCCGTGTCTGTCCGCATTCCTGTGAGACCGAGTGCAGCCGGAACCGGGTCGATGAGCCTCTGGCGATTGATGAGATCAAGAAGTTTATCGCCGATCTGGATCTGAAGGCGGTCGATACCTACGTGCCGCAGGTATATACGCATTATAACGAAAAGGTGGTGATCATCGGCAGCGGCCCGGCGGGTCTGTCCTGCGCGTATTATCTGGGCTGCGAGGGGTATCCGGTCACAGTATTTGAGAAAAATGAGCGTGCTGGCGGCATGCTGACCATGGGAATCCCGGAATTTTGCCTGGATCGGGACGTGATTGACGCGGAAATCGAAATCATCCGCAAGCTGGGCGTGGAGATCCGCTGCGGTGTGGAGGTCGGAAAGGACATCACGATCGCGCAGTTGCGTGAGCAGGGATACCGGGCATTCTATGTGGCGATCGGCGCACAGGCCGGGCGGAAGCTGAATGTGGAAGGCGAGGATGCGGAAGGTGTAATCTCGGGTGTCGATTTCCTGCGCGAGGTAAGCCTGCATAAGATCACGGAATTAAAGGGAGACTGTGTCGTGGTCGGCGGCGGAAACGTGGCGATCGATGTCGCGAGAAGTGCGGTGCGTGTGGCAAATGGATCTGTTTCCATGTATTGCCTGGAGCAGCCGCACGAGATGCCTGCGCTTCCGAAGGAGCAGGCGGACGCGACCGGTGAGGGCGTACAGATCTGTAATGGCTGGGGACCGAAGCGGATCCTGACTGAAAACGGAAAAGCGATTGGCGTGGAGTTTATGCGCTGTGTTTCCGTATTCAACGAGGAAGGACGTTTCAGCCCGTCCTATGACGAAAACGACACAATTACTGTAAAAGCGGATCATATCCTCACCGCGATCGGTCAGAGCATCGTTACGGGCGATCTGCTTACAGGCACTGCTGTTGAATTTGGCAGAGGAAATTCCATCAAGGTAGAAGAAATCACCTGGCAGTCGAAGGAGAAAGACATCTTCGCAGGCGGCGATGTGGTGACCGGACCAAAATTCGCAATCGACGCCATCGCAGCCGGAAAGCAGGGCGCGATCTCCATTCATCGTTTCATCCGCGGACGCGGCCTCGCGGTAAAGAGGGAACGGAATTACATTCCGCTGGATAAAGAGAGCCTTTCTGCGGCAGGATACGACCGCATGCCGCGCCAGAATCCGCCGGAGGTGAAGGCGGAGGAGTCGCGCAAGACGTTTAAAGACCTGAGAAAGGATCTTACAGAGGAGCAGATTCGGAAAGAGACCGCCCGCTGCCTGGGCTGCGGCGTAACCTATGTCGATCAGTACCAGTGCATCGGCTGCGGTGTCTGCGCGACCAAGTGCGAATTTGACGCAATTAAACTGGTGCGCCGCTACAATGCCCCGTCTCTTCCGAAGCAGATGATCGCGCCAACCATCGCAAAATATACCAAAGAACGTGAAGAAAGAATCGCGAAAAAGGCGCGGAGTGCGAACTGATTCCGGAAGAGGGAATGCAGAAAAGTGGCTCCAGGAGAGTGATTCCGAGGGAGAGACTCCTGGAGAGGATTTCCTGAAGAGTGGCTTCAGAAGAGAAAATCTGGAGAGGGTTTTCAGAAGAATGGCTTCGGAAGAGAAAATCCGGGAGAGAGGCTTCAGGAGAGCAATTCCAGGAGAGGGAAAGTGGAAGAATCCAATGATCAGGATTGTATCACATCATTGGAGATTTTCGCGGAAAGGCAGAATACAGACATGCATGAAATGGGAGTAATGCTCAATATCGTTGACCAGGTGGACGAGATTGCGAGAGAAAACCAGGTCAAAAAGATTCACACGCTGACGCTCGAAATCGGGGCGCTGACCGGTGTAATGCCGGAATATATGAATGCCTGCTGGGACGCCATCCAGGAGCAGTACGAGCTGTTTGCCAGCGCTGATCTGAACATCGTAGAAATCGCCGGTCTTGGCACCTGCAACCGCTGCGGAAAGATTTTCGACCTGGTCGAGCGGAATGGCGTCTGCCCCTTTTGCGGCGAATCCAGCTATCGAGTGATATCCGGTGACGAGGTGGTCATCCGCGATATTGCGGTCGAGTAATTTTAAATTTGAGAAAAGGAGGAAGAGATCCTGTGGAGAAAACAAGAGCAGTCCGGGTCATTGAAATTAAACAGAACGTCTTTGCAAAAAACGAGATCAACGCAGACAAAATCCGGACACAGTTAAAAGAAGAAAAGACCTTTATGGTGAACCTGATGGCGTCTCCGGGAGCGGGCAAGACCAGCGTCCTGATGCGCACGATACAAATGCTGGGAAACGAAATGAAAATCGGCGTCATGGAGGCAGATATTGATGCTACCGTGGATGCGGAAACAATAGCGTCCTCCGGGACAAAAGCGATTCAGCTGCACACCGGCGGCATGTGCCACATGGACGCAGAAATGACGAAGCAGGGGCTCGATGAGATCGGCGCTGCGGATTTCGACCTGCTGTTCCTGGAAAATGTGGGCAATCTGGTCTGCCCGGCAGAGTTCGACACCGGCGCATCTGCCAATGTGGCGATTCTCTCCGTTCCGGAGGGAGACGATAAACCCTTGAAATATCCGCTGATGTTTCAGGTCAGCGATCTGGTCCTGATCAATAAGATCGATGCGAAGGTGATTTTTGACTTTGACGATGATGCGGTAGTAGAGCGGATCCACAAAAGAAATCCGAACGCGGAGGTCATTTTCCTCTCCGCCAAAACCGGCGATGGATTTGAAAAATGGTGTGACTGGCTGCGCCGCCATGTTACAGATTGGAATTTGGCTGAATGAACGGACAAAAATCAGTGAGGAAACGATCAATATTCGCTTTGGAATCAAATAAGAAGAATGACTGCTCTTTACAAACATCATCTTAAACAACTTATAAATGGACGAGAGGAGAAAAACAATGGCAATCACAAAACCTTATATATGTGAAATCGCACCGAAAACCTATGTAATCAATGAATTTGGCCTTTCAGCCATGTATCTGCTGATCGGGGAGGAAAAAGCACTTTTGATTGATACCGGGTGCGGCATCTGTGATCTGAAGCAGGTGGTTCAGACCCTGACGGATAAGCCGCTGATTGTGGTCCTGACGCACGCGCATATGGATCATGCCGGAGGAATGTGCGCCTTTGAGCAGGTCTATCTGAATGAGAAGGATGTCGGACTGGCGAAAAGCATCCGCCGAGAAGACATCGTATCCTATGCGGAGATGTTTGGCAAGGCGGGCGGCTATCAGGTCTATGACTATTCCCCTGAGAGTGCTCCGGAGTTTCAGAAATATCCGGAATTTTTACCCTTAAACGATGGGGATACCTTTGATCTTGGCGGACGGATTATTGAGGCATATACTATCCCCGGCCATACGGCAGGCAGCGTCACCTTCCTGGACGGCGCGAACCGGATGATGATCAGCGGGGACTGCTGCAATGTGAATCTCCTGGCACTTGGCGCCAGCATCGAGGCCACCTTAAAAGGACTTAAGAAATTTCGCTCCCTCGCGGCTCGCTTTGACCAGAATTTCAACGGACATGTCGGGTATATGGGACAGCCCAACTGCTTCAGCCAGCCGCAGAGCACCGCAGACGACCTGATCCATATCTGCGAAGACATCCTGGCCGGAAAGGGTGACCCGAAGCCTTACGAGTTTCTTGGTGTAGCACTGGAACAGATGAGCTACGGGGCGGTGAAGCTGTCCTATGATCCGGAGCCTCTCGTAGATTAGGGGATGGGCAGTGTGAAGTCGTGAACGTTTTTTAGTATTGCACACAGGATTCTGTTCATGACAATGAGCCATAGAATGAAATTTTACAAAAAGAATCCTGATTTAAATTTATGCGTTGCGTATTTATCCGGCATGTGTTAAGATAGATACACAACGCATATTTTGTTTTAGCATACGAGGAACGCCGCCGGTGGTCGGCTTCGTAGCTGATTTTATGGAGGAAAGAGGAAACGACATGGAATTAAAAAATAGAATCAGGGAACTGCGGGAAAGTACAGGTATGAACCGAAAGGAATTTTGCGAATATTTTCAAATCCCTTATAGAACAGTTACAGACTGGGAACTGGGTAACCGGCACGCACCAGAGTACGTGATCCGGCTGCTGGCCTATTACATTCAAACGGAAAACATTCACAAGGAGGCAAGCGGGCAATGAGCCGATCCAATATTATCATGTATACGACGGAAGATGGAGTGACGAAGATTGAGGCCACTTTTGACGAGGATACGGTCTGGCTGTCTATTGATCAGATGGCGGAATTGTTTCAACGAGACAAAAGCGTCATTGGTAAACATGTCAGAAATATTTTCAAAGAAGGAGAACTGATTAAGGAATCAGTTTGGGCAAAATTTGCCTACACTGCCGCCGATGGGAAAACCTATCAGGTCGATTACTATAACCTTGATGTGATCATCTCGGTGGGCTATCGTGTGAAGTCCCTACGAGGAACACAATTCCGTATATGGGCGAGTGGAATCCTGAAAGAGTATATGAAAAAAGGATTTGCACTGGACGATGATCGGTTGAAGCGATTGGGCGGGGGCAATTACTTTGATGAATTGCTGGCCCGCATACGGGACATTCGTTCTTCTGAAAAGGTGTTCTGGCGCAAGGTTCTGGAGATTTATGCTACCAGCATTGATTACGATCCAAAGGTGGAATCCTCTGTCTTATTTTTTAAGCAGGTGCAGAATAAAATGCACTGGGCAGCGCATAAGCACACGGCGGCAGAAATTGTGTATGAACGAGCGGATGCAGATAAGGAAAATATGGGGCTGACCTCCTGGTCAGGGAAACAGATCAGACGTGCAGATACGGAGATTGCCAAGAATTATCTGACCCGGGCGGAAATGGATGCGTTGAATAAAATTGTGTCGGCGTATCTGGACATTGCAGAGGTTCGTGCTCTGGAGCATGAACCCATGTATATGAAAGACTGGCTGGAAACGATTGATGATTATCTGAAAATGACACGACGGGATATATTGACTACAAAGGGACGTGTCACCCATCAGCAAGCGATCCAGAAAGCACATGAAGAGTATGCAAAATATCAGAAGAAGCAGGATGAACTGCTGTCCCCTGTCGAACAGCATTTTATAGAGAGTATAAAAGAACTGGAGGCGCTGGAATAATTGAAATCCGACATGATGTGAATTCATTACCAGTGACAGATGATGTTATGGGTGCGGTTTTTGTCACGACTATTAACTGTGCAGACTACGATGTACAGGAAGACTGGAACAGATGGGGATTTGCGCGGGAATCCAAAGAAAATAAACGGGGATTTGCGCGGGAATCCGGGAAAAATATACGGGGATTTGCGTTATATTTACACATGTAAATACGGGGATTCGTGTTTGAATACGTTCTGGGGCGATAAGACAGACATGGTCAAAAACGTTTTCATGAGAAAAATATTTGATGAAATGGGTTAAACCAAATCCGAAACCTCCGCCAGTTTTTCCCGTGCCTTCTCAAACTCATACTTGCGCTCGTAGTTATCTGCGGGCAGAGAGGGCGAGACGGGCATGGGTTCTTTTTCTGAACGGAGATATTCTTTTACCGTGCAGCCCAGCTTTTTTTCAAACATCTGGTTCAGATAGCGGCTGCTGGAGAAACCGGTCTCCAGGCAGATGTCCAGAATGTTGAAGCTGGAATCGGAATTGCGGATCAGGCGGAACGCATGCTCAAACCGTTTGTTATTCAGATAATCCTGGAAGGAAATGCCGAGCATTTTCCTGATAAAGTGCGACGCATGGCAGACGGTGATCTGCTCGCGGTCCGCGATATCCTGCAGAGAAATTTTCTGTGTATAATTTTCTGCGATAAAGTCGGTGATCCGGTTGAGACGGGCAGAATTGCTCCGTGCGGTCCGCTGCTCGCTTTCACTTGTACGGTGGCAGTGCGCGCTCGAAAGCAGATGATACAGCGCGTCCAGCATGATACTGGCACAGCGCAGTTCATAGTTGTCGGCTCCCTGGAAATAGCACATGGCGCAGGTCATCAGATCGTCATGCAGCGTTTTGTGCAGGGCGCCGCTGTGGATGATATTACTCTCGATACGGACACGCTCAAGCGACGGATTTATCCTCCGGTAGAACTCCGTGTCCATCTGAAAGGCAAGGATCAGGCTTTTCCGCCCGGCAGCGGAGAGCGCGTGGACCTGATAGCGGTTGATGATATAGATATCCCCGGGCTTTAGCTGGATGCAGTCACTTTCCAGATACAGGCGCAGCTCGCCTTCCAGTACCAGCCCGATTTCCAGATCTTCATGTCCATGCGGCTGGCGGGAGACCATTTCCAGAAGGAAAATTTCCAGAAAATTCATCTGTGTGTGCTGGACGATTTCCAGTTCTTTTTTTCTTTGTTCCATATATATGTCTCCGGTTTTTTATGCACAGGGGGCGCGTAAGGTATATCCCATGCGGAGCGTGGGATGTCACTCGGCGAGGGAAATTAGCAGCTTACGCTCACGCGCCATAGCCATAAGGATCTACGCTTCGCTTCGGTCGGTGCCTGCGTCCTCGATTTTCTGCGAAAATCGGGACATAAAACGCGTGCCACTGGCACGCAGAACCCTTATGGCATACACCGCGCGGGCGAGTAGGGGACAATTCTCCCTACTCGATTCAAACGGTGATATCTTGTACCTGATATTTCTGCAAATCAGCATGATTTTTTACCCAATTCTCTCGAGAAACAGCTGCTCTCATGCCCGCCTGATCTGCTCTAACAGCACGAAAGATTTTCATTGCATTCAGTATATCAGAAAATCGCAAAATAGGAAATAAAAAATCGCAAGATTGTCATTTTTTTACAGAGAATCTGTGTTTTAATAAAACCATCAAAATCACGCGTGAAAACCTTAAAAATCAACTTTACCCGCCCAGGACGGCGGATCATTCAAAACAAAGAATGGAGGAAACAACGATGTCAAAATTTAAATTTTCAGTAGGTCCATGGAATGTTCATTCAGGTGCAGACTCTTACGGCCCGGCGACAAGAGACGAGATTCCGGCAGTAGAGAAGTACAAAAAGTTTAAGGAGATGGGCTTTGACGCCATCCAGTTCCATGATGATGACGCGGTTCCGAACATCAATGATTACACTGAGGAAGAAATCAAAGAAAAAGCAAGAGAACTCCGGAAGACCCTGGATTCTCTGGATCTGAAGGCAGAATTCGTAGCGCCGCGCCTCTGGATGGATCCGCACACGATCGACGGCGGCTTTATGAGCACCTGCGAGGCGGACAGAGAATATGCGATGTGGAGAGCATACCGCTCAATTGATATCGCGAATGAGCTTGGCACAGACATGATCGTCCTCTGGCTGGCGAGAGAGGGCACCCTCTGCGCGGAGAGCAAATCTCCGGTATGGGCGACGAAGATGCTGATCGAAGCGATCAACAAGATGTTGGATTATGATCCGCATATCCGTGTCTGCATCGAGCCGAAGCCAAATGAGCCGATTGACCGCAGTATCTGCGGAACGATGGGACATGTAATGGCAATCTCTGCTGCTACAAAGGACCCGTCCCGTGTAGGCGGCAACCTCGAGAGCGCGCATGCAGTGCTTGCAGGCCTGGATCCGGCTCATGAGATCGGATTCGCGCTGGCGATGGGCAAGCTGATGACGGTGCATCTCAATGACCAGAACGGAATCAAGTACGATCAGGATAAGTCCTTCGGCGTAGAAAACCTCCGCTCCGCTTTCAATCAGGTAAAGGTTCTGAAGGAGAACGGATATGGTGAGCACGGCGAGTATGTCGGCCTGGATGTAAAGGCAATGCGTACCACCAGGGATGAGGACAGCTACAAGCATCTGGAGACCAGCCTGAAGGTATTCAAGGCTCTGGAGGAGAAGGTAGACCGCTTTGACTACGATTTCCAGAAGAAATGCGTGGAAAACAGGGACTTTGAAGCTCTTGAGCTGTATGTGATGGAGCTGCTGATGGGGCTGAAATAAGCGAGTGTAAATAACGGTGTATAAGGGAATTCGTTCGGCTGCAGAGGGATCGCTGGAAAGATTGTTTCTATAGCGATCCATCAATGGAGAAACGGCGGAACGCTCTGCTGGCAGAGAAACGCAAGGTAAAAAATTTGCCAGCGGAGTCCTGCGCACCGGAAATCCATATCGGGGATTCCTGATCTGGAATTCCCGATATGGATTTCCAATCTGGAATTACGAATATTGGAATTATCAAGATTGAAAAAGCCGATATGGATTATCAATCTGAAGATAATAATGGAATTCCTGAAATGGTTTCCAATCCGAAGATACTAATAGCGGAATTCCCGATAATGGGGTTTACCGATCAAAAACCGGGGGTGAAAATGATGAAGAAAAAAGCGATTGCGGCGGGGCATATCTGCCTGGACATTACGCCGGTTTTTCCGAATCAGCCGGTGGAGCGGCTTGACGAGCTTCTGCAGCCGGGAAAGCTGATACATATGGAAGAGGCGGATGTGCATACGGGCGGTTCTGTGGCAAATACCGGACTGGCCATGAAATTTTTTGGCGCGGATGTGACGCTGATGGGAAAAACGGGCAGCGATCCGTTTGGCTCCATGGTGCGCACGATTCTGCAGGAACATGGGGTGCCGGACGGCATGCTGGTCGCGGAGGGAGAATCCACGTCGTATTCTGTGGTTCTGGCAGTGCCGGGCATTGACAGGATTTTCCTGCACAATCCGGGCGCCAACGATACCTTTTGCGCTTCTGACATTCCCGGGGATGCTTTGAAGGAAGCGGCTCTGCTTCATTTTGGCTATCCGCCCCTGATGGCCGAAATGTACCGGAATCAGGGAGAGGAGCTGGTAAAGCTGATGAAACGCGCAAAGGAGTACGGGGCGGCAACATCCCTTGATATGGCTGCAGTCGATCCCTCTTCTGAGGCAGGAAAGGCAGACTGGCATACGATCCTTAGCCGAGTGCTTCCCTATGTGGATTTTTTCGTGCCGAGCGTGGAAGAGCTCTGCTACATGCTGGATCGTGAACGCTTTGACAGCTGGCAAGTCCGCGCGGCGGGAAGGGATCTGACAGAGATCCTTTCGATAGAAGAGGACGTCCGTCCCCTGGCAGATCAGTGCATGGAGCTGGGCGCAAAGGTGCTGGTTATCAAATGCGGCGCACCAGGTATGTATTACCGCACAGCCGACCGGGAAAGGCTCCTGGCAATCGGGGAAAAGTTAGAGCTGGATTCGGAAGCCTGGGCCGACGGGGAGGGCTTTGAAAAGAGCTATGTGCCGGATCGGATTCTCTCGGGGACCGGAGCCGGCGATACCAGCATTGCAGCATTTTTAACAGCTGTGCTGGAAGGAAACTCTCTGGAGGAATGTATGCAGCTTTCCGCTGCGGCGGGCGCCTGCTGTGTGACGTCCTATGACGCACTGAGCGGCCTGGAGAGCTTTGAGAGACTTCGGGCAAGAATTGCCGCTGGCTGGGCCAAAAACGAGTAAGGAGGAATCGCAGTGTTAGCAAATTTAAATGATGTTTTGCTCCCGGCAAAAAAGAAAAAATATGCGGTGGGGCTTTTTAATGCAGTGAACCTGGAGCTTGCCAGAGGGATCATCGCTGCGGCGGAGGCCACCCAGTCTCCGGTGATTATGGGATCCGCGGAGGTGCTGCTCCCTTACGGACCTCTGGAGGAAATCTCGTATTTTCTGCTTCCCATGGCGAAAAAAGCCCGTGTGCCGGTCGTCATACATCTGGACCATGGACTGAAAAAGGAGACCTGCTTAAAGGCGCTTGAGCTCGGTTTTTCTTCAATTATGTACGACTGCTCGACAGACCCATATGAGGTTAATGTGAGCAAGGTGCGCGAAATGGCGGAAATTGCTCATTCCTACGGAGCAACGATCGAAGGGGAGCTGGGCCATGTCGGCGATAACCCGGATTCCGCGGAAGGCGATTCCCAGCTGGAGGATCCATCCAAATATTTTACAGATCCCGCCGTAGCAAAGGATTATGTGGAGCGGACCGGAGTCGATGCGCTGGCGATCGCCGTGGGCAACGCGCATGGAGCCTACAAGCTGCCTCCCAAGCTGGATTTTGAGCGGATCCGTACGATCGCGCACACAGTGAATGTGCCGCTTGTCCTGCACGGAGGCTCCGGACTGACGGATAACGATTTCCGCAGGGCTATCCATGAAGGCATCAGCAAGGTCAACATATTTACCGACATCAATGTCGCGGCTGTAAAGGCCGAGTTCAGAAAATTCAACAGCATGGACAAGGGTATCATTGACCTGATTCCGGCAGCAGTCGAGGCAGTGAAACAGGAGTGCCAGACCAAAATGGAACTGTTTTCAAGCTGTGGACATGCCTCTGACGGCTTATCCGCATGCGCAGGGAAAAAGACAGATGCACGCATGGGCAAAATGGATCAGGAGATGCTGGTAAAGCTGATTGCGCAGGAGGTGCAGAAACAGCTGCATAATCGCAGCTGAGTTTCGGCAGTCCGCGCGCAATCATCCCGCAGAATCGATATGGGTCGTGCTCATTTCCACATGTTAAGAGGAATTGATACAGATCCGCTGTCTGTTTGTACATTGTGTTTGCCATGTCAAATCTCCCCTCCTATGACGGACATTTCCTTAAGGCTTTTATCATTGAAATTATAAGAAAAAAGGGCGGATATTTTATCGTTTTCCGACAAATATCCGCCCAAATCCGCTGCTTTATCATATGCAGATGCATGAACAGCTTCCCATTTTCGATTGTGTTTCTTTAAGCAGGATGGATAGTCGAGCCATGCCATCAGTTATGATGCAGTACTTGTCCGCTCTTTCAAGCTTTATGACTCTGGAGATTATTTTCCATAAATTTGCATAACGGTTCAGTGAAAGCTCTGATACAGCTCCTTCGCCTGCTTCCCGGTATCTTCATCCTCCGGTTCGCCGCCGTAGCGCACACGCCGGTACAGATCCCGGAATTCTCTGGAGCTTTCAGGATCCTGGCAGGAAGCAGAAGAAACAGCAAACTTATGCGCGTCATCGCTCGTCAGAGGTCGCTCTGTATTCAGTCCGTTTTTCACACAGAGCTGCAGAAATTTTCTGTAATAATAGCGCACGTTCCGCCTCCGGCCGGTGAGACCGGGGCGCTTAGGTCCGCCCGGATGTTCCTCGTCCGGGCTTCTGCTTATGCTGCCCGTCACCTTTTGCCTCCATCCGGAAGCATTACCGGCCAGCCTGCGGTATAGGAAGAAGAGGATTGCCGCGGCTGCCAGGATCAGGAGAAGAGTGCCCACAACCTTTACGGGCAGGGGTGTCTGAGCAGTGGCTGCTTCCTCCAGCTCCAGTGGGTTTTCCAGATCCATCTGCAGAAGCTCCTGGTTTTCAGCTGAGAAGGAGCCGGAAAACAGCATGGAAAAGAGAGTGACCAGGATGGAAAAGAATCCGGCCAGCAGCCAGAAAAAAGCCTCCAGGACCGGGATGACCAGATGGTTGTAGAGGGTTTTAAGGAGCCAGAGTGCGCCATTTCGGACGGTTTCTGACGAGAGAACCGCCGCCAGGATAAGTGCCGAGAACAGAGAAATTCCGCTGGCGCTCCAGAAGCCGCGCTTTTCTCCAGCCGCGCCTGCGATGCGTCCGGCACGCAGGAGGAAAATTCCGAAAACCAGAAACAAAACGACAGGACGTCCGCACAATGTCTGCCATTTGGCCGGTCCGATAAAAAGCAGCTCTGCAATTCCGACACCCAGGAGAAATTTCGCTTCAAACAAAACCATGTCCTGAATATCCGAGATAAAATCGCGCTTTTTCCAGAAAATGGCCAGATAAATCACCCAGAAGACAGGAACCATAAGAAGGATTCGTCCGGCTATGTCGGGCAGTGACACCAGGATCGGAGCCATAAAGGCCAGATACCAGGCACTGTCAGTCAGCATTTTTAAAAGAGCGATTGCCATGTGTTTTCCTCCTCATTGTGCCATGTGATGTCGCTGCGGGTTCACCCGCCCGTCCACATTTGTATTTTCCGTGGGCTTCGTCTGCCTTTTGAGTACGCTCTTCCTGAGGCTTCAGCCAGTCTTTTGAGCATGCTTTTTCCCAGGAATTCAGTCCGCCCATGCTTGACTGTCCCCGGCGGTTTCGCTTTTGGCTTCAAAGCCGCCTGCCGCATTTACCGCATAAAGAACCAGCACCTTCCTCTGTGACATTTTCTCAAGCCGCGCTGCGGCTGTCCGGACAACCGGATCTTCCTCAGGCGCCACCGGCGTCACCAGGATGATGCTTTTCCCGCGCTGCATTCCCCGGATTTCCTGCTCGAGGAAGGTGCCGGCGGATTCCCGATAACTGTAGGTCATCCGTCCCAGGCCTTCCAGGATCGTCTCAAGATGCGCCGCCCCCAGTCCGTCGCCGACATGGTCCCAGCTGCCGATTGCTCCGGCGATGCTTCCGTTTGTCCGGAAATCGCAGGAGATTTTTCTCTTTTCCAGCTCCTCACAGACGCTGCGTACAATGGAAAAGCATTGCTCCAGCCGCTCACTGCGATTTCTGGAGCTTGGACAGTCCACATTCAGAAGGACGGTACAGGAGAACTCGGCCGTGTGATCATACTGCTTCACCAGCAGGCGATTGTGCCTGGCACTCTGGATCCAGCTGATGGAGCGCATCGGCTCCCGGCCTGTGTAATCCAAAAAGCTGATGGTATTGATCGGATCCTCCATCAGGCTTTTGCGCACGGAATGCTCCCCGAGGTATCCGCCAAGAAGCACGGCAAGCTCGGGAGAATCGGACCGGCGCGGCTTCACGACTACATCTTTCAGCTCCGGGTAGTTCTCCGTCACTGATCGGATCCCCAGAAAATCACCGGCCTCCACGAAAGCACCGTGGAAAAAATATCTTCCGCGCTTTGGCAGCATGACGTCCCTGCTCAGGCAGACCTTTTGCCGCCTGCCGAGATAGAGCGTCGATGTCAGCCAGGAAAACCGGGTCGACCCCACCGGCCCGCTCCCGTCCGCAAAGAGAAGACCCTCCGGTATATTTTCCCGCAGCCGGAGATAAGGAACCATCATCCGTTTTCCGTTCCGGATGGTGATCGACCAGGAGAAGGCCTCTTCCGGCTCCACAACGCCCTTATCGGCTGCCGTCTCAAACGTAACCTTATCCAGCACGTGCTTCAGGGAATATTTTTCAACAAAATATAATATGACGGCAAACGCCGCAATCAGTAAAATCATGCTTTTATCTCTTCTAATGATGCAATCAACAGAATCATGCTTTTATCTCTTCCAATGGCACAATCAATAAACTCATGCGTTTATCTCTTCCAGGGGTGTCGGGATTTGCCCGATCAGGCGATTCAGATATTTTTGCGCGTCCGCGAAGCTCTCAGAACCCCTGGACAGAATCCGGTGGCTGAGGACAAAGGGAGCGACACTCAGAACGTTCACTTTCCTGCCCGCAACTACACTGCACGTTGACCATCGAAATTTCCTGGCGCAAGCGCCGCAAATTTCTGTGATCACATTAAATGATTCGAGCGACAAAAGGACATGATACTACGGATTGCCCCGTGTTCCGCATCTACGCTATCGCTCTGGTCGGTGAATATCCCGCACGAAGTGTGGGATGTCCGGCACCTTGTATCATTAAATAATGATAGTAGTATACGCGCAAATCCCCGGAAAAACAAGAACATATCAAAGTATATATGCAATCCCCAGCGCAGTTACCCCCAGCGCCTGGCCCACCACCATGGTATCCACAAGCGTATAAAGCTGCTGAAACGCATTCCCCAGCATGAGCGGCAGCGCAAAAAACAGAATCAGCCGCAGCGGCTTCCCCTCCGTCATGTTTTGTACACGTGATGTCATATCTTTGGTCCTTTGCATTTTGTCGGTGAACTGCCCATCGTATGAAGTCAATGGGATTGCAGTCGACTTATTCTAAATACGATTCTTTCATTCACGCGGCTTATCATATAACATTGCCGGAAAAAACACAAGTTTTACGTATTGAAATCCATTGACGATCGCTGCCTGCTGTGCTAGTATAAAACAAAATTGCTAATCGAACAATTAGTAATTGTACAATTAGCAACCATCTGCATAGCGTGGGTTACTGTTCACACCCATGCCACGCATTTGCTGCGCGAGATGGGCAAAAACATAGAACTGGTGAGGAGACATGGCATGTTCGTTGGAAGAGAACGGGAACTAAGCAAATTAAACGGGATGTACCAGAGCGGCAGCTTTGAGTTTGCGGTTGTGTACGGGAGACGCCGGGTGGGAAAGACGACACTGATCCGGGAATTCATGAAGGATAAGCAGGGATATTATTACATGAGCGTCGAAGGCGCGAAAAAGGAGAACCTGGCAGGCCTGTCCAGAGCTTTCCTTTCACAGGAAGACAGCCTGCAGGAAACATTCGAATTCAAGGACTATGAGTCCATGCTGGGGCACCTGGATACTCTTGCGAAAAGCGGGAAAAGGCTTATTGTGGCTATAGATGAATATCCCTATCTGGCAGTCTCCTACCCGGTGATTTCTTCCATGCTGCAGAGCCATATCGACAATTGCTGGAAGGACAGCAGCCTCTTTTTTATCTTATGCGGTTCCTCTATGAGCTTTATGGAAGAGCAGGTTCTGGGCTATAAAAGCCCCTTATACGGAAGGCGCACGGCTCAATTCAAGATTCAGCCGTTTACATTTTTTGAGGCCCGGCAGATGCTCTGTGGCTATCAGAAAGAAGAACAGGCTGTTTTTTATGGCGTAACAGGGGGAATTCCGGAATATCTGTCTCACATTCAGGGAGATGTTTCTGTACATGAAAATATTAAGCAGTTATTTTTTGATGAATCCGGGCGCCTGTTTGAAGAGCCGCTGAATTTAATGAAGCAGGAATTGAAGGAGCCCATGACCTATCATTCGATTATTTCTGCGATTGCCGGCGGAGCGAGCAGATTAAATGAGATTGCCACGAAGACGGGGCTGGAAACCAGCGGCTGCAGCAATCAGCTGGTGTCACTGATCTCTCTTGGGATTGTAAAAAAAGAGATTCCGATAGCGGAACCAGAGACAAGCCGCAGAACCATCTACCGGCTGGCAGACGGCATGTATCTGTTCTGGTATCGTTTTGTGAGACCAAATACAAGCGCGATTATACGTGGGGCAGGAGCGCAGATATATGAGTCTCTGGTATTGCCTCAGTTAAATGATTTTATGGGGCAGATATTTGAAGAAATCTGTATACAATATTTATTCCAGCCATCTGTTTATGCAGATTTATTATTTCCGGCTGGTAAGATAGGGCGTTGGTGGGGGAATAATCCCAAAACGAGAAGGCAGGAAGAAATTGATCTGATGGCGGTCTGTGAGGATCAGGCTTTGTTTGGTGAGTGCAAATGGAGAAATGAGAAAACAGACGCAGCAGTTGTAAAGTGTCTGCTCGAGCGTGGAGATTTGTTTGCATATCGAAAAAAGCAATTCTTTGTTTTTTCAAAATCCGGCTTCAGTCAGGATGCTATAGATGTCTCGCAAGGCTGCGGCAACGTCCGCTTAGTAGACTTCGATGAGATGTAAAATGTTTCATGGGACTGGCCGCTGCACATGAATCTGGCGTTCCTACCGGCAAAGATGAAAGAGGCCTTTGAAGGTCTGGACAAATGGATGTTTATCTGACAGATCAATATATCCGCGTAAAAGATGGGCTTCCCCGATCAGCAGGGAAGCCCATTGTTCGTAGACTATACTATAATTTCGAACGACAGTCAGTAGCCAGAAAGCTCTGCCGCGACAGCTGCCGCATCCGGATACAGCAGCTGCTGACCAGAATCACGTCCGCGCCCAGCCAGGCCAGCACCTCCGCGTAAAAGATGCCGGATTCCCCGATTAGCATGGGGAGGCCGATGGCGGTGCCGGTGCGCATGACAAATTCCGCGATGCCGGAAACCATCGGCAGCAGCGTATCGCCCATGCCCTGCAGCGTCGATCGCGTGACATGGAGAATATAGAGAATCGGAAGGCAGACGCTCATGATGGTCAGGTAATGGTAGGCGATCCCCAGCGCGGTGGACACTTCCTCGGCGGTGCCGGAAAGAAACAGTCCCAGGATCATCTTGCCGAACAGCAGCATGGCCGCGCCGATCACAATGGAAACAGCGATCGCAGTCACCAGCGCAGCGCGTATCCCCTGGCTGATGCGTTTTATTTTTCCTGCGCCAAGATTTTGTCCGACGTAAGTCACCATCGCGTATCCGAAGGAGGTAGCAGCGATTTCAAGCAGTCCGTAGAGCTTGTTGGTCGCTGTAAATCCTGCAATGAACAAAACGCCAAATCCATTTACGACAAATTGAACGATCATGCCGCCGACGGCGATGATCCCATTCTGAAACGCCATGGGAAATCCAAGCTTCATCAAATACAGGCAAAGAGAACGGCTGATCCGGAAGTCCGCCCGCGACAAATGCAGAAAATCAATGCGGCGGATCGCGCGGAAGCAAAAAAGTCCCGAGCAGACCTGCGCGAAAATGGTTGCGGACGCCGCTCCGGCGATTCCCCAGCGGAAGAGGAGCACAAACACCAGATCCAGCACGATATTAATGCCGGCTGCCAGCAGCATGGCATAAAGCGGAGTTTTGCTGTCGCCGAGCGCACGCAGGACCGAGGCCAGGACATTGTACGCCATCACCACCGGAACTCCCGCGATCATAATCCGCAGATAGAGCAGCGCGCCTTCTATCACTGAGTCGGGTGTCTGCAAAAGGACGAGCAGGGGACGGAGCAGACATTGCCCTGCCAAGAGCAGCAGCAGGGCGGAAATTGCCGCCAGAAAAGTTGTATGTGCAACCGTTCGCCTCAGCGCTTCATAATCCTTTGCGCCGAAATCATGCGCCATCTTAATCGAGAATCCCTGTGAAAAACCCTGGATGATCCCGAGAAACATCCAGTTTGGCCAGTCCGCCGCGCCCAGCGCCGCCAGTGCGGTTACCCCCAGCGCCTGCCCCACCACCATGGTGTCCACAAGCGTATAAAGCTGCTGAAACGCATTCCCCAGCATGAGCGGCAGCGCAAAAAACAGAATCAGCCGCAGCGGCTTTCCTTCCGTCATGTTTTGTACACGTGATGCCATATCTTCCGTCCTTTGCATTTTGTCGGTGAACTGCCCATCGTTTGAAGTCAATGGGATTGCGGCCGACTTATTTCAAATGCGATTCTTTCATTCATGCGGACTATCATATAACATTGCCGAGAAAAACACAAGTCTGGAAAAAGTGATGAAAACCAGCGTTAAGTTTTTACTGTGATAAATTTTTGATGAAATCTATTTATGATAACTATGAAATTTAATAGTGACTCATAAATTTGCTAATATCTTGTTATTACGCAGAGACTCCGATATACTTAGCACAGTTCAAAAACGAACGATTTCAAAAAAACAATTACAAAAAACAATTACAGGAGGTTCGTATTATGTTAAACGAAAATGTGAAAAAACTGCTCGATGCAAGTATGTGGGATCTGGCGACCTGCGCAGACGGAGAGCCGAATGTGGTTCCGGTTGCTTTTAAGATGGTAACGGAAGACGGCAAGCTGGCTGTAGGAGATGTATTTCTTGAGACAACGTTGAATAACCTGAAAGCAAACGGCGGGAAGATTGCGATCTCCGTATATGACGCTCAGTCTCTGGAAGGGTATCAGATCAAAGGTACAGCAGAGTATCTGACCGACGGCGACATTGTGACGGCATTTAAGGCAATGGTAGAAAAGATGTTTAACGGGGCTGCCACAGCAAAGGGTGCGCTGCTTATCACACCGGAAAAGGTGATTGTTACAACACCTGGCGCAGACAATAAGAAAATCCTTTAATATCGGCAGAGGCAATAAGCCGGAGAAAACGAGATGCTGGAAATTTCGTAACTGTTCGGTACTTTTACAGTCACGAAATCTTAAAAGGAGCAAAGTAAAACAGGTGCGGATGTGGTTCTGCACCTGTTTTCATAAAGAGGAAATGAATTCTGAAAAAGCATATATCAGACCGGAAAAATGCGTCGGCTGTGGTGCCTGCATCGTTGCCTGTCCTCAACACGCGATCCGTATGAAAGCGGGATGGAAAAGTGAAGTAGACACGGAAAAATGTGTTGGCTGTGGAAGCTGCGTCGCGATTTGTCACAAGGGAGCGCCTGCGCTTATAGAATTGGCGGAAACAAGCAGTTTTTCATTTTAAAAGCTGCTATAAAAAAGAATATTTCTCGTGTATAATGAAAGCCGCACAATGAAGAATCGCTCCGCGAATGCATATCCCGTATGAAGTGCCGGATGCCCACGCTCCACAAACAAAGATTGGGGGTAAAACCCGGCGAGGGGCGCGATACCGTTCTTGATTTGCGCTGCCTGCAGCAGGCGGAGAACCGGATTACGGAAGGAGGATTATGCCATGTATCAGAAAAAACTCAAGGAGGATATTCGCTGTCCGCTGGAATATGGACTTGGTGTGTTTGGCGGAAAATGGGATTCCAGGATCATCTGTGTCCTTGCGGGAATGGGGACGCTGCGCTATAGTGAAATCCGCCGCGAGATGGGAAATATTACGGATGCAGTCCTTGCAGCTACGCTGAAAAACCTGATCGCGAATGGAATTGTGGAGCGGAAATCCTATAATGAGATCCCGCCCCGGGTGGAATATTCTCTGACAGAGACTGGAAAAACGGTTGTTCCTATCCTGCAGAGCATCTGCCGGTGGTCAGGCATTTTTTATAAGCAAAATCCGGATGAAGAGATGACTTACTGTCAGAAATGCGACTATCACACCTCATAAATAGCAGAAGAACCGTATATGGACACGACTGGCATGGATCAGCCAGCTTACCGCCAGGCAGCCATCGACGCGGTACGTCAGCTTTCTGTTGATGTAGGCATTCCTGCAAAGCTGGAGAAACCGAAAGAGGAAGAAATCGGTCAGACTGGAATGCGACATTCTGCGGCACACTGATCTCATGCATTCCTCCGGCAGTGGACAGATAAACATCCAGTGCCTCTTTTCGTGCATATACCTTCGCGGCCGGAGCGCGGCGAAACAGTTCCTCAAAGCCGCCGGAATGGTCATAATGTCCATGGGAGAGGACATAAGCATCCAGGTCAGTCAGGGAAATACCCATAGCGTCTGCATTGCGGCAGAAATGTAATTTCATATAATTTCATGATTCAGTACCTTCATAAATATTATTTATGAAAATATTACGCTTTCCCCATCCCGTGAAGGTTGCAGTAAGCATAGACCTCTTCCGCCTTGTCGCCGTCGCTGAGCGCGAAGGTGACAGCCGGCTTTTCACCTGGATTCAGCTTTTTGATCTGGGCGCCCTGCGCTGTTTTGAGCGCGACCCATTCGATGTAATGCTCCGGGAGCATCGGATGGTCTACAGAGCCGACATTTACAAGGACAAGATTCTTTTCTACCTTATAATCCGGGACGTGCTTTTCGACTGCTGCGTCGGTTGTGCCCGGGATGAGCTCCCTCATTTTCTGGCCGCAGCATGAGACTGGCGTACCCTGATCTTTGACCTTCATAATGATATTGCCGCAGCGTTCACAGATATAAAATTTTAATTCCATTTGCATATTCTCCTTTTCGTTTCGCTTTTGATTATGATACCAGATTGTAACTTTTCAGGATAGTCCCCTGTACCTGTCAACCCACCAGCTGCGCTCAGTCTGTGCAGTGGCCGTGCCGGCATTCATGGCCTTCTCCGTGATGGTGTCCGCCATGCCCGCCGCAGTTGTCTCCATGGTGTTCTCCCTCATGGTGGCTGCAGCGCACGTTCGGATTGTAGGCAAGCGTTCCGGCAAGCAGTGCCTCCACAGCCGCGTCCGCATCGCCTGTCACCCCGCCGTATAAGCGGATACCGGCTGATGTGAGCGCATCCTGTGCACCGCCGCCGATGCCGCCGCAGATCAGGACGTCGGTCTGGATGGCATTCAGAACGCCGGCCAGTGCGCCGTGTCCCTGACCATTTGTGCTGACAACCCTGGAGGTTACGATTTTTCCATCCTCTGTGTCGTAAACCTTAAACTGCTCTGTATGCCCAAAGTGCTGATAAATCTGTCCGTTTTCGTAAGTAACTGCTATTCTCATAATGGTTTCTCCTTTCGAATGACGATACCAGAGTCCAAAGGCATGAATCAAATTGGATGCTTGCAGTTTGATGCATGACTATTGGACCCATTGGTATCTTTGAGGTAGATTTTTGCCATGAGAACATGATCCTGACTGGAGTTTGTCTCCTGACAATTGATTGTACGAAAACAGCATACGCTAGTTTATGACATATGTCAAGAATAAATATGGACGTAGAACACAAAAAATGCCAAAACAGTGCATTCATGGATATGCGTTACACTCGTGCCGCGAACCTTGCAGCGGGACGCGGAGAGAACGAGTAACTATTCATCTCGGAGCCTGCGAGAAGCTGTGTCGCGGTAAAGACTCTTCCCAAGGGAGTTCTTTGCGAGATTGAGGCAATTGCTGCGAAAAAATGACGGATCATTTGCACAGGAACTATGAAAAAAATAGTGGCTCATAAAAATGTGACAGTCTTGCACTTTTTGGGATTTGCATATATACTGATGCTGCTATGATGGTTTTTATTAGGAGGTGAGAATATGAAGTACGTATGTGACGTCTGCGGTTATGAGTATGACGAGGCACTCGGCGATCCGGACAATGGAATCGCACCCGGCACGAAGTGGGAAGATCTTCCGGATGACTGGGTATGCCCGCTCTGCCAGGTAGGCAAGGATCAGTTCAGCGAGGCATAAAAACGAAATAGTTGTTTTGCAGGCAGCGGCCTTTTTGAAAGGTGTCCGCTGCCTTGTTTTTCTGATTTTTAAATTTCAGCGGTTCAGGCTACTGAATAATATTCTGCTGCGGATACCCGGTAAATTCCGGCGATTCCCATTGCTTTAAAAGGATTTCGTTTACCAGCGGCGTGCGGTAATTTGTCATCCGGTCCGGTTTTTCGCTCTGCCGGTAATCGCGCGGCGGCATACCGGTAAGATCGAGAAAATCACGGTTGAAGCTGCGATGGAAGAGTAACCGCAGCGCTGAGCAATTTCTCCGATGGAGAGGTCGGTCTGGAGCAGCATGCGCCTGGACGTGTTGATCCGCATCAGGGAGATATAGGTGCGGATATTGCATCCGATTCGCTGGGTAAAGAGAGTAAATAAAAAAATATTCTTTTGATTGTATTTCCAGAGTCATCGTGGTAATCTAAAGATACAGGAAACGGAACAAGAGATTAAGAATGAAATAAAATAAAGTCCTGCTGACGCGGTAAAATCAGGAGGTGAATGAAGAATGGGATATTATCTGAATCCGGAGGATGTTCTTGAATTGTATAAGGGTGAGACAGAGAAACCTTATTTTGTGGATAAGACGAAAATGCTCGGAGAAATGATCACGCTTTTGGAGCAGGGGCGAAATTATATTTCGGTTACGAGACCGCGAAGGTTTGGAAAATCAATGGTTGCCGCTATGATGGGAGCCTTTTTTGGAAAAGGGACAGACAGTTCAGAAGTGTTTTCTTACTTAAAGATAGTCAAGAACAATAATTACGCGAAACATCTGAATCAGCATAATCTGATCTATATTGATTTTAGCCGTGCTGTAGAAGAATGCGAATCCTATAAACAATACATTACTACTATAAAAAAACGGTTGGTACGAGATTTAAAAAGGGCATATCCGGATGTGGAAATTGATGCTGAGGATTCCATGGGGGCAGTTTTACGAACTGTTTCGTTGGCACATAATAACGAAAAATTTCTGCTGATTTTTGATGAGTGGGATTATGTTTTTCATAAAGATTATTTTACAGAATCTGACAGAGGGAAATTCACTGCTTTTCTTGGAGGAATGACGAAAGGAATGGCATATGTCGAGCTGGCTTATCTGACCGGAGTCCTTCCTATAAAAAAATATTCAGCCAGCGATACAATGAATCATTTCGCAGAGTATAATATGGCAAACAGCGATATGTACGATGAGTATTTTGGATTTACCAGTGAAGAGGTGGATGAGCTGTATCAGCGTTATTTGAGTAACTGCGCCGCACCGGGATTTTCACGGGAGGATCTGGCGGACTGGTATGATGGGTACCAAAGAGGAAACGGTGTCAGCATCTATAATCCGAATTCTGTCGTGCAGGCTCTCACCCGGAATGCGACCAATAATTATTGGGCAAAGGCTGGAGAATATGATGAATTGAGAGAGTACGTTCTGAACGACATTGATGGTGTAAAAGATGCAGTGATGCTTCTTGCAGCCGGGGAACCGGTAAAGGCAGACCTTTCAGAATATGCATCCACGGCAACAGAACTAAAGAACAGGGATGAAATTTTTTCTGTCATGACGGTTTATGGATATCTGAATTATTACGATGGCTGTGTACGGATACCGAATAAAGAATTGGAGCTTGAGTTTGACCGGATTATACGGACAGAGCCAAAGTATAGTTATATGCGTGAATTAGAAAAAGAATCTGCTCGAATCCTGCAGGCTACCTATGATGGAGATGAGGACACGGTGGGGAAAGTGCTGGCTATTGTTCACACTACAGAATCCCCTTTAAAGGCATATAATGATGAAGCTGAATTATCTGGCAGCGTGAAGCTTGCGTACATTGCAGCAAGGAATAAATATGATATGCAACGAGAAGATCAGGCCGGAATCGGATATGTAGATTATATTTTTTATCCGCATAACCGCATGGACGACGGGATTATTATCGAGCTTAAAGTTGACGATTCCCCAGAAACGGCACTGAAGCAGATTAAGGATAAGAATTATGCGCTGAAGTTTCAGGGAAAGATCGGGGAACAGCCGAAGACAACGGGCAGAATTATATTGGTTGGCATTGGGTACTATCGAAAGGATAAAGTACATCGCTGCAAAATTGAGGTGCTATAGAGAATCTATCTGAGGAGGAGAGCGGTAACATTGACATTCTGTTTTTTGCATATAAAAAATCCAGAATATATGCAGAAAACAGCCCGCCAGACTTGATTTTCGGCAGAGTGACATTTTGCGGCTTCATGAGACGATGATGTCCATTGCCGGATACGAATATGGAGGCAGATATAAGACCGACGATAATGTCATTCTGGAAGTAGATGCGGATGGAAACAGGAGAGTGAGATTTCGCCCGGTTCCGGCGGCAGAGACACAGGCAGCTATGGAACAGCTGGAGCTGGCATATATGGATGCTAAAAATGATGCGAATATTAACCAGCTTCTTTTGATTCCCTGCGTGATTCTTGACTTTTTGTGTATCCATCCGTTCCGTGACGGCAACCGGTATTTTGCGGAATATATCGCTGGCTTTGTGACAAACGGACAGATCTGAGCCGGACGGAGGTCTGTATGAGCATGAGAATCAGAGATGTACAGGTATTTGACGAAAACGGAAGCTTTGTGAAGAAAGACATCTGTGTCCTGGGAGAGCGGATCGCAGAAAACTTCGATTATGAAAGATACGAAAAAGGCGATGGCTCTTCCCGCAGCTGCCAGACGAAGGAATTATGATAAAAAACAGCAAAGAACATACCTGCAAAATTGAACAGATTCGGAAATCTTAATTGCCTTCCGAAGGCTCAACTGTACCTGTGGCGAAAGGAAGAAATGATTATTAACAGACAGGACTTCGGAACGTGAGAGAGCGCGTTTCTAAACGCGCTCTATATAAAATTCATCCTGACAGCTCCGTCCCTCATTTTTTATCAATAATTGATGCTCGTCATACTGGTTCATTCCGTTTACCCGAAGGATTTCCCCGATATTTTGCCTGCTGGCAGGGATGACCCTGCT
The DNA here is from genome assembly GCA_021201665.1 of Lachnospiraceae bacterium. Lineage (GTDB taxonomy): Bacteria > Bacillota > Clostridia > Lachnospirales > Lachnospiraceae > Choladousia. The sequence continues at coordinate 17 of JAJQEO010000037.1, read as the reverse complement.
CTGGACCCATTTCTCAC
>JAJQEO010000002.1:26635-54632 GCA_021201665.1 Lachnospiraceae bacterium | reverse complement strand
CGTACTCGTTTGTAAAATACTTTGGAAGTGTCTTTAGAAGTACATTTGAAGAAGGAATTCAGCATTTCTTCCGATTTATCCAGAAGTTTCGTATCCTCAATAGAAATATTCCCTTCATCAAATTCTCCAAAAATTTCCGGTGGCAATCCTATAATCCCCTGTTCCTGACGGCTTCCGAATTTAACTTTACATGATACCCTTGAGAGGAAAGTAAGTATCCGATGAAAGTTGTCCGAAAGCTGTTCTTTGATGTATTCATCCGCCTTGTCATCGGATTCGTGCATCAGAATAGACAAAAGGGAGTGCTTTCCCCAGTACTTGGAGCAGGATAATTTTATTTCCTGATGTGCGCTTTTTTCAAGGAAAATCTTGGGACTTATCATTACCTTACCTGGAGTTATGTCAAAGTAAACACCCTTATTTTTGACAAGGGTATATTCCAGACGTTCATGGATGATTTGTGCATCATCCATTTCAATTAAATATAGACCGCTCTTTCCATTAATGCGAAATCCATATTCCATAACCATTGGTTCAGTTGATGCGACCATTTTGTTTTCTTTTATCAAGGTTTCAATATCCTTATACCGCATTCTGAAAAAATGTGCAAAATCTTCATTACTTAATGAATCCGGATGTTCAGATAAAATTGACTGCATAATGTCGCGTACATCCATAGTGCGAAGCGTTTCAGATAGCATGAAAAATGCCGATGCTAAGTTTGATTTCCCAATGCCATTCTCACCATAGATTAGAATAAGCTTTTTGGGATTTCCCTGTTTGTCGAGCAGGTCAAACTTGACATCTCCGAAAGATTTGAAATTTTTAAGCCTTACATATTCAAACATAATATACCTCCACTATCATTCTAACATAAATTTAAAAGATTTCAAGAGAATTTTGCTCTTGCAGGAGAAAAAATTACGAATAGAGTCGAAAAAAGAGTTGATTTCTTAAAACATATATGATACAATGCAGTTGTTAGCAGACGAGAAAGTCGAGTGCTAAGAACAGATTGAGAAATGATATTAGAAAAGCAATAATTTTAGGAGGATTCAAATGGCAAAAACAGTTAATAATGCGTTCAAAGAATTTATGAAAGATAAGGTAAATCTTGATGAAGAAAAGACGAAAACGGCTCGTTCCAGCAGGGATAACTTAATTGATAACATAAAGAGCTTTAGTGGAGATTCAGATTTTTTTGAAGTATATAAAGATAAGATTCTTCGATTTGGTTCTTTTGAGCGTCATACAAAAATAAGACCGATTGATGATATAGATCTGATGCTATGTTTGTCGGCTGAAGGAAAAAGGACTTATATACAGTCAGAAGATATATTTTATATAAATGGAAGTGATACAGATTCTGAAAATGGGTTGCTAGCAGATGATACAGGTTACCTGAATTCCACAAAAGTAATTAACCGTTTTATTTCCAAGTTATCTGATTTACAGGATTATAGTAAAGCTGAAATGCACAAAAATCATGAAGCTGCGACTCTTCAGTTGAAATCATATACATGGAATTTTGATATCGTTCCTTGCTTTTATACGGATACAGGTTTCTATTTGATACCGGATGGCTCTGGTAACTGGAAGAAAACTGACCCAAGAATAGATAATGAACGAACCACAAATATCAATCAGAAGCATGACGGAAATTTGCTTGGATTGATTAGGCTTGCAAAGTATTGGAATAACAGAAAGGTTACACTTAGAATTGGCTCATATTTATTAGAATGTATGATTCTGAATAAATATGAAGATATAACTACCTCTGGAACATGGTGGATTGATTTGGAATTCAGAGATTTACTGAGTTATTTGTCATCTGCTATATTGCAGGATGTGGATGATCCTAAAGGAATACAGGGAAATCTGAATAACTTCAGTAGTGATGATAGGCTTAAAATAAGTGATGCTTTGTCAAGCGCATACGCTAAGGCCAAGGAAGCAGCGAGCCTTGAAAGTGAAGACCAGAAGGGAGCCATAACGAAATGGAGAGAAGTGTTAGGTAGTGATTTCCCAGAATATACGGAAACTTAATATAAAGCGTTAAATTAAAAGAAGATGCTTACATGATGGAATAGTTTAAAATGGCAAGGAAAAATGAGGAGATTGTAAATGTCAAATGGAATTGTATCAAGACAGAATGAAGATGGTTCGATTGCAATGCTGGCTGCGCAAAGACAGTTGTACGATAATGCAAAGAAATTTTATACGCTTTCGATAGCTTTATCGGTTTGGCTGCCGTTTGCATTATCTGTTGCGCTTTTATTTGTTCCAGAAGTAACGGCAATTAATATTGCATTGTATGTAGTATCTATCATTTGCACCGTTTCCTATATTTTTATTGAAAAATATATTGAAGAGAAGAAGAAATTAGCAGCATTTATCCAGCAAAAGTTTGATACATATGTATATACAATGCCATGGAATGAGAGAATTTTTGGAAGAGATAGAAATGTTGATCATGAAATAGCGGTATATTCAAAGAAAATATTGCAGAACCCGCAAAAAAGGAATAACTTGAGGGATTGGTATACTCCAAAGGTTGATGATAAAAACATAGTGGATGGAATACTATTATGTCAGAGGGAAAATTTGGGATGGGATGTTGGCCTTAGGAAGAGATTTAAGGTTATAAGTATAGTAATGATTGTAATTTTATGTTGTGGTGTTTGTGCTATGGGCTTGTGGAAAAACGAAGAGGTTATTGAATTATTTTGCAGAATTGCATTTGTTGCACCTATGATAAAATGGTTAGCAGATACGGTTAGGCAGTTAAATAAGGATATAAGTACCTTAAAAGAACTCGATGGAAAAATAAACGATGGTATAAATAAAAATATGGATGATTTGCAGGATATTCAAAAAATAATATACGAGCATAGGAAGAGCTGTTACGCTATTCCAAGTTGCGTGTACCGAATTTATAAAAACAATGATGAAGATACGGCATATAGAGAAGTAAACTAAAAATTGTGGGCCAGAGAATGTGTGTCGGGAAAATAGTACTTAGTTAAGATTTTTAGTGTATTAAAAAAGCGGCAGATGGTGCTCTGATCAGCAAAAATCATTTAGAGTAAATCATAAAATACAATTCAATATATCTCAAAAAAGAACTACCAATAGGGTGGTTCTTTTTTTGCCCTTTTGAGGGACAATCTGAAAAATTTCTTTTGTTCCTATCTTGACAAATTCACATGGTAACTGCTGTGGACATTATCCCAAAGCAAGGTGAACTTATCAATCAGAGGTATGGTTCGTTCCAAGATGAATACATAGAGAATGGAGAAGAGATATGTGTATGATTTCTGTTATTACACCAGTGTATAAAGTGGAAAAGTATCTTCAAAAATGCGTTGATAGTATATTAAATCAGTCCTTTTCCGACTTCGAATTGATTATAGTTGATGATGGCTCTCCAGATAGTTGTGGGGTAATCGCAGATGATTATGCAACAAAAGACAATAGGGTTCGAGTTATCCATAAAATAAACGGTGGTGCTGCAAACGCAAGAAATGCGGGTATAGCTGAAGCGAAAGGGGACTATTTATATTTTCCTGATTCCGATGATTGGTTGGAATCTACATATTTAGAGGAGTTATATCATACTGCAAGAGAAACAGGAGCTCAGCTTGTGATATCTGGATTTAAGATGGAGTATTATGAAAGCGGTACATTTCAAACTTATGCTGTTTCTATGCCTGTAGAGAATTATGAAACACAAACTATGGTAAGAAAAAATCTTCATCAATATTTCAATAATATGATGATGGCGGTACCTTGGAATAAATTATATTCGACTGGCTACATCAAAGAAAAAGGACTGCTTTTCCCAGACATAAAATGGGATGATCTTCATTTTAATATGGAGGTCATTATGGATATTGAGAAAGTTGCAATTAGCAATACAACCGGATATCATTTTTTTAGGTCTAGAGAAGGTTCGGAAACAACAATGGTGTTCGATGGGTTGCTCTATAAAAAGAGGAGGGAGCAATTTGAACACATCCTAAGAGTATATGAATATTGGAATATAGATGATGAGCAAATCCTATCAGTGATATATGGATATTATAAAGCAAGATTGGTTCAATGTATTCAAGAAATTTCAATAAGCGATTCATCTGATAAAAAAGGCCTTATATTAGAAGTGTTAAATGATGATTTGACAGCGACTGCAATAAAAAGAGGAGTGGTTGATTCTAGAATATTGAATGTCGCAGCAATTCCTATGAGATTCAAAAATGTGACAATATGCTTAGTATTTGGGAAAATAATGGGATATGTTAAGAAAAACATGTCTGCAGTTTTCTATGGTATAAAGTCTCATTCTGTTAATAAGGCAAAGAATGTTTAATAGGGGAATAATTTAGCAATGATTAAAAAAGGAATACGAAATAGCCTTGATAATATTCAAACTTGCAAATTTGAAAATATTCTGAAACGAATACAAAAATATGAATATGTTTCATTTGATATTTTTGATACACTTGTAAAAAGAGACGTGCCACAACCAGCGGATTTGTTTGAATTGATTGGGTATAGCTTGGGTATACCAGATTTTATGACGCTGAGAATTAATGCTGAGAAAAAAGCACGTGAGTTGTCTCCTAATGCAGAAGTAACACTTGAGGATATCTATGCCCAAATATCTATTTGTGACGAGAATTTAAAAACACAGGCAAAAATAAAAGAAATTGATTTGGAGTATGAAGTGGCGACTCCTAATCAAGACATCATTCCAATTTACGAATATTGTAAAAAAGAGAAAAAAATCATAATACTTTCTGATATGTATTTAGGACGTAACATTATTGAGAAAATTCTTAGCAAATGCGGATTTGAAGGTTATGATGAGATATATCTTTCAAGTGAGAACAAGAGAACAAAAGCTGATGGTGAATTGTACAGTTGTGTAGGGAAAAAATTGAAAGGGAAAAATGTGATTCACATTGGAAATTCTTTTAAAGCTGATTATTTTTCAGCTAAAAAAGCACGCTTTCACACAATTAAAATTTCAACATACAGAAATAGAAAAAATCAGAATAGTAAAAATATTCTTGCGCTTGATTCAAGAAAGAAAGCGTTTCTGGATACATTTATAAACAATCATACAAAGCCTGCGGTTTCAATGGAAGATGTATATTATAAATTTGGCTTTGAGAGGTTTGGCCCACTTCTTTTTGGATTTGTTAATTGGCTTCTAAATGAAATGAAATCCGATGGTATAGAACAAGTCCTTTTCATGGCTAGAGATGGATTTGTGATACAAAAAGCATATCGACTTTTGGGGTATAGCGATACGATATCCGACTACTATTTTGAAGCATCAAGAAGGAGTTTAAGAGTACCCTCATATTCTGAGGATATGTCATTCGAAGAGATTATAAGACAGTTGACTGTTCCCAATATGACGAATTTGGTACAGATATTTGATAGTCTAGGTTTGAATATTAATGACTATAGTAATGTTGTTGATTCGTGTGGAATTAATAGGGAGGAGCATTTAAAGAGAGATACACTATGTGATAATGAGAAGTTCAAAGCACTTTTTTATGAGATTCATTCCGATATAATCGCTAATGCTAAAAGAGAAGATATACTTTTGCGAAAATATCTCGAACAATATGATTTTAGAAAGAAAACAGCCTTAGTGGATATAGGATGGGGTGGGTCAATGCAAAAATTTCTTGTCAAGACTTTGAGAAGAATGAAGCAAGAGTGTGATATCGTTGGTTATTATATTGGATTGACAGAGAAATCTATCGAAAATTTGCAACAGGACACTAATCTCTCAGCGAAAGGATATGCATTTGATCGATTGAATGACAGCACTTCTGAAGACTTGGAAAGACCATTTGTGGGACTTTTCGAAACTCTCTTTCTAGAACAAGATGGTTCGGTAATGCGTTATCGGCAGACGGATGATAGAATAGCGGCAGAAAGATATGTCTATGAGTATAAATCTGAAAGGGGTTATTCAAAGGAAGCTGCTTTTGTTAGTATAATTCAGAACGGAGCTCTGGAATTTTTAAGTGAATACAACAATTCATGTATAAAAAAGTTTGTTGGATACGATTCGTCTGTTATGTTCGCCAATTTATATCAGACTGGTATATGCCCCACATTGGAAGATGTGAGACTGTTTGGTGATTTTGAGTTTTTTAATAACGGAAACAAAGTATATTTAGCAAATCCTAAAAGCATTTTCTATTATATTGTAAGACCAATGCAATTAGTTTCGGATTTATATGATTCACAATGGAAAATAGGATTTATGAAAAAATTGCTGAAAATTAAAATACCATATTTAAAATTATTCAGAATGCTTAGAAAGGCATCAAATTAATAAAACCAGACAGGGATTTATTTCAAAGGTGGATTTGATGATATTCGTTTTATTTTTTGCAGTATCTATAATGCTATTGGCTAGTATCGCAATATTTAAAAATGATATTATTGCGCCCTCCTGCCTTTTATGTGGAGGCTTTTGGTTTGCTACGATTTGTGGATGCATTTATAACTCTTCATGGAATTTTACTAATTTTAAGGAGTTTTGGCTAATTGCAATGGGGTTAATTTGCTTTATTGTAGGTGCTTCTTTTATACAAGCCTATGATAACGGGAAATATACTTATCGTAACTGTACAATTGAATTAACCCCTATTTATATCACACGTGGGAGACTGTTTATTTATTTTATATGGCAATTGCTCATTTTAATTTTAATGTTCCTTGCTCTAATTAAAAATGTGGGGCTGAGCAATGGTATAGCAGAAGCAATCAGTATTTACTATGAGGCTAACAAGACTGGAGATTTAGTATATAGTTCCGGCATAACGAATATAATGTTGATTTTAAGTACGTCGGGCACTTTTTTATTAGTATTTGTTATGATGCATAATATTGGATGCGGATGTAAAAATGACATTTTAATATATTTAAATGTTTCCATGGGATGCATATCTTCGCTTTTAAATGGTACAAGAACAGCTTTTTTTATGTATGCAATAGCTTGTGCTATTGTTTTCTTAGGAGAAAAAAATATTAAAAGTAAATGGCGTGGAAATATTGATTTTAATACAATGGTTAAAATAATAATTTTTATTGTAGCTTTAATGGTCTTTTTCAACATAATTGCCTTTTATCAAGGCCGAACCCTAACAACAATGTCTGTGTTGGATGTGTTTGTTACATATCTTGGCGCACCATTAAAAAATTTGGAGTTATATATATCAGAAAATCATACATCGAATTCCATATTTGGAGGAGGTACATTTTATAATACGTATACTTGGATCTATGAAAAGACAGGAGTTGCCTCTTTTAATGTGCCTAAACTGAATGAATATAGATTTTTGAATGGGAAGGGATTGGGAAATGTTTATACAATTTTCTTACCTCTTTATAGTGATTTTGGAATAATAGGCTCATCGTTGGTCATGGGAATAATAGGAGGGATCTCGCAGAAAATATATGATAAAGTAAAAAATGTAGTGACATGTAATGAAACAAATTTTTGGCTTATTGTCTATTCTTATGTTGGCTTTGCGCTACTTTTTTCGTTCTTTTCTAATAAGTATTTTGAAATGGTTATTGCCCGTGCAATGGTTTATTTTGTTGTTGGTCTGTGGATGTTTGATTTGTTTTTCTTCCGCATTCGTTTAAAAAACAGTTTTGCAATCGAAATAAAGAAGTTAACTAAAAAAAGAAAAACCAATTAAGGAGGAGCAATGGACAAACCTACACTACAGAAAAAGACTGTGCAGATGTCCGATGTGTTTGGACAGTCTGACACGGCGGATTAACTGATAGAGCATTACAGACTAGATGGAAGGGAATTAATCATTCCTTGAATCAATTCTTACATTGAGGGGACATTATGGAATATATCTTATCCTCGTCTCTGCTAGCCTGCGACTTCTCGGTAATCGAAGAGGAGTTAAAGCAGTTGGAAGAGGCAGGCGTTGAGTGGGTGCATCTGGATGTGATGGACGGGCAGTTTGTGCAAAACATCTCTTTCGGCGTACCGTTTATTAAATCCATACGCAAGAAGACGGATCTGTTTTTTGACGTACATCTGATGATTGTGGAGCCGATCCGTTTTGTGAAGCAATTCGCGGAGGCGGGAGCCAATCTGATCAGCTTTCACGTGGAGGCTACTGACCGGGTGCAGGAGACGATCGACAGGATTCACGCACTGGGCTGTAAGGTCGGCTTGGCATGCAGCCCGGATACGGATGTGGACGCGGTTTTAAAATATGCAGATCAGGTGGAGCTTTTGCTGATTATGAGCGTACAGCCCGGATTTGGAGCGCAGACCTATTTGAGGTGCTGCACCGCAAAGATTGTGAAGACGAGACAGTATTTAACGGCGCATGGGCTTTCAACTTATCTGGAGGTGGACGGCGGCATCAATGCTTCCAACCTGAAAATGATTTTAAAGGCAGGAGCAGACGTCATTGTGGCGGGCAACGCTGCGTTCAGCGGTGGGAATATTGGGGCCAACGTCAAAGCATTGAGAGAAGCGGGCGTTTAGTCGGGCCCGGGTGTTTGGCTTTTAAGTGGCCGTACGGACGATAATGTCCTATGACAGGGGAGGAGATTAAACATGGTGAAAGATATTGTCAAAAGCATATTAGGAAACAGAATTTCTGTTTGGTTAAAGACCATGAAATATTATAGTAACAATCCTGAATGTAGAAATTTCCTGAAAGATAATGAGAAATATAAAAACCTTTACAAAGGAAAAAGGTGTTTTGTTTTGGGAAATGGACCTTCCTTAAATAGTGTAGATTTTTCGGCTCTCAGTAATGAGTATACTTTTACTGTGAATCAATTATCTAGAAGAGCTGACTTTGACAAATTAAAAACGAACTTTCATATTTGGGTCGACACTTTGTTTTTTGATCTGAATTCTGACAATGCAGCAGATATGGAACTCCTTGAAGTAATGAAAAAAGTAAAGACTGAAGGAAATTCTCCTGTTAATTTTTTTAAATGGGAGGCACATAGAATGATTGAACAGTATAATCTTGCTGATGAATTGAACATTCAGTATATTGCAGAGGTTAGGTATGATGATAGATCTTCAATTTTAAAAAGAAATGTAGATTTTACCAGAACAATCCCATGGATGGAAAGCGTGACATGTTATGCTATTTGTCTTGCAGTTTATATGGGCTTTAAAGAAATTTATTTATTGGGATGTGATTGTACGGGATTTATAAATATTGCCTCATCTAAAATGAAGCAAGCAGAGAATTCTGTTTACGCCTATAATATTTCGTCGAATGAAAAAGAGCGACTTGAGAGGATGTTCAATAAAAGAAGAATTAGAGATGAACTTAATGCCTACGTAGGTTTATTTGATGAATATGAGGTTCTAGGACAATATTGTAAAAAAAATGGAGTATTGTTGTGCGATGCTACAGATGGTGGTTTGATTGATTGTTTACCAAAAGTAGATCTTGAAAATGTACTATTTGAAAAAATTAAAAACAACGAAAATTAAAAACGGCAAAACGAAGCTATTAGTTCCATTACATCATTTTTAAACATTCCTTGGATTCGATTTTGAAAAATAAAATGCCAGTGTAGCTGCGAAAAATTTCAAAAATTTATTACCATATGAGGTGCCTATTTATGATAATTGTAGCAATAATGCCCATAAAACTTAATAATGAAAGACTTCCAGGAAAAAATACAAAGATTCTCGGTGATAAGCCGCTCCTGCAATATGAGCTTGACAGCCTTAAGAAAACAGAATTATTAGACAGCATTAATGTATATTGCAGTGACGAAACTATCGTTCCATTTCTCCCTGCTGGTGTAAATTTCATAAAGCGTCCAGAATACCTCGACTTGCCGACATCGAATTTTTCACAGATTTTCGATACCTTTATGGCAACCGTTGATGCAGATATTTATGTATATGCACATGCTACGGCTCCCTATATTACTGTCGATACCATGAAACAGTGTATTGAGGCAGTTATTTCAGGAAAATATGATTCTGCGTTTTGCGCTTCAAGGATACAGGATTATCTTTGGAAAGACGGCGAGCCGCTAAATTTTGATGCAACAAACGTCCCTAGAAGCCAAGATCTTGAGCCGATTTACCGGGAGACATCTGGTGTGTATGTATTCACGAAAGAAGCGTATGAAAAGTGCCACAGACGAATTGGTTTAAAGCCCTTTGTAAAGGAAGTGTCTTTTAAAGAGGCTGTAGACATCAACAATCCAGAGGATTTCGCTCTTGCGGAAGGTCTATTGGATATTAATTTGTAATAGACTATTAAGCCAACGTTTAAATAAACAGAAAGAGGAAGTTTATGAACTCACTAAAAGTTCTTGACGTTACGCTCCGCGATGGTGGTTGCGTGAATGATTTTAATTTCGGACAGATATACATGGAAAAGATACTGGCTGCTCAGGAGGCTTCCGGCGTTGATGTGATTGAAATGGGATACATTGATGAGAATAAAGGGAGTGCATCTGGGCGCACACAGTATATAGATGAAACGGTCATACCGAAGTATATTATGAAGCAGAAAAAGCCAGGCGTGACGTATGTTGCTATGATGGACTATGGAAAGTTTAATGTGGATAAACTTGGCCAACGCACGGAAGACGGCATTGATGGCATTCGCATGGCTTTCCATAAAAAAAACCGTTTGGACATGATTCCACTTGGCAGGAAAATCATTGAAAAGGGATATCAGTTTTATATACAGCCAATGATTACTTTGCGCTACAGCGACGTAGAGCTACTTGAATTTATTGAATTAGTCAATAAGGAGCTGCCTGACGCTTCTGGATTTTATATTGTGGACAGTTTTGGAGAAATGCGTCCAAACGATATGAGCCGTATTCTGAACTTAGTGGATCACAACCTAATTCCATCAATGACGTTGGGATTTCATTCCCACAATAATTTGCAGATGTCATACTCGAATGCCTGTGCATTGCTACAATTTCCGACAAATCGTAACCTTATGCTGGACAGTTCTATTATGGGCATGGGCAAAGGTGCTGGAAATCTAAACACTGAGCTGCTTTTGGAACACTTGAATCTTTACTATGGGAAACAGTACAGGATTGCACCGTTGCTTGAAGTTATGGACAAGGTGCTTAATCAGTTACATGATGAGTATTATTGGGGTTATGCGCCTGAATATTACCTTTCTTCAGCCAATCACTGCACACCAAGTTATGCAAGTCATTTCTACAACAAGCATATGCTCCCTATTGACCAGGTTGGCGAACTACTTGGAATGATTGCTGAAGAGAAAAAAATTTCCTTTGACAAGAATTATGCTGAGAAGCTCTATCGCCAATATAATGAAAGTAAGGCAGTTGATGACACGGTAGTTGTTGATGAGTTGCGTAGTGAACTTAAAGGAAAGAGAATCCTGCTTATTGCTCCAGGAAAAAGCGTTGGGGAGAAACTTAACAAGATTAAAGAATTAGCGGAATTGGATGATGTGGTGGTTATCGGGCTAAACCCGACACTTGACATAGATTTTGATTATGTCTTGACTACCCGTAAAGAAATTTATGACCGCTCTGTAGAAAAAGGCTTGAATGTTATTGCTCCATCCAGTATTTCTAAAGGTGGTCGGGGCAATGTAAAAATTTTGAACTACAGTAATTGGATTGAGGTAGACGAAAGAACGCATGATTCATCTTCAGTTATTGCCATGAATCTTCTAAAAGTGTGTGAAGTGAAAGAATTACTTTTAGCTGGATTTGATGGGTTTTCGGTAGATATTAATCAGAACTATTATGATCCGAGTATGAGGCATCCTGTAAATCAGGAACAGGCTGTGAGAAGAAACACATATTATAAGAGGTTTATAAAAAATTTAAAGGAATATGGGATAAATGTTGAGTATGTAACGCCGTCACTCTATGAATAAATTTTATTGGTTCCTTACGTGCATGACAGTCCGAGACAAGCGTCGAGATGCAAATGGATTAGAGGTTTTTAGATGATTGGAAAATTGCTTGAGCAATATAGAGGATTAAGTAAACAGGTAAAAGTCGTTTTCTGGTTTACATTTGTTGGGTTCTTGCAAAGAGGAGTAAGTTTAATAACCACACCGATTTTCACTCGTGTTTTATCTACGGAGGATTATGGACTTTTTAGTGTCTTTCAAGCCTATTACGCTGTTATCGTGATTGTTGTAACATTATATTTACACATGGGTGTTATTAATAATGCGTTTGTAAAAAGTGGAAAATCCCAGGAAAGGGTAGTTTCCTCTTTTCAAAGTCTGTCATTGATTTCCTCTGGAGTGTGGTTTGTTATAGCATTTATTTTTAGGGAACAATTATCGACGTTAATGGGACTTCCTGTTATAGCTGTTGTTATAATGTTTGTAGCATTTATGTTTGTGGAGCCATATAATACATGGGTGATTTATAAAAGGTACCAATTCGATTATGTGAGGCCGGTAATAACATCTGTCCTGATTTCTATTTTTACACCAGCGATAAGTGTAATAGCAGTTTTCACTACCAGTGGAAATCACGGTATTGCCAGAATTGTATCTTATTCAGTTGTCAACGTTATTATTCCAGGGGCAATCTTTTACTGTATTAATTATAAGAAAGACCGTACTTTTGTCGATAAGGATTTATGGAAATACGCACTTAGCTTTAATGTCCCTTTGCTTGGGCACTATCTTTCAGAGACGCTGTTAAATCAGACAGATAGGATTATGATTAATAGTTTTCTGGGTAGTAGTGAAGCTGGTATATATAGTGTCGCATTCTCAGCTGCCTCGTTATTTACTATATTTTCCACTGCGTTAAATACTGCTTTTGTTCCTTGGACATATCAGAAACTGCAAGAAAAAGAATACCGCTCAATCGAAAAAATGGGCTATATTGTTCTTTCTTTTTTGGCAGTGATTTTATCGGTTATGGTTATGTTTGCACCGGAAGTAGTAGCTGTATTGGCCGGTTCCAGATACACGGGTGCCGTTTATTTGATACCAACATTAAGCGCAAGCGTTTTCTTTGGATATATGTATCAACTTTTCTCGAGAGTTGAGTTATATTATGAGAAAAAGTCATATACAGTCATTTCAACAGTAACAGCAGCTGTTGTGAATATTATTTTAAATGTGTGGTGGATACCTAAACTCGGATATACAGCAGCTGGTTACTCAACCCTTGTCTCTCATATGCTATTTTGCGTGATGCATTATTTCTTCTTCAGAAAGGTAAGTAGAGAGTGTATGGATTTAGACATGATTTACGATTTCAAAAATCTGCTTGCCATTTCAGTTGCAGTTCTTGCCATAGCATTTGTGATGACACTCCTTTATAATTACCTGTTATTACGGCTTATTATTGTGGCTTGCATATTTGTTGTAGCATTCTTAATGCGTAAGAAAATCGTGGAAATAATCAAAACCCTGCGAAGTAAATGATAGAATAAAGAACGGGAAGGAGATTGTATCTTGGTAAAAAGAATAGAGGTAGACAGCCGATGCACAGGCTGTAATATATGTGTTTCTTCATGCCCAACACAAGCGATCTCTTTGATTACTACGCACGAAGGATTTTGGTATCCTACGGTAAATGAGGACTTGTGTGTTGAATGTGGCAAATGCCGTGCAGTCTGTCCTGTTTATGGGAAAAAGGATTCAGAAGGATTTTTTGCACCAATTTCGTATGCAGGCTGGAATAAGAATGTGGATGAACACATGAACAGTTCTTCGGGAGGTCTATTTTCGGTTATTGCGAGATTGGTTTTAAAGCAAGGTGGAACTGTATATGGAGCTTCTTATATGGAGGATTTTTCTGTTAGGCATATACGGGTGGATATAGAGGAGGGCTTGACAAAACTTCGCCGAAGCAAATATGTGCAGAGCTTTATATCAATTGAATTGTTGGATCAAATCAAATCGGATTTGAAGAGTGGACAGACAGTGCTTTTTTCAGGCACTCCGTGCCAGGCCGCGGCAGTGAATCGAATGTTTCCCGGCTATAGCAATCTGCTTACAGTAGATGTGGTCTGCCACGGGGTACCATCTCCAAAGGCATGGAGATCGTACCTTGATGAGGTGATTTCTCAAAAAGGCAAGATAATTTCTGTTAATATGAGGAAGAAAGCCATCGGGTGGAAAAAAATTTTTTTAAGCACACAGTTTTCTGACAATTCGATTGAAGAATGTTGGTTTAACGATAACCCGTGGGGTTCAAGCTTTGTAAAGAATTTATTCCTCAGAGAATCCTGTTATTATTGTGAATTCAAGGAACAAATTCGATGCTCTGATATAAGTTTAGGGGACTTTTGGGAGGCAGCACGAGGATGCCATAAAGAATTTGATGATGATGACAGGGGGACATCAATTGTTCTTGTTAATTCTCTGAAAGGGAAGAAAGTGATCGAGGAGGTTTTACAGGAGGGGCAATGTTTTCTGAAGAACATCCCATATCATTGGATTCCAAAGAATACTTACGCTGTGGTGAAATCCTCATCAGAGAATCCGAAGCGTGACCAGGCTTTTGAAATGCTTGATAAGTATAGTTTTAGTACAGTGCTTAATAAAGTGTCCAAAGTATCTGCAGGACGAAAAGTACTTCACTCAATAAGGAATGCAACAAAAAAGAACGTTAAAAAAAGAAAGCTATCCGGTATAGCTGTAAATAATAAGAATACCGTTTATGGCAATTATAAAGACGACGTAGCTATTTTGAATGTTCAGGAAGTAGATAACTACGGCGCAGTTTTACTTTGCTATGCTCTTCAGAAGACAATAGAGGATTTGGGATATAATGCTTTGGTTATAGATTATAGACCAGAAACAGCGCAGAAGAACGCTGGCGTAGTTGAACACATTTTCAATAAACTGGAAAAAGATGGACTCAGAAGTGTTATTGATGCTTCAATCCAAAAAGTGCGGAGAAAAAACGTAGTAAGTGTTAATTACTCTTCAATCGAAAAAAAGAATAATTTCGAAACGTTTAGAAAAAACTATTTGCATCGTACACCTGTTTATAGCGGTATGAATACCTCAGATTCTCCTGTTTTTCAGGCATATGTTGTTGGCAGTGATGTCGTTTGGAAACCGGATCGAGTAGAATCATCTGAGTCAGATGTATATTTTTTGAAATTCACGGATGGGTTGGAATGTAATAGAGTGGCTTATGCTGCAAGCATAGGAACAACGGATGAATGCCGTTTGAATGATATTGCAGTTAAGTTTTCTGAGCATATTCAGAGGTTTGACCATATTTCGCTTCGGGAAGCAACATCTGTTCCGTATGTTCAAGAAATGATTGACAAGAAGGTGTTTGCCTGTGCCGATCCAACCCTTTTGCAAAATAGGGAGGTATATGACAGAATTGCAGATAAAGCATCAAGTTTCATCTCCCAAAAATATATATACTTTTATATGTTTGGTGATAATTTTGAAGCATACGAATATGTTAACAGATGTAGTGAACAAATGAAACTGCCCGTTGTCTGCCAATGCAATGAACCTGATAATATAGATAACGTAATACTGTATTGTGGAGATGATGGTCCTGCGGAATTTTTGAATAGAATCAGGAATGCTGATTACGTTATTACTGATTCCTTCCATGGAACGGTATTTGCGATCCTTTACCACAGGAATTTTGTCACACTAAGCAGGGGGAAGATTAGTGTTCGGATGCAGGATTTATTGGAGAAATTGGAACTGATGGAACGGTATTGCGAAGAGTGTGTGATCGAAGATATACCGAAAGATATTCCGGAATATAGCGCGGTCGATATGAAGATAAAGCAATGGAGGGATGACTCAATTATGTTTTTGGAAAGTGCTCTTAAGGATAAGTGGGGGGGGGTATAACGGAGGTTTAATTTATATAGTTATTTCCGTTGATTCTTTTGCTGATAAAATTCTTTATGAGTATGAAACGGAATGTGAGGTGGCGGCATGAACACCTCACAGATAACAAGAAAAGCATACAAAAAAATAATATCCGGTGCGGCTTTGGTGCGGAGGAATGCATGTTGTGTTTCTGGCGATAAAACATGCCACAATCAAGTGAATTTGGAATGGGTTGATAACAACAATCTTGGCGATGAACTCGCTCCGGTTATTTATAATTGGATGTTAGAGAAGAGGCAGATTCAACCGAATCAATATGCTCGGAAAACAATACACCTTATGACAGTTGGTTCTATGGTAGGAACATGGAATTTCGACGCAACCATTTGGGGTAGTGGAATCCACACATTTTCAAATGTATCAAAGTTATCAAGATTGCGCCATATTCAGAAGTTTGACATTCGTGCTGTTCGTGGCCCTGTGACAAGAAGTGCGTTGATGTCATGCGGTCATATTTGTCCAGAGATATATGGTGACCCGGCAGTGCTGATGCCTTTTATTTACGTGCCGGATAACTTAGAAAAAAAATATCCGTTATCGGTTGTGTTACACTATCGTGCAGGTGATGAATGGAAAACGCTGGGGTCCTTTGAGGGGTGTGAACTTCGATATTTGAATATTGGCACTAATAATTACAAACAATATATAGATGAGATGGTTTTGTCTGAGAAAATTATATCTTCTTCATTGCATGGGATTATCCTGGCAGAGACATATGGGATTCCTGCTATCTTTTTAGATACTGGAGGCTATGTAAATGAAGCATTGATGAAGTATTACGACTGGTATTATTCTACTGGTAGATATAGTGTAAAGGTGGCTCGTTCATTGGAAGAAGCAATTAAAATGGAGCCAATGCAGTTGCCGGAATTAGATAGAATGCGCGAGAATCTTCTTGAAGCTTTCCCATATGATCTTTGGAAGAATATTCAGTAGAACACAGTTACTGGGATTTTGTGACATCATATGTCGATTCTTGGCCAGTGAAAGGTGCTACATGTATAAGCGCATTGAAATTTTGTGTAGAACAGAGTCAAAGACCCAATTATTCTCCTGTGGCAGTTGTTGGATTTTAGGTTATGAGGTTGTTATATGATCAAGTACTTAGTAATGGACGTCGATGGAACGCTCACCGATGGAAAAATATACATGGGGAGTTCCGGGGAACTCTGCAAAGCATTCAGTATAAAGGACGGTTGCGGGATACACGACATCCTGAATCCAAACCATATTACTCCTGTAATTATCACTGGGCGGGAGTCAGACATTGTGCTAAACCGATGTAAGGAACTTGGAATTACGGAAATTTATCAGGGCGTGGACAACAAGGCTGAGAAGTTGAAGGAAATAACGAGTGACTTATCACAGGTTGCTTACATTGGTGATGATATAAACGATTTATCTTGTATGGTTCCGATTAAAGAAGCAGGAGGAAAGGTTGGTTGTCCTGCAGATGCTGTAAAAAACGTAAAAGAAATAGTTGACTTTATAGCGGGACACAAAGGGGGTGATGGAGCTGTAAGAGAATTTATTGAGTGGCTCGTAGAAATGGAGAAGGCGTAGGAAAATTGTTTGCTCTAATATGTGCGAAAAGCAGGACTCGCTATTCAAATTTGAATAGCGAGTTCAGAAGGCTATCGACATGAAATACATCTTGCCATTTCATGAAATTTCGTGTGATTGCGCCCGCACTGGTTTTCTCGTCTGCGGCTGATCAAGAATCGCGTCCACATTGGTACAGACGGTTTTCAATTCTTTCACATAATCCTTGAAGTACTGGTAGGTTTCCTGCTGCGCGGTTTTGCAGATGGTCAGACTGTCCTTCTCCTGTTGCAGGGATTTCATAGAAGGAATCTTGCGGTCAGGGTGATGTGCCTTCAAAAATTTCACGGCAACTTCGTACAGTGCGATTTCTGCGGAATGCTCTTGCCGGAACTTCTTTTTGTTCTTCGCTTTCAGCATCTCCCCGTAGACCTTTTTGTTGGAAAGGTACTGTCCGGTGTAGTGAATCTGCTCGTTGACCGCCTTCAGTTTATCCTCCGTAGCGCGGAGGGCCATGCGTGCTTCACTGCGCTTGCTGGCAATCTCATTGTAGGAAGCACGGAGGGCTTCCCTGGAGCCGTACCCATGCTCCTGGACATAAGCAACAGTCAGTGCCATCTGCTTCAGGTTGGTAAGCTTGACCTTCTGCATATAGGCGCGGCTCTGCTGTGCCTTGACGAAATTCGAAAGGTATTTGCCGATCAGATACAGAAATGGTTTATGGTAAAGATGGAGGGAGGCTTACAGGAGCTTTACAAAGCCTTTGACAGGGGGAAGGCTGAGGAGATTGAAAAGTGTATCAATGATTGCCTGAGAGAGTCCATAAGCTTTATGGACGGCGGAAACACGGAAGAACAGAAAGAATCTTCGTACCATACGTTATTGATTGGGATGGCGAAAGGACGAAAAGGCTGGATTGTAAAGTCGAATAGAGAAGCTGGAGGCGGTGCCCATCGCGAAGCGATTTTAAATGGCACCGCCGAACTGGCACGTGCGACGCCAGGAGTGCGTGCCGATACCCGGGGCAGAGCTGATATTATTCTCATCAACCGTATGAAACAGGAAGGCATTATGATAGAAGTGAAACACACAAGTGATGAGAGAAAGCTTCAGGCTAAGGCCGAGGAAGCATGTCGGCAGATTAAGGACATGGATTACAATGAATATTTCCTTGGATTTCAGATTAATAAAATAGAGGAATATGGGATTGCGTTCTGCAGGAAAACATGTAAAGTACTGAAAAAATAGAGTGGCGGAAGCATAAAAGAAAGAAGAGAAATATCATCAGTTTGTGAATCCAGATGCCTGCCTTTCCTTTTGTGCAGATTTTCTGTATCCGCTGGCTTCTGCCTCTACTCTGGAACAGTTCTATAAGGAAAAGCCGGACGAGGAAAAGACCGCATCGCTGGTCTATGAGAAGAACGACACGACCATCACCTTTGGGATTACCGGGGACGCGGTATCGACGGTCACGATTGCGGCGGTTACGGAGTGAGGATTGATATCGTTATACTCCAGGAACCTGCTTCGCAGAACCCTGTCGTTAACTTACGAAGTTCGCTCCCGCAAGCGCGGCGAACTTCTTGTAAGTTATATTACTCGCAGCAAACCAGCGGCTCGCTAACTTAAGAAGTTCGGCGCAGGCAGCAAGAGCTTTTTGCAAGTTATACTCTGCACTTCCGCATTTCCCTGCGGTATCTCTGCGCAGCAGAAGTGTCGCCCTGCTCTTCGCAAATACGGATGAGTTTAAGGAAGGCTTCACGGACAACCCGCCGGGCGTTTCTTTTTCCGATATGGGATGTAAGCCACTGCATCACAAAGGGATCCGCTACGTTTTGATAGTACCTGCGGGCTTGCTCCGTGTCGCTTTTGGCCAGGCAAACATCTCCCAGTTTATACCAGATATAGCTTAAGTAGCCCCGCAACTCGGTACATTCGTCTTGCTCTTCCGCGGGGCTCACAATTTTGGTGGATATAGAAGATATCAGCCCGTTGACTCGGGAAGCTGCAGTCTCGTACCATTCCTGCGCTTCGCTCCAGTCTTTTTTTCTGACAGCCAGATCGCCTTCCTTTTCAAGCTCTGCCGCGCTTTCTAATTCTTTTTGCTTTGCGGCTTCAATCTTTTCACGCAGCGGAACTGCTTTTTTCTTAAGCTCACATTCGCTCACGGAGTCCTGCATTTTCTGGTACACTTCCGTTAAAATATCATATAAGTGCATCAGATCGCACCATGAGCGCAGCGAATGAAATTCTTCCACATCCAATTCAGTAAGTCCCGCGGTTTCCTCATAGTACTCCCGCGCATTTTTCAGGTCGCCGGCTTTCAGGCTGATGCTGCCAAGCTTATTTCCGATCAGAATCAGAAGATGACGGTCGTTGGAGGTTTCGGTTTCATCATAGATGGATTTTCGCAGATGGATGCTTTTTTTGTAGCAGGACTGTGCCTGATCAATGATACCTGCGGTCAGATAAGCCTCGCCCATGCTTTCGTAATCTCGCATCAGCCTGCGGAACTCACCCAGAGTGAGCGTCTTTTTTGCCAGCATTTCATCAACCTCGATGGCCTTCTTATGAAAGCTGATCAGTGTGGTAAATGCTTCTGGTATGATTTCGAAGCTGCCGCTTTCCGGATTATATCGTTCGATGGTATGCCGATGATAAGAAGCCATTTCCGCGTATCCCTCCGCCAGATCACGCAAGGCTTCCACGGTGTGCGTCTCCGCGGCGACCGTTTCACGGACCTCCAGCGCTTTTTGAAGCAGCTCACGGCTTTCGGCCAGTTCTTCGTCCTGATGACTCCAGCCGAGCAGTTCTCCAATACGTCCATAACAATTTGCCACTCGGATCCGGTCCTCGACGGATTCGGTCTGTACGCAGCATTCCTGGCTCAGGGCGAGCGCCTTTCTGAAATATGCTTCCGCTTCGTCAGGACGGATATATTCACGCTGGATCTTACCGAGATCGAAATACAGATCAGCGGTATTGCGCCGCATATAAAGCGAAGGTTCGGATTCCAAAAGGCTTTCGGCTAGCTCCAGTGCTTTCAGATAATACTGTTTACAGGCACTTTTTCCCTTCTTTGCGGTAAAACGTCCCATATTCCACTGATATTGAAATTGATAATGCCGCAGCTCATCTTCCTCCATCCAGTAGGAACAAACTCTGATGAAGTTATCTATTCTGCTGTAATCACCCTGCGCCTGATCAAAATCCTCTTCTTCCGTTTCACACGCCGCGAGACATTCCAGCGTATAAATCAGATTGATCCAGGGCTTTTCCTCCTTGTTACGATGCTCCTCGCTGCATTTTTTACCGAACTCAATGTCAAAACCGATGCAGGCTGCATATTGCTCCCGCGCTTTCGCGAGGTTTCCTTCCTTTCGATATACATTTCCCAGCTTTGCAGTGATAGCAGACATCAGGCGCTTCAGAGCAATGGTTTCTGGAAATTCGGACAAAAGCTGACGTCCCGTTTCCTGCCCGGCCTGGAAGACTTCGATGGCTTTTTCTACATTGCGCAGCTCGTAATGAAAGTCTCCAAGATCTTTCATGGCATCTAACAGAACAAGAGCATCCTCACAGGTTTTGCTGGTTTTATAATTTTCGGACAGGACTTGAGTCAGCTCCTGCTGTATGGCGGCCGCCATGTGGTAATCTCTGGAAACGACTTCTCCCATGCGGTGCATGTACACGAGCTTTTGAAGTGCCTCCGGAAGCCCTTTTTGCGCAGCCATCTGAATCAGTTCCAGAGCTTTCTGGGCGTCCACCTCCAGGTCAATGCCGTTCAGATAGGCCAGACCGATTAAAAAAAGGTGCTGCGGATCCTGGCTGACGCCGGTGGCGATCGTCCGAATATCTGCCAGCAGGGAATCTGCCAGCGCGGCTTCATCAAATGCGTTTACAGAATCGGGGATATTGGGATATTTTTGCTTTAACTCTTTTTGATCAGTTGGGCGGATTTCGACCGGCAAAATCTTTTTTTCAAGGTTTTTTGCCGCGGTATATTCGACCGTCATGACATAATTGCCGTCTTCCAGCAGATTCGGCGTTACAGCCAGTGCAAAGAGACTGCTTTTTTCCATTGCGTTGATAATGGCCTGGTTAAAATCGTGCCCGGGCACCAGAAATTCATCGTACCATATGGCAATGTCACGGCAGAATTTATTTTTGTGAATCAGTTTCATTAATTGCTGGGCGTATTTCCGATCCTTTTTCCGGTAGCTTAAAAACACGTATGCGTCGAAAGCGGCGCGAATCTGATCCGCCAGTTTATCACCGACAAGTACAGAGGAAAGGAACACAGACAGCTTTTCGTCGTAGCTGATGGCCGTCATGTCCTGGCTGGTTCTGTCCAGAAACTGAATATTGCCGCAGCGTATGTTAAATTCCGTCTCAAGCCCGCCTTCCACCATGACAGGGAGGATGGGAATGTGGCGTGTCTGTGCAAATTGGAATTCCAGATCCCGCGCACGGTTTTCGCGGTACAGAAATCTGGTTGTAATCGGTACAACAAACAGCTGCATTTCCTCCAGATCTGCAAGAAGCTCATTTTGCACATAATCTTCATAAGGCTCTGCGTCATACCAGATCACACAGTTCTGCTTTTTCAGAATTTCATCAGACAGGTCTGGGAAATACAAATCAAAATCCTGCGGGTGGCAGGAAAAATAGACGCGCGACTTGCCCTGCGGTGAACTGTTTCCCCTCGTCTTATAACACAGCTTAGCCATAAATACGGTCCTCCATTTTGCACTGTCCGTCTGGATTTGTTTTACAAAACTATAGCATAGAAAACAGATTGTGGCAATCTGTCCGGGATTGAAATAGTTGTTGTATTTTGGACGGTCATTAATTATAATAAAATTCACCAGCAGATGTGATGAAATATCTCAGGCGCCATAGCGGCCTGAAAGCAGGCATACTGTTCTGCTGATTTTACCATCCGGCCGCGAAAGCGACCGGATGTACACAATAAGACGGCAATGCTGCTGGAAGTACAGGGATAAAACGGAGGAAACAGTTATGTATGATCTTGGCATTTTAGGCGGGATGGGGAGCGAAGCAACGGAGACCCTGTACCGGATGATTCTGAGTAGTACCGAGACACAGAAGGATCAGGATTTTCCGGAGATGGTGATTTTGAATAAATCGAGTATTCCGGATCGCAGTGCGTATCTGCTGGGGCAGAGCGAAGAAAATCCGCTGCCGGTTTTGCAAGAGGGGACCAGGGAGCTGAACCTGCTGCAGGTCGGCAGGATCGCCCTTCCGTGCAACACCGCGCATGCTTTTTATGCGGATATTCAGGCAGTATCGGATTGTCCGGTGATCAATATGCTGGAGTCTTCTCTGGAGTATATCTGGCGCACCCGGCCGGGGGCGCGGGTGTGCATCCTGGGGACACTGGGAACAGTGCGCACGAAGGTTTACGAGAAATATAACCATTTTTCCCTGGACATCGTTTACCCGGATGAAGCAGGATGCGAGGAGGTTCATTCGGTCATTTATGATATTAAGACCGGGATTCATGAAAATATGGATGCGCTTTCCGACCGGCTGGCGCTGGTTATGCAAAAGACGGCGGATGCGATGACATGGGAAGCTCCCGACCAGGTCCCATCAGCGCCTGCAGCCCCATCAGGATGGCTCTCATTGGAACCAGCTTCGACGGAGCAAGGATCGTTTGTGCCGGCATCGCCAGGGCAGGTCTCACCGGGAAAGGTGCCGGCGGAGCGGCCTGTGTTTTTATTGGCCTGCACAGAGCTTTCTGTGCTTGGCGTGGAACGCTTCCCGCAGTTTGATGTGCTGGATGCGATGGGTATTCTGGCGCAGGTATCGGTCGCGGCGGGCAGCAAAAAGCTGAGGGCAGGTGGTATTTATGACGTGCAGGTGATTGAGGCAATCGCGCGGAAGTATGTATGACACTTGTTGTGTAACATGATTTATCAGAAGAAAAAGTATGCCTGCAGGCTGTTTTCTTCTGATAAATCGATGACAAAATCGCCGCCACTTCTTCCTTGGTCCGATCCACCAGCCTTTTATCTTCCCAGACAGCATAACGAGACAGTTCCAGTCTTTTTTCACTTCAACAGACATTTTTTTCACAAAACATTTAGAATTCCGGTATTGATTTATATTCAAGAGCAAATTATAATGATGGGAACTGGGAACCGAATTCTGTAACACGTATTTGTAACATAACCGCGATGATAGTTTTTTATGAAAAAGAAAAGCAGCAGTCGCAGGGAAATGCGTTTCCTGGCGGTTTCCACGTATAGAGAAACAGGAGGCAGGCAATGGACAATAATCAAAATGATAACCGCCAGAACGGCGGAGACCAGGGATCGAACCGTCCGGGCAGAAATAGTAATACGTTTATTATTTTTCTGGCGGTCACACTGGTTACGCTGCTGGTGATGGCGCTTTTAAACAGCAGCCTTGGAAACAATACGTCCTCCGTGGAAATTACTTACGACCAGTTCCTGGAGCTGTTAGACGAAGGACAGGTATACTCTGTCACTATTTATTCGGATGAACTCGAGATTACGCTGAAAAGCGACGCGGCATCCGAGTATTTTGGCACCTCGACGAGCACGGTGACCTATTATACGGGGAATCCGGACGACCCGAACCTGGTGGCGAGACTTGACCAGGCAGGCGTGACGTTTACGCAGAATATTCCGGATACGACTTCAAGCCTGATCTGGAGCATGATCCTGAGTTTTGCGCCGCTGATTATCATCTGGGTGATTTTCGCGTTCGCGATGCGGCGGATGACCAACGGCAGCGGCGGCGTCATGGGCGTTGGCAAGAGCAAGGCGAAGGTGTATATCCAGAAGGAAACCGGCGTGACGTTCAAGGACGTGGCCGGACAGGATGAGGCGAAGGAGTCGCTGCAGGAGGTCGTGGATTTTCTGGAAAATCCGCAGAAGTATACAGAGATCGGCGCGAAGCTGCCAAAGGGCGCGCTGCTGGTAGGCCCTCCGGGTACCGGCAAGACGCTGCTGGCGAGGGCGATCGCGGGCGAGGCGAAGTGTCCGTTTTTCTCCCTTTCAGGTTCTGACTTTGTGGAAATGTTCGTCGGCGTCGGCGCATCCCGTGTGCGTGACCTGTTTGACGAGGCAAAGAAAAATGCGCCGTGTATTATTTTCATCGATGAGATTGACGCGGTGGCGAAGAGTCGTGATACCCGCTTTGGCGGCGGCAACGACGAGCGTGAGCAGACGCTGAACCAGCTGCTCGCGGAGATGGACGGATTTGAGCCGTCCAAGGGTCTGATCGTACTGGCGGCGACGAACCGTCCGGAGGTGCTCGATCAGGCGCTGCTGCGGCCGGGACGCTTTGACCGGCGGGTGGTTGTGGATAAGCCGGATCTCAAGGGCCGTGTCGAGACGCTGAAGGTACATTCGAAGAATGTCAGCATGGATGAGACCGTTGATCTGGACGCGATTGCTCTGGCGACCTCCGGAGCCGTGGGTTCCGATCTGGCAAATATGATTAATGAGGCAGCGATCCTTGCGGTCAAGAAGGGGCGCAAAGCGGTATCACAGCAGGATTTGTTTGAGGCGGTCGAGGTGGTCCTGGTCGGCCAGGAGAAGAAGAACCGCGTACTCAGCAAGGAAGAGCGCCGGATAGTTTCCTACCATGAGGTAGGCCACGCGCTGGTGAGCGCACTGCAGAAGGATTCAGAGCCGGTACAGAAGATTACGATCGTGCCGCGCACGATGGGCGCCCTCGGCTACGTAATGAACGTACCGGAGGAGGAAAAATACCTCAACACCGAGAAAGAAATCCGCGCGATGCTGGTTGAGTTCGTGGCAGGCCGTGCTGCGGAGGAGATCGTCTTTGACACGGTGACAACGGGCGCAGCGAACGATATTGAGAAAGCGACACGGATTGCACGGTCGATGGTGACACAGTACGGTATGTCGAAGAAATTCGGCCTGATTGGTCTGGAGGTGACGGCCTCCCAGTATCTGGACAACCGTCCGGTGATGAACTGCTCGGACGTGACGGCGGCAGAGGTTGATCAGGAGGTTATGCAGATCCTGAAGGATTCCTACGAGGAGGCGAAGCGCCTGCTGACGAAGCACCGCAGGACGATGGATAAGATCGCGGAGTTCCTGATTGAGAAAGAGACCATCACGGGTAAGGAATTCATGGAGATCTTCCACCAGTGCGAGGGCGAGGGCCAGAACCCGGATAACATCGGCGCCAGGATTGCGGAGCGCCAGCCGGAAACGCAGTCCCTGCCGGATCACGCATCGGAAGGGCAGCCGCAAAACGAAGGCTCGGATGATGTGAGCTCACAGGACTCGCAGGAAAACGGCAGTCCGGACGGTGTGAGCTCGTCGGGGAATGATGGTTCGATGCCGGGAAATAGCGGCACTGACAGCGCGGGTTCGGTCATATGATAAATTGATGCATGGATTCGAGCTGCGTCGAGGCTTTTTGGGTTTGCGATTCGTGCATTAGGCGGTGCAGGATGGGCATATAATTCTGCGGCAGATCTTTAGCGCAGGCTACGCGCTGCAATCCGCAGTATCGGGATCTTGCAGCGCACGAATTATTAAAAACAAGATAAGTGGGAGGAAAACGAGATGAGCAGTGATTTGGACAGGAACGTGTGGGATGCATCCGTGGAGTTTGATGACCCGGACGAGTTTGATGATGAAAATGATCTGGACGACCTGGAGGAGCTGGATAATATCATTACCCTGACGGATGAGAATGGAAACGATATACAGTTTGAGTTTCTTGATCTTCTGGAATATGAGGGAGAGGAATATGTGATTCTGCTTCCGCTGGAGGATGAGGACGCGGATGAGGACGGTGCGGAGGTTGTGATTCTTCGGCTTGGCGAGGACAATCCGGACGGCACAGAGTCCTATGAGTCCGTGGATGATCCGCAGGTTCTGGAAGCAGTGTACGAGGTCTTTAAGGAAAAATTCAAGGATGAGTTTCATTTTGTGGGCTGATTATGTGAACAACTTCTGATCTGACACTGATGGGATTGCAGCCACATTTCTTCAATAGTACATGAAACACGACGGCCGGCACCGGAGGTGCCGGTTTTTTTATGCGCAGGACTGCGAGGGAATTGTTCCGATTATTTTATAAAATTTTTCTCCTCAGTTCACAATTTTTTCAGAAATTACACGAGAAATGAACACACAATGCTTGTATTGTCGGATAAGGAAAAGTGACTCTGAAGATTATGCAGAGTATCACATAGCAAAATCATTACACAACAGGGTAAGATATCATCAGATATGGCATGGCAGAAAAGCAAAAATGCAGAACAGCAAAAATGCAAAAATATGCCATGGCAAAAACCTGGCACAGTAAAATTATGACATGGCAAGCTTCAGTGTTGCGAAAATGAGCGGGAGGGTTTTTATGAACAACGGTCAATTGAGGACAGACAGGGGAACGAAGTGTAACAGAAGACCGGGTGGGAGAGCCGTATTGAGCTGCCTTTTGTCGCTTGGCGTTTTATGCGGGCAGCTGACGAACTGCACGGTAGCATTGGCGGAAACGGAAGAGTTAGAATACGAGGGAACCACGCAGATTTCTTCCACAGATTATTACGCCGGGTTCAGCACGACAGCGACGGAGCTGGTGGTGGAGGAGGTTTATGTGTCCTCCGGCTCTTATGTGCAGGAAGGCACCAGCATTCTGAAAATAACGGACGACAGCTACCAGACGGCGATTTCTTATTATAAGGCGGCGATTATCCGGGCAGAGAATAACCTGACGGATGCGCAGCTGACTTATACGCAGGGCATGCAGTCGGCGGAGTATACGCTGGAGCTGGCGCAGGCCGAAGCGGAGCAGGCGGAGTTTGTGCGGTCGCAGTCCGAGGCGGAGCTGGAGGATACGATTGAGGAGCATGAGGAGACGCTGGAGGAGCTGGAAGAGCGTATTGAAGCACTTGAAAATGGGGAATATGACGATGATGATTCTTCCTCCTCTTCTTCCTCGTCATCGAGCAGCTCAAGCTCGAGCTCATCAGGCAGTTCGTCGGACTCTTCAGGGGAAGAGTCCGGAATGGAGTCTGAGACGGAAAGCGAGACAGAAACCGAGACGGAAACGGAAACTGAGACAGAGACAGAAACGGAGACGGAGACGGAAGATCCGGCGGCTGCGCTGGAGAAGCAGCTGGCTGCGCTCGAGAGTGAGTCGGAGTCGCTCGCAGCCGATGAAGCCCAGCTGGAATCAGAGATAAAAGAGAAAAATGAGGATTATAATGAAATCCTTGAGGCGATGTATGAGCTGGCCGAATATGATACTTCTGTCCTGGCAGGTGCGGCGCATCTGGTGCTGGATACGGAGGAGGAGACCGAGACGGAGTCGGAGACGACCGCCGATCTGCAGGAAATGTTCGCGACAATGACAAATTCCTCAGAGGAGCTTCCGCAGGAGACACTTGTAGAGGAAGAAACGCAGGTGGCGGCCGTTTCTGAGGAGACGACGGAAGCGCAGACGGTTGCGTCGGATGATGCGGGTTCATCGGATGATGCGGGTTCATCGGATGATGCGGGTTCATCGGA
>JAJQEO010000002.1:20970-26535 GCA_021201665.1 Lachnospiraceae bacterium | reverse complement strand
ATGATGCGGGTTCATCGGATGATTCGGACTCATCGGACGGGTCGGGTTCATCGGACGAGACGGACGCACAGACGAACGAAACAGAAGAAACGGAAGCAGAGGCCGATACGACGGAGACTGATGCGTCCGATGCAGAATCTTCGGAGGAGGAGACAGAAGAAACAGAATCTGAAACGGAGAGCGAGACCGAAGAGGAGACAGAAACACTGGAGACCCTGCTGGCGAAGCTGTACGCGATGGAGGAAACCAGGCAGAACCTTTATAACGAATATTATGAAATCATTCATGATGAGGAGGACGTCGCGGAAGAAATTGCGGCAATTGAACAGCAGCTGGCGGCGTTAAGCAGTACGGATGGGAGTGCGGCTGCAGACGGAGACTCTGCTTTTGGCGGGATGTCTGATGGCAGCGAAAGCGGAACGACGGATACTGATACTACGGGGACCTCGGATGGCGCAGATTCCACCGGATGGTCGGATGCATCCGCGAGTTCGGCATTTTCAGCGGCATCGGGGATGACAGATTCATCAGGGCTTTCGGACGGCAGCGGCGGTACGTCTGATACGGACGGTACATCGGCTTCGGACAGCTCCGGCAGCGGCTCTTCGGATTCGTCCGCTTCCTATAGCTCATCGGATCTGGCTTCGGCAATGTCGGCGATGGCGTCGGCTTCGGGCAGCTCTTCGTCCGGCGGCAGTACCTCGTCCGGTAGTATTTCCTCAAGCAGTTCGTCTGCATCGGCATCTGTCAGTACAGACACGGCGTCTGCTGTTGTATCAGCTGTGACAGAATCCTCGTCAGGATCGGGCATGTCCTCATCCGGCAGCAGCAGTGACAGTCTGTTTGGCAGCAGCTATGACCTCTCTGAGGCGGAGACGGCCCTGGCGCTGACCGCGACAGACTCGGACGAGGCCGAGGAGGTGCTGGAGCAGCTCTATGAGGTGCTGGAGGATGTGAAGCTGCAGTATGAAGAGCTGATGCGGATCAAGACGCCGACTGAACTGGATATTCAGTATGCTTACGATACGACCATGCTTTCCGCGGAGCTGGCGGAGATTACATATCAGCAGACCGTGGAGTCGCTGGAGGAGGATTTGCAGTCTTACGAGGATGCACTTTCGGAGCTGGAGGATGCACTGGAGGAGCTGCAGAGCCTGGAGGACGGTACAGTGACAGCGGAAGCATCAGGGACACTTTCGGCAGTAAATTACGCGGCGGACGATACCCTGAGTGCCGCGACGGCACTTTACAGCATTTACGATACGGATGTCGTGACTGTGACGCTTGAGGTTTCTCAGTACGAGATTTCAGAGATGGCGGTCGGCGATACGGTAAGTGTGGAGTTTTCGGGCTATGGCACATATGAGGGAACGATTTCGCAGAAAGCGACAGAGCCGCAGGACGGAAATTCGAGAACCACAGTCATTTATGAGGTGGTGGTCTCGATCGATAATAGCAGAGGCTGGCTGAGCGCCGGGACGGGTGCGACAATCACCGTGACGGCAGAGACGGATGATGACGCTGCAGATAGCACAGATGCCGCATCGGGAACGAATGATGGCGCAGCGGATGATACAGATGCGGCTGGATCGGAGACGGATGACACAACTGACACCGAAGACGCAGAAGAAACGGAGCCTGACAATATGACAGAACCTGCAGATACGGTCGGCTGATACAGATGCGGCAACGGAGATGACGGAATAAAGGCCGGCCAGGCCGGGAATAGCAAAACCGAAAATAGCGAAACCGAAAATGACAGAATAAGGAGCAGGTGAGTGGCTATGAGCAGTAAGACCAGAAAGAGGAAAAAAAGACATACTTTCAGGAACCTTTTCCTGCTGGTGGTGGTTGTGGGAGCGGGAGCAGGCGCCTTCTGGGTTTACCAGAATCAGCAGACGGAAACCATCGATACGACGACATCCTATAAGCAGGAGACCGTAAAATATGGTTCCGTAATTACCGGTATTACAGAGAGCGGGACGGTGACCTATGGGACGGCGGACCAGACCTTTGAGGTGGCAGAGGTTACATCGTCTTCATCAAGTTCCAGCTCTTCCAGCTACAGCAGTATGGATATGAGCAGCATGACCGGCTCGACGTCGACCACCAGTTCTTCGAGCTCCGGCTCGCTGGAGGTGGAAGAAATCTACGTGGCGGTCGGCCAGGTCGTTTCGGAGGGAGACGCGCTGCTGAAGATTACGGAGGAGAGCATTGAAGCTTACCGGGAAGAGCTGGAGGCGGCGGTTACGAGTGCGGAGCTGACGGTGAAGCAGGAAGAGATCAACGTGGAGACCAAGCAGGCGGAGGCGGATTATACCTACGCGATGTATATCGCGGAGGGGGAAACCGCGGAGGCGACCTATAACGCGACGATCACGAGCCTGGAAAATACGGTCACGGAGCTGGAGGAAGAGCTCGAGGAAGCTGCGGAAGAGGTAGAGGAGCTGCAGTCTGAGTACGATGACGGGGAGGATGTTGAGGACGACCTGGAGGAGGCCCAGCTGAATTATGATACAATCGAGGCGAATCTGGAGATTGCGAAAAACAATCTGACGACACAGTCGATCGAGGCAAAGCAGACCTATGAAAATGCAATGACGAATTATGAGTATGCCGACCAGCTTTACGAGATTGACACAGACGGCCTGACGGATGATCTGGAGGACGCCCAGGACGCGCTGGAGGAGGCCGAGGAGGCTCTCGCCGAATTCGAAGAGCAGATCGGGGACGGCGTGATTTACTCAGAATATTCGGGTACGGTGATGTCGATTTCCTACAGCGAGGGCGACACGCTGACCAGCGATTCGACTGTGGTGACATTTTCCGATTCGGATGATGTGACGATGACGGTCTCGGTTTCTCAGAGTGATATTTCCGATATTTCCACCGGAGATGTGGTTTCTATCGAACTGACTGCCTACGAGGATGAAACCTTTGACGGTGAGGTGACGTCGATTTCCACGACGGCGACGACCGGCTCCTCTACGGTGAACTACGAGGTGACAGTAAGCTTTACCGGCGATATTTCGAAGGTATATTCCGGCATGACCGGCGATGTGACCTTTATCACAAAGGAAGAGGCCGACACGCTGTACGTCTCGAACCGGGCGGTGAATACGGACGGCGCTACTTCCTATGTAAAGGTGCTGAACGATGACGGCACGATTGAGGAAGTGACGATCACGACCGGCTATTCAAATGGCACCTATGTCGCGGTGACCTCGGGCCTTGAGGAGGGACAGATTGTACTGATAGAAAGCCAGGTGAGTGAATGAGACTTTCGGAGCTTCTGAGACTGGTCTGGCTGAACATCAACCAGAACAGATTCAAGACGGTTATGACCTCGATCGGAATTATTGTCGGCGCGGCTACCATCGTAATGGTGATCGCGATCGGGCGCGGCGGGCAGATGGACGTCGCGGAGCAGTTTGCCAGCCTGAACGCGGGTTCAATTGATATTTCTTACGATTACGCGGGGGAAGAGACCTCCACGGGCGGCGGCGACAGCTTTTCCTTTAGTGATATCGGAAGCTCGATTATGAGCAGCTTCAGCAATTTATTCGGCGGCGGAGGAGCGTCTGATACGGGCAGCTCCAGAGGAGACCGGACTTCTTCTGATTCAGGCAGCGACATGGCGAGTGCCGGCGGTATGACCATGGGCGGAGGCATGACGATGGGCGGAGATTTTTCATCAGATGCATCCTCGGGCGACGATTCGTCTTCCATGGGCGGAAGAGGAAATTTTTCCGACTTTTCGGACAGTGACTTCAGCGACATGGCGGAAGCGTTTGCGAGCGGAGAAATGGATATGAGCGACATCGAGAGCATGTTCTCCGGAGAAGGAGCTGATGAGGCAGAGGATGGCGAAGCGGCCGAAGGTGAAGAGGGGACCGCAGATGATGCCGCAGGCAGCGATGCATCTGTTGACAGCGGCGCATCGGAAGGTGATAACGGCACTTCGGACGGCGATGGAACCGGCTCCGACGAAGCTTCTGCCGGGGAAGGCAGTGCGCTGACGTCCGACGAGGATGCGGAGAATGGAGACTCTGACGCAGAGGGCGAAAGCGGTTCTGAGGAAACGCAGGAGACCGAAACAGAAGCGGCCGCTGCGGTGGCGGAAGAGGAGGAAGAATCCGAGACAGACCTGGCAGATGATCGTCTGAACCAGGAGAATATTATACTGACGGTCGATGACCTGGAGGATATCGAGACCTTTGTGACGGATATTGACGACGCGACGATTACTTATACCTCCCGGACTTCCGTAGAGGGCGGCGATCTGACCAGCGCCGAGACCTATACGGTCGCGGGCGTTTACTACAGCTATTACACGGTCAGCAACCTTTCCATGGCGGAGGGCGAGTTTATCACGGATGATCAGAGCGACAGTAAGGCGCGGGTCTGCGTACTCGGCAGCACCGTGGCGAAAGAGCTTTTTGGAAGCGCGGCAGAGGCTTACGGAGAGACACTTTATCTGGACGACCGGGCTTATGAGATCATCGGTGTGCTCTCTTCTTCGTCAACAGTTTCCGCCTCCATCACGCCGGATGAAACGATTTTTGTACCCTATGAGACAGGGATTAAATATATCACAGGAACCGACATCAGCCCGGTGATTACCGTGATCTGCAACGATGTGAATCTGGTGGACTCTGTAAAAGAGACGGTAGAGACGGTTCTGGAAGAGAACTACAGCACGGCAGAATTTACCTTCTCGGACGCGAGCAGCAAGCTCGAGGCTGCGGAATCCTCCAATGAAATTCTGACACTGCTGCTCTCGGCGATGGCAGTGATTGTATTCATCGTCGGCGGTATCGGCATTATGAACGTCCTGTTTGTCTCCGTCAAGGAGCGGACAGGTGAGATCGGTATCCTGAAATCCCTCGGCGCATCCAGGAGCACGATTCTGTTTGAGTTTTTGTTTGAATCGGCGGCGATCAGCCTGATCGGCGGAGCCCTCGGAGTCGGGGCGAGCTTTCTCGTGACGCCTCTGATAGAATACAATGGCATCCGGGTGGAAGCAAACGTGACCGCATGGGCGGCCGCCCTGGCATTTTCCGTTCTGACAGGCACGATTTTCGGATTCTATCCGGCCTGGCAGGCATCTAAGCTGGTACCGGTGGAGGCGCTGAATTCGGATTGATCCGGCGCGGGACGCGTCCTGCAGAAGCGGGATGCTGTCCTGTGAATATGGGAAAAGGGGGAAAATGATGAAGAAAAAACAGATAAGCCTGCTTTTGGCGGCCGCAGTGGCGGTGTCGCTGACGGGCTGTGGGAATGTAAGCAGCGTGACAGACACCGTAGGTGAGGCAGCAAGCTCTGTAACAGGCACAGTGAGTGAGGCTGCTGGCTCTCTGGTGAGCGCCGTGAGTGAAAGGCTTGGCATCAGCAGCGCAGAAACAGAAACAGAGTTCGCCGCCGGACAGAGGAAGGCGACGATCCAGGTTGTTTCCATCACGGGCAATGAGCTGACCTATATTGAAGAGACCGAGGAAGAGACGGAAACCGAAGCGGAGACAGAGACGGATACCTCGGAGGAAGAAGAGACCGGGACAGAGACGG
>JAJQEO010000002.1:9335-20870 GCA_021201665.1 Lachnospiraceae bacterium | reverse complement strand
GGGCGCTTCGGAGGAAGAGGAGACCGGAGCGGAGACGGGTGCTTCGGAGGAAGAAGAGACAGAAGCAGAAAGCGGCACAGAGGGTGCCGGTTCTGGCTCAATTGAGAACGAGACTGACGCAGACAGTGGCAGTATGCCCGATATGAGTGATATGGACAGCGGAAACATGCCTGACATGAGCGATATGGACAGCAGCAGTATGCCCGACATGAGCGATATGGACAGCTCAAATATGCCCGACATGAGCGATATGGACAGCTCAAATATGCCCGACATGAGTGATATGGACAGCAGCAACATGCCGGACATGGGAGATATGGACATGAGCGGATTCTTCGGTGACAGTGAAGCGGAAACGGAAGATGCCGAAGAAGAGACTGTCGAAGAATCAGCAGACGCCGAAGGGGAATCTGAAGAAGAGTCGGCAGATGCTGGAGTGGAACCTGAAGAAGAGATGGTAAAAGCGGCGGGCGAAGATGCAGCGTCCAAAGAGGAAAATGAGACCGAAACAGCCGAAACCGGCGAAGCTGCTGCCGAAGCAGACAGCGTAAGTGTGGATTCGGAGGAGAAAACCGCAGAGTCGGGCATAGCAGATGCAGATTCGGAGGAGGAAATCACCGAAGCAGGCATTGCAGGTGTGAATTCGGAGGAGGAAACCACCGAAGCAGCGCAAGAAGCTGAGAATGGGGAAGTTGAATCCGCAGAAGCAAATACAGACGAATCGGATGGTTCAGCGGATTCTGACGATTCCGGTATGTCGGGCGGAAGAGGCGACCGGGGCTCCGGCTCTGGAATGGGCGGCATGGACATGAGCAATGTCGATGTGAGCAGTATTGCTGACGCCTTCAGTAGCGGAGATCTCGATGTAAGCAGCATCGCCGAGGCTTTTAGCAGCGGCGACGTGGATATGAGTGATATCGGGGATGTTATGAGCGGCGACACCGATATTTCCGAACTGATCAGCGGGCTGGAAGAGGAAGATGAAAGCGTTACGGTATATCTTCCGGTCGGCGTGGTCGTGTATACCACCAGCGGAAAGGAAAAGACATTCTCCATTCTGCAGGCCGGAGATACGCTGGAGGTACTGTTCGAGGAAGACGCGGACGGCAACGAAGTCATCACAAAGATGTGGCTGCTGAGTACGGAGTAGTAGATATTGTGTGGACAGCATGTACCCCTGCGGACTTGGAATGTGCGAAATTTTAGGCTGCTACTACATTATATGTATGTGCGAAAATCACGCAGAGGCGATCCTGGAAACAGGTGTGAAAATACAGAGAGATGCCTGCAGCAAACATCAGATACGAGCGGCAAATAAAAAAAGCGGCAAACAAGAAAAAAGCGGCAGATGTGAGACAGAAAACAGCGAGGCAGATGGATGGAGCAGAATCATATAATAAAGATGCGCGATATTGATAAATTTTACTCGATCGGCAACTCCCAGCTTCATGCGCTGAAGTCCGTATCACTGGATGTGGACGAGGGAGAATTCCTGGCGATCTTAGGGCCGTCCGGCTCTGGAAAAAGTACACTGATGAACATCATTGGCTGCATGGATCATGCAGACGGCGGCACCTATGTACTGGACGGGATCGAGGTGCACAACGCGAAGGAAAAACAGTTGACCCAGATCCGCAATGAAAAAATCGGGTTTATTTTTCAGAAATATCATCTGATCCCGACCTATAACGTGGTGCAGAACATTGTGATGCCGCTTCTGATGCGCGGCATGACACTTGACGAGGCGGAGGAAGAGAGCGAAGGGATCATCGAGATGCTGGGTCTGACGGACCGCGTCCATCACAAACCGCGCGAGCTTTCCGGCGGGCAGCAGCAGCGTGTCGCGATTGCGCGCGCTCTGGTCGGGGAGCCGGCGATTCTGCTGGCTGATGAGCCGACCGGCGCTCTCGATCAGGGCAGCGGCAAGGAGGTGCTCAAACTGTTTCACCGCCTGAACGAGATGGGAAATACGATCGTCATGATCACCCATGACCTCGGCGTGGCGGAAAACGCGAAGCGCATCGTGCGGATCATTGATGGCGAGCTGCACGATGAATGACGATTGGAAACTGTTCAGGGTAACTGTTCAGGACAGTATTTGCACCTGCCGCGAAGTACGTATGAAAACGTAACTGTATAGGTATTAAACACAGCTACAATGATTATTAAACCGGAATGGGACTGAAGCAAAAAATGCGGGATAAAATGTGATCATCGGGCCTGACAGTAAATGTCAGGCCCAATGTTTTTTATGCACAGGGGCGCGTAAGGTATATCCCATGCGAAGCGTGGGATGCCACCCGGCGAGGGAAATTAGCAGCTTACGCTGCACGCGCCATAGCCATAAGGAATCTTCCGACTTCGTCGGCAATCCTTATGGCATACCCCGCGCGGGCGGACAGGGGAGAAAAGTGTTCCCCTATCCGATTGGCAACCACTATTTACGAGGAACCTGCAAGTGCTTCTGTCCGATAAAAATATGGTTGACAAAACCATCCAAAGGATGTACTCTTTTCATATAAAAAGTAATCCTAGTTAATTAGTGGGGAAAGAAAAATGAGCAGAATTTATGACAGCATTACAGATTTAATCGGAAGCACGCCGCTGCTTAAGCTGGAGCGGTTTGCGAAGGAGAAAGGCGTGGAGGCCACGCTGCTGGCGAAGCTGGAGTACCTGAATCCGGCCGGCAGCTCCAAGGACCGCATCGCGAAGTCCATGATTGAGGACGCGGAAGCAAAGGGACTGCTGCGTCCAGGCAGCACGATTATTGAGCCGACCTCGGGCAACACAGGCATCGGGCTGGCTGCGATTGCCGCGGCGAAGGGCTACCGGATGATCCTGACGATGCCGGAGACGATGAGCGTGGAGCGGCGGAATATCCTGAAAGCATACGGTGCGGAAGTGGTGCTCACCGACGGATTGAAGGGCATGAAGGGCGCAATCGAAAAGGCAGAGCAGCTCGCTGCCCAGATTGAGGGCAGCTTTATCCCCGGCCAGTTTGAGAATCCGGCGAACCCCGAAGAGCATCACCGCTCGACCGGACCGGAGATCTGGGAGGACACCGACGGGCAGTTCGATATCTTTGTGGCCGGTGTCGGCACCGGCGGAACGATTACCGGCGTCGGCGAGTACCTGAAGGAGCAGAAGCCGTCTGTACAGATCGTGGCGATCGAGCCGGCCTCCTCGGCGATTCTTTCCGGAGGCAGAGCGGGCGCGCACAAGATCCAGGGGATCGGCGCCGGGTTCGTTCCGAAGACTCTGAATACCAATATTTATGACGAAGTGATCCCGATCGAAAACGCAGACGCATTCGAGATGGCAAAGGCTCTGGGGAAATCCGAAGGCATCCTGGCCGGTATCTCCTCGGGCGCGGTGCTGCACGCGGCAGTGCTGCTTGCCAAACGCCCGGAAAATAAGGGAAAAACCATCGTGGTACTCCTTCCGGACGGCGGAGACCGCTATTTCTCGACGCCGCTGTTTGATGGGAAGTAAAGATAAAGAACAGGAATAGAAAGATGAGAATATCGACAAGAGGGCGGTATGCCATGCGCCTGATGCTGGATCTGGCGATTAATAATTCCGGGGAGCCGGTCAGACTCAAGGATACTGCCCGCAGACAGAACATTTCAGAAAAATATCTGGAGCAGATCATATCCATTTTGAACAAGGCCGGCTACGTGCGCAGCATCCGCGGACCACAGGGGGGTTACGTGCTGTCAAAACGGCCGTCCGAATACACGGCCGGCATGATTCTGCGTCTCACCGAGGGGAGCCTTACCCCTGTGGAATACGCTGAGGATGGCTCCGACGGAGAGGCGGAGTGCGCCACCTCGATCCTCTGGGACCGTATGGATGAAGCCATCTGTCAGGTGGTGGACCATGTCACGCTGGAGGATCTGCTGCAGTGGCAGATGGCGAAGGCGAATTCCTATGTGATCTAAAGAAACAGGAAGGTTGAATATTTTGCAGGTTATTGAGACATTTGGCCGCTATGTGGAACGATTAAGCAATACAAATCCAGATCGGGCGCGCACCCTTCTGAAAACCGGCTGGCAGGCGCAGAACCTGAAGTTCCGCTGCATGCCGGATAAGGAGCTGCTTTTAGCTGACCAATATCTGGCGCATCTGATGATGGATACGATGCTGAAGCCATTGAAGGATGCCGCGAACAGTGTTCTGGTCAGCGTTTTTACGCCCTGCGAGCTGATGCAGGAGGTGGGGCTTTCCCCTTATAATGTGGAGGCTTTTTCCTGTTATCTGTCGGCATCGAAGGCAGAGCGGGCGTTTCTGCAGACGGCGGAGGACTGCGGTATATCGGAGACACTGTGCAGCTATCACAAGACATTTATCGGAGCGGCGCAGAAGGGACTTCTCCCTGCGCCGCGCTGCATTGTCTATACCAGCCTCGCCTGTGACGCGAATCTGCTGACCTTCAAGGAACTGGCGGCGCTGTATCAGGTTCCGTGCTTTGCGATTGACGTGCCCGCGTGCCGGTCCAACGCGAAGCGTTCTTACAATGACCGACACAACCTGCCGCCGAGCGGAGGCGAGGGGGCGATTCCCGCGTGCCGGTCCAACGCGAAGCGTTCTTACAATGACCGGCACAACCTGCCGCCGAGCGGAGGCGAGGGGGCGATTCCCGCGTGCCGGTCCAACGCGAAGCGTTCTTACAATGACCGGCACAACCTGCCGCCGAGCGGAGGCGAGGGGGCGATTCCCGCGTATCAGTCCGACGCGGATGTCATGTATGTGGCGGACCAGCTGCGGGATCTGGCATGCTTTCTGGAGGAGCAGACAGGCAAAAAAATCGATGAGGAAAGCCTGCGCGGGCGCATTGCGCGGAGCAGGCGGACTCTGGAGAATTATGACCGGTTTCAGAAGGAGCGTGTGGATAAATACATCCCGGAGGATCTGGTATCGCCGATGTACTGTGGCATGACGAATAATATTCTGCTGGGGACGAAAGAGGAAGAGGAGTACACCCGGAGGCTGCTCGCAGGGCTGGAAAAGGCGGGGCCGGCACGGGGGAAGCGCATTTACTGGATGCACACGATTCCCTTCTGGTCGCAGGCGGTAAAGGATGTCTTTTTATTGAAAGAGAGTGCGCAGATCGTCGGCTGCGAGCTGGCGCAGGTCGCAAACCTGGAGCATCACTCGGACGACCCGTATGAAGAGATGGCCATGCGGCTGCTTTATAATTCGCTGAACGGAAGTATTACACGGCGGATCGAGGCGGGCATCCGCCATGCGAAGGAGACCAAAGCGGATGGCGTCATCTGGTTCAATCACTGGGGCTGTAAGCATACGCTCGGAGGCTCTCAGCTCGCTAAGAAAAAGTTTGAAGCGGCCGGAATCCCGACGCTGATCCTGGACGGAGACGGCTGCGACCGGAGCCACGGCGGCGAGGGACAGACATCGACCCGCCTGGGGGCATTTCTGGAAATGCTTAATGGGCAGGCGGAAGTGAAAAAATGAGCCGGGCAGGCCGGGAGGCAGACTGCAGGCGCTTTGCGTGCAGATTCGCGAGGGAGAGCGCTGACACTGCGCGTGTAGATTCGCGGGGCAAGGCGCAGGTATTGTGCGTGGTTCTGGTGAAATGGCAGAATAAGGTCTGCGACTGAAAGTGCGAGGAGAGAATTTTGGAAAAAACATATTACGTGTGCAAATACACGCCGCTGGAGCTTCTGGCCGCCTTCGGCGGAGAATGTGAAAATCTGAATACCATGCCGGAGGGATTTGACCTGGCGGATCAGATTGCGCATCCGAATATCTGCGGCTTTGGCAAGTCCGTGTTGGAGGCGGTGCTTTCCGGGCAGGTGAAGGAGCTGGTGCTGGTCAACTGCTGCGACACCATCCGCAGTGTTTATGACCTGCTGGAGGATTCCGGCCAGCTGGATTTTCTGTACATGGTGGACATGCTTCATGACCCGGGGAATGCTGGCCGGGCTGCTCTTTCCGGGCACAACGCGTCGAGGGGTAACGCGTCTAGGCGCAATGCGTCGAGGGGCAACACGTTCAAGGGCAATGCTCATCAGACGAGATCGGCCTCAGGCAACGCGGGGGACGCGGAATTATCTGCGGATCAGTCCGGGAATAAGGATTCCGGCACAGGCTTTGACCGTTTTGCCTGCACCCGGGAACGAGTGGCGGCGCAGCTGAAAGACCTGGCGCAAAAATATGGTGCGTACAAAGGACGCAGCTTTGATTACGAAGCGTTTCGAAAGGCATTCGTGCCGAAGGAACGTACGCAGAAGCCGCATCTGGCCGTATTGGGAGCCCGGATGGGAGAAGAGCTTTTCGAGATGACACAGACAGCCATGCCGCTTCCGGTCGTCAATGAGACCTGCGTACACAATCGCTCCGTGGTGTGGACGTATGCGGGGGAGTTTCCGGGAGAAGCACCGCAGAATTGTCCAGGAAAACTATCAAAGAATCGGCCGTCGGATGGTTGGAGAGAATCCTCGGCGAATTGTCTGCCGGACGGTATGGGAGAGCAGCCGGAAAATATATCGACGAATTATTTTGGTGAGCTGTCAGAAAATCGGTCGCCGGACGGTATTGGAAAAATATCAGAGAGCCAGTCGATGGGCGGTGAGAGAGAGATGCCTGAAATTCAGTCGGCGGATAGTACGGGAAGGATACAGGCGAGTCGGCCGCAGGATTTCGACGGAGAAATGTTCGATGCTCTCATGGACTGGTACGCGGGCGAGCTCCTCGGGCAGATTCCCTGTATGCGGATGATGGACGTCACCGGGCGCCGCAGACTTTTTCAGGATCCTTCTTTAAAAGGAATTATTTATCATACCGTCAAATTCTGCGATTTTTACAGCTTCGAATACGCCGAGGCCAAGTCCCATACGGATCTGCCTCTATTGAAAATCGAGTCCGATTATACCGTGCAGAGCAGCGG
Source organism: Lachnospiraceae bacterium (assembly GCA_021201665.1). Classification (GTDB taxonomy): domain Bacteria; phylum Bacillota; class Clostridia; order Lachnospirales; family Lachnospiraceae; genus Choladousia. The sequence goes on along the minus strand of JAJQEO010000002.1, from coordinate 13,960 downwards.
ACAGCTGCTGACCAGACTGGAAGCGTTCGCAGAGAGCCTGGAACTGCAGCCGCAGTCCCAGACGGCCCCGGAGGCGAACTCGGGGAGAAATTCGGGAAGGAGAAAACTACACATGGGAAAAGGCTATTACGCAGGGATCGACAGCGGCTCGACGAGCACGGACGTCGTGATTTTAAATAAGAAAAAAGAGATCGTTTCCAGCATGATCCTGCCAACCGGCGCGGGCGCGGCTATCGGCGCGGAGCGTGCGCTGGAGCAGGCGCTTCAAAAAGCAAAGCTTGCCCGGGAGGATATCGACGCCGTGGTGACCACCGGGTATGGGCGCACCGCGATCCAGGCGGGCGATAAGAGTATTACAGAGATTACCTGCCACGCGCGGGGAGCGCATTTTCTCGATCCAACCGTGCGGACGGTCGTCGACATCGGCGGCCAGGACAGCAAGGTCATCCGGCTGGATGAGGACGGCTCGGTGAAAAATTTTGTCATGAACGATAAATGCGCCGCGGGCACCGGACGCTTTCTGGAGATGATGGCGCGCACGATGGAGATGAGTCTGGATGAGATCGGAAAGGCGGGGCTTTCCTATGACGAGGACATTACGATCTCCAGCATGTGTACCGTGTTTGCTGAGTCTGAGGTCGTCTCGCTGATTGCGCAGAATAAAAAGCCGGATGACATTGTCCACGGCCTGAACAAAGCGGTAGCGGCCAAGACAGCGGCGCTCGTGAAGCGTGTCGGCGGCGCGGAGGCCTACATGATGACCGGCGGTGTGGCACAGAACAAGGGTCTTGTAAAGACGCTGGAAGAGCGGCTCGCGACGAAGCTGATCATCAGCGACAAGGCGCAGCTGTGCGGGGCGCTCGGCGCGGCATTGTATGCGGCGGATATGGCGTAGATGATTTTTGCTTGACTTTTTCAGAACAAGCGAATAAAATGCTTATTAAATCCTGATTTACTAAATCCTGATTTAACATTGCGGCAAACAAAGTAAATCGTTTGTAACTATTCAGGACAGTACCCCGCACTTGCTGCGAAGTACGTATGAAAAACTTACAATCGTTTTATATTAAGGGAAAAGGAAACGGCAATGGGGATAAAAGCATATGTTTATAGGAAGAAAAAAGGAACTGAACTTTCTGGAAGAACAATATGCCAGAAAAAACGGGCAGCTGATTGTCCTCTATGGCAGGCGGCGTATCGGAAAAACGGAAACGCTCAGAGAGTTTTGTAAAAGCAGACCGCATTTTTTTTACTCCTGTACGCAAAGTACAGATTCCATACAGCTCGCCAGATTCTCTGCGCAATTATTAAAAGAAGAGATACCGGCGAGAAAATATCTGACCGGGTTTTCCGACTGGGAGCATGCGTTTCGGGCACTTTTGGAGCTGCCGCATGGAGAGGGGAAAACGCTTGTAGTATTGGATGAATTTCCTTATATGTGCCGGGCAAACAGCAGTATTCCGTCTATTTTACAAAATCTCTGGGATGCCGAGATGAAGGATCGCGATATCATGCTGATTCTCTGCGGCAGTGCCATGAGCTTTATTGAGAAAGAGCTTCTGGCTGAAAAAAATCCTCTGTATGGAAGAGCTACAGGAATTTATAAAATGACGGAGATGGGATTTTATGATGCCATAAAATTTTTCCCGAATTACTCAAACCGGGATAAGCTCATCGCTTACGCGGTGCTGGGCGGAGTTCCGCACTACCTGAGACAGTGGGATCCGGAGATACCTGTTTCTGAGAATATAAAAAGGTATATATTGTCAAAAGGCTGTGTGCTGTATAGCGAGGTGGAGTTCCTGCTTCACCAGGAGCTGAGAGAAACGCCGATTTATAATTCGATTATTGAGGCAGTTGCCCTTGGAAGTACAAAATTAAACGAAATCAGCCAGAAATCACTGATTAATGATACTTCAAAAACCTGCGTCTATCTGCGCAATCTGACAGAGCTTGGAATCATAGAGCGAGAGTTTCCTGTGGATTCTCAGACCAAAGAAGCTGCAAATACAAAAAGAGGGCTCTATCGGCTGACAGACCATTTCTTCCGTTTCTGGTATCGATTTGGCTTTGCGAATTTGTCTCAACTCGAGGATGGCGATGTAGAGGGTGTATTTGACTGGTCAGTGGAACCGGAACTGTCAGAATTTGCCGCATTTCCTTTTGAGGATGCCTGCAAAGAGTTCGTAAAAGAATTACAGAAACAGGGGAAGCTGCCGTTTCGCTACGCAAAGATGGGGCGCTGGTGGGGAAAAACGAGTGTACGTAACGGAACGATAGCTGCGGAGACAGAAATCGACCTGCTTGCCATTGATCGTGACGCAAAAAACTATCTGGTGGGAGAATGTAAGTTTAAAAAAGCACCCTTCCGGTACTCGGAATATCTTGATACGAAGGCAAAACTGGCATCGCTGAAAGAAAATGCGGATTTTTACTATGTACTGTTTTCAGCGGAAGGATTTGATGAAAAAATTAAAGCAGAATCGGATCAGAAGAGACTGAGCCTGTACTCGTTGGATGATGTTGTGAACGGATGACATTTACAGTAGCAAAGGATTCTGATTTGTAGTAGAATAATGGTAACTATTCAGGACCGGTCTTTTTCGCACATTCAGTGAAGACCGTATGAAAGCAAAGAAGATAAAAAACGGCTTATGCCGTTTGCAATTAAGTAAACATAAAAAGGAGAATACTATGGCAAAACGGGGCGGATATCAGGGCGGGATGCCCGGAAATATGGGCAACCTGATGAAACAGGCGCAGAAGATGCAGAAGCAGATGGAAGAAAGCCAGAAGGCGCTTGAGGAGAAGGAATTTACAGCAGCTGCCGGCGGCGGCGCAGTGGAAGTGACAGTCTCCGGAAAAAGAGAAGTGCTTAAGGTAAAGCTTTCAGAGGAGGTCGTGGACCCGGATGATATCGAGATGCTCGAGGATCTGATTGTGGCTGCGACCAATGAGGCACTGCGCAAGGCAGAGGAAGAGGCAGCGGCTGCGATGTCGAAGCTCACCGGCGGCATGGGCGGTCTTGGAGGACTGGGATTCTGATGGATTACTATGGAAAACGGATGTCAAAGCTGATCGAGCAGCTGTCCGCGCTGCCCGGGATCGGCAGCAAATCCGCGCAGCGTCTGGCTTTTCATATCATCCATATGCCGAAGGAGCGGGTCGTTCAGCTGACGGACGCGATTACGGACGCGAGGGAAAACGTCCGTTACTGCCGGGAATGCTGCACGCTGACGGACCAGGAGGTCTGCCCGATCTGCAGCAACCCGGCGCGGGATAAAAGGACCATCATGGTGGTCGAGACGACCAGAGATCTGGCCGCCTATGAAAAGACCGGAAAATACGAGGGGGTCTACCATGTGCTACACGGCGCGATTTCTCCGATGCTCGGCGTGGGCCCCGGCGATATCCGGCTGAAGGAGCTGATCAAGCGACTCGAGGGTGATGTGAGTGAGGTCATCATCGCGACGAATTCCAGCCTGGAGGGCGAAACCACCGCTATGTATATCAGCAAGCTGATCAAGCCGACCGGCATTAAGGTCACGCGCATCGCGAGCGGCGTCCCGGTCGGCGGCGATCTGGAATATATCGATGAGGTGACGCTGCTGCGCGCACTCGAAGGCCGGGTGGAGTTGTAGTCCGCGAATATGTTTTTTTCTGATGGCGGGTGCGGCGACACAGAAGGTCATCGCAGAGAATAAACCGCAAATAGAAAAATACAGGAATCAGCCGCACACTTCCAGAATGCACTCACAGATCTCCTCCGCCATCGCCATGATCATAGACAGGCGCACGGTCTGCAGCGTGAGCCAGGGCTGGCTGCCCTGTGTCCCGGCAATGCCGGTGATGGAGATGTCGCCCGCCTCGGGCAGGTTTTTACTGACTCCCATGCCGGGCTTCAGGCTTCCCGCGCGGACAAACACAGACCCGGGCCGGCATCTGCGTCCGAGCGAGGCATCCACCGCGATCACAGTGCTGGTTGGATGCTCTTTTTTTATTTGAAAAAGTGTTTTCTCAAGGTTGCATGCGTGTACTGTGGACTGTAGCGTGCCGTAAACATCAAGAGACCTGTCGGCTCGCTCCATAAGCAGGCTGCCGGTCAGCGGCCCGAGACAGTCACCGATGATACGGTCTGTGCCAATGCAAAGAACGACAGGCCTCGCACCCGCCGTGCGGCCTGGTTTTTCACAATTATCGAGAAGCTGTCCGAGCAGCGCAGGACAGAGCGGACGCGAAACATCGGAAAGGGGTTTTATCATTGCTTTCTCCTTTCTGCAAAGAGCAGTCTGCGGGTTGCCTGTTAAAGTTTATCCTTTTCGCGGGAAAATATTCATGCGATACGAGCCACTGCGCCAGGAAAAATTCCTCTTTTTTGAGAGGAGGATGACTGGTGGATTCACCGGACAGGGTATCTGGAGGAAAGGCGGACGGTTTCACTTTGATAAAGGCTGACAATTATACCGGGATATCGTGTAAATGGCCAGATAATGTGCGAATTGATATGGAAGGAGAAGGCGATGGAAGAACAACAGGAAAAACGGCGGGGAGAACAGCTGAAAGAACAACAGAAAGAACAACAGAAAGAACAACAGAAAGAACAACAGAAAGAACAACAGAAAGAA
>JAJQEO010000002.1:0-9235 GCA_021201665.1 Lachnospiraceae bacterium | reverse complement strand
GAAAGAACAACAGAAAGAACAACAGAAAGAACAACAGAAAGAACAACAGAAAGAACAGCAAAAGGAACAGCCGATATGTCTGAAAGGACAGATTTCGCTGGAATTTCTCAAAAAACGCAATTTTACAGGCAGCTATAAGGAAATGCGCTATAATTTGTACAAACAGGATGACCGGCTTATGGCGGCCGTCTACCCGCAGCCGAATTGCTGGGAATGCACACCGGAGGAGAAAAAAACATACAAATCCTTCGAATTCTCCGCAGAAGGGCTGGATGCCGCGGTGACCTGGCTGAACGACTGCTACGAAAAGAAGGAATCCTAAAATAGAACATTTCTGCATAAAGTATATGGTAAGGTGTTGTGAGTATGGAAAAAGGAGTGTGCCGGTCATGGTGAATGATAGTTTGCTTCCAAAAAACATACGCCAGATAGGAGATATACAGGGCAGAAGAAAAATTTGCTTCGAAGATTACGTGATGACCTACATACGGAAGATGGAGAGCAGGGAGGATGAAAACTTTCTGGGAGTTTTCCTGGGTGAACGAAAAAAGTCGCGGGACATGGAATATGTGTTCATACGCGGTATAATGGAGCTTCCGGATCCGGCGCGGCCTGCACGAAAATCTGACGAGAGCGGCGTACCGGCTTCGGAGCAGGAGAATACTCAGGCAAAAACGGGGTTCTGGCAGGCGTTTCAGAGACGGTACGGCATGCCGGATGAAATCAGAGATTCCGTGGGTTCAATATCAGAGACAGAACATTCAAAAACAGAGCGCCTGGAGACAGAGCATTCAAAGGCAGAACGTTCAAAGACAGAGCAGGCAAAGACAGAACGTTCAAAGATGGAGCATTCAAAGACAGAGCGCTTAGAGGCAGAGCGTTCGAGGATGGAGCATTCAAAGACAGAGCGCTTAGAGACAGAGCGTTCAAGGACGGAGCATTCAGGCCTGGCGGTAATGAGCACCGCGAAAAAAGAAAGCACAGGAATCGGCGGGAGGGCTGCCGGGAAACGTGACATATCCGAAAAGGATGCGAAATTGTCAAGGGAACGTAATGTGTCCGAAAAGGGCGCGGAGCTGACAGGGAAACGTAATGCATCATCAGAAAAGAGCATGGATCTGACGAGGCAGTATAATACGCTGGAAAAGAAGGCGAAACGCAGCACTTCAGAAAGCGGTAAGGAGCCGGCCGCGAAACGCAGCGCTTTAGAAAGCGGTAAGGAGTCGACCGCAAAACGCAACGATTCAGAAAGCGGTGAGGGGTCGGTCGCAAAACGCAATGAGTCAGAAAAAGTCAGGGAATCGGCCGCACCGCCCTCAGACCCATGGGAGCGGCTCCGCCGGGAAATAGAGCGAAATTTTCCGGACTGTGAGATACAGGGCTGCTGCGTGATTGGTACCTATCCGGCAGGACGGATTGATGAGCTTTCCGCACATTTTCCGGAGGCGGGCCGTATCCTGTACCACCTGCAGGATCAGGAGGAGCGGCTGTACTGGCTTGACGGGGAGCGCTACGAGGGAATCAGCGGCTATTTTGTATTTTATGAGCAAAATCAGCGGATGCAGGAGGTTCTGGAAGAGACCTTCGGCGAAAAAAGCGTCGAGCAGGAAGGACTTCCGGATAAGGCAATCCGCAGCTTCCGTGAAAAGGTGAAGGTCAAGGCAGAGGAGAAGAGTCATAGCTTTCTGAAGCTGGCAAGTTCCTTCTTTGTGGTAGGCGTGCTGATCGTCGGTGTGATTGTTGTAAACCGGGTGCAGGATCTGCAGCTGTCGGCGGGCGTGGGTCAGACGAGTCAGGAAGCGACGGCGGATACGGTTCAGACGAGTCAGGAAGCGACGGCGGACACGGGGCAGGCGAGTCAGGAAGCAACGGCGGATACGGTTCAGACAGGCCAGGAGACATCGGGGACCGTAGAGACTGATGGCGAGGACATGGCAGATGACATATCAGACGATACGTCTGGAGCAGTCAGGGAGGCTTCTTCGGGCAGCGCATTGATTGAAGACAATCTGCAGACCGCATCTGATGAAATTTTGTCCGGTTCTGACGCATTCTGGGCGGATGAGACAGAAGCGACAGCCACATCAGGCGCAGCGGAAACATCGGAAGCGACAGCCACATCAGGCGCAGCGGAAACATCGGAAGCGACAGCCACAACAGGCGCAGCGGAAACATCGGAAACGACAGTCGTAACAGACGCAATGGAAATATCGGAAGCGTCAGCTACAACAACAGGCGCAGCGGAAACATCGGAAGCGTCAGCCACAACAACAGGTGCAGCGGAAACATCGGAAGCGACAGCCACAACAGATGCAGTGGAAACATCAGATGCGGCAGCGGTGTCAGCCACATCAGCCGTAAGCCGTCAGCTGCAGGCATCCTATGTAATTCGGGAGGGAGATACCCTTGCCGGGATCTGCGCGAAATATTATGGAACCCTGGATCGGCTCGAAGAGCTTTGTGAGGCGAATGATATCGAAGATGCCGACCTGATTTTACCCGGACAGAAGATTGTACTCCCCTGAGCATGGCGGTCCGATTGCGCCTCGGAGCATGACGACCCGATTGCGTCTCAGAGTATGGTCTGATTGCGCCTCAGATTGCGCAGGCTCGATTGCGCCTCAGACCATGACGAGACCATGCTGGCCGTATGTTACAGGCCACACCCTGACCAATTTTACAGTATTTCTTCATCTACAGGTGTGGCCTGTAACGGCATCCGGCTAATTAAATCGCTGCGCGATGGAGCCGGATGCCCGAAAACACTACGTTTTCACTCCGCACCACGCAGCAAGTGCGTGGTGTGGGTCTGACCAGTAACGGTCGTATACAGGAGAGACATAAAAAATCAGGAACGGTGTTGTTTTTCCCGGAGGTCAATGGTATAGTATTACTCGAACGAAAAAAGGGCAGAATACAGGCAGCCTGTCGGGCGGGTCTGACTCATTGCGATAAAATCCCGGATTCCGAGTGCTGACGATATTTGACGATCGGCAGCCGGAAGCGGGACTGAGGACGAATATGAATAAAAAAACATGGAAAGAACGTTTTTCGGGCATAATAAATCGAATTAATTTTTTTAATAATATGGAAGACGATGACCTGGATGAAATGTCAGAGGCGGCGGAAAACGGCGGGACGGATCAGGCATGGCTGGATGATTCTGACGGCAGGTCGCTTGAAGATGTGGTGGCGCACAACCGGCGGATGCGGCTGATTACGCGTGCCGTGGTGGTGGTGGTTCTGCTGGGTGCGGCGGCAGGCTTTTATCTTTATAACCGTCTGCATACATTTGACGACTATGTGATTGCAAAATCCATCGACAACACGATGACGTCGGGCACGCAGTACGAGATGGCGGGCAAATACCTGTATCGATACAATTCGGACGGCGTGTCCTGCGTGACGCATAAAAACGAGGTGAAATGGAGTGTTACCTACAGTATGCAGTCACCGATTGTGGATGTCTGCGGCACGACGATGGTAATTGCGGAGCAGCAGGGTACGCAGGTCTATGTGGTGAACGCGGACGGGCTGCTCGGCAGCTTTACCTGTCTGTTGCCGATCCTGAAGGTGCGCGTGTCCAACCAGGGCGTCGTCGCGGTGGTGCTGCAGGACGAGGATGTGACCTGGGTGCGGCTGTATGACGCGGACGGGACGAGCATCGCCAACGATAAGACCACGATATCGGATTCCGGATATCCGCTTGATGTCGACCTTTCTCCAAATGGTGAAAAAATGGTCGTATCCTATCTGGGAATCACGGAGGGCGTGATGACCTCGACCGTCGTTTTCTACGATTTTGGATCCACGGGGGACTCCTCATCTGATCACGAGCTGAACAGCGAAGTTTTTTCCGGAGTCGTGGTTCCGCAGGTATTTTTCATGGACAATACGACAGCGGTCGCCGTCGCGGACGATGGATTTACGGTATTCCGCGGAAGCACGCTGGAAAAAAAGGCAGAGCAGTCCTTTGACGATGAGATCGTGAGCTGCTTTTATGACGACGACACACTGGGATTTCTTTTTGCGGATTCCACCGGTGAAAACGACTACCGGATGGAGCTGTATAATTATCGGGGCAAACAGACGGCATCCGCAGGACTCGACGCAGATTTTGAAGAAATCAAGATGGAAAACGGGCAGATTCTGATGTATACATCCTCCTCCTGCAGCGTGTATACCAAGAACGGCCGCCTGCGCTATTCGTCTGCCTACGAAACAGAAATTGTAGATCTGTTTTATTTCGCAGAATTCCGCCGCTATCTGGTTATCACGAAGGACAGCTTTGACCAGATACGGATCTGCTGAGGAGCTTCGTCATTTATGCACAAGGGCGCGTAAGGAATCTGGCAGCTTTGCTGCCCGCGCATAGCCATAACGATCCTGCGTGCCGGTGGCACGCGTTTGGGACGGACCGGAGCGAAGCGTAGATGCCACTGGCACTCAGTGCCCTCCGATTTCGTCGGTAATCCTTATGGCATTCCCTGCGCCAGGCTCAAAAAGCTACTGCTTATGGAAGGAAACTTAACCTATGAATATACTGGAGATAATCATTATTATCGTGACAGCCGCGCTGGTTTTCTGGGGCTGGCGCCGGGGCTTTGTCAGAAAGCTGGCTTCCTTGCTCATGCTGGTGCTCTCCATCGTGCTGGTGTCTGCTGCGCTGCCCTATGTGACGGAATTTCTGAAAGACAATACACCCCTCTACGATTATATTTATGAACAGTGTGAGCTGGCAGTATCTAATCAGATTGGCTCATTGTGGACGAGCCTTTCCGGGAGCCTGTCCGACATTACCACCTGCCAGACCGGGAGCAGCGCTGACTCTTCCGCAACGACGTCGGGCGATGGGACTGCCGCAGGCCTGACCCGCGACGCGATCAAATCGCTCATGGAGCAATATGGCTACGGAGACTACACCTCGCTGATTGATTCCCTGACCGGCGAAGAACTGCGGCAGTATGCAGAGCAGGTTCTCGGCGGCGACTTTTCAAGCTTGCTCACGACGGGCGGCAGTGGGCCGGCGGCTGTGAATGTGAGCGGTATCGGGACGGATGCTAAGGAGGCAGGAAATTTTCAGCTCCTTAGCGAGACCGGCGAGGCATCCGACAGTATTCTGGATACGCTGTCATCTGGATCAAACGTGCAGAATGAAATCATCGACGCGCTTCCTATTCCGCAGGTGATCAAAAATATGCTGATCAATAATAATAATGAAGAAGGCTATGAGAGCCTGTTCGTGACAAGCTTCCAGGAATATCTGGTCGGAAGCATCGCCACCCTGATCCTGAACGCGATCGCTTTTCTGCTGGCAGTCCTTCTGGTCAACGTGGCTTTGCGCGTGGCTTTCATGCTGCTGAATGTCTTCGCGCAGCTTCCGGTTCTCGGACTTGCCAACCGGCTGGCCGGCGCGGCTCTCGGACTGGTGGAGGCTCTGTTCCTGCTCTGGATTTTTTTCCTGATCCTGACCGTGGCACAGACGACCGAAGTGGGAGCGTCGCTCATGACAATGGTAAACAGCAGTGCCCTGCTTTCGTGGCTGTTTGAGACGAATCTGTTTCTGCGGATCGTGGCCTGGGCGGCAGCGCGGTTTATATAAGAGGCCCTCGAAAGGAAATGGAATTTTTTTGACAGAACGTATTTGAAGGAAGCTTTTAAAGAGAACATTTTTAGAGAATATATGTGGAAAGTTTTTGCAAAAGATTTTCAGAAAGTGCTTACAGGGGAAATTGTGTTTCTCCGAAGCAGCCCGGAGTTCGTCTGCGGATAACGATCGCAGCGGAGTGCAAAGCGATGAAACGAAAGGATGATCATTCATATGCGTACACAGGCAGAACTGAAAAGACAATTGAGGTCGATTGACCATAAAGGCTACAAAGCGTACAAGGTGCTGGAGGGTGAGTATGATTTCGGCGCTTACCGTCTGTCGATTGACCATGTACAGGGAGATCCCTTCGCCACACCTTCGCGCGTGCGGATTCTTTATGGAAATCGGAACAATATTCCGCCGCAATATTTCGAAACCCGCCCCCGCAGAATCGCGGTGGAGGATTATCTGCTGCGGCGGCTGCACCGATTCCTGAGAAATGAGAAAAGCGAAAATAGTGAGAATGGGCGCGGGGCCGATCGCCCTGGCCATTTTGAGACGCTTCGCGTGGGCCAGGGCCGAGGAAATGCCCCCTCGCAGAGCTCGGCGGCAGGTCACCCTGGCCATTTTGAGACGCTTCGCGTGGGCCAGGGTTCAGGGAAGAGTGGACTTGTGACGGCCTGCCGGGTCGGCCAGGAGATTCTGGAGCGCACCGCGATGCGCATTACCTCAGATGTAATTGAGGCGCGGATCGAAGTCGGATTTCCGGCCTATGGGCGAACCATCGCGGCGGGAGAGCTGGAAACAATCTTATTTGACTTTCTGCCGGCAGTGGCAGAGAAAACCTTCCATATGCCTAAGGCTGGCTCGAGCCGGGCTTCTGGTGCTGATGGCTCCGTGCAGAAAAGCCAGATGGAGCGTGAGCTGGAGGCGGTCGTCGCGCTGGCGGACGACCAGCAGTATATCCGCGTCAGCCTCGACGAGCTGGGACTTGTGGCATTTGTAGCAGACGGCGCGATCCTTCCAAGAGAGAGCGGCGTCTCACAGAAGCCGATGAAATTTGCGGCGGCATCTGTTCCATCCAGCCAGGCAACGAGGCAGAGCGGCGTTGGCACAGCAGTCGCTTTCCAAAGTCCCGCGAGCCTGGCTGTGACATTGAAGCTGCCTCATCGCGGCAAGGTGCGCGGCATGGGGATCAAAAAGGGGATCACCGTCATCACTGGCGGCGGATTTCACGGAAAATCTACCTTGTTAAAAGCACTCGAGCGCGGCGTGTACAATCACATCTCCGGTGACGGCAGAGAGCTGGTCATCACCGATGCGAGTGCGTTCAAGCTGCGCGCCGAGGAAGGCCGCTGCATCCACGAGACAGATATCTCCATGTTTATCAACAACCTGCCGACTCGCGCTGATACGACTCGCTTTTCCACGGAAAATGCGAGCGGCAGCACCTCGCAGGCGGCGAACACGGTCGAGGCTCTGAGTGCCGGCAGCCGTGTACTTTTGATCGACGAAGATACCTCCGCGACAAATTTTATGGTGCGCGACGAACGTATGGCAAGACTTGTCTCCGATGAAAAAGAACCCATCACGCCCTTCATCCGCAAAATCCGCGGCATCTACGACTGTCTGGGCGTGTCGACCATCCTGGTTGTGGGCAGCTCCGGTGATTACCTGGAAGTAGCCGACACCGTTTTGCAGATGGACTGCTATGTCACCCGGGACGTCACCGCTCGGGCGAAAGAGCTTTGCGGGTCTGATGCACCGGAGCAAAAGAAAGCCGCTTCGGCGAAGGCATGTGGAACAGCCGAAAAGATTATGTCAGATGTGATAGAGAGTACAGATGAAACAAACATTGCTGGAAATGCCGGAGAAGCAGCTGCAGATGAAACGGCAGAAGCCGTCGAAGAAGCAGCGGCTGGAAAAGCAGCCAGAGAAGCAGCTACAGAATTAACCAGAAAAGCAGTCAGAGAAGCTGCCACAGAATTAACCAGAAAAGCAGTCAGAGAAGCTGCCACAGAATTAACCGGAAAAGCAGCCGCAGAAGCAGCCATAGAATCGGCCCCAGAAGGAATCGCCCGCAGCACCGACTGGCTCAAGAAGCGCGTCCGTTCCCAGAGGATTGAAAAACCCCGCACACACGGCTGGGATACCCTGAGCCTCGACAAAACAGAGATCGACCTGCGCTACCTTGAACAGATTGTTGACGAAAGCCAGACAGCAGCGATTGCCTACCTGATGCAATACATTCTAAGCCGTCTGGCGGACGGTAAAAAGACGGTTCCCCAGCTGGCTGAGGAAGCCGCCCGTAAAATAGAAAAAGACGGAATACTCTCCGTCACTCCGCAATATTACCCGGCCGGCCCGGCGGCCGAAGTACGTCAGCAGGAAATTCTGGCGTGCCTGGCACGTTACCGGAGGCTGTAGCAGGCAGCTGGAGGGAATCCCCTCCGGCTGTTTTTTCAAGCCTTTCGCGTTTTTGTCAGCCAGCTGAATCGGATTGAAACGTCTCTGACTTTCGAAATGAAAAATATCCTGCAGTGAAAAACATCCGAGGGATCTGTTTTCACTGCCATATCCGAACAAATAGAGAAAACTTGTCTCATAACAGAGCAGCCTGTCGAATTATTTCCACAAATAATTTTCCAAATGATATAAAAAAATTAAAAAAAGCTTGTAAAAATATTAATTTTTTATTACAATAAAGGAAATATTTGCTGATGTGTTTTAGCAGAAAAAGAAGGGACGTAAGGAATAGAAATGAAGGGTAGACTGCACAGGGGGAAGAAAGGCTTTGCACGCACGGTTGTCATGATGGGGTTCATGCTCGCGATGCTGTTTCTGGCTCAGCCGCAGCCGGTCGAGGCAGCGACGAAAATCAAGGGAATCGATGTTTCCAAATGGCAGGGGACGATCTCCTGGTCAAAGGTGAAAAGTGCCGGTATTAAATTTGTCATGATCGGGACCGGGCGTTACAAGAACGGCGTCGCTACTCCGGACGCCAAGTTTGAGACGAATATCGAGGGAGCGCTTGGGCAGGGGATATACGTGGGTGTTTATCACTACGCGACAGCGACCACCGTTTCCGACATGCAAAATGCGGCGAATTATGTGCTTGACCTGGTCGATGGCTATAAAATTTCTTATCCGATTGCCATTGACATGGAAGACGATGTTTACAAAAACATGACGACCGCGCAGCGGACGAAGCTTGCAATCGCTTTCATGGAGGTGATTGAGAAGGCCGGATACTATCCGATGATCTACGCGAGTGATAACTGGTTCCAGGATTATATGGATCTGGACAGTCTGGCTGATTATGATTACTGGGTAGCATGCTGGTCTTATACACCGACCACTACGCCGCTTTCCATGTGGCAGTACAGCTCTACGGGCAAGGTGAGCGGCATCTCGACAGCGGTGGATCTTGACTACAGCTATAAGGATTATTCGCAAATCATCACACCACGGACGACACGGGCCAATGGCTGGCAGACGGACGGGACGCATTACTGGTATGTCGAGGATGACGGCACGATCCCGACCAGCACCTGGCTGACGTTGAATGGCAAGAAGTACTATGTGGACTCCAGCGGCTACCGCGTGACAGGCTGGGCAAAGATCAGCGGCAAATATTATTATTTT
>JAJQEO010000057.1 GCA_021201665.1 Lachnospiraceae bacterium | reverse complement strand
CTGCTTCGGTCTCTTCCTCGGTCTCCTCGACTGCCTCGGTTTCCTCTTCGGTCTCCTCAGCTGCTTCGGTCTCTTCCTCGGTCTCCTCGACTGCCTCGGTTTCCTCTTCGGTCTCTTCCTCGACTGCTTCTTCGGTCACAACAACAGAAGTAATGTGCGGGTTCACACCCTCATACCAGTACAGGAAGCCTTCCATGTCGATGACATCGCCGACACTCAGTTCTGTCACTGCCTGGTATACTTCTGTGGTATTGTCGCACAGGTAAGACTCTACCGTAAAGGTATAGGTTTCTCCGTCATAAGATACGTTGAAATACAGGTCATCGCCGTCAGATCCGGATCCATCCCATGCATACAGGAACGCAGCTTCATTTCCGTCCGCATCCTCGGATGCTTCTACGGTCATGCCGGTGAAGGATACGTACTCATTCTGATGCTCCTCCAGCTCATCTGTTCCGAGAAGCTCGGTCACATCCAGCGGCTCCGCGATGAAGGTCTCACCGTCATCCACGATCTCAAAAATCGCATCAATGATCTCGACCTCGCCTGACCACTCAGACTTGTAACCGGTCACGAGAATCTTTGTGCCAACCTCAAGCAGCTCATAATCCTCTTCCGAGCATGCCATGCTGTACAGGAAGTACGCGCCGTCCTCATCCTGCGTATATACGGTCGCCGTGTCATCCCACCAGGACTGCTTCGCCTGTACGTAGGTTTCCACTACTACGAGGGAATCCAGATCTGCCGCTATGTACTCGTCATAGGACATTACGGCTGCCTCAGCCTCTTCTGCTGCCTCGGTTTCTTCTTCGGTCTCCTCTGCTGCCTCAGTTACTTCTTCGGTCTCTGTTTCTGTCTCAGCCTCAGTTTCCTCCTCGGTCTCCTCTGCTGCTTCAGTTACTTCCTCGGTCTCAGCCTCGGTTTCTTCCTCGGTCTCTGCTTCTGTCTCGGCCTCGGTCTCCTCAGCCTCAGTTACTTCCTCGGTCTCCTCCTCCGTTTCGGCTTCTGTTGCCTCTTCAGTCTCCGCTTCGGTTTCGGCCTCGGTTACTTCCTCGGTCTCCGCTTCCGTTTCTGCCTCGGTCTCTGCCTCAGTTACTTCCTCAGTCTCGACAGCCAACGTCTCCGTCTCCGTTTCTGCTGCCTCCGTAACCGCCTCAGTTGCTGCCTGTGTCTCTGCCTCAGTCTCCTTATTACTGGAACCGCAGCCAGAGAGAGACAGCGTCAGAGCAGCCGCCAGCACAAACATGGTCGCCTTTTTCATTGCACCGATCTCCTCTCGCAAATGCTTATAGTTTTCAGTTACTGTCACGAACGGCAATGCCACAGGAAAATACCCCCAGATACTGTAGCTTTCTGCCGCACGATGAAATGATTATAACACATGACTTCCAAAAATCAAACAATAAAGATAAATTTTTAGTCTGTTCCATTGATATAATTGACCAGACCCTCCGCGCGGATAATTTTCTGCATAAATTCCGGGAATGCCTGCCCTTTATACTCGGTATTTTTCGTGTGGTCATAGATCATGCCGCTGTCAAAATCAATTTCTACCTGATCTCCCTCATCAATCCCTCTGGCAGCCTCGGGGCACTCGATGATGGGCAGCCCGATGTTGATCGCGTTCCGGTAAAAAATACGGGCAAAGGTCTCCGCAATGACGCAGCCAACGCCGGCGGCTTTAATCGCGATAGGGGCATGTTCCCTGGAAGATCCGCAGCCAAAATTTTTATTTGCTACAATGATGTCGCCCTTCTGTACTTTATGAACAAACTCTTTATCAATATCTTCCATGCAATGGGTCGCCAGTTCCGCCGGATCCGAGGAGTTCAGATAGCGGGCCGGAATAATCACGTCAGTATCCACGTTATCGCCGTATTTAAATACTCTGCCTTCTGCTTTCATGATTCACACACCTCCTCAGGGGACGAGATTTTCCCGGTCAGGGCGCTTGCCGCGGCCACGGCCGGACTTGCCAGGTAGACTTCTGAACCGACATGGCCCATGCGGCCGACGAAATTCCGGTTCGTTGTGGAAACACAGCGCTCTTTATCCGCGAGAACACCCATATAGCCTCCCAGGCAAGGTCCGCAGGTAGGCGTGCTGACTGCCGCTCCAGCCTCGATAAAAATCTTCAGCAGGCCTTCCTCCATTGCCTGCAGATAGATCGCCTGCGTCGCCGGGATTACAATACAGCGCAGATTCTTTTTTATCTTGCGGCCTTTCAGAATATCAGCGGCTATGCGCAGGTCACTGATCCGCCCATTGGTGCAGGAGCCAATCACGACCTGGTCAATCGCGATGTCTTCCGTAATCTCATCGACCGTCTTTGTATTTTCCGGAAGATGCGGGAAGGATACCGTGGGCCTAAGCGTACTCAGGTCAATCGTATATTCTTCTTCATAAACAGCATCCGGATCCGCCTCAAAAATCCGATACTCCCGTTTTGAATGCTCCTTCATATAAGCAATCGACGCATCATCGACCGGGAAAATGCCGTTTTTCCCACCTGCCTCGATCGCCATATTGGCAATGGTAAACCGGTCGTCCATAGACAGCCAGGAAATGCCTTCGCCGACAAACTCCATTGAACGGTACAGGGCACCGTCTACTCCGATCAGTCCGATGATATGAAGGATCACATCCTTGCCGCTGATCCACTTCGCAGGCTTGCCGGTCAGATTGAAGCGGATCGCTCCCGGCACCTTAAACCACGCTTTTCCGGTCGCCATTCCGGCCGCCATGTCCGTGCTGCCGACGCCGGTGGAAAAAGCTCCCAGTGCGCCGTACGTACAGGTATGTGAATCCGCGCCGATAATCACATCACCGGCGACGGTCAGCCCCTGCTCCGGAAGCAGCGCGTGCTCAATTCCCATCTGACCTACGTCAAAATAATTCGTAATCTCATGCTTACAGGCAAATTCCCGCACACATTTGCAATGCTCCGCCGATTTAATATCCTTGTTCGGAATAAAATGATCCATCACAAGAGCAATCTTATCCTTGTCAAATACCTTCTGCTCTCTGAATCGATCCATCTCATGAATGGCCACCGGCGATGTGATATCATTGCCAAGCACCAGATCCAGCCGCGCCTCGATCAGCTGGCCGGCTTCCACCGAATCCAGCCCCGCCGCCGCTGCGAGAATTTTCTGCGTCATTGTCATTCCCATGGTTTTCGTCTCCTTTCCACATTCTGCCCGTCTGTAATCGGATTTTTCTCACGCGACCGTGTGATCGAGCAGGGGACAGCTTGTCCGCTCCTACTCGCCCGCGCGAGGCGGGTGCGGCTTTAGCCGGAATAATTCCCTCGCCGGGAGGCATTCCACGCTGCGCATGGGATATGCCCTCGCCGGGAGGCATCCCACGCTGCGCATGGGATATGCCCTCGCCGGGAAGCATCCCACGCTGCGCATGGGATATGCCCTCGCCGGGAGGCATCCCACGCTGCGCATGGGATATGCCTTGCGCGGTCGTGTGCATCAAAGCAAAAGAGGCCGCACTTCCTCCGCAGCCTCTTTTGTATGAACCCATCCTGGCAACACCCGAAAACAGTTCTTAAAATAAGTCACACGCAGTCTGCTTTAGTTATTGATCAGCTTGTCCTCATCGCTCCAGCTGTAAAGCTTGCGCACTTCCGCACCCACGATCTCCGAGGGATGCTCGGCAGCCTTTTTACGCATAGCCTTGAAGTGAACCTGTCCGCCGGCAGAGGACATATCCAGCAGGAAATCCTTTGCAAAGGTACCATCCTGGATATCCGCCAGAATCTTCTTCATGGTCTTCTTTGTCTCCTCCGTGATCAGCTTCGGTCCCGTCACATAATCGCCATACTCAGCCGTATTGGAAATCGAATAGCGCATTCCGGCAAATCCGGACTGATAAATCAGGTCGACAATCAGCTTCATCTCGTGGATGCACTCGAAATATGCGTTTCTCGGATCATAGCCTGCCTCTACCAGTGTCTCAAAGCCCGCCTGCATCAGGGCGCAGACGCCGCCGCAAAGGACTGCCTGCTCACCGAAAAGATCGGTCTCGGTCTCTGTACGGAAGGTGGTCTCCAGGACACCGGCTCTCGCTCCGCCGATCGCAAGCGCATAAGCAAGCGCGATATCCAGAGCCTTGCCCGTCGCGTCCTGCTCTACCGCTACCAGACACGGAACACCCTTGCCAGCCTGATACTCGCTGCGAACCGTATGTCCCGGTCCCTTCGGAGCGATCATCGTCACATCAACATTTGCCGGCGGAACAATGCATCCGAAATGAATATTAAAGCCATGCGCGAACATCAGCATGTTTCCTTCTTCCAGATTCGGCTCAATGTCCTTTTTATACATCGCGGCCTGCTTCTCATCATTAATCAGGATCATAATGATGTCTGCCTTCTTCGCCGCTTCCGCCGCCGTATATACCTCAAAGCCCTGCTCAACCGCCTTGCTCCAGGAACGGCTTCCCTCGTAGAGTCCGATAATAACGTTGCATCCGGACTCCTTCGCGTTCAGCGCATGCGCATGTCCCTGGCTGCCATAGCCGATAATTGCGATCGTCTTTCCCTCAAGGAGCGAAAGATTACAGTCCTTCTGGTAAAAAATTCTTGCTGCCATTTTCCTTTTCCTCACATTCTTAAAAGATTAGCACCATCGGTGCTTTATGGTTGGATTACGACAGAAGACAGATCTGCTCTGCCGTCCGCCATATCTATATGATTATAGAAGTCAGAATCTGCCGCGAAGCAGATCCGCACCCTCTATCATCCCTACAGGTACCTTACATCGTCCGCTCCGCGGGAAAGTCCCGTGATACCCGTGCGAGCCAGCTCCAGGATCTCATGTCCCTCCAGCAGTCTCAGGAATGCGTCCAGCTTCGACTGCTGCCCGGTGAGCTCGATAATCAGAGAGTCTGCGCCGACATCCACCACCCTGCCGCGAAACACGTTCGCCATCGTGATAATATCCTGCCGCTCATGCACATCTACACGCACCTTCACCAGGATCAGTTCCCTGCAGACGCTGCTCTCCTCATTCAGGATCTTGATATCCACCACATCGATCAGCTTCGCCAGCTGTTTCATGATCTGGTCGAGAGTCTGCTCGTCCCCGCTCGCCACTATCGTCATCCGCGAATACCGCGGATCCATTGTCTCACCTACTGTGAGACTGTCGATATTGTAGCCGCGTCTGCTGAACAGCCCCGCCACACGGCTGAGTACACCAGATGTATTGTCTACCAGTAATGATAATACCCGTCTTTTCATGTCTTCTACTCCTGCCTGTTTTCAAAATAAACCAATCCATAAATTTCTGTAAAGCAATATATTATAGCCCGAGCCCGGTAAGAATCCCATTCGCCACCGCTGACGCGATTTTGGATTTATATTTATTGTAAAAGGTCATGTCATCCTTGTCGTCTACAAACGCAGTCTCCAGCAAGCCATAGGATACTCCGGCCTTCGTACAGAGATTCATATTTAAAAGACCGCTGCGTCTGACAAGACCGCCTGCCCAGTAGGAAAAGCCAAGGTTCTTAATATTTTTCGCGATTGCCTTATCAATTGTGGTGTCTGTCTTTGACGAGTGGACAAGCATCGCCGTCCCGGTATATTTACCAT
Source organism: Lachnospiraceae bacterium (assembly GCA_021201665.1). Classification (GTDB taxonomy): domain Bacteria; phylum Bacillota; class Clostridia; order Lachnospirales; family Lachnospiraceae; genus Choladousia. The sequence continues at coordinate 2,786 of JAJQEO010000057.1, read as the reverse complement.
TCCCGCTCGTATCCGAAACACCCGCGTTAAAATGAATTTCCAGTACATAATCGTAATCCGTCCATGTGACAGATGGACCAGTTACCGTGCCGTAATAGGTCAGGTTGTACATCGTCTTATAGAGGTTGTAATCCTGATCATACATTGTGACAGAGATATCCTTGCCGGAAGCAACCAGTGCCTTATAAACAAGTGTCGCAAGCTCACGTGTCAGCGTAGACTCATAATAGGTAGTGCCGCTGATCTTGGCCGAAGCACCTACATCCCCCTGGCCATGTCCCGCCACCAGCAGTACCCGGGCAGTCGTCGCCACTCCGTTCTCATCAAGATTCACACCATCCACGGTGGTGCTTTTCTGAAGGACTCCGCTTGAATTAAAATAATAACGTTTTGAGTCAATCAAAACCCAGCCGGTCTGGCGTATACCGTCTGAATCCAGATAATAGGTTTTCTTTTTCAGTGTAAGCCAGCCGGTCTGACGCACACCGTCCGAATCCAGATAATAGTAATTTCCTCCATATTTCAGCCAGCCGGTAATCTTTGTACCGGATTTATAATAATAGTACTTGCCGTCGAGCTCTATCCATCCCTTTGCCAGAGATACCTTCACGCCCTTCGCGTTGACCAGATAACCGTCTGGAGTCACCGTGCTTACCAGTCTGCGGCCATTTTCATCCACATAATATTTGGAACTGATCCAGCAGCTCGTCTTCAGCACGCCCTTCTTAGTGAAATAATAATAGTAACCACCGATCTTATTCCAGCCGGTAAAGCCCCTTCCCTTTGTCGTGCCGACAGTTCCTGATTTTTTATAATAATACTTTTTGCCGCTGACCGTCACCCAGCCGGTCTTCATCTTGCCCGCAGAGGTAAAATAATAATAGTAATCGCCGATCTGCACTCTCCCGGTCACCATCGCACCGACCGAGCCGGTCGTGTTAAAATAATAAACACTGCCGCTGATCGTCCGCCAGCCGGTCAGCTCACGCCCTTTATTTGCGCCGACTGTGCCGGTTTTCTTAAAATAATGTTGCTCACCGTTGAGCGTCACCCAGCCAGTTTTCATCTTACCAGCGGAAGTAAAATAATAATAGTACTTCCCGATCTGCACCCGTCCGGTCGCCATCGCACCGACGGTGCCAGTCGTGTAAAAATAGTAGATTTTACTGTTAATCGTCTGCCAGCCGGTCTGGCGGATACCTTCCTCTGAGAAATAGTACGTATAATCTCCGATCGTATAAAAGCCGGTCACCATACTTCCCTTAGGACCATTCGCATCTGCTGTTTTCCGCAGATAATAGTACTGCTTTTGGTACTTCAGAAGTCCCGTCTTCATCGTGCCGTCCGACTTATAGTAGTAGGTATACCCGTCTACCGTCTGCCATCCGGTCAGGGTCTCTTCCGCATACACTCCCTGTACGCAAATAAAAGCTCCCAGCATGACCATGGCAGCAAGCAACAGCATTTTCGTAAATCTCTTCATTCGTAAATCTCCCCGTTCTGTTTGTTCCCTTAATAATTTTCACGATACTTTTGTTATTCTAGCACATTCTGCCAAATCACACAAGCTTTTTATGAAAATATGGTGATTTTTATTGTTGCAATGTTAAGAAAAAATTAAAACACAATCTGTCCATTGACTCTTCCTCGCAATTTTGTTATGATTCTCTCGTAACTATATTTAATAAATTTGTAACAGCTTCGTAATACATTCAAAAAGAGTGCTGTAGCAAATTTATGTAGCAACAATTGATAAGGAGGCGTTTGTACTAAAATGAAGAGAAGGGTTCCGCAGGCGGTCTCTCTGTGCCTGATAGCCGGATTGATTTTTCCGGGTGCGCAGGGGTTCCCCGCTTCAGCGGCAGAAACAGAAGTGGTGACGGAAGCTGATGGGGGAGCAGCTTCTGAAGCCTCTGAGAGTGTGGAGCTCACTGACAGTAATGCTGAGGCAAAGGATTCCGATTCAGAGAATGCTGAAGCGTCCCTGGAGGGCGAGCTGATATTCGCACAGTGTGAAGACTATGTGAATATTCGCTCGGAGAGCAGCACAGACGGTGAAATCACCGCAAAAATCTACAACAACGGCTCTGCGACGGTTTTGTCCGTCGTGGAAGACAGCAACGGCGACGGCGAATGGTATGAGATTACTTCCGGAAACGCGTACGGCTATGTAAAAGCCGATTACTTTGCTACAGGTGAAGAGGCTGAGTCCATCGCGGAAGAAATTGCATACAACGTGGCTACAGTTCAGGTAGAGTATCTGAACATCCGTGCCGAAGCATCTACTGACAGCGAAGTAATTGATGTTGCTCCCGAAAGTGCGCAGATTGAGGTAGTCCTCTATGGAGAAGACTGGATGAAGGTCGCGCTCGGCAATGATGTCTATGGCTATATCAAGGCTGAGTATGTCGAGTACGATACATACTACCCGGTCGCCGAGACACTTGAGGAAGAAGAAGCCCGCCTGATCGCGGAGAACGTCCTCTCTGAGGAAACAGCATCGGAGGCTCAGACTGAAGCAGAAGCGGTCGAGACCGAGGCTGCTCAGACCGAAACCGAAGCCGCTCAGACCGAGGCTGCTCAGGCTGAAACCAAAGCTGCTCAGACCGAGGCCGTCCAGGCCGAAACGGAAACGAATCAGGCAGTGGCTGCTCAGACTGAAACAGAAGCGGCTCAGACCGAGGCAGCCCAGACCGAAACAGAAGCGACTCAGACAGAGACAGACACCGCAGAAACGGAAGCAGAACACACCGACACAGAGTCAGCTCAGACAGAAACTGCACACT
>JAJQEO010000110.1 GCA_021201665.1 Lachnospiraceae bacterium | reverse complement strand
TGAAAGAAAGCGACAGCAATTATGAGCTGACAATGAATCTTCCGGGTATCAAGAAGGAGGATGTGAAGGCCGAGCTGAAGGATGGATATCTGACAATCCAGGCATCCACAAATACAAATAATGATCAGAAAGACAGCAACGGGAAGTATGTTCGCCGTGAACGCTATGCTGGATCTTTCAGCAGATCGTTCTATGTGGGAGAAGATGTGAAGCAGGAAGACATCAAGGCGAAGTTCGAGAACGGAACCCTGATCCTGACCGTACCGAAGAAAGTCCAGCAGCCGGTAGTTGAAGAAAATAAGTATATCGCCATTGAGTAATAGAATATGCGGCGGAAAAGCTGCAATGATTTTCCTCTTCTCTGCGGTGTAGCCTGAGTGGCTGCACCGCTTTTTTCGTATTTCGCGAATTTTTTGTTTTAACGGAGGATTCGATCAGAAAAATCAGTGTTGAATGTGTATTATGATTCGAGGGAGTGCCTGGCAGCGTGTGGGGGCTGCCAGGCGTGAGTTATGAAATGACGTTGGAATGAATCCAACATCTATATATTGTCTAACACCAATTTTTGACCAAAGTATGTCAGAATTATAAAATTTCAAATAGGTTGCTTCTTTGTTGAAGCTGCCTGGTTTTTATGATAAGATGATGTCGATTTACGGATTCAGAATGAAGAAGAATGGATTGCAGGTATTTTCCTGTAATGATGGAAGAAAGTGAGGATAAAAGGATGCAGAAAGTATATGAGTTTTTAAAGAATGCAGGCACGTATTATCTGGCAACAGTTGACGGGGATCAGGCCAGGGTCAGACCGTTTGGCACAATTCACATTTATGATGGCAAACTCTATATTCAGACAGGAAAGACGAAGGATGTGGCGAAACAGATTGCGGCGAATCCGAAAGTGGAAATCTGCGCAATGTCAAAGGGGGACTGGATTCGTGTTTGCGGAACGTTAGTATTGGATGAGCGAGTAGAAGCACAGGAATCTATGCTGGACGCATATCCGAATCTGAAAAAAATGTATACGACAGGTTCGGAAGGAAATACGGCGGTATATTATTTCAAGGATGCTGTAGCGACGATTTCATCCTTTAGCCATGAACCGGAAGTCATTCGTTTCTAAACAAAATCATTAAGGCAGGGTGGCGGCTTTATGGATAATCTTCGCTGTGTGGTGGAACGAATTACATATCAGAATGCGGAAAACGGTTTCTCTGTGATCAAATGCCGCGCAAAAGGCTACAGCGACCTAGTGACGGTGGTTGGAAACATGCCGGATGTCCATGTCGGATCAGTGCTTACGATGCAGGGGCAGTGGAAGATTGACGGCAAGTATGGACGGCAGTTTTCTGCGGAAAAGTGGGAAGAGACATTGCCGGCTACGACCTACGGGATTGAAAAATATCTGGGCAGCGGTTTAATTAAAGGTGTTGGTCCGAAGTTTGCGAAACGGATTGTTCAGCAGTTCGGAAAGGATACTCTGGAGATCATCGAGACGGAGCCGGATCGGCTGCTTGAAGTGGCTGGTATCGGACAGAAGCGCGTGAACCAGGTCAAGAAAAGCTGGCAGGAACAGAAAGAGATCAAGAATATCATGTTGTTCCTGCAGAGCAATGATGTCAGCACTGCCCACGCCGCAAAGATTTATCGCACTTATGGGAATGAAAGCATCAAGATTGTTGAAGAAAATCCATACAAACTGGCGGATGATATATGGGGAATCGGCTTTAAGACAGCGGACACAATTGCTTCAAAGCTTGGGATTGAAAAAGACCGTTTTATCCGTCTGCGGAGCGGCATCATGTATACGCTCAACAAACTTTCGGAAAGTGGGCATTGCTATGCAGTTCGAGAGCAGCTGATTGATGCTGCTGTGAATCTCTTAGATGTAGAGGCTCCGGAGTTGGAGATGACGCTGGATGAAATGCTGCGTACATCCGATGTTATCAAAGATGAAGACGCAATCTATCTGCCGCCATTCTATTTTTCAGAGTCTGGCTGCGCGAAGCGTCTGATTCGCCTGATGAATGGGGAACGGCGTGTTTCGCTTAATGTGGAAAAAGTCATGCGGGAGATTGAAGCAGATTCCAGGATTCGCTATGACGAGATTCAGCTGCAGGCGATCCGCGAGGCGATATCGTCAAAAGTGATGGTATTAACCGGTGGCCCCGGCACGGGTAAGACAACAACGACACTGGGAATTATCTCTGCTTATCGGAAAGCAGGTTGCAGAATCATCCTTGCAGCACCGACCGGACGCGCAGCGAAGCGGATGTCGGAAGCAACCGGAATGGAAGCGAAGACCATTCACCGGCTCTTGGAATATAAACCGCCGGAAGGTTACCAGAAGAATGAGGATCAGCCGTTGGAAGGTGATGTCCTGATTCTGGATGAGTGTTCGATGATCGATATTATGCTCATGTATAATCTTCTGAAAGCGCTTCCGGAAGAAATGACGCTGATATTGGTTGGCGATACCGATCAGCTTCCGAGTGTAGGAGCCGGAAATGTTCTGAAGGACATTATTGCATCCGGGAGCATACCCGTTGTTCGGCTTACTCGTATTTTCCGGCAGGCGCAGGGTAGCCGGATTATCATGAACGCGCATCGAATCAACAAAGGCGAAATGCCGGATTTGCGTGGCGGTCGGGATTCCGATTTCTTTTTTGCAGCCAAAGGGACGAATGAAGAAGTCGTCGATCTGCTGGTAAAATACTGTACGAAGAATCTGCCGTCTTACTATCATGTAAATGCACTTTCGGATATACAGGTATTGACACCGATGCAGCGTGGCGTTTGTGGTGCAGCGAATCTGAATCAGGTTTTACAGGAGGCTCTGAACCCCGGGACTATCTTTCTGAAGCGCGGCGGTACGCAATACCGGCTGCACGATAAGGTGATGCAGCAACGCAACGATTACGATAAGGAGGTGTTCAATGGGGATATCGGCATTATCTCAAATGTAGATATGGAAGAAAACGAATTGACCGTAGACTTTGATGGGCGTCAGATTACTTACGATGTAACCGAATTAGATGAGCTTACCCTGGCCTATGCTACGACCATTCATAAAGCACAGGGGTCTGAATACCCGATTGTAGTCATGCCATTTACCATGAGCCATTATGTAATGTTGCAGCGAAATCTGTTATATACTGGCGTAACTCGTGCAAAAAAGATACTGGTCCTGATTGGTGAGAAAAAAGCGATAGCTTATGCTACACATAACGAAACAACAACATCAAGAAATACAAAGCTCGCGGAACGAATTGCGAACGGATGGAAAGATGCCTTAAAAGCAGGAATGGCGCAGAAAGATGCGGCCGGCTCTTACAGTTACTACCGGGATAATCAGGATACAGAAGACCGGCCAATGGTGGCCGAGCAGACAGCGCCTTATGGGAGACAATCCGATAGTTCCAAGGCCGGATTTTCAGGTAGATTTTCGGGTGGGGTTCCGGATATCGCCTCCGATACTGTCTCAGGCACTGTCTCAGATAGATCTGCAGAGCCGTTGGCTGACTTATTTGAACGTCTGTCACGTTCCAAATTCCGCAGTAGCTTTTCTCTGAAATCAGCTGATGTCGCATACGCCAGGAATAAAGGAATGGATACGCTTCGCTCACATGCCTGCGATTTTATCCGACAGAGACTGGCTCCTGCAGAGCCAAAAAATGATGGAAAACAGACTCCGATGAGAGGGCATCCTGTTTTCATTGCTCAGCACGCGACCGGGTGCTGCTGCAGAGGCTGCCTGGAGAAATGGCATAGGATACCGAAAGGGAAAGAACTGTCGGAAGAGCAGCAAAAGTATGTTGTAGATGTTTTGATGGCATGGATTGAGAGACAGATGAAAATGAACGAAGGGAGTCAAAATCAGACATGATACAGCCGATTATGAAAGACGTGATTTTTTTGTCACAGAAAGCGGAGCCGGCCGCTCCAGAAGATAATCAGGTGGCTCTAGATTTGCTCGACACGTTAAAGGCACACGAAGGGGAATGTGTCGGAATGGCGGCTAACATGATTGGTGTGAATAAGGCAATTATAGCAGTGAACATCGGGTTTATGAATCTGATCATGTATAATCCGGAGATTATAAAGAAAGCACAACCCTTTCAGACAGAGGAAGGCTGCCTTTCACTTGCAGGCGTCAGAAAATGTACGCGATATAAAGAGATTGAGGTTCGATACCAGGATGTCAATTTTAAACAGCAATGTCAGAAATTCAGCGGATGGACGGCGCAAATCATTCAGCATGAAGTCGACCATCTGCATGGTCAGATTATCTGACAGCGGATTTTTGATATATAAACAAGTGTTTGATATGGAGGGATTATGTTGAAAATTACATGGATAGGGCATTCGTGTTTCAAATTAGAGAAGGATGGCTATACGATCATTACTGACCCGTATGTAGATGGAAGTGTTCCTGGATACACTCCGGTACGCGAGAAAGCAGACATGGTTCTCTGCAGTCATGAACACGCAGACCACAACTTTCGCGATGGGGTAGAGTTGTTCGAAAGGCCGGGGCTTCCGTTTCATGTGGAGGTAATTGAAACTTATCATGATGAGGTGTGTGGGAAAAAGCGTGGCCCGAATAAGATTTTCATTATTGATGATGGAGAAAACCGCGTTGCTCATTTTGGAGATTTAGGGTGTGAGCTTACGCCAGAGCAGATGAAAAAACTGCAGAATTTGGATGTAGCTATGGTTCCTGTCGGTGGTTATTTTACGATAGATGCGAGACAGGCGGCAGATCTCGTCTGCTCATTGAAACCCGGAATTGTGATACCGATGCATTACAGGAGTGATAAGTACAGTTTTGGATATGATGTGATTGGAACAGTTGACGAGTTTACTGAGATTATGGATAATGTTAAGACATTATCCGGAAGTGAGATCGAAATCGCATCAACGAATGCTTCAGGACCACAGGTAACCGTACTACAGCCCAGAAATATTGCAATATAGGCAGAACTTAAGCAGGAGATTCGGGAATGGAAATTGCGGAGATGCTGGATGAAATCAGGAAAAAAGCGCAGGAAGATGCCGATCTGAAGGAAGAATTACTTCGTACAAGAGAACAGAAAAATCCACTTTCTGCTTTCTGCGCGAAGTGTCGGGAATTGGGCTATTCAATATATGAAATGGACGTGATTACAGCAGGAGAAGAATCCTATGCGGCAATGAAGCGCAGCACAAATGGTGGAGGAGAGAATTCTCCGATGCTGGAAGCGGAAGATGACTATTACGAGCTGTTTTTTGCTGGGCTGCAAAGATACTCCAGCTGAGGGAAAATGCCCCAAAGGGATTTAAAGAAATATGGATATTGAAGAAGCAAAACGAATCCTGGGAATTACGGATGAAGATGATGGCAGAACGGCTAAGATAAAATTTCGGAGATTGATTGGGCGATATCATCCGGATGCAGCAGGAACGGATTCTAAAGAACACCAGGAACTGGCGCAGAGGATTAATGCTGCTTATTCTTTGCTCAAAAGTGAAGAATTTTTCCTGACGAAAGCTGTGGCAGAAGTCGTTTGGCGAGAAATCGTAAATGAGTCTGTATTCACAGCGAGAAATATTTACGCCCCATACCATTACTGGTCGTGTATCTGCGAAGCAGATCGCGACGTAGGCCGCGCCCTCATGCGAAGCATGACTTCTAATGGCGCGGCTTACCCGTGGGATATTGATTCGGAAGGGCTGTATCAAAGGGTAACCAATGGAAAATACATGTGGGACCCAAACGAAGAAGAATTCCCATTGTTTTTGCGGAGTATTTATCATGCTGCGCGCGATCTGCTGGATGCAGTCGAAACGGAATGTAATGTTACCGGAAATACAGATGCACTTCGCATCTCCAGCCAGGAACGCCTGTTTCACTGCCTGGCAATGCAGTTTGTGGAACCGGCAGAGTGCCTGCCCAAAATAGCTGAACCGGATATGGTTGATAAAGAGAACCGCAAAATTTATCGTTTTCGTGCCTATGTCGGAGAAAAGCAAAATCTGGATATTATGAGAAGAATTGCTTCTCTGCGTGCCGCTGAAAGTGTCTACCCGGCGGCCATCCGGAATGGAAGATTGATGATTGTTGATCAGAGTGGAGGTAGTCTCGGACATCTTTCCTTCGCTGAAGATGAACTGTATTATTGTCTGTTCCCATTTATGAGTGCGCATGTGGCTCAAGTCAGGCTGACCGTAAAGAAAGTTCAGAGGAATAAAGGAAATTATCTCCGACATGCAAAAGCAGAGATAGAGTTTTTGATACGCTTGAATCAGGAAGCGGACAATTATCGGAATCCGGACATGAACGAACGAATAGAGAGAATCTTATCTGATTATCGGAATCAGCTTCGTGGAACTGCATATTCCGGACGATTGTAAATTTGTGGGAAAGATTTCTGCAGTAAGAACAATGGAATTGTATGCTTATATGGAGAAATGACGAATGAAGATTCTTGTTGATGCCGATGCCTGCCCGGTAGTTCACATTGTGGAACGGATCGCAAAAAAATATAATATCCCGGTTACTCTTTTATGTGATACCAATCATGTGCTGGAATCTGAATACAGTGAGATTCAGATCATTGGAGCCGGAGCTGACGCGGTAGATTTTGCACTCGTCAATCAGTGTAAACGCGGCGATATCGTAGTAACTCAGGATTATGGCGTAGCAGCAATGGCTCTTGGAAAGGGAGCTTATGCTATTCATCAGAGTGGACGTTGGTACACAGATATGAACATAGATCAGATGTTGATGGAGCGCCACCTGAATAAGAAAGCCAGAAGGAGCAAAAGCAAAAATCATTTAAAAGGTCCGGCAAAACGTACTCAGGAGGATGATCTGAGATTTGCAGAATCCTTTGAGCGAATGATAAAAGAATGCATATTGAGCGGTTCAGAGACGAAATAGTTTCTATGAATTATGAAAGAAGGCAAATACATGGAAGAAGGATTAGACCGATTCCTGTCTGCACAGGAAAAGTCGTACAAGCGAGCGCTGCAGGAAATCCATTCAGGGAAGAAGATGAGTCATTGGATGTGGTATATTTTTCCACAGATACAGGGACTTGGATATAGTCCAACTGCGCAGTATTACGCGATATCCGGGCTGGATGAGGCAAAGGAATACATCAGCCATCCTGTTCTGGGAGAACATTTGCGCGAAATATCGTCGGCGCTGTTGGAATTGGAATCTTCGGATGCAGAAGAAGTGATGGGCTGGCCGGACAATCTTAAATTGCGCTCGTCTATGACATTGTTTTCTATAGCAGACCCGGGGTGTGATGTTTTCCAAAAGGTGCTGGATAAGTATTTTGGCGGAGAGAAAGACCCGAAGACAATTGTTATCCTGGAGCGGCAAAATCCATCAGTCAGGGAATGAAGGAGAGGATGTCTATGATAGAAAAAGATCTGCACTACCTGTCGTCTGACCGGAAAACAAAGATACACTTCCATGAATGGCTGCCGGAAGGACATCCAAAAGCAGTTGTTCAGATATCCCACGGAATCACGGAGCACATTGGACGGTATGGAAAGCTGGCAGATGCTCTTGTGGAAAAAGGATACGCAGTGTCAGGGAATGACCATTTGGGACATGGTGAATCGGAAAAGCCAGAATGCTATAGATGGGAGTATCTAGTGAGAGATACGCGCCGGCTGCAGGAGTACTTAAAACAGCAGTATCCGACGGTGCCATTTTACAACATTGGCTTTTCTCTTGGTTCATTCGTTGTACGGGATCTGCTCGCACGTTATCCTGACAGTACGGATGCGGCTATTCTGATGGGCACCGGCTTCCAGAGTTCGGCACAGATTTCGTTTGCAAAAGCAATTGCCAGCGTGGAAGCAAAGCGGGTTGGAGATGGGAACCGAAGCAAACTTATACAGACTCTGTCATTTGGCACATACAATCGTTATTTTAGGCCGAACAAGACGGAATTTGACTGGCTCTGTGAAAGTACGGACGGAATAAATGACTATATGCAGGATGAAGTCTGCGGAAAGTTTATGCCGGCTGGACTGTTCCGGGAACTTCTGCGAGGGATGTTGGTTACAGGCGGCAGGGAAAATATCGAAAAAATTTCAAAGGAGCTGCCTATGCTTTTTCTCTCCGGGAAAGACGATCCTGTAGGTGAGATGGGGAAAGGAGTAGAACGGCTGATGAATGCGTATAAAGCGGCAGAGATTAACGATGTTTCCTTAAACTTTTACCCGGGACGTCATGATATTCTGCATGAAGCTTGCCAGGAACATGTAATGGGAGGCATTGTTGAATGGCTGGAAGGGCTGTATTGGCTGGAGTATCTGTAAGAGAGACTCAGCATAGGGAAGCAGCAATTTTCCTGCACGGTTCATGTGCGAGAATGCGTGCCTATAACCAGAAAGATTGAATCAATTTGAAAC
>JAJQEO010000042.1 GCA_021201665.1 Lachnospiraceae bacterium | reverse complement strand
TACACATTCGCAGGCTGGACGCCGGAAGTATCAGATGTGACTGGGGACGTGACTTACACAGCAACCTACAGCAGTACGGAAGTGGAAGTTATCAGCCAGATCAATGTGTCCACACTGGCCGAAGTTCCGGAAGGACTGGCAGGGAAATATAGCTCTGTAGAAGAATTGACAAATGACCTGATAACCAGAGTGATCGCTGAATCATCAGGTTATATGGAAGAAAATACGGCTGTTTATGATGTGAAGCTTCAGATAAGCAGAGATGGCGGGCTGACATGGGAAGACGCTACGGAAGAGAATTTCCCGGCTGAAGGTATTACGGTAACGCTGCCCTATCCAAATGATGAAATCAAGGCAAACTACCAGAACTATGATTTTGTCGTACTCCATATGTTTACCACTGGAGAGAAAGCAGGCCAGACAGAGACACCGACAGTGACAAAGACATCCAATGGCATTCAGGTAACACTCACCGGTTTGTCTCCGGTAGCTATTTCCTGGAAAGAAATAGAGGAAGAAACAGAGACTGAAACAGAAGAAACCGAAACAGAGACCGCTACTGAAAGTACCGGGACCGAAACCTCTGACGAGACAGAAAGCGAGTCTGAAACAGAAACCAATAGTTCTCCGCAGACTGACGATAATACGCCTGTTGAGATGTGGCTGGTTGTTCTTATCTTATCAGCGGCAGCTATACTGCTTATGCAGGCGCGCAGGAAGAAGATGGAATAGGATTAAAGCTTATATGGCGCTGCAGCCGGCATAAAAGAAAGCCATATAACAAACATACCAAGGCTCGCCAGGTTCCTTTCCAATCACAGGGAAGTAACTGGCGGGCTTTTTTGCTGCCTGATAAAGAAGTAATTCCTATCGCAGCATATATTTTTTCAGATCATTTTTCTGTTTGATCCCGAGTTTCCCTATTACAGTCCCCATATGGAACTTTACGGTATTGGCGGAGATTCCCATATGGCGGCTGATCTCCTGGTAGGTCCAGCCCCTCGCCGTCAGCATGGCGATGGCAAATTCTGTTGTCGTCAGGTTATCCGCCACATCATGCCCGGTATCAGGGTTCTCCTGTATTTGCGGTTGCCCGCAGGTCGTTTGTTTCCATAGTGATGATCCAATCTATTTTATGGTGGCAACATAGTGCTAAGATGAAAAATGCAAAACGATGACCATCGTTTTTCTGATTCTAGTCTAGATTCCGCACGGCTTGTTTTACTGTCAGTAAAAAGGACGGCGCTACAGACAGCTCGTCGATCCCCATTTCCAGAAAGGTCTGTGTTAATGTGGTGTCCGCAGCGAGCTCGCCGCAGATGCCGACCCAGGCGCCGCCCTTGTGACCGTTCTCAATCACGGTCTGGATGGCCCGCAGCACGGCGGGGTGATGGGGGTCATAGATGCCATCCAGTCTGGGGTTCTGCCGATCGGCCGCCAGCATATATTGGGTCAGGTCGTTGGTGCCGATGCTGAAAAAATCGACCTCCCGGGCCAGCTCTTCACTGATCCAGACGGCAGCCGGTGTCTCGATCATAATGCCGACCTCTACATCTTTATAAGGGACTGCCTCCCTGCGCAGCCGGGCTTTTTCCTCTTCCAGGATGCGTTTGCTCTCTAAAACCTCCTGTACGGAGATGATCATGGGAAACATGATGGAAATGTTTCCGAAGGCGCTGGCGCGGAGCAGAGCGCGCAGCTGCGTGCGGAAAATATCCTGCCTATCCAGGCAGATGCGGATTGCGCGGTAGCCCATGGCCGGGTTGTCTTCCTTTTCCAGATGAAAATAGTCCGCCTGCTTATCTGCCCCGATGTCCATCGTGCGGATAATCACCTTTTTGCCGTTCATTTTCTGAGCGGTCGTTTTGTAGGCCGTAAATTGTGCTTCTTCGGTCGGATAGTCCTCGGATTCCAGATAAAGGAACTCGCTCCGGAACAGGCCGATCCCCTCGCCGTCGTTTTCCAGTACCTGCGCGATGTCGGAGACGCTGCCGATGTTGGCGTACAGATGAATTTTCCGCCCGCTTTTGGTGATGGTCTCCTTTCCGCGGAGCTTTTGCAGGAGCTGCTGCTTTTTCTCATCCTCCTGCATTTTTGCAGTCATCTGTGCCAGAGTTTCAGGGTTCGGGTCGAGAATCACGGTGCCGGTATAGCCGTCGATGACCGCTGTTTTGCCCGCCCATGTATCCTGAATGTCAACGCCGGTTACGGCAGGGATCCTCATTGTGCGCGCGAGGATCGCCGTGTGGGAGTTGGCCGAGCCATGCCGGGTCACAAAGGCCAGAATTTTGGATTTGTCCATCTGGACGGTTTCGCTGGGCGTCAGATCATCGGCCATGAGAATGACCGGTGACGTCAGGGCGCGCAGATCTGCGCCGCTCATATCTATCCCGCTCACGTCTGTCCTGTGCGTATCCGTACCGCATACGTCTGTCCCATGCAGAACCACCCTGTGCGTGTCTGTATCGCACACACCAGCCTCGTGGGTATCCGAAGCCTGCATATTCGTCCCGGACGTATCTATCCCGGAAATATCCGTCCCGGCACTGCCTAGCACTGCGATAAGCCGCTCAGAAATATCCTTTACATCAGCGGCGCGCGCCTGCATGTAGGCATCGTCCATCTGTGCGAACATTCCGGCAAAAGATTCTCCCGTTGCTGCAACCGCATATTCCGCATTTATCTTTTCCCCACGAATGATATTGCAGACAGATTCCAGATAAGTTTCGTCCTCCAGCATCATTTTATGGAACTGGAAGATGGCCGCCTCGTCTTTGCCGGCCTCGTTTTCTGCCTTCTGATAAATGGCATCCAGCTGAAAAAGCGCGGTCTTAATTGCCGCGTAAAAGCGTGCAATCTCCGCCTCCGTATCTTCAATGTGCTTTTTCTGTACGGGCGTTTCCTTTTTATGGTAAAGAAATACGGTACCGATGGCGATTTTAGGATAAATGGTTTTTCCTTGATATTGTTCCATGGAAGAAGTCCCTTTCTATATTTCAGTCAAAGACCTTGATGTAGCCACATCCCCCGGGCTTGTTGCTTAGCGGGAATAAAAATGTGGGGAATTTTTTGCAGCCAGGCAGCGCAGATCTCTGGCTGTGTCTGTGAGAATTTCCAGCTGCTGAGCCATGAAATCAGTTTGCCGGAGCGACCTTGGGTCTATGAGAGTCTGTGGCTGACCACTTTTGGAACCAGATCATAGATCACATCGGCTTCTGCCGCCTGGGTGCCGCTGCACATTACGTTTGCCGCGCCGGCTGCCATAGAAAGAGAGATGGTGTCGTCAAGAGACAACTCTCGTTCTTCAGCAACTGCGAGGGCGGCGACGACACTGTCTCCGGCACCTGCGGTATTCCCGACCGGTACCTTCAGCCCTTCCGCATAGATGGTTTCCCCGGCTGTCACAAACAGAGCGCCGGCGCTTCCCAGGGATATCACGATCTTCGGAATCGAATATTGACGCATCAGACGGCGGGCGGCCGCGGTCAGATCACCGGGCGACTTTGAAGCTTCCGGTGTGCTGCCGATCTGCTCAGGAGTTTCCAGAGTCTGGCTGATCAGAGATGAAAATTCCTGCTCATTTGGTTTGATCAGATATGGCGCGGCTGCAAGCCCCATTTTCAGCGGCTCTCCTTCGGCGTCGAGAAAAACCTTCGCGCCCCTTTCTGAGAGGACCTTTGTCCACAGATAATAGGTGTCGGCTGGAGAACCCTGCGGCATGCTCCCGGAGAGAACTACGATGTCGCCAGGCCTGATCCGCCGGAGGAGGCGCTGCAGCAGACCGCCCAGAATTTCTCCGGAGATGGCAAGGCCTGGTTCATTGATATCCGTGGTAGTATGCGCTGTCGGATCAATGATCTTCAGGTTCGTGCGTGTCTCGCCGTCCGCAAAGATAAAATCCGTTTCCAGCCCCATCCTGGTAAGAGCAGTCTGAATCGACCGCCCGGTATGGCCGCCGAGAATGCCCATGGCGATGCTTTTGCCCCCGAGCTTCTGAATAACCTTGGAAACATTGATGCCCTTCCCGCCCGGATCGGTCCGCATCTGTGCGACGCGATTCACGGCGCCTGTTTTTAAGGATGGAACCTCGACAGTCTTGTCGAGCGCCGGATTTAAGGTAATCGTGAAAATCATGTTGTTCTCCATTTTGAAAAAATAGCAGACTGCTGATGCAGCTATTACAATTACAAAAGGTTCATTATAATCATCAGGTTAAAGGACGATTCCTGTGCATTTTTGCAGGATTCTGGCTTCGGTTAATCCGGGTCTGGAATACTGCAACAGAATCGTTACAGAAAGAAAGTAGTACAGGCTTTTTTAAAAAGCAAGCATTTTTTTGTGAAAATGAGAATAATTTACCAGGTAATGCATGCCGGTAAAAGTAAATTTTGTGTGTCAAATCGCTGGTTTGGCGTATTCCTCTAATCATATCTTATCTTTTGGGGCTGAAATCGTATTTTAAATTCTTTTCCGCTTTACTTTCATGCTACATATATTTATAATAGTAGCGTGAAAGGAAGTGATGGCATGACGCAGCATGAGCGATTGGATACCGCATTGGAACAAAATAATGGCATCCTCCGGACTTCAGAGGTTGTGGACATGGGGATTTCAAAGCCGGTTTTTTATGATTATGTGAAATCGAAAGATTTAAAACAGGCGGCACATGGGATTTATGTGTCAGATGATAGTTGGATGGATTCGCTGTATCTGCTCCATTTACGATATGGCCAGCTTATTTTTTCCCATGAAACAGCCCTGTTCTTTCATGACCTGACAGACCGGGAACCGTTCCCGTATTCAGCTACGGTAAAAAGAGGTTATAATACCAGCGGCCTGAAAGGAGAAGGGGTTTCGGTATATACGGTAAAAAAGGAGCTGCATGGGATTGGAATCATGTCCATGAAAACATCCTTTGGGCATCCGGTTCCCGTCTACGATATGGAACGCACCATCTGTGACCTGATCCGCAGCCGGAACCATATTGAAATGCAGACGTACCAGGATGCGTTGAAGCAGTATGCCAGACGCAAAGATAAGAATCTGAGGAATTTAATGAATTACGCCCGGATGTTCCGGGTTGAAAAGATTTTAAGGCAGTATTTGGAGGTGCTTCTATGATTAAGACTTCAAAACAGTTAAAAGACCTGATCCGGAACCTGTCAATTTTGACGGGACAGTGACACCGATAAAGATTGACATATCAACCGGGGATGTCATAACACCCAGAGCGGTTCAGTATCATTTTAAACTGATGCTCGAAGATCGCTCGATTTCATTGTGGGCGTACAATCTGGAAACCGTTCTGGCTGAAAAGCCTTTCTTAATAAGGTGATCGTATATGACAAGTTTCACATAGAGATACGGTGGGCATGGCAGGATCTGATCGCGGACATGGGGCTACTGGAAGAAGTAGACGAGGAAATGAGGGCGGCGGCGCATAAGCAAATGGAACAGGAAGCGGCGGCAGCCGTGATCCTGAAATGGGCGGGGACGTTTGTTGCGTCCTGCTCGGCATGGATTTTCAGAATCCTGGCTATGGTATTCTTCCTGACGGCGGTACTTAGCGGACTGATGGGGCTGGAGGATTGGCCTGCAGGATTGGCCTGCAGTTGGAAGGATGCTGGCGGGAGCATTTGTTGTTTTCCTGATTCCGTGTGCCGGGGAGACAATCGTGGCGGTGATGGGGCTTGTCAGCAGCACATTGGTTGGATTTATTATGTCGTGAAGGAGGAACGCATTGTGACAGTAGGACAGA
Source organism: Lachnospiraceae bacterium (assembly GCA_021201665.1). Classification (GTDB taxonomy): domain Bacteria; phylum Bacillota; class Clostridia; order Lachnospirales; family Lachnospiraceae; genus Choladousia. The sequence continues at coordinate 2,732 of JAJQEO010000042.1, read as the reverse complement.
GGATAAAATATTTCAGAAAGCGGAAAGGCATGACGCAGAGACAGCTTGCTGTAGCTGCCGGATTGCCGGAGCATAATGCAGATGTAAGAATTACACAGTATGAAAGTGGAAGGCGGACGGCAAGGGAAGCACTCAAAAAGCATTGGCCAAGGCTTTAGGCGTCAGCCCGACAGCAATCGCGCCGCCGGATATGGGAAGTGCGGGCGGTGTGATGCAATTACTTTTTATGATGGAAGACGAGTATGGAATGAGTGTCTATGCTGACCGGTCCAGGTTACGACTGGTGTTTGATAAACAGATGATTGACGGCGAATTGAGTGGAATGCTGACAGAATGGATTTCCATGCGCCGGCGTATGGATAACGGGAACCTGACAAGGGAAGAGTACAATAATTGGAGATATAACGTGCCGGAAGTGATGGCAGAGGAACATAAAAAGGATGTGCTGATCTGACGGAGAGGATATAAGCGTGTAAAATAAGAGGGAAGCATGTTGATGGCCATACAGGTCTCTTGAGCGCTTCCCTCTTTCTATGGGGGCAGGAAACGGTTTAACGAGTATAATGGTCTGAAATTTTGCCCGGAAACAGTGGATTTTCAAGAAAATTTTTGAAAGACATGGTTGATTACTTCGATTGAATTGAGTAAACTATAGACATGGCATTTTTTGAAATGAGGAAGGGAAACCTATGAACTATATCAGAGACATTGAGACTATGCGGTTCACAACAGAGCTGCAGACATTTGACAGAAAGAGCGCCAGGATTGATGCAAAAGCACTGGCTATTCCGATTGTGGCTTTCGCAAACGCGGATGGCGGTGATATTGCCATTGGTATAGAGGATAAGGGCGATGTGACAGGGATTGATGGATATGAAGCGAATCTGAATGAGCTTCTCCGCGCTCCCTTTGATTACTGTGTCCCCACGGTAAATGTGGATACAGAAATGATGGACTGTATTGATGTAAAGGGCAATCCCAACCATATCCTGATTATGCACGTCATGCAGAGCAATCAGCTTCATGCAAACCAGGCAGATGAAGTGTATTATCGGATCGGGGACAAGTCCAAGAAGATGAATTTTGAACAGCGTACCCGCCTGATGTACGCGAAGGGTGCGAGGTTCTTTGAAGATGCTCCCGTGAGGGATGCAACGATAGATGATATTGATTTAGATTTTGTGCAGAGCTATATCAAGAAGATCGGCTATGGCAGAGGGCCTTTGGAATATCTGCGTGGAAACAAAGATTTTATTGTTTCTCGTGATGGCAGGGATGAAATCAGCGGAGCTGCAATTTTGCTGTTTGGAAAAAATCCTCAACGGTTCTTTCCGAGGGCAAGAGTGCGTTTCATCCGTTATGAGGGAACCGAAGCGAAGGTCGGAACAGAAATGAACGTCATCAAGGATGTGATTTTTGAAGGAAAGATTCTTGATATGGCGCAGAAATCGACTGAATTTGTAAAAACACAGATCAGTGAGCATACATTCCTGGGTAGTAAAGGCCGCTTTGTGACAATTCCAGAGCTGCCAGAATTCTGCTGGACAGAGCTGATCATAAATGCTATCGGACACCGTGAGTATAGCATCATGGGGACGGACATCCAGATAAAAATGTTTGATGACCACTTTACAGTGGAAAGTCCGGGAATGTTGCCGGGGATCGTCCGCACTACGAATATCCGGGAGATTCATTTCTCGCGCAACCCTAAGATTTTTGAATTTCTTCATGAGTATGATTATGTGAAAGAGTTTGGGGAAGGCGTTGACCGTATGTATCGGGAAATGAATGATGCCGGGTTGCCTGAACCGGAGTACAGGACGGTGGAATTTATGGTTTTTGCCACGTTGAAGAACCATAAATGGGTGGAGAATCAGAATAACTTGGTGGGTACCCACCAAGATACCCACCAAGATACCCACCAAGATACCCACCAAGATAATCCGCATGAGATTGGTGATGGTGGCAAGAAGGGATTACAGGAAAAAATGGAGAGGCTGGTCGATTTTTGCAGTCAGCCGCGGAGCCAAAAAGAAATGATGCAGTTTCTTGAATTGAAAGATAGAGCTAATTTTAGAAGAAACTATCTTACGCCGCTTCTGGAGGCAGAGAAAATAAAGAGAACAATGCCGGATAAGCCTACAAGCAGAAATCAGAGATATGTCATCAAGAGGTAGTAAGAGAAGAACAAAAAGGCATAACAGATTTCAGAAAAGTGAGTATAGACTTGGATGAGATAGTAAGAAAGAGACAAGAAAGTGAACTGCTTCAATATATGAATAGTATGAATATGAATACAATCAAGGTTATTCAAACGGCAATGTATTTAGGACGTGATTATAAACTTCCGGACATTCCTGATGAGCAAATGGAAACGTATTTAGAAATAATGGCGGAAAATCCAGGCTTTGTAATTCCGTGTCCATCGCGTCGGGTAAATAATCCTGAAGAAGTGTTCTTGGAGTGGCTTGATGATTTGTCATTTCAAAAAGGCTGGGAAAGCAAGGATATAGAAATCAATCAGATTTATGAGAAGGTTCCCTTGGATAAATATTTGCAAGCTGCATTTGAAATTCTGGGGATATAGATAGTGGCGAAGACAAAGACACAGATAATCGGTAAACACATGGATGGGTTAAAAGAAGAACAAGAGGAAAGACTGGATGAATTTATCAGGGAAAATTCAGGATTCCACGGCAACGGCAGACTTGTAAAAAGGCTGTTTGTGTGGT
>JAJQEO010000017.1 GCA_021201665.1 Lachnospiraceae bacterium | reverse complement strand
AGATTCATTATCAGCTCATAATCGCTGTCGCTTTCTTTTACATCCGTTCTCATCAAATGTGGTAAGGAGGGACCCACTTGTGGGAGGATTCCTTGCCACTTAAAGTCTGTCTGCTCCCTGGATGCGCCTGTACGGTAAAACGGATCATGAAAGAAATCATCAAAAAACTCATCCCACAAATTTTCTCTGTAAATACTCGGTCTCAACATATCTCATCTCTCCTTTTATCATTCACAACAATTTGGTTTATATCTGCATTTGAACCGGATCAAAATGGAATCTGTTTTCTGTTTCCATCTCTCTTCCTTTGTTCTAGTGATGTTATAACACTGATTGTTAGCAATGTCAAGAGGCGAGTGCTAATTTTGTGTGAAAAATCTGTGAATTATCAGATCATTTGTGCTTTTATAATTTCTGTCGCAATGGGCAAGCCGAATGTGTGATTTTCTCCGCCAGCTTTCCATACCCCATATCACGCAGGTAGTCCTGCAAAATCGGAATAGACTATGTAGATACCGGCCCAACGATCAGCTCCGTAACAGCTTCTTCCATCTGCGTATCCACAATCTGGCACAGCTTCTGCAGATTTATCGGATAATACTTCTTAATGCGTTCATTCGAAATGTGGTATCTTGGCTGCACATTGAAAAATCCCTGCTCAAATGGTGAGACAAGCAGCACCTGTTTTTGTTCTTCCGTAATCTCGCCAAAATACTCTTTTTCTACTCCAAAATATTCTGCCAGCTGCGTTTTTCGCTCCGCCGGGACTGGCTTCTTTCCCTTTTCCCATAGATTTACTGCCTGCCGGGAAACGCCCAGAATATCAGCAAGCTCGCTTACAGAAATATTACACCTCGTCCTTCCGGGAGCCTGAAACAGGTTTTAAATGAAGGTTATACGACCTTTAGGCTGAATATAGGTCTTCACCAGTTCCCTGTCCCGGTCGTCCATGGCGTCCCAGTTATCCAGCCCGTATTTTTTTCATGATGTACTGGAAATAATTTTCCAGTTCGTATTTTGCTTTAGTTGGTATCTGCTGATATTCTATTCCTTTACGATCGGATTTTTGTATGCATCGTCCGCAGCATACAGTTTCCCTATCAGAATGCTCATGTTTTCTACAATCTCATCCCTTTTTGCTTCAGCCGGATGTTCGACAAGGTATCTGGCTGACTGTGCCATGGCGCCGGTCAGAAATCGGGCTGCATAAACAGGGCGAACAGAAAGGATGTACCCTGCGGCAGCATCTCCCCTGAGATGCTCCTCCAGTTTGTCAGATATTGCGTCAGATGTAGAAAACAGCATTACGGCTGTCATTGAGCTGCTGGTAAGAGGGCCGAAAGATTCCGTATTTTTTTCCATGAATTGCAGGAATGCCTTAAAAAAAGTAATGTAATAGGAACGCGGATCAGGCGAGTCGCTTTCCTCCTCAGCTCTCTCAATGTAATGATTCAGCATCTCGTTAAGCACGAAGGAAAGGAAGGCATATTTATCCGAGAAATGCTTGTAGAAAGTCCCGCGTCCCACCAGAGCCCTGTCACATAGCTCATTGACAGTGATTTCCTCAAAATTTTTTTCTTTCAGAAGTTCCAGCAGGGCATTCATGAGACACATATATGTCTTTCTGATGCGCAAATCCAGATTCTTGTTCATGGTAAATCGCCTCCACAGGAAATTTTGCGAAGCATTTTTGCCGCTTTTGTGTGTTATCGCACAAAGCTCAAAAAATGTTCCTTGCACATTTCATTTCAAAATAATATAATGCAAAACGAGACAAATGTCAAATATCATTCAAATGTGCAAAAACGCCAGAACCGCCAAATGTCGTCATCAGCAAAGCGCGACAGATTGGGATGGGGGAATGTCAAATGAGAAGATCTCTGTTCAGCAGATGGTGTGACCAGGCATGGCTGTATGTCGTATATCTGATTGCCGTCATTGTGATTGAGACGACACACTGGCTAATCTGGAAATTATATTGAAAAAGGAGACAGAAGTATGGAAGACAAAAATGCAGAACTGATTTTAAAAGCACCTGTACACAGGGCTGTTATCACAAATATTATTCCGTCCATTATCAGCATGGTTATGATGATGATCTACAATCTGGCAGATACGTTTTTCATAGGACAGACGCACGATCCTCTGATGGTAGCCGCAGTCTCGCTGACAATGCCCATGTTTATGCTTAATGTGGGCTTTGGCAATCTTTTCGGCGTCGGGGGAACTTCCCTGATTTCCCGCACGCTGGGAGCTGGAGATCATCAAAAAGCAAAGCACATTTCTGCGTTCTGCTTCTGGAACTGTGTGGGACTCGGCGTGATTTTTGCTGTAATTGTGCTCAGCTTTGTCCATCCGGTATGCAGAATCCTTGGAGCCAGTGACGACACCATTGGATATACCGCACAGTATTTGGGAATCCTCGCCATTGGATACCCGTTCCAGATCACCAGCAGTTGCTTCAGCAATGTCTTTCGTGCGGACGGGAAACCCAGGACGGCCATGACCGGCACGGTCTGTGGAAATATTATTAATATCATTCTGGACCCGATCATGATTTTAGTTCTCGGATGGGGCATGGCCGGCGCTGCATTAGCGACTGTGATCGGAAATATATTCGCGTTTTGCTTTTATGTTGGAAATCTGCTGTTCCGAAAGACGTTCCTTTCCATGAATCCCAGAAATTATCGCGTGGGCGACGAGATTGCAACGGGGGTGTTTGCTATCGGCATTCCGGCTTTCTGCAACAGCCTGCTGGCGAGTATCGCCTCCACTTGTGTCAATAATGTGATGGCTTCCTATGGAGATCTGTATGTGGCCGGACTGGGCGTAGCCATAAAAGTCGATACAATCGCCACACAGCTGGTCATGGGTCTGGGGGTCGGAGTCCAGCCGCTCTTTGGATACTGTTTCGGCGCTCGTGCGAAAAAGCGCTTTATGGAGATTCTGCGTTTTTCCCTGATTCTGGCCTTTATTGTAAGCGTTGTTATGACGATCGTTTGTTTCACCCTTGCAAAGCCGCTGGTTGGAGCTTTCCTGAGTGACCCGGAAGCCAGATCCTACGGGATTACCTTTTCGAGAATCTACCTCGCGTCCGCGCCGTTCATGGGAATTGCCTTTGTGATGACGAACGCAATCCAGGGTGCCGGCGCCGCAGCTCCCGCTCTCATCCTGTCCCTTTCCCGTCAGGGACTCTTCTTCATTCCAATCCTGCTCATCATGAATGCGATTTTCCATTCACCGATTATAGTAGGTGCGGCGCAGCCAACAGCGAATATTCTGACATGTATCCTGTCCATTATTCTGTTTATTGTGACCTATAAAGTCTACTTCAAGCGGATGGAGCCTTTACAATCGTAAGAGCCGGATACATACAAAAAACATCCGGGGAGAATGCTCAAAATTTAGTGTCATGTCCTTTTCCCCGAAAGTATTACAAAGAGAAGGCAGATGCTGTTTCCGCCGGAATTGAAAATGCTTTTCCGTTTGCCTTCTGAGAAGCGATATTATGCGAAGAAAACCGCTTCGCATAACACTCCAGAATCTGGCGATTCTGTCGTTAACTTATCGGGTGAAAACCCGCAAGCGCGTTTTCCTTCCGATAAGTTATATTCAGTAGGAACTCATAAATCGAAAATGAAAAAGGGAGTCAATATGGCTCCTTTTTTTGTCCTCATGCAGAAAAATGCGCCGGGAAGAATTCTCTCGGAAATCTTCTGCCCCTTCTCACTTCTGATTAACCTGCTATGACGCTTTTGAACGATAAATGTATATGACTTGAAGTGCAGGTGAATATATACGAAAAATAGGTTGAATTTCTCCTAAAACCTGCGTATACTAACAGTATCACATACAGGAGGTTCTACACATGAATGTAAACACAAGTAATCTCGTTTCTATCACAGAAGCCAACCAGAACTTCTCACGAGTTGCACGCATGGTTGATGAGAATGGAGCCGTTGTCATTTTAAAGAACAACACGCCACGCTACCTGCTTATTGAGTTCAGTTCTGCAGAAGAAGAACAGACAGCTCGCGATGAAGATGTCCTTGCTGTATCCAAACGACTGCTCGCAAAAAACCGTGAAGCTTACGAGGCACTGGCCAAATGATTATTCTTTCAAAGGAACAGATTTTATTACTGCACACACAGCTTCTGGAAGAAACCGGTGGCAGTGATGGCATCCGCGATGAAGGACTGCTCGATTCTGCGTTAAACGCACCATTTCAAGGTTTTGGAGATACCGATGTGTTTCCGTCCATTCAACAAAAGGCTGCCAGACTTGGTTATGGCCTTGTTAAAAACCATGCTTTCGTTGACGGAAACAAACGCATCGGCGCACATGCGATGCTTGTATTTCTCGCGCTCAACAAAATAGAGCTCAACTATACGCAGGAAGAGTTATCTGAAATATTCCTGCAAATAGCTGCCGGAGAATCCGGCTTCGAGGAATTGCTACGCTGGATAACCTCGCATCAGCTTTAAATATCTTTTTCTTCCCGCTTTGAGTGGTTATGCCACCTGTCGCCGCGTTCCGCATGAATCCGTGCATGGCACGGCCTGCACAAAGCAATCAGGTTGGAGCGGTCATGCGTGCCACCCTCAGAAAGCGGCAGCTTGTGGTGTATCTCCTCAGTCTTCACGTAGATCCCCTTCGCCAGACACTGCTCGCACAACGGATGAGCGGCAGCGTAGCTGTCACGGATGCGTTTCCAGGCTCGCCCGTACCTACGGCGTACAGCCGGATCTCGGTCATACTTCTCGTAGCGTTTGTTCTCTTCCTTCTGATGTTTCTCGCAGTAGCGTTCGCCATACTCCACAAGCTCCGAACAACCCGGATAGGAGCACGGATGTTTCGGTTTCCTTGGCAATGATTCTACCTCCATCCATCTGCCGCCTGTCACGGCTACGCCTCCGCAAAGGTCGCAGGTTGAGTTTCACGCCACGAAAAAAGCTCCCGCAGGATTTCGCCTGAAGGAGCCTTGTTCATCGTATAAATTTTCATGCTAACGCTGCCGTGTTTCCTCTTTTTTCCGGGCTCCCATTGATAAATAACACCTTTTCCATCATGGAACTTTATATGGGGTAATTCTTCCAGCAGTCCCCTGTTGTTTTCATAATTGACAAGCCTGCACAACAGATGTCTTTCCACTTTTTGATAGTCATGGAATGCTTCCCTATCAAATTCAGGTAAATTCTTACTGCGCTCATTGTAAAGAGCGATGATATCCGCTACGATTGCTTCGATGCTACGTCCGCAATTCCACTCATCGTAATAATCATTCAAATAGATGACCGGGCATACATTTTTGCCCTTTATGCAGATCGAAAGGCCTTCTTGCTCCGGTTTGTTTAATTTTTTTATTTTATCCACGCAAACCCAGGCCTCTTTTCCATAATACTCCTGTACCATCTTTAAAACGCTGTTTCGAAATTCTTTATAGCTTCTGTCCATAAATTCATTCTCCTTTTCTGTGTGTCCGGACCATTCCGGAGTTTTTGTGTGCCTGCATCCCATCTGTTTCGCTATCCATAGCAGTGCTTGTTTTCAACAATCCTGGCCGGCCCCCGATTTTTCATAGCAACGCAAAAAGGCACCTGAAATTCTTCGTTGGAATTTTAGGTGCCCTGCATAAAACGTTATGAATCTTATCAAAAATCGCTGCTTATCAGGAAGCAGAATCTCCGGCCAGCCGCCGGATTAAAAGACTACCAGTCATTGCAACGATGTTGTTGCTGTGATCAATATAATCCGCCAGTTTCTGTATATTGTCCATGCCCCTGCCTCCTTTGAAAATTCTCATATCTTGTCGTGTATCTGCAAAGCAGATGCACGACGTAGGCCGAGCCATTGCGCGTAAGCGCAATTTTAAACGCGAGGCTCTCCGCGTCACATCCTGTCATTCGTTTAAAACGGCTCCGGTTTTCTTACTCTGATCCATATATTCCTTTAACTGAATGTATTCGCTCTTCATTTTTCCTCATGCGAGCCATGTTTTGACTGTTTCCTCATTAACCTTATTCAGGCGCAGCCCTGAATGGACGTTCGCTCCAACACAGGCTTTCGTCAGTTGTTCTGCCGCGGTTTCGGGGCCGCTCATTCCGCTGGTACAGAAAGGATAGACCTCTTTCCCATTGAAATCATACTGCGAGATAAAGGACAGAATCAGCTGAGGACATTTACTGTACCAGATCGGAAAGCCAATCAGGATACGGTCATAAGAGTCAAAATCTTTTACCTGATCCAATACTTTCGGAAGTTCATTTTGGGAAAATTCTTTCCTTGCAATTCCGAGTGCTGTAAAATAGTTTCCGTAATTCTTTTCACCCCGGATTTCAAACAGAGTACCATCTGTGATTTTCCGGAGTGTCTCTGCAGCTTTCTTTGTTGCCCCGGCTCTTGAATAATACGCAATTAATGTTTTCATTTCCTGGCTCCTTTCTTCATTAACGCAAGCACACAGCTTCCCATTCGCTACATATAAAAGACAAACCCATCAAAGAGAGTGATTTTCCTTCGGTGGGTGGTGTCTGCTTGTAGTTATATCGTTTTATCAGCTTTTCTCATCTGTGCAAAAACATTTCTTCATGCATTTCCACACAAGAGCGGCCAAACCCACAATAATGAGCGTCGTACCTACTGCAATAAACGTACTGTGTTCTTTTTTGAATTTCTTTATGTCCATTGTGATGCGCCTTCTTTCTTCCGATCACTCCAGCTGTATTCATTTCCACACCGTTCAGCAGATGTCTGCTTATCCCTTATATTACTACTAAACTAACTCAAATACAAACAGACAAATATGAAAATTCAATAAAATAAAAGGGAACCGCTCCTACGCCGACTTTCCTTGCCAGGTCTATACAGAACTCCTGATCATCCTCATAACCGAACTCACTGATATCCACCATGACATAATAAGCGCCCTGAGGCTTTACAAAAGAAAATCCGATATCCCGCAGGCCATTTACAAACAATTCTTTCAAATGCGTATAGTGCGCCTGCAGTTCCCGGTAATAGTCATCCCCAAATTTCAGACCCGGCAGGACCGCTTCCATCAGCGGTGCTGCGGCGCCTACGGTCAGGAAATCATGTACTTTTTTTATACGCTCTGTAATTTCCGGCGGAGCGATAACGTACCCCAGTCGCCATCCGGTGATAGAATAGGTCTTCGAAAGAGAATTGCAGATGATCGTTCGCTCTTTCATGCCGGGCAAGGTCGCCATATAGGTATGTGTATTTGGCTTGTACAAAATATGCTCATAGACTTCATCCGTTATCACATAGATATCATACCGGATGGCCAGCTCCGCGATGATCTGCAGTTCTTCTCTGGTAAATACTTTTCCGGAAGGATTGGACGGGTTGCAGAGGATCAGTGCTTTCACGCCATCCTGCCGCATTGCCGCCTCCAGCACATCGGGATCGAAATCAAAATCCGGCGGATTCAGCGGTACATAGATGGGCTCAGCCCCGGACAGGATCGCATCCGCCCCATAATTTTCGTAAAAAGGCGAAAAGACGACCACCTTATCTCCCGGATTGCAGACGGTCAGCATGGAGGCCATCATGGCTTCCGTACTGCCGCAGGTGACGACAATCTCCTGATCCGGGTCAACCTGCATTCCGGAAAAATGCTCCTGCTTTCGGGCAAGCGCCTCCCTGAAGTTCTGTGCTCCCCAGGTCAGGGCATACTGGTGCGGGCCGTATGGCGCAATTTCCTTTAACCGGTCCGTAATCTCCTTTGGCGGGTCAAAATCCGGAAATCCCTGTGACAGGTTCACCGCATGGTATTGATTGGATATCCTGGTCATTCTGCGGATTACAGAATCCGTAAAACCGTCCGTTTTCTGGCTCAGTGGTTTCATGATATCATCGTCCCTCATCTTTCTGTTTTATCCCCTTAGGTATCTTGCATTATACTCCGCATTGATCTCCCATATTTCCATCTCTCCGTCAATGTACCGCTGGTACATTTCAAGCGGGTTTCCGCCTCCCAGCCAGCAGCTGGAACAATTCTCGCATCCGCCGTCACAGTCAAGGGACTGCCGGATGATCGCTTCCCTCTCCTCTTTTGTCGTATCCTTGACTAAAACGCTTTTCATGTCCGATTTTCTCCCTTGATACCTATGTGAATTAAGCTGTTTATCAGATTTATGTTTCCTGACACATGTACATAGGAGATTATAATACAGAAATCGGAAACTGTACACGAAAATCACATCGCTGTGGCATTAACAAATGTTTCAAAAATCTTTCTGCTTGCCGGATTCACGTGATAGTCAAATTCCGGATGCCCCCGGCATCCCTGATTCCATCCATATATCCGGGAACCATCCAGATACTTTCCTTTTCGTCATCCCACAAGGGAACAACCGCTATCTTCGGCTTTGCCATCATGTTCTCTCCTGCTGGTTGTATTTGTACGCGCTCTCTATGGCATGCATCAGATCCACGATCAGGGAATTGTATGGTACAGCAACACCATAAAGCTTCGCCTGCTCCACGATCGCCCCATTGATCGCGTCAATTTCCGTCTTATTTCCGCGCATGACGTCCTGATACATGGAGGAATAGCCGTCCGCAGCGTCAATACAAACTTTCCGGACGCTCTCCAGCGCTTCACGCCGGTCAAAATAGGTACCGTCTGCCTCTGCCACTTCCACCGCCTCGTAGACCAGACGCCTTGCAAAATCCCAGGCATGCTTATCCTCCACCATAAACCCGATCTTTGTCCTCGTGATCGCGGTGAACGTATTAATGGACAGGTTCACAAACAGCTTGCTCCATAAGATGCGCTGGATATCCTCTGAAACCTCTACCTCAAACCCGGCTTCGCGAAGCGTACCTGCTACCCGCTCCAGATTCCCGACCGCGTTATGATTGCTTCCGATCGTAGTCGCACCTGAAGCCGTATGCCGGCTTTTGCCGGATCCGAGATTCACACAGTTGTGTTTTGTCGTTCCAATGATGATATTTTCCGGCCGGACATATTTTGCAATCTTCCGGTCATTCCCGGCTCCATTCTGAAGCGTCATTACAAGCGTGTTTTCCCCAAACAGGCCGCTGTTCAGAGCAAGGGCATCTTCTGTATAAATGGATTTGACAAAAAGAATGACGAGGTCCGCGGGCGCCCTATATTCCCCGGAAAGACATGCTTTCGCGTTCGGATACTGCTTTTCCTGTCCTTTCTCCTCAATCGTAATCCCGTTTTTGCTGATCACATCCACCTGGGGCTGCCAGGAATCCAACATGACAACCTCATTCTTTTCGCTTAAGAAGGCTCCATAAAGACAGCCCATCGCTCCCGCGCCAATTACCACAATCTTCATCTTGAACTCTCCTTTCCGATTGACAAACATCATCAAAACCCATATGCATATACAATCTGGTCCTGTCTGATGAAAAATACCCCCATCATGCAAAAAACGCCGCATGATACCAGGCAGGTATCTACGACGTCTTTGTCATTGGAAAGTTTAGTACAGATTTACAAAATAGTCAATCAAATTATCCATTCAGCCGTTTTGCTTCGTCTGGTTTTATCTGCGGCAAAACCATCTGTACATTAACATTACAGCGGCAGATCCTTTTTCTGGAACCGTATCATTCCCACTACATAGCAGACAAAAGCGATCACAGCCAAAGCGACCAGCTTCGGTACAAAAGCATAATCTACGCTGCCGGAGCCAACAGTTCCCAGCGCCTCGATATCAAACAGACCGACAATGGTAATCTTATTAAAGTTTCCGAGCATTTCCACGCCGATGCCCATGCTGACCATACTCTCCGAACCAAACATACCGAGCAGCGAGCAGAGGAAAAACCAGACATTCAGGCCTCCGCCCAATGCCAGCGCATACTTGCTGAGGTTAAACAGGCAGCTTGCCAGATAGCAGATCGCCGCCATTGCCTCCGCCAGCAGATACAATCCTCCATAAAGTGCGGCAAATCTCGCGGTATCCACTTCCCCGGCAAATGCCTGTGTCGCCGCCAGCTTTACAAGGAACGCGCATCCGACCATGAGAAATGGCATTATGATCAAATAAATCGCCTGTGTGATCACCACCGCGCTGCGCTTCGTAGGTGTAGAGAGGATATAAGCCATGGAGCCTTTATCCACCTGATCGACCACCAGCGCATTTCCGGCAAATACAAGAAACAGGATCAACGGCAGCAGGCTCATGATCGTAAAATACATCTGATTCATCATGGCTGTCGTGTCCATTTCACTCATGGTCTCCAGCATATCGGATGGAATGCCCATCATCTCCAGCATCATGGTCATCATGGATTCGATATCCAGATCGTCCCCGGAAAAGCAGCCCTTCACAGAGCCGAGTGCATAGACGTACTCAAACTCGGAAATATAGGCATCCAGACCGGCTTCTGATTCAGCCAGAGTATTTGCCGCTGCTTCGAAGTTCTCACAGGAAAGATCAAGGTCGTCGGACTGCGCAGAAGCCATCTCAAAGGCTGTCTCATACATGGTCTGATCTTCCGCTTCCGCAAAATCTTCGTAGCTCAGTTCTGTTCCTGCCATTTCATTGTAAGAAGCCAGCACATACAAATGGCTGTAGAAATCGGTCTGCGCATCCGTATAATCTACCGTTTCCGTCTCACCCAGCAGATTATTCGCGTAGGTTGTAACCACTGTCATCAGGCACAAAACAAGCGTGCAGGCGATAAACAGGACTTTATTCGCATTCAGGCTCTGCTTCATCAGCGGCCAGGAAAATATTTTTGTAACTTTCATGATTGTCTGATCTCCTTCCGATAAATATTCATAAAGTACTCCTCAAGATCCTCATGCGTCTCATCAACCGAAACCACTGGCAGGCCTTTCGTCGCTTTAATCGCGCGGTCGGTCTCTGCAGCAGGAGCGGCAAAGGATACCACATTCTTTACCTGTTCATCCAGGTCCGCCTCCGGGACTCTGTTCACGTATTCCTGTGCAGCTGCTTCATTAGCAAACGTGATCAGGAACATTCTCGGCGTGTCATGACGCAGCTTATAAAGGCTCAGCACATCCTTTATTTTACCATTTCCAATAATGGCGACCCGGTCGCAGACATCCTCAATCTCCTCAAAAATATGACTGGACATGAAGATGGTCCTGCCCTTTTTCTTTTCCTCGCGGATCAGCTCCAGAAAAGTCTCGCGCATCAGCGGATCCAGGCCAGTTGTCGGCTCGTCCATGATTAATACTTTCTTATCTCCCATGAGTGCGGCAACGATCGCCGTCTTCTGCTTCATTCCTTTACTCATACGTTTCAGATTGGCGGACGGATCCAGACCCAGAAGGTCAATCAGATGATTCATATAGGTAAAATCCTTCACGCCCAGGAACTGCGCCTGCACCTTAAAAAAGTCCGTGCCAGTCGCCAGATCCGGGAACGCGATCTCGCCGGGAATATAACTGACATCCCGCATGACCTCTGGTGCCTGCTTCCAGGGATTCAGCCCATTCACCAGCACTTCGCCGGAATCCGGCTTCAAAAAGCCCATCATATGTCTGATCGCGGTCGTCTTTCCGGCGCCGTTCGGACCCAGGAAACCGTAACATTCACCTTGATTTACCTGGATTGATACTCCAAACAGACCTCGTTCCAGTCCAAAGTCTTTGGTCAGATTTTTTATAGAAAGAATCGATTCACTCATGCGCTCACCCCCTTAAAATGATGACCGGTATCGTAGAAGCCCATGAAATAGTCCTCCAGGGTAAACGGTATCTCAATGAAATCTGCGATATTGTAATCGCATAGACAGGTCGTCAACTCACCGACCCGATCTGCCTCTATCTGCACCCTCGCACGGAGTTTCCCTTTGTTTTTCGATGTGAACCGGAACGGTTTCTGAACAAAATTCATATAAGATATTTCGTCCGCAAATGTTACGCGATAGATACGGTCATGCTTCTGCTTCAGTTCCTCCGATTTGAATTCGGAAACAATCTTTCCATCCCTTATGATGGCAATGCGGTCGCAGGTAGCGTCCACCTCATGGAAAATATGGGAAGAGAGAAAAATCGTCTTGCCCCGTTCCTTTTCTTCCTTTACAAATTCAATAAAGGTCTCCTGCATGACCGGATCAAGTCCGGACGTTGGTTCGTCCAAGATCAGAATATCCGGATCCTGCATAAAGGCCGTGACAACCGCGAGTTTACGCTTTACGCCCAGACTCATCCGTTTGATGCTGACATTCGGGTCCAGATCAAACTTTTCCAGCAGCATCCTCAGATAACTGTCATTTTCCACATGACGCATCTGTCCCATCATGCGCAGGAACCCGGTTCCGGAAAGTCCATCTGGCAACGTTACCTCCCCTGGAAGGTATCCTACCGTATTTTTTAACGTTGCGCTATTCTTCCAGCTGTCCATCCCGGCGATTGAGGTGCTGCCCCTGTCTGGCTTAGAAAAACCCATCAGATGACGAATGCTCGTTGTCTTTCCGGCGCCATTCGGGCCGAGGAAGCCATAGCATTCGCCCTTATTTACCTGAATTGATACATCAAACACGCCACGACCGTGGCCGTAGTCTTTTGTCAGATGATCCACAGAAATTACTGTCATAAAATTCCTCCTTGATTTTTCCAACATTCTGTTGTACGATGCATTATACACACGACAAAAGCATAATTCAACCATCAGATTTTCAAAATCTGTCGGATTTTTTTCAGAGAGTCAGGCTGCTAAGCGAAAACAAGGCAATAAACTCTTCTGACAATCATCCAGCTTTTCTCTCCGATTTCTTTCCTCCGGATGGAATCTTTCTCATTTTCTGTATAGCCATATACCATATGCTTCACTGGTATTTGGACAATCGGGCAGGGTGGTTTTCTCCCTGCTCGTCAGCGCAAGGCGCGAACAGTGTTAGCTGCAAGTTTTTCGCGCCGACCTCCGGCTTTAGCTGGAATAATTCCTTACGCGGCCGTGTGCATAAAAAAACAGCCATCCGCAACTTCCGGCAAATGACTGTTTTCTTTTCTTATTCAGTTTTCTGTAAAATCCTGCGGCTCTCCATACCGTCTCGTATATCCCTCTTTTTCACTTCCGGTTTTGTTCTCATGATTTAAAGTTCATTTCAAAAATTTCCTGTATTTTTAATGTCTGAATCATATTTTTAATACCAGTCGTGTTTTTCGTTCCGATCCAGAGCTTTGATCTGCTCCATTTCCTCATCCGTCAGTTCAAAGTCAAACAGATCAAGGTTCTCCCTGATATGTTCCGGATCGCTGGAGCCGGGGATCACTACAACGCCCTTCTGAAGATTCCACCGCAGGATCACCTGAGCGGAAGAAACGCCATGATTTTCCGCAATAGAGGAGATGGTTTCATCCCCCAGCAGTTCTGCCGTATGTCCACGCCCACCGAGCGGATACCAGCCCTGCACCACAATGCCAAGAGACTGGATATAAGGGATCACATCATTTTCCTGATAATAGGGATGAATCTCATTCTGCACCAGCGCCGGGGTGATGTTCACCTGGGGCAGAAACTCCTCCAGTTCCTCCACATACCAGTTGGACAGGCCAATCGAATGCACCTTGCCGTCTGCGACAGCCTGCTCCAACGCCAGGTATGCTTCCACATCACCGTCTCCCGGATGGTGCAGGAGGATCATGTCGATGTAGTCCAAACCCATTTTTTCCAATGCTTCGTCAATGGCTTCCGCTGCATGGTCGAACTGGCTGGGGTAGAGCTTTGTAATCACAAAAATATCCTCCCGCGGCACATCCGAATCCCGGATAGCCTGCCCTACAGCCGCCTCATTACCGTACATATACGCGGTATCAATCAGTCTGCCGCCCGCTTCCAGCAGCGCCGCAATGGAAACGGCACACTCCTCATCCGTCAGGCTGTATGTGCCAAGCCCCATGATGGGCATTTCATAGCCGCTGTTCAGCAGTACGGTCTTCGTTTCAAAGTCAAATTCACCCACGGTACGCGCCTCGCTTTCCGTTAATTCCAGACTGTCTACCCATTCAACTACATCACTTTCCATTGCATCCCCTGGGAATCGCATTCCATCCATCCATGTAACCGTGTCGGAGCATAAATCATGCAGATTTTCGGCACTGGAGCCGATGCCGCTGCTGTGGGAAGTGCAGAAGGGAATGATCGTTACATCAGACAAATCATAACTCTCCAAAAAAGAGCTGATGATCCGTGGCGCCTGCCCATGCCAGATGGGGTAACCGAGGAAGATCACATCGTACTGCCCGATGTTCTCCACACTGCCGGAGATTGCAGGACGGGTGGAAGAATCTGCCTGCTCCTGATCAGCACGCCCACCGGTATAATATGCCAGATCCTCCTCTGTATAAGGGTCCTCTGGCACAATTTCGTAAAGATCAGCACCTGTTTCGTCTGCAATCCACCCGGCAATCTGCTCTGTTGTGCCGGTGCAGGAAAAATAAGCAACCAGAATACTGCTGTCCGTATCCAAAACATCGCTGTCCTCAGAATCATCCGATGCATCTGCGCCCTCAGCGCTGCATGCCGCGAGCATAGACATCGTGCATACCAAAAAGAATAAGGTAATAATGTCTTTAACCGTCAAACCAATGGTACCTCCTTTGCTGTTTCTATTTTATATTGAGAGAAAAAGAATGGCAAATACTTAATTTCTATTTCTAGTTATTCTTGCAAAGAATATCTATATTTGTTAATATAACCAATAGAAGCATATGCGCCCAGGAAGGCACAGGAAACGGAGGTATTTTATGGAATTGCGAGTTTTGCGGTATTTTATAGAAGTGGCAAGGGAAGGAAGCATCACAGGCGCAGCCAGATCACTGCATATTTCCCAGCCCACTTTGTCAAAGCAGCTCAAGGAACTGGAAGCGGAACTTGGATGCAAACTGTTTGCCCGCGGCAACTATAATGTGCATCTGACGGAGGAAGGGATTCTGCTGCGCAAACGCGCAGAGGATATTCTTGAAATGGCTGATAAAACCATAGAAGAATTTCAGTCTCTTAATGACATCACCGGCGGGGACATACGGATTGGCTGTGCAGAATCTTATCTCATACATTACCTGGCCAGCGCCATCAAGGATTTCCACCTGCAATATCCGGGACTTCGTTTTCATATCACCAGCGGCGATACCCGTGTAGTGGTCAATGATCTGGAACAGGGACTCTCCGACTTTGCAGTCATCGTGGAACCGCCTGATCTTGCAAGGTTCAATTATCTGACACTGCCCGGAGGCGATACCTGGGGACTTCTGATGCGGACTGACAATCCGCTCTCACAGAAATCTGCGATATATTCTGAAGATCTGCAGGGTGTTCCGCTCATTACTTCGCCCCAGTCTATCCGTGCCGACCTTCCGAGATGGTGCGGTGAGGCCGTTGATTATCTTAACATTGTCGGTACCATCAACCTGTTTTATAACGGTTCCGTTTTTGTCAGGGAAGGACTGGGATGTCTGCTGGTATTTGACCGGCTGGCTGATGTCAGCCCAGAGAGCGGGCTGTGTTTTCGTCCGCTTTCTCCTAAGCTGGAGACCAAAATGTATATCATCTGGAAAAAATATCAGGTTTTTACACCAATTGCAGAGAGACTCATTGATTTGCTGAAAGAACGCTTTCCGGAAAATGTGGAGACATAATCCAAACACATTTGGAAGTTTGGGGATAGCATATACCATATAAGCTATAAATAAAAAAATACGACAAAAACACACATCCTTCGCTCCGTTCCGGCTTGCGTCCTCGATTTTCTGTGAAATCGGGACATAAAACGCTACTGCCCATGCCGTTTTGTATCCGCACCAGTCAATAGCGTTTAGCAATGACCGGAGCGAAAAAAGGCAGCCCACATGTGTCGTGAAGCTGCCCATTCCTTCAAAATATAATGATAAGTCATGCCGCCTTGCTGGTATCTTTTTCTATATCCCTGACAATCCGGTAGCAAAGCCCTTTCCTGTCATCTCTGCTTTCTTCCAGATTGCCCCGGTATACCAGCTTCTCAATAAGGTTCCGAAAAACGCCCAGCAGGATGACGTCTTCCCCATTCTCGCCTTTCCGCCGGATATGATACTTTCTTGCAATCCATTCATATATCCATGCGGAAGATACCTGCCTGTCACCCTTGCTCCTGCTGCACAGGGACAGAATGTCCCGTTCCATCTGCTCCTGTTCACCACGAAGATGTATCAGATATTCCACATCCGTCAAATCCTCGCTGATATTCACTGTCTCGACCTGGCTGAAATGAAACGTCTTTGCACATAGCAGCAGCTTCGATATGCCTTTGGGGGAATCCACCCTGACTTTTCCCGTAATATAAAGAGGATGTACTTCCAGCTTTTCCTCCCCTCTGGCAAGGACTGCGGACGGCCAGCCGCTTTCCGGCCTTTCCATCTTCCATCCGACCCGTCCGAACAGTTCAGCCACTTCTTTAAGATAACTTTCTTTCTGAGCGGCATCCGTCCACCCGGTCTCCTCATTGTATTCATTCTCAATCCAGTAGATAACCTTGATCATTCCTGTCTCCTTTTCTCTAAAATTCCCAGAAATCCTGATGTTCCTTCCCATCCTCAGCAACCGACATCAATCGTGCCGTTATAATTCCGGGCGTAACCACAAGTTCACCATCGTCATATTTTTTCTTTGCCAGCATTTCGGTATCTTGCTGTCTCAAATACCACATGATTCCCGTCGATCACCAGTATCCGTTCCACGATATCGGTATTCCTCCAGAAGCCTTTCTGGTTATACCAGGCCATTCTTCCTGTCTCAAGCGGCAGACGGACACTCCCATACTTATAGATGGTTTTCTTTTTGCTGTTCATTCGTTTCCTCCTTTCATTTCCCCACAATGTAAAACGCCGCATATGCTAATCACCCATAAGTCATAGCAGCATACGGATCTTTGGTTTCGTCCGAGTGTTTTCTCATCCCTCCTTCTGACACAATTTCATATGAACGCAAAAAAAGGCACCAAATATTTCCCCAGAAAATAATCAGTGCCTTTATATATAATGCAGGTTTCCCTGCTAAATTTGAATCCCGGCCCACTCGATGCCGGAATAAAATTTCCCAACTTCCATCAGTAATGAGGAAGTTCAAATGATGTGTCATCCTCATCTTAAAGCAAGAGACACAGGTTGTCAAACCCTTTTTGAAATCTTAATGCTGGTTTTTCTTTCCACAATATTACGCTTGTCTGTCTGCCCATAATTTGCTAAACTGATAAACGTCAGAGGCACAGCGCAGATTGAAAAGCGCTGTCCTGAACAAATATTTAAGGCAGGGGACATCCATGGAATACAGGGAATATATACAGAACAAGGTACATCATCTATATTATCAGTACGACTTGAACTGTGCCCGGACCTCCCTGACCTGTTTGTCCGAGCTGTTTAAGTTTCCCATCCAAAAAGACGTTTTTACGGCTGCCCTGGGAATGCATGGGGCTGGCGGTTTCCGCGCACAGTGTGGTCTTGTCGAAGGCACGCTGATGTTCATCGGGCTGTATTTCTCCGCCTCCTCCATGGATGAAAAAGAAATCGTACAAATCTGCTATCATTTTGCGGAAGAATTCGAACAGGAATTTGGTTCCCTGCGCTGCCGCGAATTAAGGCCCAATGGATTTTCCGGAGATGACCCTCCACATACGTGTGAATCGCTTACCTGCCGGGCAATCGAATTTTCCTACCTTTTCATCCGGAATATCGCTCTGCCCTGATTATTCGTTTTTTATAAGCAAACACCTTCCCGCAAGCTACGCCGCATCTATCTGCACGTTGTCTTTGATACAATCTACATACCCAAAATATGTACACATTGAGCCGAAAAAGGCTTGATTTACGGGCATTTTCGCGTGAATTGCCGCCGGAATCGGCTCATTTCTTACGATTATATCTGGCTGGTGATGGCTGCTCCCGACTTTTCAACTTACCCCGCAAATTTGAGAGCGGAGGAAAAATTAAAAGGTGTGAGGGAAAATTAAAAGGTTTACCCGTCACAGTTGGCCGCTGGCTCTCAATTGGCTAAACAGTGTTTAGCCAATTTCACAGTTACGCTTCTCTATGGCATACAGATTATTCTTTACATACCGGCTGAAATCTGTTGGGAATACCGGCTCGTCTACGGAAACGGGAATGTATTCACCGTTTGCCAAGTCCGATTTAGCGAGAGATATAACACGGTAATCCTCTCCAAAAACGAAGGGGAGAAGCTTAAAAGTCGTGATGAACCTCTTAAAAGCATCCACACCCGGCTCAACCATAAAGAGTGCAAACCAATCTTTTTCCTTTTTAATCACATTCCGTACAGCCTGATTTTTTGTACATGGCTCACCAGTCATCATATAGCGGATTTCCTGCAGCGTCAAATCTATTCTGTCATAAAAACCGTTTCGTCCACCACGCGCTGTATTGATGGTCGGGACTTTATGCACCGGCCAAAGCATATGACCACCGATTGTTCTGGCGCGGTTTCTCTTCCTGAACCTGCTGTGGTAATGGAACTTAACATCCTGCCAACGTAAAGTGTTATTTGCAAGCTCTCCATCCTGTGTAAAGATAGATGCAGCTGTCGTGTCATCTTTAAGGGTATAACAAAACCATGCGTTCATATAGCCACAGGGGATACCAACGATATTGTGGTCTGAGCCTGTCATACGAGCCATGACCGCCACCGTATCTTCCGGCAACGCCCTCATATTTTCTTCCATGGAAGAAAGAGGTGCAACGGAATTATCAAAGTCACCCGTTCCGCTTGTCATAAAGTAGGGTATGTCAACCCCGGAAAGATCGTATGCCCAGTAGTCAAATAAGTCCACGCACATTTCAATTTTGGGCATAGATGTTGTAAATAGAGATGAAAACAACTCCGTACTGCGTTCATAGTTCGTTGCCGCATTGACAGCACCGCAAGCACCTTGAGAATGACCTCCTACACCCATTTTTGCAGTATTGAGTTTTCCATAAAAAATACTGTCGGGGTCTGTATTCAGTTTTTCAGCATACAGTCCCATTTCATAAATGGTCTTGCCGCTTCCCGTAAGCTCATCGTCATTTCCGATTACTATGAAGCCATAGGAT
Organism: Lachnospiraceae bacterium; assembly: GCA_021201665.1. GTDB lineage: Bacteria > Bacillota > Clostridia > Lachnospirales > Lachnospiraceae > Choladousia. The sequence continues at coordinate 37,895 of JAJQEO010000017.1, read as the reverse complement.
GCCAGACTTTTCAATGCGGCCTCATAATCCTGATATGTACCACCGGAGCCGTTTCCCCATACCACAACGGGATAATTTTGGCTCAAATCTGCCGGATAGTAAACCACATATTCCGAGAAGCTGTCGCTGTCCACCCTTTCGTGGTACTCCTTGATTTCTGCCTTGCAATCCTGCCCATAGGCATACTCCAGATCGTTGATACCCTCATGCAGCGTAACTCTAAGATTTTCCATAGCGGCTTTGTTTTCCTGCTCTGTCTTCGCTGACAGCAACTTCATAAAGCCAATAAGTGCTACCGCTAAAACGGCGACACAAATTATGATAATCATAAATACTTTTCCTGCTTTTTTCACATTCTCTACCTCATTCAAAAATTGTGCAATCGGGGTTTTGTTTCATAAAGTTTTCCACTAACTCCGTCTTGTCGGCATCCATCTGTTTCATCCCGCCTGTAAGGTTCATTTCAAAATAAACACCGTTTCCGCCGCTCTGTTCCCACTCAGGTAAGTTATCACCGTTTGGATTACCGTTTCTACAAAAGTTGATGAAATACGCTGATGCAATTTTGCCCATATGGAAGTCATCTTCTGCCCAGTAGTCGGCACGGTTGAACGAAAAATAATTTAGCATATATTGAACATCACCACCGTGTACTGCTCCAAGTTGTTCGGGTGAGGCTGTTGGGTGTGAAAACTGAAGTAAATAGGTGTTGGCGGTGCTTGCCTTTGCACGATACCCTGCAAGGGCATTGTAAACAGTTCGCAAAACATCACCGTCTGTAGCTCCGTCCGGTGTGCCGCCAAGCATGGCAACAAAAGCAGCATCGCCGGTTGCTTCGCCATCCGCTGTCAAGGGAATAGCATCGTTATAGTTAAATCCTGCAATATAGTCAATCTTTGCACCCCTACCTTGTGCAACAGCTTCAGCAAAGGTCATGTCAAGGTACACACCGTCTAAGGTCGGTCCCGAAAAAGCATAAGCACTAATCACACTGAGGTTACACATCAGGTCATTAACGGAAGTATTTCGCAGTTTTTCCAATGCATCTTCATCTGGAATGACTTTGTTTCCCAAGTCTGTTTTGAAATTTTTATCCCATGCAGGAGAAATCATGTCCAGCGGATAACTCATGCTGACCGCTTTGTGGAAAAGACCCTCCGCTTTAGGGGATACCATCAACAAATCAATAAGATTTCCACCTGCCGAGCCGCCATACAGTGTGATGTTATCGGGATTGCCACCAAATTCAGAAATATTTTCCTGCACCCACTCCAAAGCCTTGATAATGTCCATTAAACCGTAGTTTCCCGTAGAGTTTTCGGCATCTTCATCAGCCAGTACATCCGCCGCCAACCAGCCGAAAATGCCCAGTCTGTAATTGATGCTGACAAAAACAACATTCTGCGAAGCCAGATATTCGCCGTCATAATTCTCCACTGAACAGCCCCCGCTAACCCATGCACCGCCGGGAATGTAAAACACCACGGGCATATCCGTACCAGTTGAGTTTGTCCATACATTCAGATATAGGCAATCCTCTGAATATCCCGCCGCCGGGTCTGGTACAGTTTCCGCACCAAATTCCCCCGGCTTGATTTCATTATCGCCTTGAATGGGATTCGGTGCGTTCTCAAAACACTCCCGAACGCCCTCCCATGCAACCACATCCTGCGGTGCTTTCCATCGCAGTTCAGCGACAGGCGGTGCGGCATAGGGAATGCCTCTATAAATCTGCACATCTTCTGTATCTGCATTATACCCAATGATGACGCCTCCAGTCACCTGCTTATGCAATGGATCGGTAAGGTCAATCTCAATGGTATCTGAAATTCTGTCCGGAGCCGCCTCCAGGAGATTGTCCGGAACAAATTTGCCGGACACCACTGCCCGAAGAAGCAAGACGCCAGCTGCCGTCAGTCCAATCGCCACAAACAGAACAATGCCTGAGGTTCTCAAAAATTTCTTTCTTCTGTTTCTGCCTCTCATAACTCCTCCGTTTTTTGTGATGTGTTGACAGTAGTTTATGCAGGTGCTATAATCTGTCACAGATGTATCACCAGAGACAAGTGTATCACATTAAAAACGGCATTTCAATATCTGCTGTTCAATGAGAGACACAACGCTTAATTTGTATCACATTGGGAGAGAAGCCATGAACAGAAAGCAGGAATTAAACGCCTTCATCAAGGAATGCATTACTAATTCCCTCATAAGGTTAATGGAAAAAACCGCGTTTGAGGACATTACTATTACAGAGCTGGTGAATGATGCCGGTGTGAGCAGAGCCTCTTTTTACCGTAATTTTGAAAGCAAAAAGGACATTCTTACCCAATACCTCCGCGCCCTGATGCGAGAATGGGGAGAGGATTTTGAGAGCCATAACGATATCACATATTTCTCTGAAAGCCTGCTTCTGCATTATTATAAGAACAAGGACTTTTACCTCCTTCTCTATAAACATAGAATGTCTGATCTTGTATTTGAAACGATCCGCTGGGCGACAAGGATAGATGAGTCATCCAATCATATAGAGCGATACACCAAGTCAGCCGTTGCAGGATTGTTGTTTGGTTCGGTAGATGAGTGGATGCGCCAGGGAATGCAGGAAACACCGGAGGAAATATTGCTTTTAACAAGTAATTTTAGTTAGATAGGGACCTGCCAGACAGTGTATTGAGCAATCAAAAGCCTGGTGTATCCCCTAAAGGCTGGAACGGGAATGGGATTCTCACGGAAAGCTATGCCCTTTTATCCGTGAAAAGGGCATAGCTGGCACTTTCTTTGTTGTTGCGGTATCCTTGCAGTCCATTCTCCTTCGCCCACTCGCTCTGCTTCCTCCGGCGTTCCTCGGAGTAGGGTCTCGTCACCTGGATACTGATCCGACGCTTGTCCACATCAAAATAGCAACCGCAGATTTCATCTTCCTCAGTGAGCTTGCATAACTCTGGATATTCCTCGCTCAATCCTTTCAGTCTCCGGATGAGCTTCGGGTCGTTGGTGCGTATCTTCATCGGGTCGCTGGACTGGTTGTAATAAATCTCTGTGTCTCTCTCTTTTTTCGTGAGCTTGTACATAAACTACCTCCCTTGTGCCCTGCGGGTAAAAATCAAAAATTTTCTCTAAGGGGTCATTTTCGGGCAATTTTCTCCGATTGGCGAATTGGCGTTTTCAGCTTTTTTTGATTTAAAGCAGCCTCAGATGGAGAGTTCTCCGTCTGGGACTGCTGAAAATCGCTGTTTTGCCATTTTTACCGATTGGCGAATGATTTTTGCCTGTTTTCAGGTCTTATAGGCTTCACCTCCTTTACCGGTCAGGATCGCGGTCACTTATTTACCTCCATTCCGGCATGACGGACGGCGTCTGCCACACATACTGGCGGTACTTGTCCTTGCCTTTCTTTTTACGAAGCTCGCCGCGGTGGACAATCTCCCGGCACCGGTTCAGATAGCTCCCATATTCCTCCGGCATTTCCTCGTGAATGCTGCTGACGGTAATCATGACTGCCGTCAGGATGGAGCCAAACGCTGGCATGACTGCGATACAGGAGAGGGCACGCAGACGGTTCATAGTCTGGTAATAGTCCTCGTTGCAGAAAGCGTTGACAAGCTGCGCCATGCCGTAATTCTTCCAGGGCCATCCGTTTTCCAGGTCGCCGGTTGCCGCCTGATAGTCCAGTGCCTCCTGAATCATTCCCTGTTCCATTTCATGAACACAGAGATAGAAGTCGTGCCTGTAGTTGGCGATAAACACCATCACATCCTTCAGCCTGTTTGCCAGCCGTTCCAGCTTTGCGCGGGTTTCCTCCTGAACCGCAATCAACGCTGCGAGCTTCAGGTTGTCGTAGGTCTGTTCCTTGTCCGGGCAGCCGAACGCGCACAGCGCCATCTTCTCGTAGTTGGTGAATCTGTAGTAGTACGTCATAATATTGGGTCTCCTTTCGATTTTGGGAAAAATTTAGGAACCGCCGCGATGACAGTTCCTATGTATGGAAAAACCGCCCCCTGTGATACAAGAGACGGCCTTTCGATCTATATTCAGTTGTCTGTATCAGGACTTGATGAAGTCCCAGAGGATTTCGTTCAGCACGGCGATCTTGGCGATCAGCCAACCGGCGGCGAAGGGGAGAGTGAATGACACAAACCCTGTTACCAGTATCGTGACAGCCTCCCGTCCGGTGCAGATACCCATCTCCTTATCAAGAGCTTCCTGTTCACCGGCGTACTGTGCGTCCAACATCTGATAACGCTTGTCCGGCAGCTTACCGAGTGCATTGTCCTCGTAAATCTTACAGAGAAGAACTTCCAGTTCCTCCCGGCGTTTCGTGCAAACTGTGAGCCGTGCTTTCTTCTCTTTGACGGAATTGTCCTGCTGCGCTGCGATGGTCGCTTCTACAAGACGCTTAAACTCGGCTTCATCCTCCGCGGAGAATTTCACGATCTCCCTGAGTGTCTCTTTCACAAGAGTCAGGACAACAGAAGCGTGAATTCTGTGCATTGACGGGCAGATACTACCTATCGGGACTTTGTGATAACCGGCACAGTCGAAGGTCGGTATCCTCTTACCGTTGTTGACACGGTGGATATACATCACGCTTCCGCAGTCTGCACAGAACAGTAGTCCGCTGAGAGGATGGGTCTCGCCCCAGCCGTCCGGATACCGCCGGATATTTGACCGAAGACGCTGGACGTTATCGAACGTATCCTGGTCGATGATCGCCTCGTGCGTGTTCTCGATGATCGTCCATTCATCCTGGTCAACGTAGTGGCTTTTCTTATCCTTGAAATGCTTCCGGGTCTTGAAGTTACAGATATGCCCCAGATAGACCGGATTTTCAAGGATGTGGACGATAGTGGAGCTTCCCCAGTTGTACGGATTCTTGATCTCCCGGCTCTGCCAGAGGCCAATACCGAGCTTCTGCTGATGGTAGGCCGGTATGTCGATCTTTTCAGCAGATAAAATATTTGCAATCTGATACGGGCCTTTTCCCTCCATCGACAACTGGAATATCCGCTTCACAATCGGTGCCGCTACCGGGTCGATAATCCACTGGTCTTTATTATCCGGCGATTTCAGATATCCATAGGACGGAGAGCTGGCAGTCGGTTTGCTTTTTTACCATCCATCAGCTTTGCCACATCCTGGGAAGAAGTGGCGTCGCCACACATAAGTTGGTGTCTGCCGACCGTCCAGATGTCACCACGCTCCACGAAGGAGGCTTTCTCCAGGGCAGCGTTTAAGTCGAAGTCGTCGTCCTGCACATCGCCATCTGATTCCCCGGCGAACAGGTCTGCCAGTTCCTTCTCGTCAAAACCGGTCAGACCGATATCAAAGTCCTCGCCCTGCAGGGATTCAATCTCAATACGCAAAAGCTCCTCATCCCAACCGGCGTCCATCGCCATTCGGTTATTCCCTGGTCACGCATGTATACGAGGTAGCGTCCTACCGTAGATTTGGGGATGCCGAGACCTGCTTCGATCTCACGGATAGTGGGAGTAGCACCGTTCGCTTCCCGGTAGTCATCAATGAAATCCTCAATCAGCTTGAAGAATTCCGTATTTTTTACCGACATAATGGTCCTCCTTTACAAATTTGGGATTGATGTCCCGTGTATGAGCATTATAATACCAGAACATATGTTCGTCAATAGAAAAATCACAGTTTTTTTCGCGACATTCACAGAAGTCACAAATTTATGACAACAATGCATTGAATTTCCACCCGCTTTCCATTATAATAAAAACTGATTTTTTTGACCCACCACAAAAAACCGTTGAAAAGCCAGACCTTAAAAAGACTTTTCCCATATATCTGGCTTATGTTCCGAAATCTCGAAACAATAATTGGAGGCAGGTAATGGCTTTAAAAACTGGTAGAAAATAAAACTGGTAAAACTCGTAGAGCTGCTTCGGCAGGAATCCGATGAACAGCACCCATTAACAACCGTACAAATCTGTGATTACATGATGAAGTATGACATTCCCTGTGACCGCTGTGTCGTAAGCCGGGATGTGGCCATCCTAAATGAACTTGGATTCGAGGTTCTGGAAACGTGGGTCGGCAAAAAGAAGGGCTACTACGTGGAGGACCGGAGTTTCTCTACTCCGGAGTTGAAAATTTTAATAGATGCCGTACAGGCGGCCAGCTTTATCACAGAATCAAAGTCCAATGAACTGATCGACAAGCTGGCAAACCTCGGCGGCACCCATAGCGCGGAAATTTTGAAGGGCAATCTTGTCTGCTTCAACACGCGCAAGCACAATAACAAAAGCATCTATTATAATGTAAGTGCGCTGGAGGATGCCCTGCAGAGGAAGAAGAAAGTCATCTTCCTTTATTATGATATAGACATCAACCGGGAAAAGGCCTACCGTCGGGATGGACATCACTACGTGGTGGAGCCTGTGGCACTGGTGTATAATGAAGATAATTATTACCTCGTGACATACAGTTCACGCCACGATAACACCGCCAATTACCGCGTCGACCGAATGGAACGCGTAGAAGTGATCGACGAAGACATCTCCGAGAAGGCGTTAAGCCTCCGGTCAGAGGTCGCGGAATATACGGAACAGGCATTTAAGATGTACGGCGGGCCGAAGCAGACCATCGTATTGGAATTTGACAGCAAACTGATTGGTGCCGTCTATGACCGGTTTGGCGAAAAGGTTGCGATGATGCCATCCGGAGAAAACCGGGTGGTCGCTACGGTAGATGTGCAGCTCTCCCCCACCTTCTGGGGCTGGCTGTTCCAGTTCGGAAGGCAGATGCGGGTAATATCGCCGGAAACTGTAGTAAAGGAGCAAAGAAAACGGGCAGAGGAATTACTGAACTGATAACAGTCAATGCAGGAATTATTCTTAATGAACCAGTATAAATCCCCCCAGCAGAGATGGAGAGACTTCCAGATGCTGGAGGCGATAAACAGAGTATAGAGAACGGCAAATCGTTATTTTGAGGCCAGAGGATATTATTGTGAAACAATCGATAATGTCAATGAAGAAACAATTATAAGATATATTTCAGAGCAGTATAAGAGGGATCGCCTGGAAGGTGAGGCCCTCGAAATAAAAAAAAAGAGCCGCATTTAAGCGGCCACCAGTAACATTATGAATGTGATTTGTCAGACCGTCTTTAGGCGGAACCACAACATGCCCTGGAAGGGCTTCCTCATACCGCCAGCAGGGCTGGTGGTTGAGCCCATGGCGGTGATTCGAGATATTCCCAAGCCAACTGTTCAGCTATCCTGCCTGTTATGCACTGGTTCCGTAGGTTTCCAGAGATTTTTTATAACAACAACACATAAAATAACAGACAACAACATTGCAACAATGTCTGAAATTGCCTGGGTGTATATAAGTCCATCTAATCCCAGTGTTGCATCAAGGATAATCAGACACGGAATATATACGAACCCCTGTCTGGCCAGAGATGTAACAATGGGTGCGAGTGACTTTCCTGCTGCCTGCATAATGTTAGTGGTCAGGAAATAAATCCCCAGTATTGGACCTGACAAAATAATGGCCTTAGACATTTTTACGCCCAGATCAATTATTTCAGGGGTAGTGACAAAAGCAACAACCAGATTCTTCACTGCAATAAAACATGCTAAAGTGATGCAGCTGCCCAATACGATGCAAACACCTCCGCTCTTTGCAATTGTTTCTTTCGTCCTGCGCATATTATTTGCGCCCAGGTTATATGCCATAATTGGAAGAATTCCAGTACAGAAACCCATTTGCAGCATGGCAACAATCATTCCTATTTTCATGGCAACGCCCATTGCCGCAACAGCTCCATCGCCATATGGGACAAGATAACGGTTCATAATAATGTTGGAAACGCTCATCAGCAGATTACTCAGAGCCCCAGGTAAGCCAATCGAAAACACGGGAAGGGATATGCTTTTGCTGATTCTGAAGTCTTTGATCAAAAAGGACAATAATGTGCTGTTTCTCCGGAGCAGAAATACAAAATAGTATACGCAGGCGCAGATATTTCCGATAACGGTTGCAATAGCAGCCCCGGCTGTTCCCCATTGAAGCAGCAGAATCATAACCGGGTCCAAGATGATGTTTATAACTGTGCCGATCATATTTCCGATCATGGAATCTCTGGCGGCACCGTCAGCTCGAATAACATTTGCCATGGTGTTACTGAAAATGATAAAGGGAGAGCCAATCGCAATGATTCTCAGATAATCAGATGCCATTTCAAACGTGTTTTCTGTAGCACCAATTATGCTTAATATTGGAGTACATCCAACAAATATAACAATAGCAAACAGCAGACCAATGAGCAGGGAGGCATAAAAACAGAAGCTGCTAGTCTGATGCGCTTGATCGGTATTTTTACAACCTGATGCACGGGAAATGATGGAACAGCCGCCGGTTCCAATTAATGTACCTATTGTGATAATCAGGGTAAAAATCGGAGCTGCTATGGATACAGCGGCAACCATCAGATCATTTCCGGTTTGCCCTATAAAAAAAGTATCCGCAAGATTGTAGATGATCACGACAACCATAGTCAGCATGGCCGGGATACCATTTGTAGCAATCAGGCTCCATATGGAGTCCTTTTCGAAACTCATGTTAGAATTCATCGTTTATCTCCTCCTGGTAAATTTAATTCATAATTACTTCAAAACCTAGGTATATAGGTTAAAGATTAGAGAACACTAAGGTTCTCTGATCTCCATACATTCAATATTTGTTTTTACTCTGCCCATCAATTTAAAAAGGACATGGAGTTCATCTGCTGTGAATCCTTCTGACAGTTTTTCTTCGATAGCGAGTATGGTCTGCATATTCTGCTCACAGACTTTGAGTGCCTTTTCTGTCATGACAATTTTCTTTGCCCTGCGGTCATAGGAAACCGTCTGTCTGGAAATCAGCCCTTTTCTTTCCATTCCTTTCAATATTTCTGTGGCAGTAGAACTTCGTATCTGAAAGTTTTCTTCCAGGTCTTTCTGAAAGACGTCATCCCCATGAAGATGCTCCCACAAGAATACAAGAACCCATTGTTGTGTGCCGGTTGGCTTTGTTTCATCAGATTCCTGCGGATCTTGAAACGCAACTCTCCGGAGCATATTTGCAATGGATATTATTTCTATGCCTAAATATTGCTGTCCCATATAACTCTCCACTTTCCTAGGTTTTGAGGTAAATATAGCACTGCGACAGGTCTTTGTCAAGAGAGAAAAGAGTTTTTTGACAGGATCGGTTCGCAAAACCGTAGTGTAAAGTATTCTTCCTGATAAGATGTATCCCAGGCTTGCAGTTACTCGTGGATTTTTCGCCTTAATGCAACAATTCCACATACATTAGATAATATCGTTAAGATATCAAAAAGAAACGCAGTGTAGTTGTGATAATAAAAGTCATATATCATCCATAAAATCTGTGCCAGTATGAGCATGATTTTAAAACGAATGGTGCTTTTTGCATCAATCGACCATGTGAAAATGATCGTTGAAAATACTGGACATAGTTCAACTGCGGAATGGATACCTTTTGCCAGAGTAATTGATAGCTGTGCAATAATAAAAAATACTTTGAGGGTATTTGTAGAGGCCGTTCGTGAAAATGTCAGATTCCTCACTATTCCAATCACATTTGAGATCGTTCCCGCATAGGCACCAAGGAACAGATTACCGATGGCCATTATGGTAAACTGGCCACACTGCGCCAACAGAATTTTTTTCTTGTCTTTGATAAATCCGATGGATACCATCAACAATGATCCAATAAGCGATATGATATTACCAATCAGCAGCATAATAATATCCTCCAAAAAAACTGGCTCAGATTGCGCCAGTTTTCTTGGAGAATATAAGCAAAACTGACAACAATAGGTGCCATTGTTAACAGTTTCGGCTGTTTGTGGTTCGCCTGTCCGATTACAAGCATAAATGACTGTACATATTATAACTTTTTATTTCTGACTTGTCAATGAAATGCATGTGAGCATGTGAGCAAGTTTATCCCAGCAGCTTTCGGATCCCCCGCAGATAATGTCCGTTTGCCATCTCAAGCAGCCCCTCGAAAATTTGGGGATTCATGTTGGATGAAATGATGACACTGCTCAGGGGCGTATCCGTGGAAGAGGCCACCATCATCCGGTATTCCGGAGAGTCCTCTGAAACATCTTCCGGAAGGCCTTTTTTGATTACCTGAATCATGGCAGTGTACATGATTCGCATGACCAGAGAGTAAGGTTTCATTTCGACGACCGTATTTTCCATTGTAAACTGTCCTTTTTTTATAATGCGGGACAGAATTTTACGTCCCATCATGGCTTCAAGCATTTCCCTGGAAGGCGTACCGGAGAGGGTTTCATACCAGCTTCCACCCTGCCAGGCGGGAGCCGGGATATCCTCACCGTCCACACCTATGCTTTCTGACAATCCGCCAACGGAAACAGTGTATTTCCCTTTCTGGATTTTCCAGCCATCGTTCCAGACCGCAAAGCTGCGGTGATTCAGGGACATCTGCACTTTTTTTGTCTCTCCAGGCTGCAGAAATATTTTTGTAAAGCCCTTTAACTCACGGACAGGTCTCACAAGCGCCTGTTTTGGCGGGCAAACATACATCTGTACCACCTCAGCTCCGGCAAACCGGCCGATATTCGTGACTGTCACAGTTACCGTATTTCCCTGTACATGCAAGTCCGAATACGCAAAGCTTGTATAGCTCAACCCGTAGCCAAACGGGAAGCGTACAGGCACTCCTGCTCTGTCGTGGTATCGATAGCCGACAAAAATTCCCTCCCGATATTCGGCATGGGTAAAGCCTTCTCCATAGTAAACAGCACTGGGGCAGTCTTCATAGCGCATCGGCCACGTTTCCGCCAGACGTCCGCACGGATTTACTTTGCCCGTCAATACATCCGCTATAGCGGTTCCTCCCGCCTGTCCAGGAAGCCCGGCATAAAGAATTCCTTTCACCTGGTCCGCCCAGGGTGTTTCCACCGCACAGCCGCACATCAGTACAACCACGGTATTGGGATTTGCATTCACCACGGCTTCAATCAAGCGGTTATGCCCTGATGGCATCTGCATGTTTTCACGGTCGAAGCCTTCCGATTCGCAGCTTGCCGGAAGACCGGCACATATCACCGCGATATCTGAAGATTTCGCAGCGCGGGCCGCTTCCTCAAGCAGGATCTCGTTTGTAGAGCCGTCCTCTTTACAGCCGACTGCAAACACAGCTGAAGGCATCTCATCACGAAGAGAAACCAGCCTTGTGGGATTGATATGAGAAGATCCCGCACCTTGGTATCTTGGCACTTCAGCCATGGAACCGATGAGTGCAATTTTACTGTTCTTTGCAAGCGGAAGAATGTTATCTTCATTTTTCAGAAGGACGATACTTTGAGCGGCGATCTTTGCGGCAAGAGCATGATTTGCTTCGTAATCGACCTCAGATGAACTTCTCTGTACCCAGGCAGCTTTCTGCATGAAATCCAGAATGCGTCCGGCGCTGGCGTCGATCAAAGCCTCAGGCAATGTGCCTTCCTGCACCGCAGCAGCTGCAAAATCCTCCCCGAAACCGCTTCCTCCGGGCATATTCAGATCACAGCCGGCGAGGAAGCTTTCAGTACGGTCATGAAGCGCGCCCCAGTCTGTCACAACCATTCCGTCAAATCCCCATTCTGTGCGTAGAATATCTGTCAGAAGCCGTTTGTTGGATGCACAGAAAACATTGTCCACCTGATTGTAGGCACACATGACCGCAGAGGGTCTCCCTTCTTTGACTGCGATCTCAAATGCGGGCAGATAGATTTCGCGCAGGGTGCGTTCGTCCATCTGGCTGGCAGAAATGAACCGATGATACTCCTGATTATTCGCGGCAAAATGCTTCAGGCAAGCGCCTATATTCTTCATTTCTGCTCCGCGGATAAATCCGGCTGCCAGTTTCCCGGCCAGATACGGATCTTCCGAAAAATATTCAAAGTTTCTCCCGCAAAGCGGATTACGCTTGATGCAGGCACCGGGGCCAAGCACCAGCCCCACATGCAGTGTCGCCGCTTCCTGCGCGATTGCCGCGGCCTCCTGTTTTAGCAGCTCCGGATCCCAACTGCAGGCAGTCAGTGCCTCTGCGGGAAAGCAGGTCGAAGGTACGGATTCATGGATGCCTAGCATATCGGCTTCCTGTCCCGATTCGCCCCTGCGAATCGAGGACGCAGGCCCGCCCATCGCCGCCAGGCGATTTTGCATGGGCGGGTTCTCCATTCCGCTGCCGCCGTTTTCCTGCTCCAGCTCCTGTTTCCGCAGACCGTGAGGGCCATCACACATAAAAAGCGCGGGAATATCATACCGGGTTAGCCCTTTCGTCTCCCAGAAGTTTGCGCCGGAGCAAAGAGCAATCTTATCCTCCAGCGACATTTCTTTCAGAATTTCATTGGTGTTCATCATCTGCCTCCTTGCACATTGCCTCTGTCAATCACCGTATTTTTTTGAAAGGAATTCCTTTCCCTGTGGTTTTTTCTTTGTTTTCACCGTAAAAATAGAAGATTCCATTCTCATAGAACAAAGAGCCGCCGTGAGCCTGTACACGTTTCCCTTCTGTGTCAAGCAGCACCTGGCCAGGATAAATTTTGTTCAGCATTCTCCTTACTCCTCAAAGTTAAAAGTACCGGCGCCGACCGTGTATTCCTTCCCTCCCGGGAGACGCACGCAGGCCGTACAGTTAGATGGGATTTTTCCTGTAAACACGGTCCTTTCTCCGTTCCGCTCCCAGCCGCTTTCCACCTCTCCGTAAACACTGCGGTAGGAAGCCCTGGCATAAGAAAGGCTGCCGCCGGGTACCGGGGCAATGATGAAATGATTTTCGCCTGAGACCTGAATACCGCACATTTGGGAGATGATCCATTCGCAAACCGCACCCTTGGAGTAGTGATTATGTGAATCATGGCCTTCCCAGCCCTCCCAGACTGTAGTTGCCCCGGCCTTCGCCATATACAGCCAGCCCGGGCATTCCTCGTTTTCCAACAGGCGGTACGCATATCCGGGATTCATATCCTGCAGCACAGGCAGGATAAAGGGCGTGGACAAAAAACCCGTTCCCAGATGCCAGTGATAGTGATCCAGCGCCTGCAGCAGACGGTCTTTCGCATACGCAGTCTGTTCCTCGTTTAACAGCCGCATATACAGCGGCCGCACCAGACGCGCCTGTCGGTCCGTATCCAGCGTATACTTTCTGGTCTCGGACAGCTTCTGGTATCCCTTTCTCACCTCCCCCGCAAGAAACGCATATCTTTCCTGATCCTCCGTCAGATGCAGTGCCTCAGCGATCTGTCCCATATGCTCGAGCAAATATACAATGTATGCAGTGGTTTCTTCCGGATGAGGGCTGATAAAGTCCGACGTCCGGAATGGCTTTACATCGATCGGCTCCGACCATTCCCCATAGGACTGCCCGTAGTTGGAAATATATCTGCGGTATCCGCGTTCAATTCCGGTAGGCTTCGATGTGCGATACCATTTCCCAAGGCTTCTGATCTTGTATTCCGTATATCGACGCATGGAAGGATACGTGGTTTCCAGAATTTTATCATCGCCATACATTTTCCAGATTCGATACGGGATCAGAACGATAGCATCCGACCAGCCCGCCGATCCGTCCATGGTATTCATGTAAAAATCAATGCCGCCGACCGGAGAGATCTGTCGGATATTGCCGTTCCTGCGCTGTGAATCCTGCATATCCCTCACGTATTTTCCAGCAAAAGCGTCGTAATTGAACAGATAACAGGCTGTCCCCACAAAAATTTCAGCGTCGCCGGTCCAGCCATGGCGCTCTCTGGTGGGGCAGTCTGTGGGCACATCCGCGTGATTATTTCTGGCCGACCAGAGCGTGTTCTTCGCAAAGCGGTTAATCAGTTCGTGGGAACATGAAAAATCCAGCGTCTCTTCCATCGCGGAATGTACCGCGATGGCGGTAAAATCTTCAGGCCTCCAGTCAGCATCTGTTTCCAGCAGCGCATATTGAAAGCCAAAGATGGCAAATCTGGTTTTATAGTAATTTTTGCCTTCTTTACAAATGTACTCCACCTGCTGCAGCGGCGTCACCCTTTTTTTTGAAGCACACTGAATATTTTTCTGGGTAAACTCCCCGTTTTCATCCAGCACTTCACCAAAGCGCAGAAACACGCGCTGTCCTGCATTCGCGTTCAGGGTAAATTCCAGATATCCGGCGATGTTCTGGTGAAAATCCAGAACGGTTTTCCCGCCCGGTGTCGTCAGGATATCCGGTGAAAAGTGCTCCCCTTCACTGACCGGTACATTATTGGAGGCGGAAGGAGTGACCGGATGAGATGTAACTGCAGCTTTCCCGCCATAACCGGGTGTCATCCTGCCGTCCACAACCTCACCGTCCTGATTATCCGCAAACCGGATGGGGCCGTCATTACTCCATTCCCAGCTGCTGTCTGTGACAAGGATCGCCTGACCATCCGCTTCAAGCTGCGCGATTACCTTTGTCCGCGTTCCGTACTGGTTTCTCAGCCCCCACGCTCCGCAGGAACCGCGGTACCAGCCGTCCGCAAGCTCTATTTCCATCACATTGATGCCGGGGACAAGCAGGTCTGTCACATCATATGTCTGATACTGGATGCGTTTGCGGTAGTCCGTGTGGCCGGGTGCCAGCACGAAATCACCGACACGCCTGCCGTTGATCACCGCTTCATACAGTCCGCAGGCAGTTATATAAAGGCGGGCACTGCCGGTCATCGCCTTAAACGTTTTGCGAAAGCAGTCCACCGGATACCGGTTTTTCCTGCGGACACGGTAATCGCCGCTGATCCACTGCGCCTTCCAGTCCGACGCTTTCAGCAAACCCATCTCAAACGTGCCTTCGCTCCATTCTCCTGGGATATCATTCTCATCCCACAGCCTCACCTTCCATGTGATTTGCTCCCGGCTTGAAAGTTCACGGGGATAAACGGCCCGCATGGAGGAGCCTTCCACCTTTTTGCTGTCCCATGTAACGCCGGATGAATTGCGGCAGATGATCTCCCAGGCGGTTTGCCGGATTCCGCTTTCACAGTTCCACATAAGTCTCGGATTTTGTATGTCAATGCCCATCGGGTTGGTAAGATATTCTGTCTGCAGTCGAACAGCATGCATGATTTTATTGCTCCTTTTTAAGTGTATTTTTCTACGAACGTACTGATCAGGCGATAAGCTCTCCTGCTTTCCGGGAGAGATGGAATCACAGGAAAAATATGCATCATTTTATGAAACAGGTGAAGCTCACAGATTGATCCCGCGGCCTGAATTTTCTTTTGGAGACAAACAGAGTCATCCCGCAGTACCTCAGAGTCAGATGCAATCAACATAACAGGAGGAAATCCTGAAAAATCCCCATAATAGGGTGCTCCGTATGGGTCGTGCAGTACGGCTTCATCCGTGGTTTGGAAATAAATGTCCTGAACTTCGCGGCATAAGTTGGAAACCATACAGTCTGTAGCAAGATTATCATGATAACTCGGAAATGTCCGGTCAAATTGTACTGCCGGTGCCATGGCTACAACACAAGCCGGCAAAGCAATTTTTTCATCTTTCGCCCGCAGAACAGAGGCCAATGCCAATGTGCCTCCAGCACTTTCTCCCATGAGAATGATATTATTCCCGCCAAATTTCTTCTCCAGGGCACAGTAAGCCCGATAGCAGTCCTGCGGCGCGGCCGGAAACGAGTTTTCCGGTGCAAGGCGGTAATGGATGCTGTAAATATCCATGCCGAGTTCTTTTGCAAGGCGACCCGTCAGCGGCCGCACGGTTTTCGTGCTGCCGGATACAAATCCGCCACCGTGGATATAAAGCACATGTTTCCCGCTTTTATTTATTTCAGAGTACAGATGCTCTCCGCTGATGCCATCCAGCATGACTTTCTTGCTGTGGATGCCTGAGGGCAAACCCTGCGGCACACCTTTTTCCTCTGACAGACGTTTTTGGACATAATCCGGCGGATTGTCAGGAACATAGACTGTCTGTCCTTTTTTTATGAAATAGAAAATAATATTATGAAGTATGCTCATCCGTCAGCCTCCGTATCTTAATTTCCGCCTGCTCCTGTAAAATGTTCTTCTCAACGTCCAGGTGCCGCAGCAGCAGGATCAGGATGATGGCTGTAATCACCTCAAAGCCAACAAAGAAAAAAGTAAACATGTTCTGTGTCGCCAGGTTCTGTACCGCTCCGATGGTTTCACCGGTTGCCTCGTTATACTCCGGTGCCTGATAGCCTGTGAGCGCCATGCAGAAGTTCAGAATTCCGGTGCCCACCCCGACACATACTGTGGCTATATTGGAATAGACGGAAGCGGAAAGGCCATCGCAGCGAAAACCGAATTTCCATTCCACATGATCCAGGACATCCGCCAGAAGAGCCATAAATACATACGCGCAGGGGAGTCCGCCGATATTTTTGATAAACTGGCCAACGAGGACAACTACCATATTGCGGGGAGACAGGACGCAAATGGCGCCGCCGATCGCATAGAGCACAAAACCGGCCATGGTCACATTGCGCTTCCCGAATTTTTTGGCGAGGGGCCACACTGCGAAAATACCTATACCCATGGGAATTCCGCCGATGACAGATACCATGGTCTGCGTGATGCCGTCATTATAGGTACCCAGGACATAATTGCAGTAATAAACAAGCGAAGAATTCTTGAAGGTGGTGCCGATCGTGTATACCAGATAATACAGCATGATGACAATCCAGTATTTGTCATGGATCACCAGTTTTAACTGCTCCCTGATCGGAATAGATTCTTTTTTCTGTTCCGCCGCCTCTTCTGTCACACGCTCTTTTGTAAAGAAATATTCCACAAGAGTGAGCGGCAGAGCGAGAATCGCAACCACGCTCATCACCAGAATCCACATTTTCTTGTTAGCGCCCAGCATCGGCATGACCAGCATGGGAAAAATCAATGCCACAATGATGCCGGAAATCATTACTGCGGAAATGTTGTTGAACACGGAAAGCCCGCCTCTCTCGGTCGTGTCACGGGTGGACAGCGGCACCATGAGATTATGGCTCATGTTATAAATCGTGTATGCAAAAGCATAAAACAGGTTATAAGACACCAGCACCCATATGATCTGAACCGTCTGCGACGCGTTTGGCACGACAAAGAGCAGGATACCGGTCACCGGCAGCAATACTGCGGCCAGAAGAAGCCACGGCCTTGCTTTTCCTTCAGATGTTTTGGTGCGATCAATAAGGACGCCCATGACCGAATTGGTAACAGCGTCCACTATTTTAGACGCAATGGGAAAAATCATCAGGAAGGTGCCTCCCCATACTCCTGTCAGTTTCAGCACATCCGTGTAATATACGTTAAGATAGGTGGCAAGTACCGCGTTCAGAAGCAGGGAACCGGCCGGCCCGATCAGATAGCCCAGCCATTTTTCTTTTTTCCCAACATGTTCTCCATGAATTCTGCTTCGGAATATTTTATGATGAAACACTGTTTGTTTTTCCATTACACCCCATCCCTTCCTGCCGCTTGACAATCAGGCAAATATACATATTCATATCTATAATTTACCATTTTGTTCGCTTCTGGTATTGCAAATATGTTTGTTTTTATGTATTATTGTTGCTATATTTGAGAAAAAGGAGGATCTGCTTTGATTGACTTCGACTACATGGCACTGTCCCTGGCAAATCTTTCGGGGATTCCTGTCCGCCTCTACCGGGAAGAAAAATTTGTGAAGCTATATCACTTCAGTAAATTCAAGCCAGATCCGGCCATTCCGGAAGAACCCCATATTTTTCAGAACAAGGCAAATGTCAGCTATTACATGGCGCCTTCATTCCTGTTCTATGGGTTATTTCGGGCAAAAGACGAGTCTGTCTCTTTTGTACTGGGGCCGGTTGCCCAGATGCCGATCAGTCGGCGCAGTGCCAGAGAACTCCTGATCTCCATGGGGGAACCCTCATCGCGTACAGTAGAATTGCTTAATTACCTTCGTGCGATTCCCACCTATCCGCTTCGCACCTTTCTGCAGATCCTCTGCACATTCGATTATTTCATCAATGACGAGAGAATTTCCCCGGGCGATCTGCTTTTGGATGAGATGGATGCCGATATTCCTCTGAATATAAAAAATGCCCTGGCATCTGAAACAGATGAAGGCAATATCGGGAATCATAACACCTATGAACTGGAGCAGGAGCTTCTTTCAAATATCGAATACGGGAGAACCGACGCACTGCGGCAGATGTTTCAGAAGCCTCCTGCCGGACGTGCCGGGATTATGGCGCAAGACACACTGCGCCAGCAGAAGAATCTGCTGATTGTGACTGCTACTCTTTCGAGCCGCGCGGCAATCCGTGGCGGCCTGGATGTGGAAACCGCTTTTTCTATCAGTGACCTGTACATTCAGAAAGCGGAGCTGATGAACGACTATAACAGCCTGACCAAACTGTCTGTTCAGATGGAACTGGATTTTGCAGACCGGGTTGCAAAGCTGCAATGCGGAGAAACCACCAGACTGTTGGTTCAGGAAGTACGAAGATATGTGCTGAGCCATATTGATGAGCCAATCACGACAGAACAGCTGGCCGAATACCTCGGAAAAAATCGCACTTATTTATGCACAGAATTCCGCAGGGAATCCGGAATGACCCTGAATGCGTATTTCACACAGATTAAAATCAGTGAGGCCAGACGCCTGCTGGAGATCACAAAGCTGCCATTACATACAATATCCGAAAAGCTCGGGTATTCCAGTCAGAGCCATTTCCAGAACGTATTCAAGAAAACAACTGGATGCACGCCGCTGGAATACCGCAGAAGATTCCATTCTCAGGCAGAGAAGCTGTAAGCATTCAATCGCGCTACCCAGAAGATATACTACATAAAAAAGCACGTGTGAGCTTACGTCAGAACCTTTTAATTTTTTATACTTTTTAATTTTTCTCGTTAGAGGGTTGCAACCCTGCTCGGCGCAATCGCTCGGCAAAAATACCTGAAAGCAAAAAAATCAGCTTCTGGCGGGTCAATTACCCTGCCGGAAGCCCCTTATTTCGCGGTATTTCACATCATTTTAAGCGTTAAATTGTATCCTTTTCGTGTTTACACGTCTGTGTAGTGCCGGATATTTGTGAAGCCCTGCTGCCGTGCGAAGTCCTCCAACACCCGTTTTTGATTCGATATGGAGTTACTCTCACCTTGCAGGTCATCGTCATGACTGAGACGCTCATACAGTGCAGTGATTAGCTGCTGATTTTTCTTTCCCATCGGACATTCCTCCTTCCATAAAAAAAGTAGATAGGATTTTACTGAACATCGAAATTTCCTTTATTTTCAAGGGTTTTTCGATATGTACTAAAATCTTATCTACACTTTATAGCACCTGCAACAGATAATAGCATATTCCGTCTCCACAGATGAAGTGCGATGGTGAACGCAACAGCCGGCAATTCAGGCATACCATGACTTCCATGCAAGACAGACACATAAAGCTGTTATGGTATGCCTTTTCACCGGATAAACCGGCAGATAAAAATTATTTTCCACAATGCTTTCCATTGGTGAAAGCTCAGGACGGCGCATGAAAGTTTACTATAACAATCTTTGCAAAACCACGATCTCATAACGAGCATCTGAATATTCTATTCCCGTCTTTTCAAAATGATTCTTCATCCAGAATCTTCTACTCTGTGGATTATCTTTTACATATCCCAGTCTTATGTAAGTATACTTCTGATTTTTCATACAGCTGCAAAACTCCTCAATTATCGCTGAACCAACGCCTTTTCCCTGTAAGGACCTGTTCATCATGAAAAATCCAACAAAGGCTGTATTTTTATCGGGATAATCCAGGAGCAAATCCATCACTGCAGCTAATTTTTCTTTATCCCAAAAGCCAATGTAATATTTGTCCTCATAGTTTTTTCCTGCCGGCAAAGCCTTCATATCTTTTAAAATCGTCTCCCTGGTTACAAAGGGAGGACAGTATTGATAATACATGGGATTTTCTACAGCCAGTTGATAGATATCCTCAATGTCTTCTTCTGATAACTTTCTCACATCGTATACCGATGAAATGTAACTGATATCCATATCTGCTTTGTTATTACCTCCTGTGTGTTCCCTGTCCAACTCCGCTATACCAGTCCCAAAAACCAAAAACCTGCTAATATAAGCAAGGTATGGGGGAACGCTGCTTTCAATGCTTTTCGCCGCATAGCAAAATCCTCCTTGTGTCTGTTTTTCATTCAGTATCCTGAGATATCTGAGTCCCATACTTTCATGAACGGGGCGTCCCGCCCTCGCCGGGTTATGCCCCCAATCTTTGATTGTGGGGCGCGGGCATTCCGCACTTCGTGCAGGATATTCACCGATCGGAGCGTGTGGCGTTTCCCTTTTTCACACAAATCTTCTGATAATTCGCCTTACTTCGCCAAGATAACTCGGTCCAAACAGGTTCAGATGATTCAGCACATGGTAAAGGTTATACAAATCCTTTCGGTCTTCGTATCCTGGTTCCATCCGGTTTATTTCCTGGTATGCTCTGTAAAAAGAATCCGGATATCCGCCAAACAATTCTGTCATGGCGATTTCCGCTTCAAAATGTCCTACGTAAACAGCCGGGTCAATCATCCACGCTTTCCCATTCGGGCCGCAGATTACATTACCGCTCCACAAGTCACCGTGAAGCAGAGAGGGAAATGCCGGTTCTTCCAGAAATCTGTCCAGGCGGTCAAGAAGTATTTCGCATTTTTCCCTTGTCCCTGAATCCAGTTGTTTCTCTGCCATCCGCATCTGAGGACGCAGGCGGCAGTCGCGGAAGAATTCTATCCATCCGGTCTTTGGCGTGTTCATCTGCGGGGTCGCACCGATGTAATTATCCGTGCAGAAACCATATTCAGAATTTTTCTCTTCATCACTGCATTTTGAAATATCTGTCTCGTTCGAAGATTTTTTTATACTTGTTTCACTCAGTTTCCCCTGCGAATCGGAGAAAAAATCTTTATCTCCGGTAATCATCCCTTTCGTGTTATGCCTGTGCGTCAGGGCCAGCTCATGTCCCAGCACTTCCCAATAATCCTTCCTTCGCGGTGCAGGCGCAAGGTATTCCATCAGCAAAAATGACACCTGATCCGCATCATCCACCCCGGTTGCCAAAGGCTTTGGCACACCGATGGTACCCAGGCTGCGCAGTGCTTCCAGTCCCACTGATTCCTTTTCAAAAAAAGCATAATTTCTCATATCATTGCATTTCATGAAAACAGAAGAGCCGTCTGAAAGCGTCAGGCAATACGATTGATTGATGTCACCGCCATATACCGGCTGCCTGCCAGTAATATGAACGTTGTTTCCAAAGATGGAAGCAACTGCGCGTTCCAATGAATAATAAATATTCTGATCTCCGTTACTTGTCATGCGATACTCCTTTTTGCTCCGTAAATCTCGTTTTTGGTCAGCCTCATTCAGGAGAATCCGGCTTTTCAGGCTCTCAGCAAGGTGCCTTCACGCTCCGAACCATCCACTCGTATTTTCTTTGCGTTGGTGTTCCTTTCACAATTTCCCTGGGCGGAAACAATTTATCGAATTGTTCCACTTCTGCCGCATCGACATCATAAATACCATTTTCATAATACCGCCCGCTGACTCCAAGAAGCGCATCTTCGTAAAGCTCGCAGACATGAAGTGCGTCCGCATACATATTTTCACTGTTGCGAATACCATATAGCTCTGCAGCAGAAAACCCTTGCCTGGTATAGTAATCAGGATCGCCGCAAAGCAAAATCGCACGATATCCCAGCTGCTTCGCGATTTCTTTTGTCCTTGCAATCATTTTCCCGCCAATTCCCTGTCTCTGAGAATCCGGCAGGACACCAATCGGACCAAGAGACACGACATCATATACTGATCCATCATCTCCCTTTATGTATGACTTTAACGACATTACGCTTCCAACTATTTTGGTTCCATCGACAGCAGCAAGGGCAAGCTCCGGGATAAACGCGGGGCAGTCCCGCATGATATGGATGAGGTAATGGTCATTGCATCCTGGTGTATAATGATTCCAGAAGGCTTCCCGAATTACATTTTCCGTTTCCCGATGCTCACTCGGTTTTTCATTTCTTATGACAATCATGATCTCCTCTGATATCCCGATTTTTGATCCGTTTCATTATACTTTCATAACGTGTATTAGCCAGACTTTTTTTCCGTTACCTTTTCCGTGCTTTCACACGAATGCGGACATAATCAATGATCCATCCGTCATTTGTAAAAAGCTCCGGTCTGATTTTTTCTACAGTCTCAGCTATAATCGCTTCCTTTTGCCCAGAAGGCATTCCAATAAACGGTGTCTTTATAAACATTCTGATCCAGTCTGCTGCTCCGTCCGCAGTATGCTGCAATGTAGGGCGGTCAAACAACAGCGCATATTCAACCTTACATACAGTAAAAATATCATCAAGTATCTTTAATTCCATACCGTCACCTCACACTCTGATTTCCCGCTCTGGTTGTTAACGCTGCTCTCCCATTATATCAATCCTCCGCACCACTGGCAAGACGAACATCCATATTTCCAGTACCAAAGCGGTAACTTGCTTTCCTCAGCGCATTGAAAAAAGAGCAGTACACCCGACTGCTCCTGCTGATAATATGACATTTTTCCTCTTACTCACTGTCATCCCTTAACTGCTTTTCGCGGATGATCTCGTCAATATCTGATTCATCCAGGGCGAACGCTGCTTCGACATTCATTTCCTCAATCCGTTCGTAATCCCTATTGATCTGCTCCGGGCTTTTTTCGGTCTCTTTCTCATTTTCGCTTGCTATCACTGCGGAAAATTCTTTCTCCATGTCTGCTTCACTGTAAACTTCCCCGCACGCCGGGCACACCCTCAGCTTCCTTGCAAACTCGGTACCGCACTTCCAGCAGATCCGCTTCCCAGGCTTTTTTTCACAACGAGAATCATCATAACGTACAGGTAAATGATATCTGCAATGTTCTGTATAATTGCTCCGCTTCCCGTCCGAAGATTGAGGGCCAGACGAACGAGGACACCAAGCCTAGGAGGTCTACCTGGTCAGCGGCACAATCTATAAATACGGGATTTTCACAAGCGCCCTTTATAATATCGCTACCAAGAATAAGAACATTGCGGAAAAAATACTCTCAGGCAGGCTCCGTATATCGCAGACAAATATCATAGAGCTTTCGCGGCTTCCAAAGGAGGAGGTGCGAGCATTGAATAACATTCTGACAGACAGCAATATGGATCACATCAGCTACCGCCGCGCCGCATACCACATCTATGACCGAATGCTGCTTCACAAACAGCGTAGAAATGCTGATCAGAATCATCAGCAGTATGATAACTGCCCTGCAGCCTTTACGCTCCTGAAACAGCTTTGACTTCGCAGTCACCAACGCAATGGAAACGGACGAAGACACATGAATCGACGGACATACATTGACCGCAGCATCCACTCCGCGCACCAGATTCACCAGCACACAGAAAATATTCCTGTTCGGTACTTCTTCCCGGAGATTTAGCCCATTGGGAAACAGCACATAGCAGATCAGGCAGAACGTAATCCCATTGAACATGATAAACCAAAGCTGTTGAAAATCCCTTTTATCGCGCAGCATATACCATACAAGCGACAGGAAGAAGGCCGGATACCACGCAAAATAAAATATAACAAAATACTCGCAGAACGGAATCTGGTCGTCCAGTGAGCAGTGCAGAATGTATTTTGGCTCCATCGTAAAATCAAGTACGAAGAACGCCACCAGATAGAAAACCAGATACAGCATGGCATAGCTGTATTTATGTCCTGCAACCCATTCCTTCAGAATTTCGGTTTTTCCCTTTTTCATCAATCAGCATCCACCTTGTCAAATTTCTGTCAGAACCGCAGCAGTTCTTCTTCATAGCGTTCCGGCTCTACCAGATGACTTTGGCAGTGTCTGGCACCCGGTACGACAAGCAGCCGCTTAGGAGCGGCGCAGGCCTTGTAATTCTCATAAGTCATTTCAATCGGCACAAAGGTATCATCTGTCCCATGGATAAACAGCACCGGCGTTTTGCAGTCCTGCATTGCCTGCACACCGGAATATTCGTCCGAAGAGAAACCAATCCGCTCCATAGCAAGCTTATCCACGTACTTCTCCATCAGCTTATAGTGATAGTGAAGGTTGTTCTCCGCTACATACTTCCATTCATCATGCAGCGAGGTATATCTAATTTATTATGCTCTAATTCTTGCGTGATGCAATCCTACCACAAATTTTCCGGTTCTTCCACAGACAAATAAAGGACAATGTGCAATAAGCAGTCACGCAACTGTACCATGTTACAAGGGAACGCATCCGGCAGATCGAAGCAAAGGCACTGCGGAAGCTGCGGCTTCCTTCGCGGCGGTCACAGCTTGCAGATTTCTTGTGAACCCGAAGAAAATTTCATTTGGTGCTTTGACTTTTTTCGAAAAAAAATGATATGATTCTTTTATATTCAAGTACGCATTTTACAGCTTTTTATGTAATTTTGATACTTGTATATCTCTATTCGGGTTTTTGCCGTAATAGGTAGACAGGCTTTTGCCAGACAAGGAGGTGTGCAGGAATGAAAAGAGTGAAAGCGGCCTGTATCTGTCAGACACTGCATTTTATGCTCAAAGAAGATTTGGGACATGATTATGCAGTAAAGATGGTTCAGGAGGAAGTAGCACAGTATAAGCGAACGCTTGAAAGGAATCGTACACAATATAAAATCGTAGATGAATCCGAACAGCCGGATGGCTCCATCATGGTCAAGGTTATCAAGCAGTATAATAACAGTCCTGTAGGCGATTATCTCAACTGATTCCAATCGAGTAGGAGGCGGCTAGCCGAACTCCTACTCGCTTATAATGTCTGTTCTCTTTTCTCTCGCTCTTACTATTTTATTCACCATCAAGAACTATTTACATTGCTCATAGTTTTGTGCTCCTTTCTGCGGTCTCACTGCTCTCACCGTATCAATTATTATAGGATCGGTGTACCCTTTCGTCAATCAATAGACAGTGGAGTCCCCTTTCTGACTACGACTTCGTTATACGTTACCGCAACACTGTTTTTTATATGTTTATAGAGAACGATATCCGGGTCATTGATCTCTGCAAATTTAAAATGGGTTCTGGTGTCGTTTGCCACATCCCCATTTAAAATATCACTACAGGCATCCCGCAGATCGACAGCCAGCTGAAGTGGAACCGGTTCTGCATAGTGAGCTGCCCAGATTACAGGATTTCCCATTTCCGAACATATGGATACCATCCCTGACAGAGCTCTGCGGCTTGATTCAATCCTTTCACGTTCATATCCGGTCAGCATAAGTGTCTCACTGACCGCGTCCCCGGTAAAAATATAATGCTCCGCACGGTTGAGGATTGCAACAGAACCAAGCGTATGTCCAGGCATGGCAAGAACCTCCAGTGTTACGCCTCCAAGATCATATTTCATTCCGTCTTCCATATTCTCATAATGAAAATCCGTGCAGTCAACACAATGTTTTTTCGCGTAATCCAGCACTTCCTGGTCATTATCTGAAAAATCAACAAGATCTCCCAGCCTTCTCTCCTTTGTCAGGCCCCACTTCAGTTCCGGCCCATCAAGGGCATTCATGTATATACGATCAAATTGTACGGCACCGCCGGCATGATCCGGATGTCCATGCGTAACAAGGCATAGAACCGGTTTATCTGTAAGCGTTTCCACATAGCTGCGCAGGCCGTCTACAGCACCCAGCCCGCTGTCAATGAGGGCCGCGTATTTTTCCCCGACCGCAAGCCCCAGTGTAAGACTGCTCGTATCACAGTAGCTTTCATAAATAATATACAGATGTTCCGATATTTTTTTACTCGAAAAAAACTGATGCATGATGTTCTCCTTTCAGTTTCTCACACTTCCAAGAATTTGCAAACTGCTTAATTATCAGTTTTACCATACGTTCTACCGTTCTTCCAGCGACAAATCTCCCTCACCATCACATCCGCACACCTCTTCGCGCTGGCAGATACTGCGTCCTGCCTTGAGCTTGTATATCTCATCATCCCCATCGAGTATCGCCCTGAAAGCCTCCTCTGCGACAACCGGCAAATAATCACAGCTCATCCAGTTTTCCTGGTCTGAATTAATGGCGTCGCTTGCGGCATCGGCGTTCTGCAGAATCTGGTCAAATGCGTCCATCAGATCATCATATTCGTGTTCATAGATCGCATACCCATATGCATATACATTCTATCCTGCCTGATGGAAAAAAACCCATCATGCAAAAGGCGCCGTAAAATACTCTGAAAGTATCTATGACGCCTTTGTCATTGGAAAGTTTAGTACAGATTTACAAAATAGTCAAATGCATATTTCGGAAACCGAATACAACACTACCTTCCCGCTTATCTGGATACGGCTGCCATCCATTTTACAATACAATGTTCCCCCGCGCCGCGATGCCTGATACGCAATCAGAGAATCTTTCCCCATCTTTGCTGCCCAGTAGGGAATAATGTGGCAATGGCCGGAGCCGCAGACGGGATCCTCCGCGACATTCAGCTTCGGCGCGAAGGAGCGGGAGACACAGTCACAGGAAGGATTTGTACTTCTGGCTGTCACCTGCAGCAGCAGGCCATCCAGCTCTTTCACCTTCTCCAGATCCGGTGCCAGATTACGCACTGTCTCCTCTTCCTCAAACACGCACAGAAGATCTCGTCCCATATATGCTTCTTCCGGTTTCGCTCCTAATGCCTCCGTCATGGCAGGTGTGACAGCAACCGGTCTCAGTTCATAAGCTGGGAAATCCATCTCAAACAATTCACCTTTTCTGACAACGTGCAGAGCCCCGCTCATGGTATAAAATGTCACTTCGCTCCACTCCGGTTTCAGGTATGTCAGGATCACATACGCGGTTCCGAGCGTTGCGTGCCCGCACAGGTCGATTTCGCCTCCCGGAGTAAACCAGCGCAGGCGATAGCCATCCCCTTCCGGAACCGCAAAAGCGGTTTCCGAAAGGTTGTTCTCGCAGGTAATCTGAATCATCGTTTCCTCTTCGGGCCATGTATCCATAACGCAGACCGCCGCGGGATTTCCATGGAATATCTGATCGGTAAATGCATCTACAATATACTGTTTCATCGTCTATTTTCTCCATTTCTTTATCAAAAGGAAATCTGCTCATAAAAGCTTCAGCAGCTTTTTCGATATCCTGCTTTCTGCTTTACTGTGCAAATATCATCTGCCGCTTCCCTGATTTTCTGCAGCAGCCTTGTTAATTCTTCCATCCCAGTCAGCGGGTTCATAAGCGTAACGCGAATATAAAACTGCCCCCGTATCACCGTGCTGACCGTGTAAAAGGTACCGTCCTTCAAAAGTTCTTCCGCAATTCTTTTGTTTATTTCATTGATATCACCGCAATCCGGCACAAACCGGAAACACACAATATTGCTGTTCGGCCAGAGAGCCAGCTCCATGTCGCTCTGCCCTCGGATCATCCCGGCAAACTCTTTCCCCAGGTCATAGAGAGTATCTACATTCTGACGATAGATTTCATCTCCGTACAACCGCATAATCGCATAAGTATGGATCACTGTCAACGGTTTTGTGCATTCCAGTGTATGTTTTGCCGAATTCCACCATTCCTCGGAAAGCTGATCCTGCCACAGATAGGCGGCTTTCGGGGAAAATTCATTGATCTTGCGGTGTCCGGCATTATAGATCACTGCCGTGGAAAGCGGCGGCGTCATCATCATCTTATGGAAGTCTACGATCAGGGAATCGGAATGCTCAATCCCCTTAAGCAGATAGCGATATTTATCCGAAAAAATCGCCGCGCCGCCATGTGCGCCGTCCACATGGAACCAGATGTTATGCCTCGTTGCAAATTCGGCAATCGCCTCCAGATCATCATGCGCCCCGACCGATGTCGTGCAGGCACAGCCAACTACACAGAACACGATTTTCCCTGCCTTCACAGCTTCATCATAACAGCCCTCCAGCAGGTCAGTCCGCATCGCAAAATCATCCCCGGCGGGCACCTTTATGATATGGTCGCTTTGGATTCCCATAATCTTCGCCGCACGCTCCACGCTGTAATGCGCTTCCTCCGAAACCATGACCGCCAGCTTCGGATAGTCCTGCTCAAGGACGCCGGACGAGGTTCTGGCGGTGACAAGTGCGGTCAGATTTCCCATGGAGCCGCCGGATGTCACAAATCCGGTCGCCCCTTTGCTGTATCCGTATTTTTCAGCCAGATGAGAGATGACCACCTTCTCCATCGCGTTTCCGGTCATTCCCAGTTCATAGACGGTGGTACAATTGTCCATGTAGCCGATCAACGCGCTGGTCAGAGCCGTCACGGGCAAAGTGACTGCTACCTGATGTCCCATGTATCCTTTGTTATGGAAATGAATCGAGCGCTCCATGATTGTTTCCGCAAGCGCCTTCAGGCTGCAGGGAGCATCCGCATCGAAGTCCTCCTGCCAGAAAGAGAGCTGCTCCTGCGGTGTTCTGCGCTCAATGGTCTTCTGGCTGTCCTCCGTCTGCAGGCGCTCCAGTTCGTTCCCGATTAATTCCATGATTTTCGGGGCGTCCGCCCGGAACGTGTCTGCCGAATACGCACTGATCAGCAGCGAATTATCTTTTGCGTCCATTCTCAAATCCCTCCTATGTCATTCAAATACCATCTTTTACACACATCGACCCTGTCAGCAGCGTAGGAATATTTTCCCACTTCTTCAAAAAACTGCCTTCCTTTCGCACAGGATGTACGCTTTCCTTCCTTTCTGTTTTTCAATCTGTTTTTCAATCTGCTTTTCAAGGGTTGACTATATTGTAACGCATGGGATATAATAAGTAAAACGAATGTTTTTAATATAACTATTAGAAAAGGTGATTTGTCGATGAACCGCTACTTAGCATTGCAGAAAATTGTAGAGCTGGGAAGCTTTACGAAAGCCGCGGAAGCCCTTGGCTATACGCAGTCTTCTGTCAGCCAGATGATCGCATCTCTGGAGGAGGATCTGGCGATCCGGCTTCTGACCCGTTCCCGGACGGGCGTCCGCCTGACTCTGGAAGGTGCAGAATTATATCCGTTTATTGAGCGCAGCATTTATCAGTATAACGCCATGCTGGAAAAGGCGAATGAAATCAAAGGCCTGGAAACCGGAATCATCCGGGTGGGGACCATATCGAGCATCACCTGCCATTGGATGCCCGATCTCATCAAAGGATTCCAGAAAATTTATCCTCATGTGCAGTTTTTGTTTCATCAGGGGGACTATACGCTGATCCCGGAATGGATCAACACGGGAGCCATCGACTTCGGCTTTGTCAACCCGGGCGCTGTGACGGGCCTGCATACAATTCCGATTAAGGACGGAGAGATGCTGGCCGTTCTGCCGAAAAATCATCCATCCGCGCAAAAGGCCAGCATCCCGATCCAGGAGCTGACCCAGAGACCTTTTATTCTGTTGGAGGAGGGACATTACAGCGAAGCGCTAAACGCGTTTCACGATGCGAATCTGGAGCCGGATATCAAATACACGATCCATGATGATTACGCGATTATGACCATGGTAGAGGCAGGACTGGGCGTCAGTATCCTGGCAGAGCTGGTGCTCAGGCGTACCAACTATGATATCGTATGTCTGCCGATCGATCCGCCCGTATACCGCTCGCTTGCGGTAGCCTGCAAGGATCCGGACAGTCTGCCCATCGCGAGTAAACGCTTTATTGAATATCTGCAGGAGCACAGGGACGAGCTGCCGTGAAAGAAAAAATTTCTCGCAACTGTAAAAGTACGAACCAGTTGCGAATAGTTCAGAAATTATGAACATCAGCTTCATTTCTTTCAATTTTACAAAAGGATTCATTGCCTGTATTATAAAAGTAAAAGGAGGCGATCGCAAGTGTTCTGGACAATTTTTTTATCTTATCTACCCTACTCTCTGGTGACTACCATCACACCCGGCCCCAATAATCTGATGTCTTTTTATTCCGTCAGCCACAGCGGATGGAAGAAAGGAAGTCGGACTATTCTGGGCATGACCGCCGGCTTTTTCAGTGTCATGCTGATCTGTGCCTTTGCGTGCTATCAGCTGGAGCAATACCTGCCTGAAATCACCGGAGTCATGAAATACCTGGGTGCCGCGTATATCCTGTATCTGGGCCTGCATATCATTTTAACCAAAAGCGGAACATCCGAAGGCGAAAAAGCTTCCTTCTTCCGCGGCTTCGTGCTGCAGTTTGTGAACGCAAAGGTCATTCTCTGCGGAGTCACACGCTACACCTGCTACGTGCTTCCATACACACAGAACCCCGGAGACCTGGTTCTTCACGGGGCAGCTTTTGCCCTGATTGGCTTAGCCTGTTTCTGTATATGGGCACTGTTCGGAAAACTGCTGAGCAAACTAACCACAAAATATGACAAACCCTTCCGCATCGCAATGGGAATCATCCTCTGGATCTGCGGAATACGGCTGTTCCTGTGATTTACGTGTTCAAAATTCTCTGATTCTCACCATAGCCAACAACAACGATTCCGATAATTTTGGTGTTATCTCCCGCATTTGCGTTCTTTTTTGCGTTCTTACGGCTGTACATCCCGCCGATCCACCAGCTATTCAGGCCAATCGTTTGCGCATAAAGCATCAAATCGGCGCTGCTGTATCCCAGCTTTTCATCAATACCCGGCGTGTCAGAACCCGCCAGAATGATATAGTTTTTGACGCCCTTTGACATCAGTGCTGCTATAATCCCCGGCATCGCATCCTTGCTCTCCGTGACAAGCTTCATATTCAGACCATATTTCTGATTCTGAGCTTTGATTCTGTCATTAAGCTGCCGGACAACAGCAGCCGACAGCGGCTTATCCGTGTATTTGCTCACTTTGTGTCGTGCGCTCATTGCTTCCTGTAATGTCATAATGACCTCCTTTTTTGCTGTGGTTTCCTGCATCAGAACGTAATTATTTAGTATCTTCGCAGTTACATCAGGTTCTCTTTTTTCTTACAAAAAACAGCAGAACCGCTTTTGCGCCTTTAAATAATGGCCCTTCAAATTCCTTTGCTACCTCCTTCAGGTTTTGTCGGATTGGCAGGGACTGCGGACAATGCTGCTCGCATTTCCCGCATTTTTTGCACAGACTGGCATAACTCGGCTTATCGTTCATCAGGGTACCCATATAATACTGGATCAGTCCCTGGCTTTTGCTGATGGAGTAACGGGTGTTATATGCGGTAAAGCAAGCCGGAATATCTACGCCTGCCGGACAGGGCGTGCAGTAATGGCAGCCCGTACAATGCACCTTATAGGAAGCCTTGAAGATTTCCCGGACATCCCGGATGGCCTCCTGTTC
Organism: Lachnospiraceae bacterium; assembly: GCA_021201665.1. Taxonomy (GTDB): domain Bacteria; phylum Bacillota; class Clostridia; order Lachnospirales; family Lachnospiraceae; genus Choladousia. The sequence goes on along the minus strand of JAJQEO010000017.1, from coordinate 6,522 downwards.
CGCTTCTGACAGCATTCCGGGTGCGTCCGTTTCCGCAATCCGGACATTGTCATCCAGCTGCTCCTGCTCATTCATTCCGCTTAGGACTACCGTGACCTCCGGCTGATTGTACAGCCAGCGGAATCCCCATGCTGCCGGAGAAAGATCGGGATTTGTCCGTCGGTACCGCTCCACGGCTGCTTTCGGCAGGCTTTTTGCCAGCTTGCCGCCCAGAAGCGGCTCCATGATCATGACGGGCATCCCTTTCGCTGCAGCCGCTTTCAATCCAGTAACTCCCGCCTGATAGTTTTCATCGGAATAGTTGTACTGAATCTGGCAGAAGTCCCAGTCATAAGCATCCAACAAAGCCAGGAATTCTCTCTGAGCGCCATGGAAGGAAAAGCCAAAGTTCCGGATCTGACCGGATTTTTTCTTTTCTTCCGCCCACTCACGGATGCCCCAGCTGCAAAGCGTCTCCCATGTTTTCATATCCGTCAGCATATGCAGCAGATAATAGTCGATGTGATCCGTCTGCAGATGCTCCAGATGCTTGTCAAAAAACTTATCCAGATCCTCCGCTTTGCGGCACATGATCAGCGGCATTTTCGTGGCAATGTAAACCTGATCCCTCAGGTTGTGCTTTTTCAGGACACTCCCCAGGATTTCCTCGCTTCCGGTATAAACATAAGCCGTGTCAAAATAGTTGATCCCCTGCTCCACAGCAGAGACAATCAGCTTCTCTACCTTTTTCTCGTCAAATCGTCCGGTGAACGATGTCACGATAATCCGCAGGCACCTCTGCCTTATCTCGTAAAGTATAAATTGACACAATATCAGTGTTTCCCAGCCTCCTGCCGACATGCTTCGCCACGGAGAGGCTGTTGCCGGAGCCGGAATAATAATAAATAATGTTTTTATCCGCCATGCTTTTTCACTTCAGCAAAATCATAAACCAACCATGTCAACCTGTAAAACTGTTGACAAATTTCTTCTGTTTCATTATAATAAACAACATCGCCATAAGTCAACAAACTGTTTATCCTGAAATGTTTTGTAGTAAACCATTATTCCTGTTTTTGTCTTAAAGTCAACAAAATCTGAAAATTAGTCGAGGAAGTAAATGCAATGGAGAATCAGAGAATCCGCATCAGTAAGACTATGCTCAAGTCCGGCATGATTCAGCTGCTGAAAGAAAAATCACTGAGCCAGATTACGGTCTATGAGCTGTGCAAAGTCTCGCAGATCAACCGCACGACCTTTTATAAATACTATGGCAGCCCGGAGGAGCTTTTGAATGAAATCGAAACCGATTTTCTGAAACAGCTTGATGATGAGATAAAGCCCGTCCGTACACTGGCAGAAACACTTTCCCAAAAGGCTCGCCAACAGGGCAATTTACTTGATCAGAGTCGCAGCGTGGAAGATGAAACAAGTGCAAACTCACTCCTGCCTGTCCTGCATTATTTATATGAACAGCGGGAGCTGTTTTGCCTGCTGGTTCGCACTCTTCCCATGCAGGATTTTACATCACACCTGTTTTCGATTCCGAACATACGTGAAATTTTTCAGAACGCGACAGAAGAAAGCAGTTATTCAGAAACGGAAGAAAAATACATCTGCCAGTTTATCTTTCAGGGTACCTTCGCAATACTCTATGACTGGCTAAACAGCGAAAATCCAGAACCGGCAGCAAGGATCACAGAGATCCTGGAAACATTGAAAGAAAAATTGCTATAGCTAAAAATCGGAAGCACTTTATTCTCTATGCACGTCATCGTCAGGAAATACGCATACACATATTCATGAAGATTACTTTTTCCGGTGGATGTATTTCTGCCTTTTTATCGTTTTTCATTCAGATCACCTTTTCTGTCCCCGGTCACAGCCATAATGCTAATATAAGGCATACCTGGAGACTCTAATACAAAAGCCCCAGTACAAGCATATAATATTCTGGCATCTTTCCTTCTTCCATCCACAGCAGCTTCTGGTGCAGATATTTCGTCACGGTCAGGCCAACATTTCCTCCCAGAGCTTCTATCGAGTAACGCATCCGTTTCGGATGACGGCAGAGCAATCCTCGTCCCCGCGTACAGAAGCTGCTGTCTATCATCTGCTCTTCTGCATCTTTCGTCTTCTGTTCCCGCGAACATTCGGTGCAGTATCCGCCGCCAAGCGAAATACTCCCCGGCTTATTCTTTTCCATTTGCAAAAGCTCTTCTGCCAGAGAACTTTTAAATGTCCCCATAATCTTCGCAGTCAGCCGGGAGCTCTCCTGAGAGGAATAGCTGCCAGAAAGCAAATCCTCAGGAAGATAAATTTTCTCTCCGATCAAATGAAGTGTATCATATCTTTTCCAGTAGCTGACCGGATCGAAATTAAATTCCGGACAGGACCATGTCTTATTATAATTTGGACATGCACGGCAATATTCAGCAAACGTCGGCACATCCACACAGGTTTCCAGATATTCCTCGATTGGTACCTCTGCCTCATAACGTTCCGTGCGAAAATTTCGGATCTCCATTTCAGTCAAATCAAATCTTTCTGGCTCCATCAAAGCTCCCTCCCTGAATCATCGGATAATTTCTTCCAGAGTTTTTTGTTTTATAATAAGTCACTTGTAGGAGATCACTGCCCCTACCGTAACTACAGCCATCATAACAGCTACCAGTAGAAGCGGGATCATGCCGTCTACATAGCCCTTCACCTTATCCAGGATCTAAGGAGAGCCGCGCAATTAAAATGCGCTTCGCGCATGGTGCGGCCTACGTCCTCGAACCAAGTTCGAGGACAAATAGTATAGAAGGTAACAAATCATACTGACAACAGCAGTAATCATAGTTCTTTTGATGCCTGCAATACCATTCTGATCGGTTTCTCCGATAAACGCCATCGTGATATGGTAATTATCTCTCGCAACATACCTGCCCAAAATGGTTTTATACAGCTTTTCAGCATCCTCGGCCAGCGTACGGCAGATGCCGCCCGAAAGGGCGATCCCAATAAATACTCTCATTTTTCTGCCATCCTCTTACCCCCATTATATCAATCCTCCGCACCACTGGCAAGACGAACATCCATATTTCCAGTACCAAAGCGGTAACCTGCTCCCCTCTGCGCATTGAAAAGGAGCAACACACCCGGCTGCTCCTGCTGATAATTACACTTTCCCTCTTACTCGCTGTCTTTCACAATAATATTCAGATATTCCACCTGTTCCTGATGGGAAACATTACGGTCAAGTAAAACCTGGGCAAACCCCTGAATGGACGCAATCGGCGTTTTTAATTCGTGGGAAAAATTATTGACGAAATCGTTTCGCAGCATCTCCACGCTCCTCAGCTCCTGCGCCATATAGTTAAATTTCTGCCCCAGAAGGCGCAGGTCTTTCGGCCCTTTGAAGTTTACACGGACACTGTAATCCCATATCCTTCATATGTGAGCACTGTCTGCATCAGCCTGGCAGTGCTTTTATCATCTTCTACAACCATTATCTGGAACATACCACACACCCCACCATTAATTGTCGCGCCACTTTTCTACCTGATTTTCTCCCTGCTCCTTCCCTTTTTCCCACAACCGAAATGTCTGCCGGTAAGTGCAATCTTCCGGAAGGGTCGGATGAAACAGTGCTGTGAATAAATTAACCTTTCCACAGTGGTTACACTTGCGGAGCCGGTCTTTATAAATTCTGCACAGGTGTGTTTTTGTGTCAAGGTTTTCACAGGGGCTGTCATAATGAATGATCACCCGTCCGCCTGTTGCTGCAGAACGGGAATAACAGCATTTCCCGCAGCGATTACATAATGAGTCCCAGTCCTTTCGCCATTTGAGCCAGGCCTTAAAAATGCGCAGGAACATCTTTTTGAGTTACATCCCTTTCATAAAATAGATCAGAAGCTTAGCAAATACCTGCCTGATATCTGCTAAGCTTCGCCTTTATCCGTATTGGTAAATCAGTTGCATTATGAAACCTCGGGTAACGCCCCCTCACTTCGTCTCCGCTTCCGCTCCGGTCGGTGCTAAACGCCTGCCACTGGCAGGCAGCACCGGCGGATATCCCGCACGAAGTGTGGGATGCCACCCGGCGAGGGCAGTCTCCGTTCCACTCCGGTCGGCGCTAAACGGACGTCCACTGGACGTCCAGCGCCGCGTCGCCCATTTTCAGAACGCTTCGCGTTGGGCGACGCTCTCAAACTGACTGTTATACAGCTCCGCATAGAACCCGTTCTGCGCAAGCAGCTCTTCGTGGCTGCCCTGCTCGACGATATCGCCGTCGCGCATCACCAGGATGATGTCGGCGTTCTTGATCGTGGAGAGTCGGTGCGCGATCACGAAGCTGGTGCGCTTGTCGGTCAGCTTATCCATCGCCTGCTGGGTCAGCATCTCGGTCTTTGTGTCGACACTCGATGTCGCCTCGTCCAGGATCAGCATCGGGCTGTTCTGGATCATTGCCCTGGCGATGGTCATCAGCTGCTTCTGGCCGGCGGAGATTGCGGTGTTGTCGCTCAGGACGGAGTCATAGCCGTGCGGCAGTGCCGAGATGAAATTGTGGATGCCGCAGGCCTTGCAGGCTTCGATCATCTGCTCTTCCGTGACGCCTTCGGTATTGTACAGCAGGTTCTCACGGACGGTCCCTGCGAACAGCCAGGTATCCTGCAGCACCATGCCGAACTGTCTGTGCACATCTTCCCTCGGGATGTCGGTCGTCGGGATACCGTCGATGAGGATGCTCCCGCCGGTCGTCTCAAAGAACCGCATCAGCAGGTTGACCATCGTGGTCTTGCCCGCGCCGGTCGGCCCGACGATCGCGGCCTTCTGGCCCGGTTTTACAATCACACTGAAGTCGTGGATGATCTCTTTCTCCGGCGCGTTCGGGTACGCGAATTTCACATTCCGGAATTCCACTTCGCCGCGTACATGGTCGATGCGCTTCGTCTTGGCGGACTCATCCTCCATCTCCTCCTCCGCGAGGAATTCGAAAACACGCTCCGAAGCGGCCGCGCAGGACTGCACCTGTGTCATGGCCTGGGAGATCTGGCGCAGCGGCGACTCGAACAGACGGGTGTAGATCAGGAACGCCGTGATCACGCCGAACGTAATGTTCCCGTTGATGATCTGTGATGCTCCAACCACGCAGACGGCCACATACCCTAAATTCCCGATAAAAGTCATCAAAGGCTGCATCAGACCGGACAGGAACTGCGAGCGGAAGTTCGCGTTTTTCACTGCCTGGTTCAGAGAGTTGAAGGTCTCCTTTACCTCATCCTCCGCGTTGGAAATGCGGATGACATCGTGGCCGCTGTACATTTCCTCAATGTAGCCGTTCAAGTCGCCCAGGCTCTCCTGGCGGGCGGTGAAGTATTTCTGGGAGCGGCTCATGATCACAACCATGAGGACAAGCCCGATGATGGTCGCGAGGACGGTCGTCGTCGCCATGATCCAGTTGGTGTAATACATCATAATCAGGCAGCCGATAAACTGCGCGACAGCGGTGACCAGGTTTGACAGGCTGTTCGACATCGCCTGCCCGATCATATCCACATCATTCGTCATGCGGGAAAGGACATCGCCCGCGGCATTGCCGGAATAGTATTTCAGGGGCAGCCGGTTGATCTTGGTACTGATATCCCCGCGCAGGCGCTTTGCGGTCCGCTGTGTGACGGTCTGCATGATAAAGTGCTGGACGAAGTTACAGACAGCGCTTGCGAGATAAATGCCTACCAGCAGCAGAGCCACTCCCAGGATCCCGTCCATGTCGATGCCATCGTCCGCATGGGCCTCCTGGTATTCCTCGCTTAAGGTAATATTGTTAAAAATCTCCTGCGTAAGCTCATTATCTGTGTCCGTCAGATCCAGGCTTTCCATGTCAAATTCTGAAATATCCGTCCCTTCCGGCAGGTAGTCCATGATATTAATCTCGCCGCTCGCGATCTGGTTCTGGATGTCCTCCGCCATCTCCTCCGAGGAGACGCCGCCGGAGAGCCCGTCATAAATATAATCCGTCAGGCGGCTGATCTGGTCCGGCCCGATGATGGTAAACACCGCGCCGGCCGCGGCAAGCAACAGCGCAAACAGGATAATCCCCGCCTGGCTCCTGCAATATCCGATCAGCTTGCCAAGGGCGCCTCTGGTATCCTTTGCTTTTCCTCCGCCCATGCCGCCCATCGGGCCGCCTCCCATCGGGCCTCTGCCGCCCATGGGACCACGCCGCATCGGCGGGCCGCTTCTTCTATAGGATGAATTTGATGTATTTGATTCCGGCATACTATAAATACCTCCTTAATTGCATATCACTCCCGGACCGTGCATTTACTGCATGGTTGCGGTCAAAAGTGATTCAACAACGGTTTTAGTCCTACATATCCCACATTGTTTTTTGATTCGGATGCTGGCAATGTCCCGATTTCCAACGGAAATCGAGGACGGTACCGCGCCTTCGAGCTTTAGCACGAGCTTTTAATGGCGCGGCCCTTCACTACGCATTTGCCGCAAGCTCTTCCGCAGAGAGCTGCGACAGGGCGATCTGCTGATAAACAC
>JAJQEO010000001.1 GCA_021201665.1 Lachnospiraceae bacterium | reverse complement strand
GTTTGGGCCTTTGTCTTCATCTCTAAAAAGTCTGGCCAGGGTGTGACCTGTAACACGCCAACACTTTTCAAGTTATTGTACACAATGAATATTGTTTTTTTCTTCAATCAATGGTAAAATTCATTACTAGTCTAGTGAATAAGCGCAGAAATAAACTATCAAGGAGCAAACAGGATGGAACATTTTATTACTGAAATCAAAATTGATGAGTTACGTCACTTATCAAATCTTGTGATTCCTTTGGACGGCGAGAACAGGCAGCATTTAATGATCACTGGGAAAAACGGTTCCGGTAAGACATCGCTGCTTGAAGCAATGCGCAAATATTTGTCTGCCATAAATGATGGAAAATTAAATCATATAAATGAAACCTACCAACGGTGGTTGGATATTGCTGAAAAAAAGCTGAAAAGTGCGACGACCGAAGGGGAAAAGTTTCAGGCCGAAAAGAACTATCAGGAAAAATTATCTTTCATAAAAAAATATAAAGATGGTATTGACATTCGGTTTAATGAGTACGAGGATCTGGAAGCTTTATACAAATCCGGAAAATTTATAACCGCTTTTTTCCCTGCTGACAGGAAAACAGAACTCCTTCGAGGAAATGGTGTAGAAGATGTAAAGCTGGAAGAATCCTATGCTGTCACCTCCGAGCCGGGACGTTTGCTCCTCAAATATATGGTTCACTTAAAAACTCAGCAATCCTATGCCCGAAACGAAGGCGATTCCGAAACCGTTGCTAAAATTCAAAAATGGTTTGATCGATTTGAAAACGCTCTGAAAATTTTACTTGACGATAAATCTGTCACGCTGGAGTATAATTATAAGGAATATGATTTTGTCATACATGAAAAGGGCAGAAAACCTTTTGGACTTGACGAAGTTTCAGATGGCTACTCCTCTGTAATTTATATTGTATCCAATCTGATGCTGCGTATGGATCAAAATTGGCTTTTAAAAGGCAACATCAGCGAATATAATACTGAAGGAATCGTACTGATAGATGAATTGGAAACTCACCTTCATATTGAGCTGCAGAGGAAAATTATGCCATTCTTAGTGACTTTCTTTCCAAAGCTTCAATTTATCGTTACGACACATTCTCCTTATATTTTAAATTCTATTTCAAACGCAAAAGCGTACGATTTAGAAAGCCATACCGAAATTGATAATTTGTCACTTTATTCCGCAGACGGGCTCGCTGAAGGTTATTTTGAAGCAGATGAATATTCTGTCGATCTGAGGACGAAGCTTGAAAGATATCGCATTTTACTAAATAAAACTTCTCCTTCAAAAGAAGAACGAGCTGAAAGAGCAAGGCTTCGATGCGAATTAAAAAATCTTTCTGGTGAACTATCCCCAGAAGCAAAGGTACAGTTTGAAGAAATAGAAGGAAACAAGCATGATCCGATTTGAGCGTAAAAAGACTGAAAAATCCGAAAAAGCAGTAGAATCACTGTTAAAAGCGAAAAATGCTCATTCTTCCTATAATACTCCCGATGTTATAGCAGCTTTGCGCGAAGTGTTTCATGGAAAATGCTATATTTGTGAAAACAAAGAAATCACCTCTTATCAGATTGAGCATCTTTATCCGCATCATGGAAATGATGATTTAAAATATGACTGGAACAATCTGTTTTTGTCATGCGCACATTGTAATAACACCAAGCTTGCCAAATATGATCCCATTTTGGACTGCACAAAAGAGGACATCGATGCTGTTATTGCTTTTCGCAAAACAGGATACTTTGGCATTGAAGAAAAGCTAATATTTCAGGAGCTTGATTCACGAGAAGAAACACATAATACAGCAGAACTTCTTCGGGATATCTATTACGGCTCCACTCCACAAAAAATTCTGGAAGCAACTATACTGCGAAAACGACTGCGGAAAGAGCTTTCCGCCTTCAAAGAATATGTGCGAGAATATTACGAAGCGGACGGTGAAGACAAAGATGACTTAAGGTGTCTTATCGAACGAGAGTTAGAAGATAGCTCCGCGTTCACTGCATTCAAGCGCTGGCTGATCAAGGATCACAAGGATTCTTTTCCAGAATTTGCAAACATTCTGCCAGGAATCTGCCATCCCAAATCCGCGCTTCACTGAATCCCATAAAACGATGTCATAATCTCCGCCTCGTCTTTTGCGTCGTAATCAAACACAAACCGCTCGTACGCGTTGATGACATGCGTATCGTGATATTTGTCGTAGCGCTTGTGCTGGCGGCCGTAGGACATATGGACATGGCCGTGCAGGAAGTAGCGCGGGTTGTATTTCTCGATCAGGTCGATAAAGCTTTTGAAGCCCTGGTGAGGCAGGTCACGCCCGTCGTTGAGCTGATAGGCGGGCGCGTGCGTGACCAGAATGTCGAAGCCGCGGTGGCGGAAAAGCTTCCAGCGCAGCTTTTTCACCCGTTTGCGCATCTGCTTTTCCGTGTATTGGTAGTTGCCGGGGCGGTAGCGCATGGAGCCGCCCAGCCCCAGGATGCGGACGCCCTCGAAAACAAAGATATCGTCGTCGATGCAGGTGCAGCCTTCCGGAGGGACTTTATCATATTTTTCGTCATGATTTCCATGCACATAAATCACCGGCGCGGATGTAAAGGTGGCCAGAAAGGACAGGTAGTGCGGATGCAGGTCGCCGCAGGATATGATCAGGTCGATGCCGTCCAGCTTGCTTTTTTCAAAATGATCCCACAGATAGGCGGACTCTTCGTCCGCGATTGCCAGTATCCGCATGTTGCTTTTGTGTTCCTTTCTATTGCGTTTTTTCTATACCTCACTCTTCTTCACGCCCTGCTGCGCGACGACGGGCTTTGCGTGCTCAGTGAGTTCATATTCCTCCGGGATGGCGCCGATGACATTCTCCGCGAGCCAGTCCATTTTGACGATCTGCTCCGGCGTCAGGCTGTCGCCCCACTCTGCCTGGGACTTCACGATGCCTGTCTGCGAGTAGAGCGTCCCTGAGAAGGGGTTGAACTCGCCCGCACTGATGGTGTTTTTCAACAGGTCAACCAGGCGCTTGGTGCCGATCGGCAGGTTCTGCGAGCAGATAACGTCCACCACGCCCGAGGACATGCCCCACCAGTAGTTGATCGCCTTGCCGGTGTCGTCGTCGTATTTCCAGGTGCCGTCCATGATCGTGCGGATCAGCTTTTCATAAAACCGTCCCCAGTGGCAGAGCGGCATCGCCAGGTTCTGCGGGCGGCCGTCCACCATGTGGTAGATCCCGAAAAAGCGGGAAGCCTCCTCAGGGATGACCATGTCCTTGCCGGAAATACAGGAAGGATTCAGCTTGCGCAGCCGGTCGCTGATATCCACGTCCTTTTTGGAGGACCATTCCAGGTAAACCTTCGCGCGGGGGTTGATCATTTTCGCGCCGAGCGCGAAAGCATTGATGTTGGAAATCGTGCCAAAAAGCGGGTAATCCGCGATATAGGCGAGCCGGCTGTTTTCCGCCATCGCGCCCGCGATCGCGCCCATCAGGAATTTCGCCTCGTGCATCCGGGGGTAATAGGTGCGGATGTAGCGGTGCGAGGTGTTCAGCGAGCAGTTGAGAATACGGACATCCGGATTTGCAATCGCCGCCTTTACGCTAGCCCTGGCAAAAACAGGGGTGGTTGTGAAGATCAGGTTGCAGCCATCCGCGATCGCCGCGTCCAGCGTCTCCTCGATCGTCTCTGCCGTGATCTGGCTGTACGCGACCGTACTCACCTCATCCGGGAAGGTCTGCTCCAGATGCAGCCTTCCGAGCTCGTGCGAATAGGTCCACGCGGAGGAGCCCGGCGTCTTATCATAAATAAAGGCAATCTTCAGCTTCGGCTTTCCGGTCGGCAGCAGGCGGGAGAGCAGCGGCTTTTTCTCCGGTGCCGGATCCATCTTCAGCGCGACCTTGTCCGCCTCCGTCAGCAGCTCAAATTCCTCCCAGGCCTTCGCGATGAGCGTCTTCATCTCGTCCGTCGTGATATCGCTCACCTTGTCATAGCCGTACAGCGTGACAAAAGTCAGAAACGCGTCCCCCGGCTTGATAGAAAGCCTGCCGCCGCCCTTCGCCTGATACGCCGCAGTAAAACGGGTATAGACAGAGCTGAAATTCAGCCGGTCGTCGTCGTCCCAGGTCTCGTCCGAAGCCTTGCCGACCGCCGCCTGCAGCTTCGCGTAGCTGCCTTTTTTCGAAAATTCTATATAATTAATCCCGGAAAGGGCGTAAAAGTCCACAAATTCGTAATAAATCACCGTCTCCAGATCGTCCGTGCGCTTCGGAAGGATGCGCGTGACCGTCCCCGGGATAGAGACCGCCTCGTAATATTTCATCACGCTGACACGCTTATTGCCCTCTTCCACATAAAACCGGTTCCTGTATTCCCAGGCCTTGATCGGATCGTGGATGCCCTCTTCCACATGCGCCGTACTCAGATTTGCCCACTTCGAAGCAAACTCGGAGCCAACATCCAGGATCGGCATAAAATTGCCGGCAAACGAGCTGCCGCGCCCGCCGTACCGCGTCCCCACGATCTGGTCAATCGGGATCTGCACCAGGCCGAGGGACACCTGCGAGAGAGACTCCTGCGGCAGAATCTCATCGAGCACCGCCAGCGTCGGACGCTCCCCGCGCATCATACGCGCCTGGTAATCCTTTTTCCCCAGCCGGACTGCTTTCTTATAATCTTCAAGAGCCATATCAAAACCTCCTGTATGAATGGGCGGCGTGAATTACCCATCGTCTAAAGCCAATGGAATTGCGGTCGACTTATTTTAAACCACAGAGCGCACCCCTGCTGCGGAGAACAGATTCCCACAGCTCCGGCGGTTTTTCGCTCTGTGATGGTTTCTAATCGATTCACCGCGTATTATAAGGGGAGGCATTGCGAAAATCAAGTGTGAAAACGCCTATTTTAAAGCTCTGCTTTACGAGTTTCAAGTGCGAAAACGACTGTTTCCGGGTCGGATGCGACGCTAAGGATCTGTCTCGAAATATATGCCCATCTTGCACCGCCTAACGCGCGAATCGCAGGCCATAAAAGCCTCGACGCAGCCCGACTGCCGTTTTGCCTGCACAGATTCGAAATAGCATTGCAATCCAGGAAACTTTTTGCTATGATAACCGCAAAGAAATCCTGGAAGGAGGGATTTTCATGAACACTCCAAGAAAATTTAACACAACCGGTGTCTGTATCCCTGCTCTGCACTACATGGTAGACACCTCTTCTGTCACTAAACAGATTATCGAAAAATATATCGTCCCCGGAGAATATTTTACCATCAACCGCGCCCGCCAATATGGAAAAACAACTACTCTTGAGCTTCTGTTCCAGCAGTTAGAGAAAGACTATATTGTCCTTGATATCAGCTTCGAAGCAGCGGATGAGTATTTTCAGTCTTTAAAAACCCTCGCGCAGGGGTTATGGATGGACATCGGCGATTTATTACTTTGCCAGAATATTTCCTCCGTGCTTCAGGAAGAATGGAGGCGGCCATTATCTGATGATTTCCCATTGCGGGACCTGGGAAGGCGGATCACCTCCTTCTGTTCCAAAAGCGAAAAGAAAGTGATCCTGATGATTGATGAAGTAGACAAAAATGCGGATAATCAGATTTTTCTGACTTTTCTGGGGCTGCTCAGAGAAAAATATCTGAAGCAAAAGCTCGGAAAAGACCGCACTTTTCATTCTGTCATACTGGCCGGCGTGTATGACATCAAAAACCTGAAGCTGAAAATGCGTCCGGAGGAGGATTCAAAATATAATTCTCCTTGGAACATAGCCGCCGATTTCAATGTCAACATGGCTTTTTCGGAAGATGGAATAGCAGGCATGCTCAGCGAGTACGAAAAGGATTATCATACCGGGATGGATACGGATTCCATGAGCCGGATGATCTATGCATACTCCTCCGGTTATCCTTTTCTGGTCTCCAGACTGTGTAAACTGCTGGATGAACAGGTAGCAGGAACTGAGGAATATCCGTCGCGCTCCGACGCCTGGACAAGCAACGGCTTTCAAAAAGCGGTTCGGCTGCTGCTTTTTGAAAATAATACGTTGTTTGATGATATGTTTAAAAAGCTGGATGAATACAAAACTCTTTCTGAAATGCTTGTTTCCATTCTTTTTTCCGGTCGTTCGATTTCATATAATCCCGACACGGAAGAAATAGCAATCGGGGTTCGGTTTGGCTTTGTCAAATCAACGAACAGCCAGGTAGCAATTGCAAATCGTATTTTTGAAATGCGCCTTTATAACTATTATCTGTCCCGGGAAGATGTCAGCAATGATACTTACCAGTCAGCCATACAGGCCAAGAATCAGTTCATCCATGGCGCAGTGCTGGATGTGGATCTGATTTTAAGAAGGTTCACCGAACATTTTACAGACGTTTATGCTTCCAATTCTGATAAATTTATAGAAGAGAATGGCCGGCGTCTATTTTTGCTGTATCTTCGGCCCATTATTAATGGGACAGGCAATTATTATGTGGAAGCCCGGACCAGAAGTATGAACAGAACAGATATTATTATCGACTATCTCGGAAAGCAATATATTATAGAAACAAAAATATGGCGCGGAAACGAATACAATACCCGCGGCGAAAAACAGCTCATCGGATATTTGGATGATTATCATCTGGAAAAAGGGTATATGCTCAGCTTTTGCTTTAATAAAAACAAAGTCCCCGGAGTACACGAAATTACCCTGGGCGGAAAAATTCTGGTAGAGGCCATTGTATAGAATACGCAAACAGGGGCAGCCATCAGCAGTTCTCCATCGCGAAGCGATTTTAATGAGGACTGCAGCCTGCCCTGAAGCGCAGCGAGGAGGCTTTTCTGCCTGCGGGTACATTCTACACCAGCAGAAGCGATCGTTTATTATGCTGTGTGCGCCGCGCCTCTCTCAATCTTCCGCGCAATCAGATACCGCGGCCGCCCTTTGACCTCTTCATAAATCTTTCCTATATAATAGCCGATGATCCCCAGGCTGATCATCACCAGGCTCCCGATGATCAGGATCAGCAGAATCACGGTCGTAAAGCCTTCCACCGCACGTCCCATAAAGTAGCGCACCAGCGTCTCGATCCCCAGTATCACTGCCGCGACAAAAACCACCACTCCCGCCATAGTGACGAACTGCAGCGCGGCTGTCGAAAAGACCACGATATTTCTCACCGCATACTGGACCAGCGACCAGGTGGACCATTTGGACTCACCTTCCGTGCGCTCCTGCACGTCAAACTCTACGGTCGTTGTCCGAAAACCGATCCAGGAAGACAAAGCACGGAAAAAGACGTTCCGCTCCGGCAGGGAGAGCAGCGCGTCCACCGCCCGCCGGTCGAGCAATTTAAAATCCGAGGCCCGCGACATGTCAATCTTTACCGCCTTCGAGAGCATCTTATAAAAAAGTCCCGCGCTGGCCCGGTGCAGGGTACTCTCCTTCCCGCGCGTGCGCTTCACACCCTCGATCACCTCATAGCCCTGCTCCCAGAGCCGGAACATCTCCACCAGTGTTTCCGGCGGATGCTGCAGGTCACAGTCCATCACCGCACAGCAGTCCCCCGAAGCTTCGGCCAGTCCCGCGAGCATCGCGGCCTCCTTGCCAAAATTCCGCGAAAAACAGACGCCCGTCACATGCGGATTCTCCGCGGCCGCCTTAGTAATCTCTTCCCAGGTCCCATCCTTCGACCCGTCATTGACAAACACAATCTCATAATCAATCCGCTCCGCCGTCAGGATCTCGTCAATCCTCGCGGAGGCCGTACGTATCATTTTTTCCTCGTTATATGCGGGGAGAATCACTGAAAGCATTTGCTGCACGTTCCTTCCCTGACCCGGATAATCCGGAACCGAATTTTTTATCCTTGTTTTCTCCGGCTACAGCTTACCACGAACGTGCAATTAGCGCAAGAAGCAAATCCAGGCGATATGAAAATTCTGGCATATCTGCAATCCGTAGTATCATGCCCTTTTGTCGCTCGAATCATTTCATTTCGTCATTTTCATTTTTTCTTCGAATTGCATTGACTTTTGGCGAATATTTCGTTATTATGGGGAAAATGTTTTCGTATGCAGGACATTCGTTTTTTCTCCACAGACACATGTGAATGTTACAGGATGGTCATGAATCGGAACGCCGGTGTTCCATTCCTGGCCTTTTGTCTCTTGTATCATATGTCCGTACTCGCGCAGAATGTTCCGATTTGCTTGCAAATCGAGAACGCTGCCGATTTTCTAATGCGCGGCTTTCATTGTGTCATCAAATTTCTAAAGAAAGAGGTGTACTGTTTCAATGGATTTATTTATCTATACGCTGAAACGCATCGGAACCGCTCTTCTGACACTTCTTCTGGTCGCGGCCATCACATTTTTTCTGATGAACGCCATTCCCGGAAGTCCGTTTATGACCGACAAGTCCACGCCGGAGCAGATCGCGCTGGCGAACGCCAAATACGGTCTGGACAAGCCTCTGGTCGTCCAGTTTGTCAATTATATTAAAAATCTTCTGCACGGCGACATGGGAACCTCGCTGAAGATGCAGCAGGATACCGCTGTGGCGAAGATCCTGTTCGGACAGGGCAAATTTGGCCGCTCCATCCGGCTCGGCGTCTTCGCGCTTCTTACTGCCATCATTGTGGGGATCCCGCTTGGCTGTCTGTGCGCTTACTACAGGGGGAAATGGATTGACAGCATCCTGCGCGTGGTCACCACAGTGGGCATCGCGATGCCGACGTTCGTAATCGCGACACTGATGCTCTTTACGTTCGGCGTCAATCTGAAAATCCTCCCCGTACAGTCGGGGACATTAGACACGCCGATCTCTTATGTCATGCCCGTGATTACGATGGCTCTGTATCCGTCCTGTCATATCGCGAAGCTGACGCGGACGAGCATGCTTGATTCCATCAGCCAGGACTATATCCGGACCGCGCGGGCGAAGGGGCTGAAGACGAAGATGATCCTCTTCAAGCATGCGCTGCGGAATTCTCTGATCCCGGTCATCACCTATCTGGGACCGCTGACTGCCAGCATTATTACCGGATCTCTGGTGGTTGAGCAGATTTACAGCATCCCCGGCATCGGCAGCTATTTTGTCTCCAGCATCCTGAACCGTGATTACCCGATCATCATGGGGACGACGATTCTGCTGGCGGCGCTGATTGTATTTATGAACCTTGTGGTAGATATTGCGTATAAGATTGTAGATCCGCGCATTAATCTCACAAAGAAAGGAGATTAAGCCATGGACGGACATAAGACGGTACAGTTTTTTCAGCTGGATCCGGAGAGGATTCCCGGATTCGACAGCTTTACATCGGAGGATTTTGAGTCCGCCAGCGCGGAGGAAAAAAGCTCCATGGTGCAGATGCACAAAAGTGTGTCTTACTGGCAGGACGCATGGAGGAGGTTCCGGGCGAACCACGTCTCCATGGGGGCACTTCTGGTGTTTGTTCTGATTCTGTTTTTCTCTTTTATCGGACCATACCTGATCCCTTACAGCTATGAGGATCAGTACCGCAGCTCGCAGAAGCTCGGGCCGATGGAGTATTCCGAGGTGGAGCAGATGGCGCGGGAGGTACTCGCGAACGGCGCCGAAGGCATCTACGCGACCTCTCTGAAGTCCGGATCACTGACCGCGATTTCCAAAGGAAGCTGGTATTTTACCGCGGACGGTACCACCTACGCTTTTACATTTGAATCCGGCGTGGAAAAAGCCACGCTGATCTATGATAAGGATGCGGAAAATCCGGTCTACATCGGCTATGACAGTGATTATGAAGGGGACGGCGTGTACTCGGAAATCACGGTGGTCGAGACGACGGACACACCGGCGGAGGACGCGCAGGAGCTGACCCTTTCTAAGAGCGTTTTCCCGCATGTGTTCGGCACAGATTCGCAGGGACGTGACCTGATGGCCCGCTGCATGTATGGTGCTCGTGTTTCCATTATTATCGGAATTATCGCCGCGCTGATCGTGCTGGTGCTCGGCGCGCTGTACGGCTCCATTTCCGGATTTGCCGGCGGCCGGGTCGATTTCGTCATGATGCGCATTGTCGATCTGATCTACTCCGTCCCGGACGTGCTGATCGTGCTGCTTCTGCAGGTCGTGTTAAAGGATCCGCTCCAGACCTGGTTTGACACCTCCACGTTTCCGCTTGTGAAAGCCTTAAGCACGCTGGGTGTCGGCATCGTAAGTATTTTCATTACCTTTGCCCTGCTTTACTGGGTAGGCATGGCCCGCGTGATCCGCGGACAGGTGCTCTCTCTGAAGGAGCAGGAATATGTGACGGCGGCGACCGTTCTCGGCGCGTCCTCGTCAAAGATTATCCGCCGGCATCTGCTGCCAAACTGTGTCGGACAGCTGATTATCTCGACGTGTCTGCAGATTCCGTCCGCGATTTTCCTGGAATCCTTCCTGTCCTACCTGGGGCTTGGCGTTTCGGCGCCGATGGCTTCGCTGGGTTCCCTTTGTTCGGACGCGCAGGATACGTTTCTGATGTATCCCTACCGTCTACTCTGTCCCGCACTGCTGCTGAGCCTGATCGTGCTGAGTCTGAACCTGATCGGCGACGGCCTGCGCGACGCGCTGGATCCGCGTTTAAAGAGCTGAGTTTAAGAGGAGGCAGACCATGAGCGATAAAGTATTATTGGACGTAAAAGATTTAAAGGTTTCATTTTTTACCCATGCCGGCGAGGTCAAGGCGGTGGACGGCATCTCCTATCAGATTCATGAAAACGAAGTGATGGGGATCGTAGGCGAGTCCGGCTCCGGAAAATCTGTGGAGGCCTATTCCATCATGGGACTTCTGCAGGCGCCTGGAAAGGTGATCGGCGGCAGCGTGACTTTTGAGGGCGAGGACGTCCTCGCATACACGGATGAGGAGCGCCGTCAGTTCCGCGGGCAGCGGACAGGCATGATTTTCCAGAACCCGATGACCTGCCTGAACCCGGTCTACACCATCGGCAATCAGCTGATGGAGGCGCTGACCTGCCATGACAAGTCCATTTCTAAAGACGAGGCCAGAAAGCGGGCGATTGAGATGCTCGAGCTGGTCGGCATTAATAACGCGGACAAGCGTGTAGACCAGTATCCGCATGAGTTTTCCGGCGGCATGCGCCAGAGGGCGATGATCGCCATGGCAATGATCTGCCGTCCGAAGCTTCTGATTGCGGACGAGCCGACCACGGCGCTGGACGTGACGATCCAGGCACAGATCCTGGATCTGATGCGCGACCTGCAGAAAAAGACGGGCATGGCGATTATCTTTATCACGCACAACCTGGGCGTGGTAGCGGAGATCTGCGACCGCGTCAGCGTCATGTATGCGGGACATATTCTGGAACAGGGAAAGGTGGACGATATCTTCTACCACCCCCTGCACCCCTATACCAAAGGGCTGATGCGTTCCATGCCGAATCTGGATGAAAAGGAGCGCACGCGTCTGATTCCGATCGAAGGCACGCCGGTCGATCTGCTGGATCCGCCGAAGGGCTGCAGCTTTGGCCCGCGCTGTGAGCACTGCATGAAGGTCTGCCTGACAAAACAGCCTCCGCTGATGGAGGTTGAAGAAGGACATCTGTCCGCCTGCTGGCTGCATGTAAAGGATGCTAAAGCGTCCGCGAAATCAGCAAAAGACGCGCAGGAGTCAGCAAAATCCGCAAAGGAGGGAACGGTATGAGCGAAGGACAGAAAAAGCTGGTAGAGGTGGAAAAGCTTCGCAAGTACTTTCCTGTAAAATCCGGCTTTATGAAAACCAATTATGTGCAGGCCGTCCAGGATGTGTCTCTGCACATCTTTGAAGGCGAAACACTGGGACTTGTCGGCGAGTCCGGCTGTGGAAAAACGACCTTCGGGCGGACCCTGCTCCGGCTTTACGAGCCGACGTCCGGCAAAATCGTTTACGACGGAAAGACGATTGTTGACAAGGAGGCGGGCATCAGCGAGGATATGCTCCCCTACCGCAGAAAAATGCAGCTGATTTTCCAGGATCCGTCAGCATCCCTCGACCCGCGCATGACGGTCGGCGAGATTGTCGGCGAGGCGCTGGATATCCACAAGCTTTATCAGGGGAAGCAGGAGCGCCAGGACCGCATCAACGAGCTGCTGACGGAGGTGGGACTGAATTCTGAGCATTCCAACCGCTTCCCGCACGAATTTTCCGGCGGACAGCAGCAGCGTATCGGCATCGCCCGGGCGCTGGCCGTGGAGCCGCAGTTTATCGTCTGTGACGAGCCGATTTCCGCGCTGGACGTTTCCATCCAGTCTCAGGTTATCAATATGCTGGAGGATCTGCAGGAGCAGAAAAAGCTGACCTACCTGTTTATCGCGCACGATCTCTCCGTGGTACGCCACATTTCCAACCGCATCGGCGTGATGTACCTCGGCTGCCTGGTCGAGCTGGCCGAAAGCTACGAGCTGTGCGCGCACCCGATCCATCCATACGCGCAGACACTGCTCTCCGCCGTCCCGCTGACGGATCCGGAGAAAAACCGCAGCCGCAAGCGCATCCTTCTGGAGGGCGACATCCCGAGCCCCTTAAATCCGCCGTCCGGCTGCCGTTTCCACACACGCTGCCCCTACGCGACGGCAAAGTGCTCCGAGGCCATGCCGGAGCTGAAGGAATACTCGCCGGGGCATTATGCGGCGTGCCATATGCTGGAGGAGAAATGATCAGACCCGAGGCTCATTTGATAGCTGAGGACAGCCATTTCCGCTCTGCGGCCAGAGACAGAACCGGCGTATCTCAATACCAGGCAGAATATTGAAAGCCATCCTGTTTTTATCCGAATTCCGATGCAGAGGTATGATGGAGCCTGAACAGCCGAAAATCGCAGATACTGGCAGAGGATCGGGAAAAGAGCGATTGGTAAAAGATTATAGAAAATGCAGGAAATGATTGCTTAAAAATTTTATATATGATAAGATGAAAGCCGCGCAATTGAAAATCGCTGCGCGATTGGCGCGGCCTGCATCCATACTCGCTGCGCGAGTACGGACAAGTTACAATCTGCGCGATGTATCGGCAGTTTGTAGATAGATCAAATGCACTTACACACAATTTTCAAAGGAGGTTTTTTACAATGAAAAGAGGACTTGCAACCATCCTCGCCCTCGGCCTTGCGGTTTCGACTATAGGAGGGGCGACCACAGCGTTTGCTGAGGAAGGCGATGAATTTGTCATTACATCAGTCATCGCATCAGAGCCGGAGACTCTGGATCCGAATATGGAGAGCTCAGTAGACGGTGCTACCTATTCCATGCACATGTTCGAGAACCTGATGAAGTATGAGCTTTCTGACGAGAACGCGACAGAGGACAATGACTCTGTAAAGCTTCTTGAGGTTACCTACGGACAGGCAGAGTCCTATGAGGTTTCTGACGACGGACTTACCTACACCTTCACCCTTCGTGACGACATCTACTGGAGTGACGGCGTAGCGGTTACGGCAGCGGATTTTGAGTATTCCTGGAAGAGAATCGTCGATCCGTCCAACGCGGCTGACTACGGCTACATTCTGGACGGCGTTGTTCTGAACGCGTCCGCGATCCAGGCTGGCGAGGCTGAGCCGGATACGCTGGGCATCGAAGCAGTTGATGACAAGACCCTCGTGATCACTCTGGAAGCAGAGTGCCCGTATTTCCTTGGTCTTTGCGCATTTGCGGCTCTGATGCCGATCCGCGAGGACATCATCGAAGAGTACGGCACAGAGTGGACCGATCCGGGCAACATGGTTTCCAACGGCGCTTATGTACTGAGCGCATGGGAGCATGACAGCTACATCGAGATGGTTCAGAACGAATATTATTATGACAACGCATCCGTAGGTCCGGACAGACTGGTATGGCAGCTTCAGGACAGCGAGAGCGCAATCCTGGCGGCTTATCAGGCAGACGAGATCGACTTCTCCTCTACCGTATCGACAGAGCAGCTGGAGTCTCTGGTAGCTTCCGGCGACTGCTACCTGCCGGATGAGATCGGTACCTATTATCTGTATCTGAACTGCGACAACATCCCTGACTGGAGAGTCCGCGCGGCGATCACCCTTGTCATTGACCGTGACAACATCGTTGAGAACGTGACCCAGGGAGGACAGTCCCCGGCAACCGGCCTTGTAGCTGCAGGAACAACCACCAGCGATGGCACAGAGTGGACCGAGTATGTCGGAGACGCGATGTTCAGCGCACTTGCTGAAATGTATCCGGATTATGACCTGACGACCTATTCAGGTCGCTGCGAGCTGGCTGTTGCACTGCTCGATGAAGCGGTAGCGGACGGCTATGATACCTCTGTTACTATCGACTATGAGTACAATACCTCTGAGGCTCATCAGGCTATCGGCGAGGCCGTACAGGCTGACGTAGCTGATGTCCTGGGACTGAGCATCACGCTGAATAACTCTGAGTGGCAGACCTACACCAACAACCTTGGCGAGGGCAACTTCGGCATGGCTCGTCTGGGCTGGATCGCTGACTACGATGACGCAAGCACCTACATCGAGCTGTTCACCAACGGCAACTCCTACAACTACAGCAACTGGGTCAACGACGAGTACACCGACCTGGTAACCGAGTTCAAGGCCCTGAGCGGCGGCTCCGAGCGTGACGAGCTGATGAAGGAAGCGGAATACATGCTCTTTGGCGAAGGCGGCTTCGCAGTTTGCCCGATCTATTTCTACACCGATCCGTATCTGCTTCATGACGGTATCGACAACATCGGCTACACACCGCTTGGATACTTTATCATGACCTATGCGACACAGGCGGAGTAAGAAATAAGACTCCGAATCAGAATCAATAAAGTTTAAACGTTGTAAATCCGGGGGAAATTCTCCCCCGGCAAAAAAATTCCGACGTGAGGGTATTCCCACATCGGAATTTTTTATGCACATGGCTGCGCAAGGATTATTTTTCATACAGCGCGCAATCGGAAATTATTTTTCATTGACAGATTCGCACATCTCAGCTATACTGGAAATTGTGTTTTTCCTGTAAATTTTTTGTAAAGTGGCAGCAGGAAATTCTGTTTAAGATAAGGAGCTTGCATATGTTTCAGTTTCTCTACATTTTCGGCCCGGCGGCCATCACGTTTCTGGTGATTCAAAAGCTTTCTGACAGGTCTGAGCCATCTGTAGTCAGGATCGTCATTGAGATGATCTTTTACGCGCTTATTGACGCTGCTCTGACCACCCTTTTGCTCTATCCCATCGGCCGGGTGGAGCTTGTGTTCAACAGCGAGGGCATCCGCAACATCCGCTATGGCATCACTGCGTTTTTCCTCTCCATGGTTTTCGCCGTGGTCACAGGCGTCATCCTGGTGGCTCTTGAAAAAAGACTCCATGTGGAATTGCAGGTCGAGCGGATAGAGGAATCGTCCGGGCAGTCCGGCACAAAAGGGCCGCACAGTACAGACAAACAGTGCAATACGGAAGAATCGTCCGACACGGACATGCCGTGCAGTGCAGAGGAATAGCACGGCATGAACAAACAACGCAGTGCGGATGAATCACACGACACAGGCAAACAGCGCAGTGCGGATGAATCGCACGGCATGAACAAACAGCGCAGTGCGGATGAATCGCATGGCATGAACAAACAACGCAGCGCGGATGAATCGCACGGCATAGACAAACAGCGCAGCGCGGATGAATCGCCTGATAGGAAAAACATCTCAATAAGGAAGATCAACATGCAAAAGAGAAATACGGCAAAACCAGCAAAACCAAAGAATAAATTTCTGACGGGATTTGGACATCTGATCGTCTATCTCCTCCTTTTCCTGGCTCTTCTGATTTTTTTCAGTGTACAGTGGGCCATCGCAAATTACGGAAATATCGGGATGGATGAGATCGTCTTCACGCTCAGCATGTCTCTGGAAGGGACCTCTCCGGTTTTTATCTTCAGCTACGTGAAGTCCGCCCTCGCTCCGGCGGTAATCTATATCGCGCTGATTTTTCTGATTTTTCATATTTCTGATCACTACCGCTATCGGCTTGTGGTCCGCACGCCCCGTAAAACAAGGACCGTGCAGCTCTTTCCGCTCCGTTTTCATGCGGGTTTCTGGTTTACCGGCGCTCTGGCGGGGTTTATCGCCATAGTAATTATTGCCAACAATGCGTTCAGCCTTGTTTCTTTCATTCGGGGGCAATTCGAAACCTCCACATTTATCGAAGAGGTCTATGTGGATCCAAACAGCGTTGACCTGGAATTTCCGGAAGAAAAGCGCAATCTGATCTGGATCTATATGGAGTCCGCAGAATCCTCCACCCAGGATACCGCGTCTGGAGGACTCTTTGATACCAATTACATACCGGAAATGACGGAGCTGGCAAAAACAAACATCAGCTTCTCCCAGTCCGATCTGATCGAGGGAGCCTCTGTCGCGCCCGCCTGCGGCTGGACCATTGCCGGCCTGGTAGCACAGACTGCCGGCATACCTTTAAAGCTGTTCAGCTATTCCAGCGATAATACGATGGGCAACTATGAATACTTCCTGCCGGGAGCGACCACGCTCGGGGATATCCTCGAAGCAAACGGATACACCAACTATTTCATGTGTGGATCCGACTTCGACTTCGCCGGACGCCGGATTTATTTTACACAGCACGGCGACTACGATATCTATGATTACGACCGGGCGGTCGAGGATGGAAAGATTTCTTCCGATTACTACGTGTGGTGGGGCTTTGAGGATGCGAAGCTCTACGATTTTGCCAAGGAAAAGCTTCTCGAAATTGCCGAGGAGGATGAGCCGTTTAATTTTACCATGCTCACTGTGGATACTCACCACCCGGACGGCTATGTCTGCAGCCTCTGCGGGGATACCTATGACGAACAATACTCCAACGTGTGGGCGTGCGCGTCCTCTCAGGTTTATGAATTTGTCAGCTGGATCCAGGAGCAGGACTTTTATGAAAACACGACGATCATCATTACCGGCGACCACTGCAGCATGGATACGGACTATTACGGTGAATACACCTATAACAAGCATACCGGGGAGACCGTGCGCAAGGTTTACAATGCTTTTATCAACGTAGATCCTTCTGTGGAGGATACGGACGCGGAGAAAAACCGGCAGTTCACGACGCTGGACTTCTTCCCCACCGCACTGGCGAGCCTGGGCGTCACCATTGAGGGCGACCGGCTGGCACTCGGCACCAACCTGTTCTCCGGCACGCAGACTCTGTCCGAGGAATATGGATATGAATATCTGTATGAGGAGCTGAACAAAAAATCCATTTTCTACAACCAGACGCTGCTGTATCCGTCTAAAGAAAATGTCAGCGAATAAAGCAATCCTTTGCTGTCCTGGCATTGATTCTGACGGCAGCGGCTCTGTCGGCACTGATTTTACCGCTAATCTTTGAGCAGGGTTTATTTAAACCCTGCTCTTTTTTCATGATACATTTTTCCTCCTTTTGTGATACATTTTTCTCCTTTTGTGAAAAATATATGAAGATAATGAAAATTTCTTGTTATCTCTTTTTAAATGTGCTATAAATTTTGTATGTATTTTTCTGTAATACTTTTTTAACAATTTACCCCTTTCCCACAAAAGAACCGGGCATTCCCAGACAGTTCTATTCCAAACAGAAGCAGCTTAAACTGCTCTGAGAAGGGTCTGAGAAGTCAAAGAAAATATCAACAGTTCAGAAAGGAAACGCAATGAAAAAAGGATTTTACGCTACACGGTCAAAGTCTTTTGTCGTGATGACAGCACTGGCGCTGGCTGCAGGTCTGGCGGTCTGCCCGGCGCAGGTGAATGCTGAATCGTCAGCGGAAGCAGAACTTACTACGGTTGCCGTTGAGGGCGCCGAAACAGAACTAACCACGGACATTGCTGACATCTCCGGGGGCGCCGCCGACACGGTGCTCCTTGAGGAAACGGACATTTTCGCATCGCAGAGCGCGATTGACGCAGCGCTTCTGCAGGAGGCGGCGGCAGGCTATTCCTTTGAGTCGCCGCTGGTGGTGCTGGATCCGTATGGCAATTCCCCGCTGACGGCTGTCGCCATTTTCAGCACGGATGAGGCGATGGGCGGCACGATTACCGTGAAGGGAAAGAGCGAGGAGAATGATATCAACGGCACTTTTGAAGCGGCGACTGACCATATCGTCCCCATCTATGGCCTTTACAACGGCGAGACCACTGAAGTGGTGCTGACGCTGGATGACGGGATGTCGGTCACGCTGGAGATTACCACGGAAGCTATAGACACGAGTACCTGGAATATCGAGGCGGAAATGCTGGATTCCGAGGCGTATGATTATTCGACAATGACTCTGACCATGCAGTCCGGCGGCACGCTTCTGATCATCGACAGCGCGGGGGATATCCGCTGGTATTTTAACAGCCTCGGGACACAGGGCGTACACCAGCTTTCCAACGGACATCTGATGGCGCCCGCTTCCTACACCATCAGCGGTACCTATTACAAATCAGGACTGGTAGAATTTGATTTAAGCGGCAAATACTACCGGGAATACGCGATTCCGGGCGGGGAGCATCACGATTTCCAGGAGCTTTCCAACGGGAACCTGCTGGTGGCGTCGAACAGTCCGGATCTGAGCAGTGTTGAGGATTATATCGTCGAAATTGACCGTGAGACCGGCGAGGTCGTGTGGGAGCTGGACATGAAGGAGATTCTGGGAGACACGGACGACGGTGCCTCCGCTTCCATCGCGACAGACGGCTCTGATGACATCGACCGGCTGCACAACAATTCCCTCTGGTATGATGAGGAAAATGACCTGCTGCTGATCTCCGCCCGCCACAAGGACGCGATTATCGCTGTCAATAAAACGGAAAAAACGCTCGCGTGGATTCTAGGAGACCCGGACGGTTGGGAAACCATAGATGAGAGCTATTTCTTTACACCGATCGGCGATGGTTTCGAGTGGTTTTACGCGGAGCATCAGGTGACGATGCTGGATAACGGCGATATCATGCTGTTCGACAACGGCACCGCAAAGGTGAAGTATTACGACAATGAAAACCGCGTGAAGGGCGACGACGTCTACTCCCGCGCAGTGATTTACCGCATTGACACGGAAAATATGACTGTGGAACAGATTTTTGAATACGGAAAAGAGCGCGGAGCCGAGTGGTATTCAGACTGGATCTCCGGCGTCATTTCTCTGGACGGCACACAAGACGCGCTGCAGATTACGGCCGGATCGAATCTCTACAGCGAGGTAGAAGACAGCCATGATTACGGCCCCATCTATCAGCTGGCGTCCGGCTATACCAGCACATCACACATCGACCGACTGATCGATGGGGAACTCATTTTTGAGCTGACCATATCAGGAGACACCTTCCGCAGCCAGACTTACCGGACGCTTGTGCTGTCGGTTTATACGGAAGGCGCAACGCTCGATGTGACGCAGACCGGCGTGCTGCTCGGCAGCCTCGGCGAGAAAGCGACCGTGGAGCCGGAGGAGGAAATTTCCTTTGAAAATACGGAAGCACTGCCGGACGGCTGGACCTTCTCCCGCGACGCGACGAAGGTCACCTTAAGCGGCTCCTTTACCACAGAGACCGCCGCGGATGAACTGGCCGATGGCTACCTGGTGCTGAAAAATGGCGACGAGACGAAGGTCTACAGCCTGACGCAGACCACCACTGAAAATGATGGCACTACCACTGTAGCGGTGAAGGGATGGGTCTCCCCGGACGGTCTGGAGGGCAGCGCCTGGGAAATTTTCCTGGTGCTGGACGGCGTGACCTATGAGAGCGGCTATTCGGTGGAATTCTGAATCTTTTAAAGCAAGTTTTGTTTCGTGAATCATTATGTCCGACTCGAATGCGAAGGCATTTGCAGAGCAACATTTGCACTCCTTCATTGCGTTTGCCCCATTTCAATTGTCGGAAGAACGGAGGTTCCTGTGAAAAATATAAAATATCCATCATACATGGTCCTTAGAAATAATGCACTTTCATCTGTCAGGCAATTCCTTCTGACTGTGACTGCCGCGCTGTTTCTGTCCATAGCATGCACGCTCACCCTGCTTCCAACAAGCTTCGCTTCCGCTGAAGAAGCTACGGTAGTCTATGAGGCAGCCGGCTGGCAGATTACGCTGGAGGACGTCACCCGCTCCGCTTCTCTTTCTGCGGTCAGCGTGGAGCTCGGCTACACCAGCGTGGAGACCACCGACATCGAACAGACCGCTTCGGATGGCTGCGAGTACTGTATGCTGAAGCTCTCCTTTGTCAAAAACGGCAGCATGGAGGCCATCGAGTGGGAAAAGCTGTTTCTGATCGACGGAGACGGAAACAGCTATACACGGATAGATGACAGCTTTATTACCGATTTTGGAATGTCCCGCCTGCCTGGAACCGCGCTGAATTTCGGCAGCTACGAGGGCTGGATCTGCTTTGAGATTCCGGCGGAGGCTTCTGATCTGACCCTTGTCTATGCGTTTGAGTCGGAGGAATTGACGATTCCGGTGGATACTGGGGAAAGTGAAGCCGCCGACGATTCGGATGAAAATGCAAGCTCTGAAAGTGCAGATGAGACCACTGGCGAGGAGGATACCTCCCAGGATGCACAGACATCCGATGATACTGAAAACACGGCTGCTGAAGATGCATCCGGCAATACCGAGGGTGCCACTGACGGGGAGACATCCGACAGCACCGATGGTGCCACTGACAGGGATGCATCCGGCAGCACTGATGGTGCCACTGACGGGGACGCATCCGGCAGCACCGATGGCACCACTGGCGGGGACGCATCCGGCAGCACTGATAGCACCGGCGAAAACGAGGCATCCGGCAGCGAGGATTCAACTGGCGCAGAAGCCACCGCCGATGCGCAGACAGCTGCCGAGGCACAGGCAGACAGCACTGACCTGTCGGAATTGCAAACACAGTTAGAATCTGAAATAGCGGCTGCTTCAGAAACCGCAGCTACAACGGGAGACACGGCCACAACGGAAGCTGCTGCCGCAGATGCCGCCTCCGCAACAGAAGCAGCCGCAGCGCAGGCTGAGAGTGAGACAGAGACCGAGCCGCAGCTGGTCGCAACGGAGACTCTGTACGACGTAGACGGCCGTTCCTGGACGGTCGTCTCCTCAGAGGAAATCGCGATCGAAGCGGATCTGAGCACGGAGCTTTCCATGCCGGAGCAGACACAGGCAATCTCAGACGCGATCGTAGCAAGCGTGGAAGAATACGGCAGCACCTTTGAGGATCCCCTGCTCATCCAGAATCCTTACCAGAACGCGCCGCTCACCGCAGTGCTCGCTTTTGAAACTACAGAAGAATGCTCCGTCCGCGTGACCGTAAAGGGCAAAAGTGACGGCGGCGTGGACATCTCCGACACCATCGATGCCGCCACTCTCCACATTGTCCCGATCCTTGGACTTTATGCAGGGTATGACAACGAAGTTGTCGTCGAGCTTCTGGCCGCGGACGAAACCGTCCTGGATGCCCTGACACTCACTATCACGACCGAAGGTCTGCCCTCCGCTCTTGCGGACGCGGTTTCCACAGAAAGCACTACCGCCAGCTCCGCCATGGGACTAATGCTCATCTCCGGCCTCTCCTCCAAATACGCTTACGCGTTCGATGAGACCGGTGAAATCCGCTGGTACAGCTCGACCGAATGGGAATACTACGGAGTCTTTCCTCTGGAAAACGGCCACTTCCTGATTGAGGCGGAAAATGTCCTCTACCCGAACGCGAGCATGCCGAATTCGCCGGAGTTCTGGGAAATGGACTACCTCGGGCGCGTATACAATGTCTATTACTTCCCGAACGGCGTCCACCATGACATCACAGAAAAGACCCCCGACGGCAACTTCATGATCCTGACAAACTCCAACGACGGCTACGAGCAGAACATGATCCAGGAGATCGACCGTGAGACCGGCGAGGTCGTGAAATCGCTTTGTCTGAACGATCTGTTCGAGGGACTCTCCTATATCGACCGGGATGACTGGTGCCACACCAACACGGTATCCTACGACGAGGAAACTGACTCCATCCTCATCAGCTGCCGCAACCTGCACTCCGTCATCCGTATCGACTGGACCACGGACGAAATCCTCTGGATCCTCGCCGACCCCACCGTGTGGGAAGGCACCGGCTACGAGAACAAACTCCTCACCGCCACAGAGGATTTTCAATGGCAATATCAGCAGCACGCTGCCTATATTCTCGAAGAGGATCTGGACGGCAATCCCGACACCGTCGAAATCATGCTTTTTGACAACCACAGCGACGCCTACCGGGCGGTATCGACCTTTGACGATACCAGCGCATCTTATGTAAAAATCTATTCTGTGGATCAGGACGCCATGACCGTGACGCTGCTGAAAAATTATGAGACCGCCTACTCCTCCATCACCTCCAACACCTTCTATCTGAGCGACGCCGGGCGCGTATTTTCCGTCAACGCCCATCTGCCGTCTTCGGAAGAATACCGTGGAAAGGTGTATGAAATCGACTACGAATCCGGGGAAATCCTGAACATTTGGAACATCACGCGCAGATTTTACCGTGGGTATTCCATTTCCCTCTCCATGAACGACTGCGCGGGCGCGTACACCCTGTCGGACAATTACATCCGGGGTACCCTGCGTATGCCGGTGGAAATTGAGGCTACCGTGGAATCCGAAGATACCATAGCATCCGGGGATGACGCTGAAATAGAAGACACCGCAAACGCTGAGGACGCTGCCGCAGATGAAAACACCGCTGACGCTGAGAACGCCGTCGCAGATGAAAACGCCGCTGACGCTGAGAACGCCGCCGCAGATGAGAACGCCGCTGACGCTGAGGCAACCTCAGAAACGGAGTACGCCGTTGAAACGATATCGGAAGATCTGGTAAGCGTCACCCTCTGCGGCAGCATCCTGTATGTGCAGAGCCGCGACCACCTGTATACGCAGATTATCTTTAATGGAGAAGAGCACACCTACGTATACGACATCTCGGACATCACTCTGGCCTCTGACGAAGCCACCAATTACTACTACGAGCTGCCCATTCCGCTCAGTGAAATGGCCGCCGATACCTATACGATCCAGATTATGTACGACAACCAGCTTTATGATATTGAAGGGTCCTTTACTATTTCATAACATAGATCCGTCAATTCAGGCATGTGATTTCTGACCGCTGCTTTCTATCTTCAGCAGCTCCCGTTTTTTATCAATCCCTCCGGCGTAGCCGGTCAGGCTTCCGTCTGCACCGACTACCCGGTGGCAGGGCACGATGATGGAGATGGGATTGTGTCCGACCGCGCCGCCTACAGCCTGGGCAGACATTCTGGAAATCCCACGCTGCAGGGCAATTCTGGCGGCGATCTCCTTGTAAGTCATCGTCTGACCATAGGGAATCGTTTTCAATATTTCCCAGACTGCCATCTGAAAGGGACTGCCGTTCAGAAAAACCGGCGGCATAAAGTCCGGCTCCCTTCCGGAAAAATAAATGTCCAGCCACCCGGCAGTTTGCCGAAGGATCGGATGAGAAGCCAAAGGCCGGTTTTCCACATCCGCATGATCGTTCCGACCGTTCTTTGGAATGTTGGCGTAGTATTTCTGCCCCACAAACCAGAGGCCGGTCAGTGCCTGGCCGTCAGCGGCCAATGTAATTTCCCCCAGCGGGGAAGCATAGGTATCGGTGCAGATCATAGCAGATCCTCCTCCTGTCTTAAAAAATCAGGGATTAAAGCTCCAGTACATATCATACAAGGAAAGCCGCGCATTAGAAAATCGGTAGCGTTCTCGATTTGCAAGCAAATCGGAACATTCTGCGCGAGTACGGACATATCATACTACAATTGAGTCAGATAAGTAAACCCGACATATTTATATTTTATTCCGTACAAAATCCGACATATTTTCATTGCCAATCCGTGTAAAGCTGTGTTATACTTTAAAAAAATTTTACTGTTTTTATTTATTTTTTACTAAATAGCCTTCCATACTCGCCATGCGAATTGACATTCGCACTCTTTTTATGAGTGTGGAAATACCCCGTGCGACAGATAATGCTGCAGACATATTAAGAGGTATTTTATGAACTACTATATCACATTTGGAGATTTTCAAAAACACCTGACTGATTATTATCAGAGGACCGGCAGCCGGGCGCAGTTTCTGGAGATGATGAATCTTCTGTACCACAAGGGGCTTCTCTCAGAGACCCCCATGCCGGGCGTCTCGCCCCACCAGATGCTGGACGATATGAGCATCGAGGAAATCAATCAGTTCATTGATACTCTGGTGTTTACTGTTAATGCGTATGAAAATGACCCGACCTGCGTGACGGAGACCGATATCATCCCGAATTCCCGTGACGTTTTTATCATCCGCCACCCGCGTCATACCCGCCCGCTGCTTCATAAACACAATTATTTCGAGATCAATTATGTCGCCGACGGAGAATGCACCTTCCAGTTTGAAAAGAGTACACGCATCCTCCGGGAGGGAGAGTTCTGCATGGTCGCGCCCGGCTCTCTGCACGATCTGACGATTGACGATGATTCCACCGTGCTTTGCATCATGCTGCGGAAAAGTACCTTTAATAAGACCTTCCTGTCCCTGCTGTCCGGGAAAAATCTGCTCTCACAGTTTTTCCGCACCTTTTTATCCGAAAACAACCATACGAATTACCTCCTGTTTTTCTGTCCGACTACCAAATGGCTGCGGCTGATCATCTTCAACGCCATGCTCGAATGCTACAAGCCGGATCCCTACAGCAACGACTGCTGCATCAGCTGGCTGAACCAGATGTTCTCTTATATGCTGCGAAATTACAGCAAAACTGTGCAGTTTTACGATTATCAGTTTGGATCCGAATTTTCACTGGTACTCCAGTACATCCAGCACCACTACCAGACGCTGACGCTCTCCGCTTTGGCAGACTTTTTCCATTACAGCGAGCCGTATCTGTGTACGCTCATCAAGCAGAATACCGGGCAGAATTTCACAGAGCTGGTCAAGGGCCTGCGGATGTCGGAGGCGGTGGATTATCTGGTCAACACCAACATGAGCATCGGAGAGATCGCGGAAAAGGTAGGCTATAATTCTTCCGACCATTTTTCCCGCGTGTTCCGTTCCCAGTACCAGATGTCGCCGCAGAAGTACCGCAGGGAGCACAAGGTTCCTGACGAGGAAGCACTGCAGCCGTTCCGGATGGATGCGTAAATTTACGGATGGATGCGTAAGCGTTGGATGGATGCATAAATTTACGGATAGATGCGTAAACGTTCGGACAAATGCATAAATAAGAAAATACCCTGCTGCGTCTGGCTATGGGACGCTTCCGCAGTCAGACGCAAGACAATTCGCGCATTCCAAATCGCTGCGCGATGTGTGAATCTGATGAAATACTGAATCTGGCTTGTCCATGTAAAGGAGGGAAAGTGCGATGAGCAATGCAAAAACAGATACTGTTCAAACAGATGTTGCGATAACAGATACCGTTCAGACTAAAACAGCTGCTTCGAAATCAGATACCGCTAAATCGCCAGCTGTTAATAAAAGCATTCCGGAAAACAGTACAAAGCAGGCCGCCGAAACGGCCTACGCATTCCTGCTCAGGAATCAGGGGCTGATGAGTAAAGAAGAGCTTCATGCGCTCCAGGTGCTGATTGCCGCGGCGGACCAGCAGCCGGACTGGACTCCCGAGACCTGGACCTGCGACACCTATTGCCGTAAAATCCGCCATGTCTCCTGCGAAGGAAGGCTTTCTTCAGAAGGAGGCGCTGTAAAACGGTGTCCTTATCTGGAAGAAATGCTTTATTAAAAAACGAAAAATCAGGCGGCACCATTGTCTCTATACAAAATTGCCAGACAAACAGGGGAGCAATATTGCTCCCCTGCCCGATTTTAATGGCTCTCTCTGAATTTGGCAAAGGCATCCTCCGCATTTTGTACTTTTCCCGCTGCAATGTCGTCATAACCCCTTTGCAGCTGAGCACGTATTTCCCCGGCAGTCATCCGATCTATATTAACTACATCCGATGCTTTCAGCTGAGCTTCTGCAATTTCACCCATTGCGCGGCAATCGTTTTGTTTTGAATACATATCTATAATCCGCCTTTCTGCGAAAAGCATCAATGGGGCAATGAAACCCGCTTATTGGATTCTTTCACTTTCATTTAATTTCAAATGACGCAAAATCCAATGCTCCCTCTGTAGAAATAAAATACAGCGCATGTGAACCTTCCGCAGCTGCAAATGGAGTCTTTGCTTTTCTCCAGCCACTGGCATCGGCAGTAGTTTCCTCAGTGCCCATCGCTGTATCTGCGATCACCGGTCCATCCGGCGCATCTAACCGCACTTCCATGCTGCCCTTACCGCGCATTTCCAGCGTAATCTCGCGCTCCGTTCCGTCAAACGCAAAATATTTAAATCCGGCCACTGCGCCTTTGCGGAGATTGTGAATATAAGGCTTTAGCCCTTTATTATCGAACGCTGCAGCCCCTTTATTTTCTGTTCCTTCACTGCCCAGAGAATCTCTCGCCTGATCTGCACCATCTCCTGCACTCTGTCCGTCCAGCGGCTCCTCCGTCACATAAGGCCTCTCCTCGGGGATCACCAGCGCCCCGCCCTCTGGGCCGGTCGAAATGACATGACCTACCTTTGACCAGTCAGCTTCGGTGAGGTGGCAGGCGATATAAGTCTCATAATGTCCTTTCGCCGGAAGCGGTCCGCCGTTCAGACCGCAGCTCGTGACCGCGATCTGCGGGATGGTGCCGTCCTTTAGAATCTGCACCTCATCCGCGCAGCCCTGTCTGGAAAATTCGGTGCCGTGCGTATGGCGATGCCAGAAAATGTAATATTTATCCAGGATCTGTACCAGGCCGCCGTGATTGTTTCCGGTATAGTTGACCGGGTACGGGGTTCCCTCCACGCCGATATCTCCGTTAGAAACGATCACGCCCTTGTACTCGAACGGTCCCTCCGGGGTCTTTGCCATCCCATAGCAGAGCTCGTGTCCCTGCAGGCTGGAATAGACGAAATAGTACCAGTCCCCGAATTTGCGGATGCTGGACGCCTCAAAAAACGGATGCGCCTCATAAGCAGTCCCTTTCGCGGTATCGCAGCCGTTCGCCACGCATTTCGGCTCGCTGATCATCGTGTGCATGTCGTCCGCCAGGCGCACCATCATGCTGCCCGGGATCTCCAGACTTTCCATCCCCGGGAAGCGCACCTGCGGGCAAAAGCCGTAATACAGATAATTTCCGCTCTCCTCCGAGAGGATCGCCGGGTCAAACCAGCGCCCGATCTGCGGAATCGTCCCATCAGGCTTTCTCACATAATCCAGAAACTCGTATTTCCCGGCCGGAGTGTCGCACACCGCCACGGAAATCACGTTCACAAAATCCAGCGCATAGTACAGATAATATCTGCCGTCTGGTCCTTTCGCCACATCCGGCGCGTAAAGGCAGTGCAGCCTTTCTCCGGCGAAAGCGTCGTCGAAATCCGGCTTTTCTCCATCGTAAGGCGCTCCATTGAACGGATCCTGTTCCTTCCGATAGATCACGCCCTCATAACGCCAGGCACCCGGATCGTCCACCGGCGCGCTCCAGCCGACATAGTCCTCCTCGCAATAGGAATTCCCGCCGCGCCGGTCGTGGCTTCCGAAAATGTAAATTCTGCCGTCAAATACATGCGGTTCCCCATCCGGAACCGTCTCCCAGAATGGGAGGTAGGGGTTAAATGCTGGTTTTCTCATAATATAAGTCCTTTCTGGCAGTCTGACTGCTGCCGTTCGAGCAGGAGGCTGCTTGCCGACTCCTGCTCGCGCGCGGCGCGTGCAATGTCATAAGGATTGCCGACGAAGTCGGAGGATTCCTTATGACATGGGCGAAAGCCGGAAAATTCCTCTCGCAGCCCTGCGCAATCGGATAGGGGAACGCTTCTCTCCCCTGCTCGCCCGCGCGAGCCGGGTGCGGCTTTAGCCGCAAAATTTCCTTGCCCGGCTCTGTGCGTAATACGGAAACGGCTTCCTCCACAACAGAGGAAGCCATTTCGTTCGTAACTGTTCTGAGTAAGTTACTGAATTTTTATAAAATTGTTTTTTATAAAACTGTCCAGCTATCGCCGTGCGATGACTTACTCGCCCTGCTCCGCTCTCATCTTTTCCTTCATAGCCGCGATCTCCGGGAAGTATTTCTTCAGCGGGTAGAACAGCATGATAACCAGGATAACTGCAGAAACAATTGCCGGAACCAAGAAACGGGCAATATTGATGGACGTGGTCGCCGATGCCGGCTGACCGAAGATACCATAATCGGTGCTGAATCCTGCCACCGCGATGATTGCCAGGATACCGGAGCTGGTCACAGTGTTGCCGCATTTCTGCGCGAAGCCTTTGACGGAAGATACGATACCGTTCAGCTGCTTGCCCTCCTTCAGGAGGATGAAGTCAATGGTGTCATTTACCAATACATTCACCAGAGCGTTTACCATCGCGCCTACAGCAGTAGCAACGAAGGAAAGAATGCAGCAGTACATATAGTTCATACGGCCTGTAAAGAACAGAATCACGTAGCAGATGATCGTCAGTATCTGGGAAACAATCAGTGCCTGATATCCGGTCTTGAACTTTCTCAGGAAAATCGGCATCAGCACCATCATGGAAACCAGAGCTCCGACGGAGATAAAGCCCATGTAGGTAGAAATTGTAGTACCGGTCAGTGCACCGATCGTAGCCTCATCCATGGTCTCAAGGTTTACACGATCCGGAACCATGATATACTGTGCATAGTATACAGAAGAGGAGAACATGAAACCATAGCTGATAGCAGCCAGGCACCAGCAAAGCATTACCGGCCAGATCTCCTTATGACGGAATACATAAACCAGCTGCTTCAGACCCGCATTGTTCGGATCCTTCGGCATGACATAGCGCTCCTCAGAGGTCTTATACAGTCCCCAGAAAGACACAATTGCCAGAACCGCATAAGTACACATCAGGTTCCGGTAGCTGCCGAAAATCTCAACCAGCTGAGTGGAGAATGTAGAAGCAACGGTGAACGCCAGTGCGCAGACAGCCGCGCCCTTGGATACGACCGAGTTTCTCTCCGCATCGTCCAGCGTCATCGCCGGCAGGATTGCCATCTGCGGCATCGTATAAGCGGTAACGATCATGCCGTAGAACATGTAGCTGACGCATACATACACACATTTTGCCATCGTGCTGCCCTGAATGAAGCCCGGGTTGGAGAACAGCAGGAACATATCTACCAGAAGGAAGATCGGTGTAAAGGTGAACCAGATACGGTAACGTCCCTGCTTCGGGTTGATCGAGTCGCAGATCACGCCCATGATCGGGTCATTGATTGCATCCCACAGGGAGCAGATCAGCAGGATGATGGACAGCTGCGCAGCCGTGATACCGATCTCATTCTGCACATACAGAGAAAAATATGTAGCGATGGTAGCCGCGATGGCCATCGCGCCGCCGTTGACAGAGGTTGCGTGGAACCAGGTAAACGCAAATCCCAGTCCCTTCTTTTTAGTGCTTTTCGTTGGATTTTGGTCGCCCATTTTTAATCCCCCTTCATAAAATTAGTACATCCACTGCGTGAGCGGCAGCAGGCCCCGCTGACATGATTCCTGCCCAGTCGGCAGAAAATCCGTCATCCATACAATTTCCAGCTCAGGCGGCGGTGCCCCCTCCGAAATCGTTTTCTGCCTGGGCGGCTGCTACACTGTCAGTTTCCCGCCATGTGGCTTTTCATCATTTTCCGCAGGGTTTTTGTCGTTCACTATGACTATGGTTATTGTACTGAATCCGCCCGAATCGCACCATGTTATTTTTTACTTCAAAAACGACATTTTTTATGCAGCGGGTTCTTCCTGTTACAAAACCAGATATTTATTATAGATGTTGAAAATCCTCATATGCTCGCTCAAGCAGCTTGAAATCACAGCTATTCCTGATAAGTTCTTCGTCCATTTTACTGTTTACTCGGGCATATGTAATTCTCTATAGCTGCAATTATTTCCCCAAAATTCTCTGAAAGCGGATTGGGAGAATATATTGTCGATTCTAAACTTTCAGATATTCCTTCAGGTTTTCCAGCACGACACTGTAACCGTTCGCATACATATGGACGCCCTCGACCGTATATTCCGCCTTCAGCATGCCCCGCTCATCGGTCAGTCCCTCATTGACATCAATGTAGGTATTGCCCATTTTTTCGGCCAATGCCTTCACCGCCGCGTTGGCGGCCGGCAGATTGCGGTTGTTGCGGTTGACAAACAGGCCCGCGCCCCAGCCTTCGGGCACCATGTCTGTCTCATTGACCGGATAATAGGCCATCATATAGACCTTTGTCTGGGGCAGCCGCTCTTTAATCTGTGTCAGGATCTGCTCATAATTTCCAAGCATCTTTTCCAGCTGCACCTCAAAGGGCTGGCTGTTGTCCCCCAGATCGTTGGTTCCGATATTGATGAAAATCACGGACGGCTCCGTCCCGAACACCTGCTCCTCCATGTGGGCGAGCATATCATCTGTCGTGTAGCCGCCGATCCCGCGGTTATAAATCACCAGATCCGAGCCCCGATTCATCAAAAGCTCCTGGATCGGGAACTGCTCCATCAGCGAGGAGCCTGTAAAAAGGATCTGCCCCTTTTTCGCCATCGGGTTCAGGACGCGGAAGCGCTCCGCCTTGGTGTTCTGCTCGTTCTGCGTCATTCCACGCATGACCTCGCCTACAAGCTTCTCAATCTCTGCGTCGTTCATGATATAGTCTCCCTTCTTTTTTTACCAGATTTCTCTGGCATTCTTCTTTCAGTTCTTAACAGAAGATGTCTTCAATTATTTTTATTCCACCTGTCATACAAAATAATTTCTTCACCATTCGAAACATGAATCTTACTCTTATACAAAAGTGTCCATAATGCCTGGTTTTTCGTATAGTCCATTTTTGTTTCTGGAAAAAAAGAGCGACAAAAATAGTTTCCATCCTTATTCTGTGATAAAAAAATATATAAAGCTCGATTCTCCAATTTGTTTTTCATCAGATAATCTGCTTCAATCATCGAATACAAATTGCGTTTCTGATTGTATTTAAAAATAGTATCGTTTTTGTCAAACAATTCTTCCAACATAGGAAGATATCGAATGCGGTCACATATTTGGGGATAGAAATCAGATGATTCTATTTGATCTCTTTTAATGATGTGATCTCTTATCTCATCAAAAATAACTGCTCTGTTTCGCTTCAGTTCCGGCCGGTCAGTTAAGTATTGCAGTCCCATCAGGTGGAAGCAATCATTTTTAGTAAATTCAACCTGCAAAGATACGGAAACTCCTTTTCGTCCCAAAATAAGATGATAGCGTGTATTCAGCAGTGATATGAAAGAATTTACACAATCATATATATTTGACATTTCCCCTCCTCATTTGTCGGAAAATCAATAGTTTACTGATACACAGACAATATCTTACCTAAACGTATAGAATATGATTGTATAATATGTCCGTACTTGCGCAGCAAGTATGGACGCAGGCCGCGCCAATCGCGAAGCGATTTTCAATTGCGCGGCTTTCATTGTATGAGAAAAGCTCTGCACTCGCAGAGCTTTTCAGATATTTTCTTTCAACGGTCTGCACCATCTATCCGGATTGTGGTAAATATCAAACCCTTATAAAGCTCATAAGGCACTGCTTTCCGGCACAACACCTTATTTCTACGCTTGACAGACACACTAGTTGCCTGTCGTTATAATTATAATACATTTCGCGAGAAAATATGTCAACTTCTTTTTCAAGGGACGGCCATTACTTTTTCTTAAAATAACATATTTGCAACCCCGACCACCACCGGCAGTGTCACGATGCAAAGCAGCGTGCTCAGGCACACTTCCTTGACCGCCCTGGTATAATCCTGATCATACAGCTGCGCGAAAATCGCCACATTGCTCCCCACCGGAGCCGCTGCCGCGATCAGTACGGTGAGCTTGATCGTCGGATATTTGGCAGGGACGATGAGCATCAGCACGATCGTCAGCGCCGGTATCAGCAGCAGGCGCACGGCCGCGCACTTGTAGACCAGCCTGTCCGTAAATAAGGATTTCAGCGGCACCTGCCCCAGATACACGCCCAGCACAATCATCGCAATCGGCCCGTTCATGGAGGAAAGCGTACTGATAATATCGGTCAGCATCTCCGGCAGGGTGACCGGCGCGAAAAACAGGAGCAGACCGGCCAGAAAGCTGATCACGATCGGGTTCGTGCAGATCTTCCGCGGACGGATGACAGAGCGGTCACCCGTCATAACCAGGACGCCGTAGGTCCACTGCAGGATGTTCAGGATCGCTACAAACGACGCCACATAAAAGACAGCTTCCGTCCCCAGCGCCATCTGCACCAGCGGAATCCCGATAAAGCCTGCGTTGGAAAACGCGGCGCCGAAGCGTTCCACGCCTTCTTCCTTTTTAAACAGCAGGCGGCTTACCACCACCGCGAGAATCAGCGACAGCAACGCCAGCACAAAGGAAACTGCCAGTCCCTCCAGCAGCTCGGCGCTGAAATCCCGGATATAAGATTTCAAAATGGCGACCGGCATGATGACGTATAAAAGCATCCGCCCCATGTCCGCGCTGCCCTGTTTGCTGACCAGCTTCCTCTTATATAGAAAGTATCCGATCAGCAGGTACACAAACATAATCAGGCTCTGTTTGAGCAGTAATAAAACGATTTCCATAGGTACCTCATATTCTGATTTTACAGCACTATGCCCGTTTCCAGCACATCTCTGGAGTTTCCGCCCACATAAATGCGGAATTCTCCCGGCTCTACCACATATTCCAGGGCTGCATTATAGAAGCCCAGCTTCCCAAATGGGATCTCAAATTCAACCTGGCGCTCTTCTCCCGCCTCAAGATGAATTTTCTGGTAGCCCTTCAGCTCCTTCAATGGACGCACACGTGATCCGACGACGTCGCGCACGTAGCACTGCACGATTTCCTCTCCTGCACGGTCGCCGGTATTTTTTACGGTGACTGCCACGCGGAGGCACCCGTTCGCCTCAATGCCAGCCGCACACGAGGAAATTTGTGCTGTTTTGCCGGTTTCTTCTGTTATTGATGCAATATCCACCACAGTTTTTACTACCGTCAGGTTTTCATACGCAAATGTCGTATAGCTCAGGCCGTAGCCGAAGGGGTATACCGGCTCCAGCGGCGTGTCGAGATATTTGGATGTGAATTTTGATTTTCCACCCGGCCGACCGGTATTGGTATGCGCGTAATACATCGGACACTGTCCGCTCGCGTAGGGGAAGGTGGTCGTGAGCTTGCCGGATGGATTCACCTCTCCGAACAGCACATCCAGAATCGCCGGCCCGGCCTCCACGCCCGGATGCCATGCCTCCAGGATAGCGTCGACGCTTTCGGCCAGCTGCGGGATCGCCAGCGGGCGTCCGTTAAAAAGTACAACGATGACAGGCTTTCCCTGGGTTTTTCCCACCTCAAGCAGCGTCTCTACAAGCCGGATGTCACTGTCCTTCAGGGTAATAGAAGCACGGCTTGCGGCCTCGCCGCTCTCCTCCTTATTTTCACCGATCGCGGCGATGAGGACATCAGATGCCTCTGCAATTTCTGCGATTTTTTCCTTTATGTCCGATTTGTCCGATTTTTCAATGCCGCCGGCCGCCTGCACGGGTGCCTGCTCTGGCACTGAACCTTCTGATGGCTGATCCGACGCAGAGATCTCAGATGTCTGTTCCGACAGAGGATCCGTTGCAGATATCCCAGATGTCTGTTCCAACAGATAATCCGTTGCGGCCTGTTCAGGAACGTTGCTGCCATCAGCAGCAGCCGCAGCAGACTCTTCCGAGGCCATCTCTGCACAATCGTCCAGATCCAGATACAAATAATTGACACCGCGCATTTTGCACGCGTCAGTGATGCTCAGGCAATCGTCCGGGTGCGCTCCGATCGCCCATGCGCCGGTCATCTCACCGGCATCTGCCGCGAGGCGGCCGAAAATGCCAAGCTTTGTACCTGGAGCCAGCGGGAGTACCCTTTTATTTCCCGATTCCTGCGTTTCCGGAGCTGCACATATTTTTTTGCATTCCGTTCCCTTTTCCTGTGAATCTACGAAGGCCGTCTCCTTTTCTGCGCTTTGCTCCGGCATACCGGAACACAGTTTTTCATTCTTAAGAAGCACCATGGATTTCACCGCCGCTTCCCGCGCCAGCTTCCTCGCTTCTTCGGTGAGCATCGCCCCGGCTTCCCGCTCCTCGCTCGTGCGGTAGGGATGCTCAAACAGCCCCAGTTCAAATTTCACGCGCAGAATGTCTGCCACGGATTCATCCAGCACGGATTCGTCCAGCTCCCCGCTCTCGATCAGCTCCTGTACATACGCGATGTAGGAATTGGATGTCATATCCATATCCACACCGGCCCGCAGACACTGTCTGGCCGCGTCGCGCTGATCAGCCGCGATTCCGTGGTTCACACACTCGGCAATCGCGTTAGCGTCGCTGATTGTCATGCCGTCAAACCCCCATACTTCACGCAGGATATAGCGCAGCAGCCATTCGTTTGCCGAGCACGGTACACCATTGATATCGTTGAATGCGGGCATGACCGCACGTGCCCCGGCATCAATGCATGCCTTATAAGAAGGAAGATACTCATCCCACAGCTTCTGCAGGGACATATCGACCCGATTGTAATCTCTCCCGGCCTCGCCTGCGCCGTAGGCCGCGAAGTGCTTCACGCAGGCCGCCATCGCGTCCTCCTTCGTCAGATCGTCTCCCTGGAAGCCGCGCACCTTGGCCGCGCCATAGTCGCCGTTCAGCAGGACATCCTCGCCCGCACCTTCGCTGACGCGCCCCCAGCGGGCATCCTTCGCCACATCCACCATCGGCGCAAAGGTCATATGCACGCCCGCAGCGGTCGCCTCCTGCGCCGCCAGACGGCCGGTCCGCTCCCAGAGCTCAGGCTCCCACGCGCAGCTCTCCGCCAGCGGAATCGGCGTCACCGTGCGGAACCCATGGATCACATCATAGCCGTAGATCAGCGGGATCCCAAGTCTCGTCTCCTCCACCGCGATTTTCTGCAGACGGTTCGCGGTAACCGCGTCGCCGATTCCATTAAAGGAGCCGATACGCCCCGCCCGGATGTCATCCTCATGAAAATCCTGCTTCGCGCCGCACATCAGACGGTCAAATTCCTCCTTCGAAATCCTGCCGTCAAACATCATATCCAGCAGCTCCTCAAAGCTCACCTCAAACGCGCCCACCAGAGACGGGCCGCACTGCTGCAGCTGCCCCACCTTCTCCTCCAGGGTCATTTTCGCGAGAAGGTCCTGAATCTGCGCTTCATACTTTTTCCCCATGTTTTTCTTCGTCCTTTCTTAAATCCCGGCTGGACTTTACTGTTTTCCACCAGGGTACAATATCCAATATCCCATTATCCGAATAAAAGCCGCGTAACCGTAAATCGGAATACGTGTAGCATATCCTCATCCGAAGGTCGAGGGTGCCTCGCAACGAGCGCATATCCCGTCCGAAACACGTGGGTGCCTCGCGGCGAGCGTAAGCCGCAAAACACAGTTTGCGTCCCTGCGTATCACAGTATAAAAAATACCTCCGGCAAACGCCAGAGGATATTTTCCCGAAAAAGCGGCATATTTTACGACGTTTTGCGCCATTTTTGTGTTTTATGCTGCTTTTGTGTTTTATGCTGCTTTTGTGTTTTACAACGCATGGGGAATAATCCCCCATGCGTTTGTTCTTTATTGCCTTTACTGTCCCATTTTACATCTCAAACGACGCCGGATCGACCTTGATCTCTACCTTGTCGAGGTGCCAGATCTCGTCTACGTACTGCTGGATGGTGCGGTCGGAGGTGAACTTGCCGCTGCAGGCCATGTTCATCATCGCCATCCGCGCCCAGCGGGTCGTGTCGCGGTATGCTTCCTCGACTCTTTTCTGCGCCGCCGCATAGGACTTGAAGTCCGCGAGGATGAAGTAGGTGTCCGCGCGGTCCGAGCTGTTGGTGTTCAGCAGGGAATCATAGATGTCACGGAACAGCTCTGGATTGTTGTGTGAAAACTCTCCGTTGATCAGCTGCATCAGCACGCGGCGGATGTCCTGGTCGTTGTTGAAATAGTCAGTCGGATGATAGCCTCCCTCGTTCTCAAAGCGGATGACTTCGTCAGCGGACAGGCCGAAGATGAACGCATTCTCCTCGCCCACCTCGCGGACGATCTCGACGTTCGCGCCGTCCATCGTGCCGAGGGTCGGCGCGCCGTTCAGCATAAATTTCATGTTGCCGGTACCGGAAGCCTCCTTGCTGGCGGTGGAAATCTGCTCGGACACATCCGCCGCCGCGAAAATCAGCTCGCCGTTTGATACGCGATAGTCCTCGATAAATACGACCTTCAGCTTGCCATTGATAGACTTATCATTGTTAATGATATCCGCCACATTATTGATCAGCTTGATCGTCAGCTTCGCGCGGCGATAGCCGGCGGCCGCCTTGGCGCCGAAGATAAAGGTTCTCGGATAGAACGGCATCTCCGGATGATCCTTGATCTGGTCATACAGGTACATCACATGGAGAATGTTCAGCAGCTGGCGCTTGTACTCATGCAGTCTCTTTACCTGAACATCAAAGATTGAACGCGGATCTACCTCAATGTCATTGTGTTCCTTAATATATTTCGCAAGGCGCACCTTGTTCTGATATTTGATGTTCATGAACTCCTGCTGTGCCTTCGCGTCATCCACAAAGACCTTCATCTTCGCGATCTGAGGCAGGTCTGTAATCCACTCGTCGCCGATATGGTCGGTCACCCAGTCCGCCAGCAGCGGGTTCGCGTGAAGCAGGAATCTTCTCTGCGTAATGCCGTTGGTTTTGTTGTTGAATTTCTCCGGCATCATTTCATAGAAATCCTTCAGCTCCTGATTTTTCAGGATTTCGGTGTGCAACTCTGCCACGCCGTTGACCGAATAGCCGGCCGCGATTGCCAGATGCGCCATCTTGACCTGTCCGTCGTAGATGATCGCCATCTTGCGGATCTTCTCCTGATTGCCCGGATAGCGGCGCTGAATCTCATTTACAAAGCGGCGGTTGATCTCCTCCACGATCTGATAGATACGCGGAAGCAGGCGGGAGAACAGCTCGATCGGCCATTTTTCCAGAGCCTCCGACATGATTGTATGGTTCGTGTAAGCACAGGTCTTTGTTGTAACCTCCCATGCTTCCTCCCACTCCAGGCC
This sequence comes from Lachnospiraceae bacterium, assembly GCA_021201665.1. Lineage (GTDB taxonomy): Bacteria > Bacillota > Clostridia > Lachnospirales > Lachnospiraceae > Choladousia. The sequence continues at coordinate 24,957 of JAJQEO010000001.1, read as the reverse complement.
TTCCTCATCCAGCAAAACCCTCATCAGCTCCGCGACTGCCACGGTCGGATGCGTGTCGTTCAGCTGGAAGGTTACCTTCTCGTAAAATTTGCGGATGTCGTCATGGCTTCTCTTATATTTTGCAACTGCTGTCTGAACACTTGCGGAAATAAAGAAATACTGCTGTTTCAGGCGGAGCTCCTTGCCTGCGTAGTGATTGTCATTCGGATACAGCACGTCCACGAGGTTTTTCGCCAGGTTCTCCTGCTCCACGGCCTTCTGATAATCGCCCTTGTCAAAGGAATCCAGCTGGAAGTCGGTCACCGCCTCCGCGTCCCAGACGCGCAGAGTATTTACAATATTATTGTTGTAGCCGAGAATCGGAATATCATACGGCACCGCGCGGACGGACTGATAACCCTCCTGCGTAAAGTAATTTCTGTGCGTCTTTTCATCATAATCAACACGCACATATCCGCCGAATTTCACGATCTTCGCGTACTCCGGACGGCGCAGCTCAAACGGGTTGCCGTCCTTGAGCCAGTTGTCCGGCACCTCCTTCTGATAGCCGTCCTCAATTTTCTGCTTGAACATCCCGTAATGATAACGGATGCCGCAGCCGTAAGCCATATAGCCCATGGTAGAAAGGGAATCCAGGAAGCACGCCGCCAGACGGCCGAGACCGCCGTTGCCCAACGCCGCGTCCGGCTCCTGGTCCTCAATCACGTTCAGGTCGAAGCCCATCTCCTCCAGCGCTTCCTTTACTTCCTTATAAGCGGTCAGGTTGATGAGGTTGTTGCCCAGCGCGCGGCCCATCAGAAACTCCATCGACATATAATAAACCATCTTCGGGTCGTCGATCTCAAACTGCTTCTGGGATGCCAGCCAGTTGTTGATGATTTCATCCTTTACCGCGTAGGAAACGGCCTGGAACAGCTGCTGCTGTGTCGCCTCTTTGATCGTCTTACGATAAAGCGTGCGGACATTGTCCTTGACGCGTTCCTTGAATGCTTCTTTGTCTACTAATTTGCTCATAACGATAATCCTCTCTTTTCCGTCTTCCGGCATTCCGCGGCAAATTCAGCCCATGCATTCCTCGCAGCGGAATACCTCAGTTTCCGTCAGATCTATGTCAAATCGCTGCCTTGCGATGAATTTTTATACGCCGACTTTCTCCACACCCAGCGTCGCCGTCTCGCCATTGATGCTCCATTCCTTGCTGTAGCCAATGGATGAGTCATACACGATCCCGACTGCCATCACCTCGGAGAGAATCTCCGCTTCCGCTCTCTGCATCACGCCGGAAATCTTCTCGTTGCCGGTCACGGAGACGCGAATCTTATCCATCACCTCGAAGCCGGCCTCCTTACGCATCGTCTGAATCTTGCTGATCAGCTCGCGCACAAAGCCTTCCTCAATGAGCTCCGGCGTCAGGGTCGTATCCAGCACTACTGTAAATTCTCCACTGCTCTCAGATACATAGCCTTCTGCCTGCGCGGCGTCGATCAGCAGGTCGTCCTCCGTCAGAAGCACCTCTGTCCCATCGACATCCAGCTTCAGCACCTGATTTTCCTTCAGCTCGCGCATCGCCTGATTGCCGTCCAGTGCCGGAAGAATCTGGCGGATCTTTCCGAGCAGCTTTCCATATTTCGGGCCGACTGTGCGCATCTGCGGCTTAAACGTGTAGGAGGTGAACTGGCTGACATCGTCCGTGAACAATACCTGCTTCACATTCAGCTCATCGCGGATAATGTCCACAAAATACTGCGGCATCTGGCCTGTCGCACCCTGTGCATCGGCTTCCGTCAAAGCATCAGCGTTCTTCCTGCCATCCGCGCCGTCTGCGGCGGATGCACTCTCCGAAGCTGTGGAATCGCCCATTCCAAAACGCTCCGCGTTGGGCGATGCTATGGAATCGCCCCCTCGCTCTGCTCGGCGGCAGGTCGCATCGCCCATTCCAAAACGCTCCGCGTTGGGCGATGCTATATACATCGCGGCCACAGGCTGGCGGTTCTTGATGTTCGCGGTGTTGCGGCAGGCACGGCCCATCACCACGACCTTCAGAACCTCGTCCATATTTTTCTCCAGCTCCGGGTCGATCATCGACTCATCAACTGCCGGGAACAGGCACAGGTGGATACTCTCTGCCGCTGAAGGATCAATGCCCGCCGCGATGTTGCGGTAAATTTCTTCCGTAATAAACGGAATCATCGGCGCCGCGGCCTTGCAGGTATTGATCAGCGCCGTATACAGTGTCATATAAGCAAAAATCTTATCCTGCTCCATGCCCTTTGCCCAGAAACGCTCGCGGCTCCTGCGGACATACCAGTTGCTCATGTCGTCCACAAAATCCTGCAGCGCGCGCGCCGCCTCCGGAATCCGATACGCGCCAAGATTTTCATCGACGGAACGCACCATCGTATACATCTTGGAAAGCAGCCACTGATCCATCACAGGCAGATTCTCATAATTTGCTTTCAGATAAAGAGCCGCACGCTCGGAGGCGTCCATGCTCTTGCTCTGACCGAAAACATTAGCTGTATCGGACGAACCGAAAGCACCCGCGCCATCTGCGGCAGCAACATCTGCATCAGTACCGCAAATATCCGCCGCATAATCCAGCGGATTGAAATTGTCAATGTTCGCGTACAGCACATAGAACGCATAGGTGTTCCACAGTGTACCCAGGAATTTGCGCTGTCCTTCCATCACGGCCTTGCCGTGGAAACGGTTCGGCAGCCACGGGGCGCTGTTAATATAGAAATACCAGCGGATTGAATCTGCGCCGTATTGTGCAAGCGCTTCAAACGGATCGACCGCGTTCCCCTTTGACTTGCTCATCTTCTGGCCGTTCTCATCCTGCACGTGGCCGAGGACGATGACATTCTCAAACGGCGCCTTGTTAAAGAGCAGGGTCGAGATCGCCATCAGCGAATAGAACCAGCCTCTCGTCTGATCGACCGCCTCTGAGATAAACTGCGCCGGGAAATGGGTCTCAAAATACTCCTTATTTTCAAACGGATAGTGATACTGCGCAAACGGCATCGAGCCGGAATCGAACCAGCAGTCGATCACCTCCGGCACGCGGCGCATGGTCTTGCCGCACTTCGGGCAGCGGATCTTTACCGCGTCGATATAGGGGCGGTGAAGCTCGATATCATCCGGGATCTGTTCTGATTCGCCGTCAGAGGAATCCTTTGTGGCCTCCCATTCTCTCCACAGCCGGAACAGCTCTTCCTTGCTGCCGATCGAATGCATGTGGCCGCACTCGCACTCCCAGATATTCAGCGGAGTACCCCAGTAGCGGTTCCTCGAGATGCCCCAGTCCTGTACGTTTTCCAGCCAGTCGCCGAAACGCCCCTTGCCGATGCTCTCCGGGATCCAGTTCACCGTATTGTTGTTGCGGATCAAGTCGTCGCGAACCGCCGTCATGCGGATAAACCAGGACTCGCGCGCGTAATAGATCAGCGGCGTGTCGCACCGCCAGCAATGCGGATAGCTGTGCTCAAACTTCGGAGCCGCGAAAAGAAGACCCCTCTCGTCCAGATCCCTGATCACGTCCATATTTACGCCGGGCTCATTTTCCAGATCCTTGCGCAGCACACAGGAATGCCCTGCCCATTTGGTCTCCTTTGTCATCATACCGCGGTCGTCCACCAGCTGCAGGAACGGAAGGTCGTACTTTTTGCCGACTTTATTATCGTCCTCGCCGAATGCCGGTGCGATGTGGACCACGCCGGTACCGTCTGACATCGTTACATAATCATCGCAGACCACGTAATAGCCCTTCTTCGTCAACTCCGCCGGATAAAGTGCCTCATATTCGATATATTCCAGATCCTTGCCCACGTAAGAGCCAAGAATCTCATAAGTCCCCGCGCCAAGCACCGTGTCGCACAGAGCCTGCGCCAGAATATAAATATAACCTGCTTCCTTCGCCGCCTTGCCGTCTGCGCCCGGCGCGTCCTTCATGCGTACCATCACATAGGTCTCACGCGGGTTTACGCACAGCGCCACATTGGAGGCCAGCGTCCAGGGCGTCGTCGTCCACGCCAGGATGTAGATCTTCTGCGCCTTATCCGCGCCGCCCGCCGCAGCATCTTTTGCAGTATCCGCGCCGCCTGCCGCTTCGCCTTTCGCAGCGTTCTCGTTGTCTGCAGCACAGCCTTTCGCGGCATCTGTACGCAGAAACTCCGGCGCGTTTTTCACCTCAAAACGGGCGATCGCCGAGCGTTCCTTGACATCCTTGTAGCCCTGCGCCACCTCGTGGCTCGAGAGCGGCGTCCCGCAGCGCGGGCAGTAGGGGACGATCTTGTGTCCCTTATACAAAAGTCCCTTATTCCAGATCTCCTTGAGCGCCCACCATTCCGACTCAATAAAGTCATCATGATAGGTCACGTAGGGATCGTCCATATCCGCCCAGAAGCCAACCGTCTGCGAAAAATCCTCCCACATCCCCTTATACTTCCAGACGCTCTCCTTGCAGTGCTCGATAAACGGCTCCATGCCGTACTCCTCGATCTGCTCCTTGCCGTCCAGCCCCAGCTGCCGCTCGACCTCCAGCTCCACCGGCAGACCGTGCGTATCCCAGCCGGCCTTCCTCGGGACCATCTGTCCCTTCATCGTATGGTAGCGCGGGATCATATCCTTAATCACGCGCGTCAGCACATGGCCGATATGCGGCTTGCCATTCGCCGTCGGCGGTCCGTCGTAAAACGTATAAATCGGCTGTCCTTCACGGACCTCCATGCTCTTTTTAAACGTCCCGTTTTCCTTCCAGAACGCGCCAATCTTTTTCTCGGACTCCACATAATTCCGATTTGTCTCTACCTTATTATAAAGCATAACCTGCGTCCTCCTGCGACACTCTTTAGTCAGTCACACATTTGATCATTATAGCCCACCTCATACAGGCTTGTCAATTTGTGAAACGTGAAAAAAACTCGATATTCATTGATTTTTTTTGTCGAATAGACTATACTCTTCCCTATCGGGAACACGGAAAGCCCGGCTATTTAAAACACCGCGCGATGTTCCTGCCCCGCGGCCTGTATCCGCTTCGCGGACAGTGGGCAGACAAGAAACATATAAAGGCAAAGCTGACTATAAGGAAATAAAGCCGCGCACCACAGAAGGGAGGTGTACCTGTGCCAGCGTTACAGCCGCAGCTAAAAAGATTGACTTTGGAAGAATACGAATCACTGCCGGAGGATATCCGGGTAGAAATTTTTGATGGGATTCCTTACGACATGGCAGGTCCTGCGGACGATCATCAAACCATCTCCACAGAGCTGGTTACCATATTAAATAACTATATAAAAAGCAAAAAAGAAACCTGCAGAGTCTATCACGCCCCATTTGATGTGAAGCTCTCTGACCTGCCTCTCACAATTGTGCAGCCCGATATCATGGTAATCTGTGACAGACGCAAGTTAGACGGGAAACGTTGTAATGGAGCTCCGGATTTTATTGTTGAAATCGTCTCACCGGGGAATCCGTCCGATGATTACATCCGCAAGGCTTATTACTACAAGAAATATGGAGTGCGAGAATACTGGATTGTAGATCCCAGGCGAAAAATCGTCACTGTCAATTGTTTTGAAAGGGACCTGGTAAATGTGCAGTACTCCTTTGACTCTGTCATCAAGGTTGGCATCTTTGAGGACCTGCTCCTGGATTTTTCGGAGATCGCGCGCCTCCTGATTACATGACGCAGGTGGCAAGGATGCAAACGAAGCATTGAGTATTCCGCAGTCTCGTGCCCTTTGTCGTTCCGATCATAAGCTATTACACAATTACGGTCATTTGATAATACACAAAAGGCGCCCCAAGTGTACCTTGACAACCATCCCATATCAAATCAAAAAGAAAGAGTGATAGAATTGAGCGGTTTATTTAACATGGAAAACCCCTTCTGGCAGGGCTTAAGCAAGGTCGCGGATCTGATGATCCTGAATCTGGTCTTCCTGCTGTGCTGCATCCCGGTCTTTACGATCGGAGCCGCGCTGACCGGTCTGAATTATGTAACATTGAAAATGCACGACGGCGAAGAAGGCTACATCGTCCGAAGCTTTTTTAAATCCTTCCGCCAGAATTTCAAACAGGCGACTGCCATGTGGCTGATCACACTTTTTGTCGCGGCAATTCTCGTCGGCGATCTCCTGATCCTGCGGGATATGACGGGAATGTTTTACACCGTACTGCGCGTGATCATCATCATCATCTGCATCGCCTGTGTGATGATATTTCTTTATCAGTACGCAATCCTGGCGCGCTTTGACAACACGATCAGGAACACCTTCCGGAACTCCTTCATTATGTCCATCGCGGATTTTCCGCGCACCCTCGCCATGATCGCCATCGCGGCGGCAGCCATCGTTGTCACCTTTTTTAATAACACGACACTGACCTGGGCGATCCTGTTCTGGATTCTTGGAGGATTCGCGATTATGTCCTACTGTAATACCATCTTCCTTTCTAAAATATTTCAGAAATACGTACCAAAGGAAGAAAGTAGTGAAAATCCGGACTTCTGGGATGTGGACCAGACCATGGGCACGGCGCCGGAAGGCAACACGGACGAAACGAGCGATTCGAATGCAACTGGCGAGAATGTAATTGAGGGCGGAAATCTTTCTGACGCAGCCCGGATCACAGATCAGGCAGGCAACACGGGCAGCGAAGAAAGCCCCAAGTGACATGGACCAGGACTCGCGGTACAGCATACAGCGGCAGCACTGGCCAGCAGCCAGAAAAGCAGCAGCCAGATACGAGACGCAATTAGTAATACAAGCCCGGAGGCGCGCTGCTGACGCTGCCAAAATTCTTCTCGCGCCCCTGCGCAACAAAAAAGCGAAGCCTCATCGGCTCCGCTTTTTTATTGCTTTTCAGATGTTTAAAAAACTATCTGAGCAGTATCTCCATTTCAATAATCTGTCTTAGCTCCACACTGCCGCATACACGGTAGCGATCTTTGTGATCTGAGCTGTCGTAATCTTGTTCAGTGCCGCCTCGATTGCCGCGTAGGTCTGCGGCCTTGATGCCTTCAGTGTCGCAGGATCCAGTGTGTATTCCTTGAAGGACTCAGCGAAGTACTCGGAGCTGTCCTGTGTCACATAAGCCTTGTTATACGAAGTAACCAGATCCTTCTCTGCATTGTAAACAGTGATAAAGGAGGAGGACAGGTCAACATTTCCTGCTACAAATGCTACAAAATGTCCTAACTCGTGATATACGGTGTCATCTGCTGTCTTCAGCGTGATCGTCTGAGACTTTGCGTCAAACAGACCCGAATAAGAAACACTGGAGTTAATCACAAAGCTGAATCCCAGCTTGTTCCACGCAGTAACGACTCTGCTGTCCACCTTCGGCGCAAGCGCTTCAATCGTCGTCGCCGTTGTACTCGTGGTCGATGCCGTAGAAGAGCTTGAAGAGCTGCTCGCTGTTGTAGTCGTCACAACTGTCTTCGTCACGGTGGTCTTGGTCGTCGTGGTCTTCTTATACTTCTTGGATCCCTTGGTATACTTGCTTGTGGTCTGCGTCTTCACCGAAGTCTTGGTCGTGGTCTTCTTGGTAGCGGATGAAGTCTTCGATGTAGATGTCTTGGTCGTGGTCTTCGTCGTCGCCTTGCCGGTCGAGGAGTAGGTCTTCGTCGCCTTCTTCTTCGCCGTAGCTGTAGTCGTCTTCTTAGTCGTCTTGGTGGATGTCGTCACCTTTGTTGTGGAAAGCGGTACCTCGTCCTCTGAAACCGATACCACCTCTTCCGTATCAATGTTTGACACCAGCTCCGGTATGGACGTCGCCTGATAATTTGCCGCCCAGATGCTTCCGACGGCGATGGCCGCCGCCAGTGCTATTCCGGTAACTTTCACAGATGTTTTTTTGAAGAATTCCTTTAGCTGGTCACCTTTCATACAATATCCCTCCTGTCTTTAAACTGACCCTTATTAATAAATATATTTGCCGAAAAGTAATTATCGAACAAAAAAACCGCCCGATTAATCATCAATCAGCGGTTGCCTCTGGCATCTTTAATAAAGATATTTATCTAAAAATAATACTCCTTTCGGAATATCCAGATGAATATCTTTACTATGTACCATTTACTCTGTCTGCCTGAATCCCTGTCTGCTGTCTGTTTATCTGCAAAGTAAATGGAAATGCGGCAACCGGCTGTCATAGCCTTCTTTTACAAGATAGACCTTAGACCCCTGGCTTTGCGTCCCCGTCTTTCGGCGAGTTTGCCTTTATCGAAATTATCCTTTTCTATTGTCCTTACGATACTCCAATATTTTTTGTTTGTCAACCACTTTTTTCCTGTTTTTAAGGGTTTTTCAAGGTTTTATTATTTCTGATTAAGATCTTCATTTTTTCCATTTTCTCTCTGGTGTTTTCTCACTGATTTCATGTATTTTTCACTGAAATTTTCAACACTTTTCCCTTTTCTTTTTTTTCTGATCTGTTATACTGTTTTATATCTGAAAACATGACACGGGCGGCAAAAGGGGTTGATACTGCGGATGACTGCTGCGGGTTTCTCCCTGCTGCGCGCTCACGCCCCTGTATCATAACATCGAGGTGGTTATTATATACAGAAAACAATGCATCTGTTTCCCGGAGGTACTGCTCTTTGTCCTGCTGCTCTTCTGTGTGCTGTTTTGCTCCGGATGCGGATCGGCTTCGGGCGGCTCCGGCGGATCGGGAAAAAACTCTTCCTCTTCGGCCGTCATCCAGTACGAGGCCGGCAAGACCACCGTCCTGGTCCCGGTATTTGAGACAGCGGACGACAGCGTCAGCAATGATCTTCTGGATGTGGATTTTTCCCATACTGACCAGGGCTATTTTACCTGTGTGCTGAAGGAAGACGGCGCGAAGGTTAATATACAGATCTCCGGCCCGGACGGCGTGAATTACAAATATTTTATAGAGACGGCGGACGAGGTTACGGCTTTTCCGCTGACTGCGGGGGACGGCACTTACGCTGTCGTCGGCTATGAAAATATCGGCGGTGACCAGTACACGGCTCTTTTTGCCTGTACACTGGATGTGGAACTGGAAAGTGAGTTTCTGCCATTTCTTTATCCAAACCAGTACGTAAGCTTTACAGAGGACAGCGAGGCTGTCAAACTCGCCGCTGAGCTCACAGTGGATGCCGAAACGGATCTGGACGCACTGAATAACATTTATGACTATATCATCAACCACATTGTCTACGATTATGAAAAGGCTGCGACCGTGGAAACCGGCTATCTTCCGGATATCGACGAGACGCTCGCTACCGGTACGGGCATCTGTTTTGACTACGCGTCTCTGACTTCCGCCATGCTGCGCTCGGTATCCATCCCGGCCAGGCTTGTAATCGGTTATGTGGAGGACGTGCGCCATGCCTGGATCGACGTGTACATAGAGTCACGCGGCTGGGTGGAAAGTGCCATCCAGTTCAGCGGAGAAAACTGGACCCTGCTGGATCCGACGCTGGGATCCTCCGGCAGCGATGAGGAGGCTGCAGCGGAGTATATGAGCGACAGCGACAATTATACGGTACTGTATGTGCGGTAGAGCCTCAATGCTATATATTTGCGGAAGCCAGCTATGGAAATCAGGATTTGAAATTTCGGGAAGGATGATTATGAGACAGGTTTTAAATGACAGCGAGCTTGCTTTTTTGTCGGGGCAGCTCGCGATGATTCTGCACTCCGGCATTTCTACGCTGGAGGGCATCTCCATTTTAAAGGAGGATTCTCCTCCCGGCGAAGGGCAGGAGATCCTGGGCGAGGTCTATGACTCACTCGAGGAGACCGGCGAATTCGCCGAAGCTCTGCGCGGCAGCGGCTGTTTCCCGGAGTATTTTGTCCGGATGACCGAGATCGGCGAGCGTTCCGGAGAGCTCGAGGAAGTCATGCGCTCCCTTTCCTCCTATTATGAAAGACAGCGTGCGCTGACCAACAGTATCCGGGACGCGCTCACCTGGCCGCTGATTCTGCTGGCTATGCTGTTCGCTGTACTGGCCGTGCTGATGTCCCAGGTCATGCCCGTCTTTGAAGATGTCTTCAGGCAGCTCGGTATGGAAATTTCGGGCGTCACCTCGGTCGTATTCCGGATCGGCAACGTGATGCAGCGGACCTCCGCCGTCATTCTCGTCCTGTTTGTAGCGGTCGTGATCCTGGTGCTTATCTCCCTCAAAACGGAGAAGCTGCGCGTAAAAGTACTCAGTCTTCTGAACCATCTGCCTTTCATGCGGACGGTCAGTGATCTGCTGACCTGCTCCCGTTTTTCGCATACATTGTCACTGGCTCTGCACAGTGGACTGGATATGGGCGAGGGTTTTTCTCTGGCCGCCGGCCTCACGGATGACCCGGCGGCACGCCAGAGGCTGGAGCTGGCCTCTCAGAAAATGGACGAGGGGCTGGATTTCGGTGAGGCACTGCACGAATCCGGCGTCTTCACCGGACTGAACGCGCGCATGGTCTCCATCGGTTTCCGCACCGGCTCCGCCGAGACCGCTCTGGAAGAGGTTTCCACACGCTGCCAGGAGGACGCGGACGCCCGCATCCAGTCAGCCGTGGGGGCGCTCGAGCCGGCCATCACGGCCGTCCTCTCCGTCCTGACCGGCCTGATCCTCGTCTCAGTCATGCTCCCCCTGCTGGGTGTCATGTCAAACATTGGATAGTTGAAAGACAGGTGTTCCATGAATCGTTTTGTGAAAGAAAAAAAATCCCATTCCCTGCTCCGCCAGATCCTTTCGGCCGCTGCGGTCTTCGTTTGCGCGGCGTTTCTTCTGATATATGGTGCCGGTGAGCTCAGCCAGACGGCGAGTGCCGAGCAGGCCAAAAGCCTGCAAACTGCCATCACACGCAGCGCGGTGCAGTGCTACGCGACAGAAGGCACTTATCCGGAGAGCCTGGATTATCTATGCCAGCATTATGGGATCAGCTGGGATTCTGACAAATATGTTGTAGATTATGAAATACTGGGGGCGAACCTGATGCCTTCCGTCACGGTGATTCCGCTGACATAGTCTGCAGCACAGATTTTTTATGCAGATCTTTCTGCCTCCTTGTGATCTCCCGGCATGGATCTGGCTGCCTGCCCTTTGTAGTGCTTATGTTGTAGTGCTCATGCAACGATTGGTTTTTCTGTTCTTGTAATGCTCATGTAAGGATTGGTTTCTCTGCTTTTTGTATTTTTTGTAATGCTGAAGTCCCGGAAGCTTTGAGATGTTCCAGATTTGGGGTGTTAATATGTACCGCAAAAAACAGCACAGCACAGATTTTCTGTTTACCTTTCTTCTGCTGATTACCTTTGCGCTGTTCGCGCTGATCCTGGCGGGTACCGGCGCGCTGGTCTATCAGAACAGCGTATCCAGCCTGGAGGAGAATTATACCTCGCGCACCGCGGTCGCTTATGTCGCGGAGAAGATCCGCCAGTACGATTCGGAAGGACTGATCTCCTTTTCGTCCGTAGAAGAGATTCCGGCGCTCGCTCTGCACTCTGATGACAGTGCCGAAACAGCGACCTGTACTTATATTTACTATTATGACGGTTCGCTCTACGAGCTTTTCGTGCGCGAGGAGACTACACCGACCGCGTCCATGGGGACCGCGCTGGTGGAGATTTCTGATTTCACGATTGAGCAGGAAGAGGACCTGCTGCGCGTAACCGCCGTCAGCGAAGACGGCGGAGAGCTTACCATGCTGATCCATACAGTGGGAAGCCTCTCTTCGTGACCGCCGTCATTTTTCACGCAAAGCCAGGCACCAACGATCTCTCTATGTAAACAAGATTTTCTTCAGCATAAAAAATCCTGATTATACAAGATGCCTCTTGATAAACTCCATCGACTCCGCTGATTTCTGCGGGATCGTTCCATCCTTTATGCCGGAAAGCACTGCCTCGCCCAGGAATTCCAGCTCCTCGCCGCGGACGCCAAAGCCGGCCTCAAAGAATCCGTGCGGCATCCCTTCCATGCAGGTCATGTAGACCGGGACACCCGCATCCGCAAGCAGCTCGCCGTATTTCTGTCCTTCCGCGCGCAGGCAGTCATTTTCCGACAGCACGATCACGGTATTGGGCATGCCACGCAATTCCTCTGTCGTCGCAAATACAGGCGAGACGAGCGGCAGCCTGGCTTCCTCCTCCCGGCAGTGAAGCTCGTTGAACACGTACATGATCGGTCCGCTCAGACTTCCCTCGCCCTTTTGGAGCGGATCCGTCACCAGATCCACGAAGGGATACATCAGTATCTGATTGTCAAAAAACAGATTCCCTTTCTGTTTCGCATACAGCGCCGTTCTGGTCGCCAGCGAAGCGCCTGCGCTGCAGCCAAACACGGAAATGTGTTCCGGGTCAAAACCAAACTCCTCCGCATGCTCTTTCAGATAAACGGACGCGTCATATCCGTCATCCAGGACGTCACGCCACATGTGATCCGGGGACTTCCGATATCCGATTGACGCTACATTCACCCCCAGCTGACTGCTGAGTGCCTGCCACATGTAGTCATTCATCGCGCAGCCGCCGAAGAGAAAGCCGCCGCCGTAAAATCCGATGAGCAGAGGAGCCTTTTTCTCCGAAGCAGTCCCGTTTTCCGTCTTTACCGGATAGTACACCATGTCCAGCGTCCGTCCTTCCAGCGGAAGGGTATGCCGGATTCCGTCAATTTCCATCATCTGGTTCGCCAGGTTCATCTTCTGAACCTCCTGCGCCAGCTCTTTTTTCATTTTGTCTACAAGTGTTCTCAGTTCCTGATTCATAAATGATTTTTCCTTTCTCCAGGCCTATTTGTCACCATAATGTCCTTTGCAATGCGCAATATAAAGGCATCCATTTCCCTCAATATTCCCATGTCCCTGCCGTCAGCACAGCTGTCCGTCCATCCGGCAGCTGCAGTTCTGCCTCGGCGTTAAACGGCACGGTGAATGTGTAGGTCACATTTCCGTTTTCATCATAGCTCCAGCTGCTCTCATAAAGCCCCATCGGCGTCTCCAGTTTTCCATTCGCGAACTGCAGTCTCTGATCCGGATGCGGCTCCAATACAGCGCGCCGGAATCCCGGCTCTGCCGGGCGAACGCCGCACACATATCCGTACATCCACGCCTCTATGCTCCCGTAGCTGTAATGGTTCAGGCTGTTCATGCCCTCCGCGCTGATGGTGCCGTCCGGCGCCACGGAATCCCAGCGCTCCCAGATCGTCGTCGCTCCCAGGTTGACGCTGTAGAGCCAGCTCGGGAAATCTTCATTTAGCAGAAGAGTCACTGCCGTATCATTGTGGCCGGTCGCGGTGAGAGCCGGGCAAAGCATCGTTGTCCCGACAAAGCCGGTATTGAGGTGGTCGTTGTTCGCCTTCACACGCGACTCCAGGGCATCGCCTTCCTGCTGCATGAAGCTGTGTGCTTTGTGTTCGTCTGCATATGTCAATGCGTCTTCCGCAGCCATTCTGGCTGCACATGTCTTCGCATCAGTTGGAATCGGCTCACCGGCACCCTCCTGACCGTCCGTTGGCACTGGCTCTTCGGCACATCCATGCACATCCGTTGGCATTGTCGTTTCTGTCAGTCCGAAGCAAATTGCGATCGCTGATCCGGTCTGGGTCTTGCATATGCAGAGACCATTTTCATCAAAATATTTCTTACGGATCGCCTGTTTGATCGCGTCCGCCAGCTCCCGGTATTCTTTTGCCTCTTCGTAACCGAGAATCTCGGCGGACTGCGCCACGATATCCGCGCAGCGGTAGTAGTACGCGCTGGCGATATAGAGCGGGTCTGTGGCTCCGAACGGTCCCGGCTGGTCATTGTCCAGCGCCAGCCAGTCTGCAAAGTGGAAGCCGTCCTTCACCAGATGTCTCTCTTTTCCGTCTCCTTCCGGATCGCTGATGGCCTCCTCCCGTTTTCTCTGGCAGTCCACCCAGGCCTTCATGCCGGGGTAGGTCTCCGCCAGCAGGGTTTTGCTGCCGTAATGCTGATAGACATTCCAGGGAATAATGACTCCGGCGTCCGCCCACGGGCAGGAGCCATGCTCTGCCACCATCCCCCGCTTCAGGCGCGGCACCACGTTCGGCACAGAGCCGCCCAGGATGCTCTGCTCCGCGCGCATATCCCAGAGATATTTGCGGTAAAAGGCCGGCATATACATATTGTAGCAGGCGGTCTCTGAGAAGACCTGCGCGTCCCCGGTCCAGCCAAGACGCTCGTCGCGCTGCGGGCAGTCCGTCGGCACATCCAGAAAGTTGTCCTTCTGTCCCCAGAGCGCGTTGGAAAAGAGCCGGTTGACCTTCGCATTCCCCGTCTCAATCTGACCGATCTGGTCAAAATCACTGCGCAGATGCCATGCGGTGAATTGATCTGCCCTCACAGGAATTGCATTCGCATGATCTGCCATATTTTGCAATCTCGATTCCACGCCAGAATCCGATGCAGCCGGCACACATTCCACCTTCATATACCGGAACCCATAAAACGTAAAGTGCGGCCTCACCAGTGCCTTTTTCCCATTTGAAATATAAGTAAACTCCGCCTTCGCGGTCCTTAAATTATCACGGTAAAAGCAGTCATTCTGCAGAATCTCGCCCGCGGAGAGCGTGATCCTCGTCCCCTCCGGGAAATCGCAGTCGATCTCCACCCAGCCGGTAATCTCCTGCCCAAAGTCCAGCACCGTCTCGCCCTTCGGCGTGTGGATCAGTTCCTTTGCCACAAAGGATTCCTTCTTGACAATCGGAAGACCGTAGCGATCAACTAAAGAGCCACATGGGACGATCTCACCGTGCTGCGGGTCTGTCGGGGCCGCAAGCTCAACCGAGCCAATCGCAAATACATCTGCCTGACCCGAGCCTGCTGCATCAATGGCCTCAGAATTTGCAGCGTGACCCTCCATCACAGAAACCGACCAATATTCTCGTCTGGCGTCGTACACTTCCCCGTCATAGATATTATTAAAGATCACCGGCGAAATCCGACTCTCCCAGGTATCATCTGTCCGGACCGCCAGTGTTTCGCCGTCCTGGTTTTTCACATACAGCTCCGCGATCGCGTACAGGCGGTCGCCGTAGATATCCGTAAATCCTCCGTCAAATCCAAGGCGTCCCTTAAACCAGCCTTCTCCGAGCCAGATGCATATCTCGTTTTCTCCCGGCTTCAGGTACGGAGCTGCATCATAGGTCTGTGCCTGCAAATGGAAATCATAAGAATGATAGCCCGGTGCCAGATATTCCTCTCCCACCTTCTGGCCATTGATCCAGCATTCATAAACACCGAGGCCGCAGATATAAAGCTTTGCACCGCACGACGCATTTTCATTTTCTGATACTTTCCATGATTCTTCTATATAAAACTTTTTCGCGAGAATTGCAGAAATCTGATTTTCATCATCCAGATCCTGCCCGGAAGCATCTACAGTCTGTCTGGAAGCATCCTCTTTCTGTGCATCGGACGAATCTGCTTCTGTCAGGTCAGCAGATTTTTCTTCCTTCTTCGGAGAAATCCACTGCCCGACCCACGGCTCGTCCATCTTTCCGGTCTCAAAACGCCCGACAGCAGACACCGACTCGCCGCTCTCGGCCATCACCGTCACCTGCCAGAGATATCCGGTACGCGGCTTTAATGCCAGCGAAACCTGATAATCCATGCTGTCTGCTTCCGCGTCCTCACCGCCGTCAAAAAGAAGCTCTGCTCGGTCAAAGAGGGAGGCCGCCGACATCTGCTGCTGCTCACCAGAAACCTCAGGTGTCGGCTGTCGGCAGGCAGAAGCCTCAGGAGTCAGATGCTGACAGTCTGAAACCCCAGCAAGCATCTGCTGGCAGCCGCAAGCCTCCGCTACACGGATCCGCGCCCATTTCTGCCTGCTTTCGCATTCTGTCACGACCCACGAAAAGCTCAGCGGATCAATCGCATACCCCAGCGGATTCTCAATCTGATTCACTCTCAGTTTTTCTACTTTCATTTTGTCCGATCTCCATTCTGTTTGATGATACCGGATTCAGGTGCAAAAAATGCCAGGAAATGCAAGCCATTTGGCAAGAACAGCCAGTATTCCATTCTTCCGATATTCTGATCTCCGGTTTCTATTCCATGTTTCCGTTATTCGGGTCTCAGGAATCTTCTGCTTCAATGATTTGTTATCTTATGATATCGAAAATACCCTTCCCTTTCCACAGAATATTTTCCGAGAAACACGACATTTTTTATAATTGAGCCGGTAATACTTTTCCTCGTCGATTCCTATGCGCAAAAAAATCGAGTAGGGAGACTTGTCCCCAACTCGCCCGCGCGGGCCGGGGCGGCTTTAGCCGCAGAACACCTTTCCCGGCCCTGCGCATAAAAATGTTCCGGCCATACACAAAACCGGAGCATTTCTATAATCTGTATTTTTTATTTATATATTCCCTTATATGCCCTTACACAACCGCCTCTATCAGGAGTTTATCTCCAAGAACAATCTCTTTTACTCCACGAGTTTTCTTCTTATTAAAGTCAAAGCTTAACATGTAACCTTTTTTCATTTGAAAATAATCCAGATAACCCGAAAGCTGCTTTTCTCCTCTTTCGTTGTAGGATTTTCCGCGCCAGAGCTTCAGTGCGAGGATGTTTTGCTCTCCTCTGTAATAAATCACCAGATCCATTCTCTCACTGTTTCGTGTCTGCGGCTCTATGCTGTAATTTCCGACTCCGTTAATGATCGGTTTCAGAAACAGCAGAAAATATTTTCGGCCGATCTTTTCCAGAAACTCCTCGTCCTCTTCCCCATAAAGCTCGCCGAACGCCTCAATAAACTTTTCCAGGATCCGGCGAATGTCCAGATGTCCGCCGACGATAAACTGGTTCCGTTCTGACGCACCGACAGCATACAGCTTATTCTCAGCAAATTCTTCCGCCAGAAAATGATTATAGAGAACCGTCTCAAAAATGCGGTTTGCGATGACAGCTATTTCATTCTCATTGCGGATAAAGCCGAACATGGCAGCATCTTTGATATAGGAGACCGACATCACATAAGGAAACGGATTTCCATTGAAAAGCAGTTCCTGCATCAGATTTTTCAGTTCCGGATAAGTCTTCAGTTTCCCAAGCATCGACTCATAGAGGGCATTGTCTTCTCTTACGATTCTCTTTACAGCTTCCCCGACGCCGTCACAAGTCCACACGTCGGACTTGTGCGGAAATCCCTGGCTTCCCGGCAATTCCTCATCCATGATCTTGCATAAATCTGAGACCAGATACGGGTATCCGTGCGTGTACTCATAAATAGCAGCGGCAATCTTATCCGTATCCATGCCGGTGTGATAATCCGCCTCATACTCCGCAAGCATTCCGGCAATATCCTCTTTGGAAAAGTCCATATCCACGCGAAACCTGGCGGCAATATCACAAGGAGAGCCCGCCATTATAATTCGCCTTCGGCGAAGGGCGGGCCTACGTCCTCGATTCTCTGCGAGAATCGGGACAGACCAGGGGGATTTTTCCTTATGATCCTCATCCGGTCTTATCTTTCTTTTTATGCTTCTGATATCGTATACTCCTGCTAATATCACAGACTGAAATGTCGGCACCTTCGGCCGTTTCAGATAGTAGGCCCGCAGCTGCGCCAGAAAATCCAGATATACCTGATTATTCGTTGCGGAATCCACCTCGTCAATCAGTAATACCGGAGGCTTTTCCAGCTTCCCGCACCATGCTTTGATAACCAGGAACAGAGCCTGCAGCGAATTGATCCTCGCGGTTCCTTCCACAAAAGCCAGCAGCTGTTCTTCGATACCATCTGGAAATACTTCAACCGCATCCAACATCTCGTTCGCAAACGCCGCCACAAAATTCTCAGTACTTTCGAATGACAGTTCATCCATAGTCTGGAAATCCATGCTTACTACCACATACTGTTTTTTCAGAAGCTCTGTAAGTGCGTTCAGTGTCGTTGTCTTTCCATACTGTCTGCCCCGGTTAATGGCGAAATAATCGCCTGCGTCTACCATTTTCCTGATCGCCTCAAGCCGGGACGTCAGGTTTACCATATAGTGTACTTCCGGCCGGCAAACCCCGGTCACATTAAAAATTTTCGCCATCCTTTCGCGGCCTCCTTTCCCTGCAAAGCGGGGTTCATCACGTCCCGCTCTTATGATATGGGATGATTTTAGCATAGGAGGCAGGTGAAAACAAGCAGTTTATAAACTGCGGACGGCGAAAAGTCTGGAAAAATTACGGCAGAAAACTTTATCGAATCTTGCCAGCTGTTCCAAATACTTCTAAAAAAACATAGCCAAAAGAACCGTATCCTAATTTAGCAATTCCTGTATTCCTGTTCATATTCTTTGAATCTTATCTTATGCTTTGTAATTTTTGTTTATTATTTATAGTTGACTTCGTATTTGTCCAGTGTTATAATGGTCGCGTTCCCAGCCTCTTCCACCTCATCTCGAGTTTCAGAAGATAATATCAGTGCCGAAAGTCATTCCCTAAGTGTTCTGAGAATTATCCCAAAACATGTTACGGAAATCATCCGAAAGGAAATAGCTGAAAAGAAATAGTCGAAAAGAAATAGTCGAAAGGAAACAAACCACAGAATCTTGTCAAAGGGTTTTCAAATCACCCATTTCATGTTAGAATCAGGAGGAAAATCAATGGCAGAAAAAGATATCACAGAAAAATTACTGGAAGATTACCCGGATGTCTTTTCCGACATCGTAAATGTGCTTATCTATAAAGGAAAGGAAGTCGTGAATGCAAAAGACCTCGATGCCACCGGTACCATCAGCCAGTACAAGGCAGCAAACGTAATCCATGGTCAAGATCGTGATGTTGCCAAATACTGGACGAAAGGGCAAATGCGCATTGGTCTTATCGGTCTGGAGAACCAGACGAAAAGTGACCCCGACATCGCGCTGCGGGTAATCTGCTATGACGGCGCAGCATACCGAGACGAAATAAATCAGGGGAATGCCCGATATCCTGTAGCGACACTTGTCCTGTATTTTGGTACGGACCGCCGCTGGGGGCAGAAGTCACGCAGTCTTAGTAACGTGGTCGGAACGCCGGACAAGGAATTTGCCCGCTTTTTCCATGATTATCGGGCAAATATATTTGAAATTGCCTGGCTCGATGATGATACTGTAGCAAAGTTCAAAAGTGATTTCAGAATCGTAGCTGATTACTTTGTACAAATGAGAAAAAATCATGCCTATATTCCTTCTAAAGAGGAAATAACGCATGTAGCGGAAGTGCTGAATCTGCTTGCAGCAGTATCAGGAGATCGGAGATTTGAAATGGCACAAAACGAAGGCGAAGAAAGGAAGGTGACCAGAATGGAAGACTGGTTAACGAAAGCATTGGACAAAGCCGCCGCAAAGGGGCTGGAGGAAGGTATTGAAAAAGGTATTGAAAAAGGTATTGAAAAAGGTATGAAAGCAGGCATGGATAAAGGGATGGCCGGGCGGCTCGTAAGAAATGTCGATTCCCTTATGAAAAATGAAGGCTATTCAAAGGAACGCGCCTGCCGCTCTCTGGATTCTACTGTGGAGGAATACGAGGAAGCAAAAAAACTTCTGTCCGGAGTTGCATTCGCCGTCTGATGAGTCAGCTGAGAATCAATAAAGAAGTGCATCGTCAGTGCGTTTATTTCCGTACTGGCGATACGCTTCTTTCAGGTTATTTCTATCGACGATTTCACCCTTCCTTCGCGCAAAGTGCCTGCGTCGCCTTCAGCAGGAACGGGAAAATGATACACGCTACCACATACGCATACACCAGCGTCAGCGGCAGGGAGGCCAGAAACGCAATCGGCAGCGCCGGATTGAAGCCCATCTCATAGAACATGCACAGGAAGCTCATCAGAATCGTCATGATGACCACGATGGCAAGCATCCGCAGAAAATAAAACGCCGGATGCTTTTCATCCTTCACGAAAAGGCCCGCAAAGACATTGCCGACTTTCAGCAGCGGTATGTAAGAGCCCAGCGTAAAATTAATCGCAAACGCCGGAACTAATCCCATGCAGAAGCTCTCGAAGGTGAGGCTCCCGCCCGTGTACTTGACAAACAGTGTCAGTGCCGCGGCAAACGCGAGCGAAAACAACGTGTTAAATACAATTCCGAAATCTGATTTTTTGAACATGGTGGTTTCTCCTTTTCCTTGCGGTTTTTCCTGCAATTATTCCTGCAATTATTCCTGCAATTTTCAGCGATTTCCCGCTGCCTCCTGCGTTGGTAATCACTGCAGGCTGAGGAATCTGACGCATTGTAAGCTGCCTTCAGGCAGAAACAGAAATGCCCTCTGGCCTCTGCCATTTATACTAAATCTGTTTTGCAATTACGCGATTCCTGACTTTCCCTTCTTTTCTATCACAAAAACGGATTGCCGTACATGTCATTTTTTCAGGCAAATACCGCTTTTTTTCGGCATTTTTTCGAGGGAAAAAAACTTGCAAGTTCACCCATTATACAGTAAGATAGGGGATGTGTTATTTTAGTCTGGTAAAGTGAGAAAGTGATAACGTGATGAACAGACAAAAGAAATCCAAATCTGCCGCAAGTGAAAAAGCGCTTTCCCTTATTTGTTTCATACTGCTGATTATAATCTGGTGTGTCGGCTCCTACGGCGGGTTTGTAAAGGAAATCTTTTTGCCGTCGCCGACGGCGGTCGTTGATAAGATCCTTTCCATGGCTCAGGACGGGTCGCTCTGGGCGAGCTGCCGCGCTTCCATCTGCCGCGTCATGATCGGCTGGATCTGGTCCGTTCTGGTTGCTCTGCCTGTGGGGATGCTCATGGCCAATTCGCGGAAATTCAGCGCATTCATACAGCCCATCATAGAATTTGCCAGATACCTTCCGGTGGTAGCCCTTGTACCCCTGACACTTCTTTATCTGGGCATCGGAGAAAACCAGAAATATACGATTATTTTTCTGGGTACCTTTTTTCAGCTGGTGCTGATGGTCTGTGATACCGTCTCCGGGGTGGATCAGAATATGATCAATGCCGCGAAGACTCTGGGGGCAGGCCGATGGCAGGTTTACAAGGAGGTCATTTTTCCCGCCTCGCTTCCGGGACTGATGGATGATTTCCGTCTGACGATCGGCTGGGCCTGGACGTATCTGGTTGTCGCAGAAATGGTAGCTGCCAGCGATGGACTGGGATATATGATTCTGAAATCACAGCGCTACCTCGCGACCGATACCATTTTCGCGGGTCTGATCCTGATCGGGCTCATCGGGCTGCTGACGGACTGGATTTTCCGGATTCTGACAAGGCTGGTGGCTCCGTGGCACGAGCGGCTGAGCGATCGGGACCGATAAATCCTGTCTCCGCAGATACTTATATTGAGCTTTTCTGGTAACTATTCAAAGCAGTTACCTTTCCTGATCTATTTATGAAACAACTGCCACGAGTTTTGCAAATTATATGAAAAACTCAGCCTGTACCCGAAAGGTACTATAGGAATTACAAAAGTTACAGGAGCATTTATGGAGCAAAAGATCAAACTGCAGGTAAATGGACTGACAAAAGTATTTGGCGAGGGCGGCTCCGGGACGGTGACCGCGCTGCAGGATGTCAATCTGTTTGTAAAGCCATCGGAATTTGTGATGATTGTCGGCCCTTCCGGCTGCGGCAAGACCACTCTTATCAATATCCTCGGCGGACTGGAAACAGCGACCTCGGGCGAGGTGCTGCTTGACGGACACCCGGTCCGGGAAGCAGGCGCGGACCGCGGCATGGTTTTTCAGGGCTACAGCCTGTTTCCGTGGCTGACTGTTCAGAAAAATATTGAGTTTGGCCTGAAAATGAAAAAAATGCCGCCCAGGGAACGCGCCGGTATCGCGGCAAAATATATTCAGCTGGTCGGGCTGGAGGGATTTGAAAACGCCCTCCCGAAGCAGCTCTCCGGCGGCATGAAGCAGCGCGTAGCCATCGCGCGCACTCTGGCAAACGAGCCGGAGGTCCTGCTGATGGATGAGCCCTTCGGTGCTCTGGACGCGCAGACCAGGGTGGTCATGCAGGAGCTTCTGGCAAAAATCAGCAGAACCACCGGTACCACGATTCTGTTTATTACCCACGACATTGACGAGGCCGTCCTGCTCGGAGACCGAATCTATGTCATGAGCCGCAGACCGGGCACCGTGCGCGATGTCATTGACGTGACGCTTCCCGGAGAGCGCAGTCACAATTCGCTGATTCTGCCTGAATTTCTGGAAATCAAAAAGACTATCATGGACATGCTCTGGAAGGAAAGCAGCGATGCGGCGATGGATCGATGACCGCTAAGACCCGCCGAGACGCATGCAGGGGTCTATCACCGAACCGCCAAAACACATCGGGATGCATGCAGCGGTCTGTCGCAGAACCACCAGGACTCACCGGGATGCATGCAGCGGTCTGTCGCAGAGCCACCAGGACTCACCGAGACACATGCAGCGGTCTATCGCAAAGCCACCAGGACTCACCGAGATGCATGCAGCGGTCTGTTGCAGGATCGCATCAGTAACTGCCTGATGCCGGAATAAGCCAGAGTCATCCCGCAGAAATAGTCGCCGCATCATAGCCATATCATGTATTCACGGATACAGACATAGATCCCTGCCGCCTGCAATTTCAGCAAACAGGATTTGTGTTTTATCATACAGGCAATACATATCATCCAACCAATATGAGGAGGAATCAGATTATGAAGAAACGCTTTGCAGTATTACCTATGGCCGCGCTGCTGTACGGAGCGCTGACCGTTTCCGCCGCCGAGACGACGGATATTACGATGGCCTTCTGCACCTGGACCGGCTATTCGCCCATGTTTATCGCGCAGGAAAACGGCTACTTTGAAGAAGCCGGGCTGAACGTCGATATCCAGATTATCGAGGACGAATCGACCTACGCCGCGCTGATCACACAGGGCAGCATCCAGTTCCTGGCGACTGCGCAGGATCCGAATATCAAAATGTATGCCAACGGTGCTACGAGCCGCTTTGTACTGACGATGGATGCTTCCGTCGGCGCGGACGGTCTGGTGGCCACGGAAGATATTGAGACGCTGGACGACCTGGCCGGAAAGACCCTGGCTCTCGATAAATCCGCATCCTCCTACTATTTCTTCCTGACCGCACTGGAGGATGCGAGCAGTCTGACCGAAGATGACATCAACGTGATTGATATGGGAGATACGACAGAAGCCGGTCTGGCCTTTATGGGCGGGTCCGTAGACGCCGCCATCATGTGGGAGCCGGAATTGTCCGAAGCACTCGAATCCGTGGAAGGCGCACACACCCTGGTGACAAGCGCCGATTATCCGGATACCATTCTGGATTCCCTTGTCGTAAATACCGAATTTGCTGAGGAAAATCCGGATGTGGTAGAGGCCGTCGAGGAAGCCTGGTACAAAGCCATTGATTTCCTGAACGAAAATCCCGAAGAGGCCTACGAGCTGATGGCCAGCGGCTTTGACGAAGTCTCTGCCGAAGATATCGCAAGCGATGTCGAAGGACTGCTCTTCTACGGCCGTGAGGAAAATGAAACGCTCAACGATGAGAGCAATGAGGATTCCATCTTCGCAATCAGCCAGAACATGGCGGATTTCTGGATGGAAAAGGGCGAATGTGAGACCGACGACCTGACCGATTTCTTCTCGCTTGTGGCCGAGTAAACTCTTTGCTTTTCACCGAACAGGAGGCTGCATTTCCGGCTTCTGTTTATCTGAGCCGATAAACGGCCAGGAGACGATTTGTCTTCTGGCCGTTTTCTTATGATGCGCAGGGGCGCGAGAGGAATTTTGGCAGCTTTGCTGCCCGCGCCATAGCCATAAGGAATCCTCCGACTTCGTCGGCAATCCTTATGGCATACCCCGCGCGGCGGATAGGGAGAGAGAACTCCCCTATCCGATTTTTTTATTTTTTAGAAGTACATCATCCATCACAGCCTTACAGTTCCACAGAAGATACAGCGGCAGGTTGACCAGTCCTTATTTTATCTCGGGAATCACATTTTTTGAACCGTGATTCTTCCGACTGCTCACATTTTTTTAACCGCAGCCAGTTACACCAGCGCAAGCTCCATGAGCTCCGCCTGCGGATCAATTTCCGATATTCCCGCTGTTGATCCCCATCGCGTCCTCTTCCAGCGGCAGCCAGTCCAGCACCTTTTTAATCGAGCGGTTCCAGAAGTCCCACTCGTGGGCGCCCTCGCCCTCTACATACGTCACCGGGATGTCCAGGCTCTCCAGAAGCTTCACAAACTTCCGGTTCGGCTCCAGCAGGAAGTCGCTCGTTCCACAGGTGAGATAAAGCGCCGGTATATCGGCTCCTTCTTCCGCCAGCTGTTTCGCCAGCCAGGCGGGGTTTTTATCGCTCTCGGCCATCTCATCCAGATTTCCGAAGAGGCTCTCGGCATAGGTTCTACTCTCAATAAAGAAGGGCACATCATCGGTGCGCTTCTCGATCCCCTCAGCAATCATCGCGCTTGAAAGACCTGCGATACAGCCAAAGGTCTCATGGTATTTCAGTCCGTTGCGCAGCGCGCCGTATCCGCCCATGGACAGCCCGGCAATGAAGGTATCCTCGCGCTTTCTCGAGAGTGGAAACATCTTCCGCGTGATCTCCACCAGCTCCCTGCCAATGAATTCTCCATAAAAATTGTGTTCTTCCTCACGGTCTACATAAAAGCCATTCTCCCCGGACGGCATCACCACCGCCAGATTTTTCTCCTCCGCCCAGCGCTGGATGTTGGTTCCGCTCACCCAGTCCGTGTAATTGCCAAAGATCCCGTGCAACAGATAGAGTGTTTTGAATTGCTTTTCTTCCCGTTCGGGCATCCCTGGAAACGTGATCTTATCCACCGGCAGAATCACCTGAATCGGTACTGTCCGCATCAGAGACTGCGAAATAAAATTAACCTGTATCAGTGCCATTTGCTTATACCTCCGTCTTGTTTTTTTACATTTTAACATTCCAGGGGCTATCTGTCTCCCTCCTCATTTTGTCAAGCACTTTTTTGTTGAAAAATAAGGCTTTTTTTAGAT
>JAJQEO010000022.1 GCA_021201665.1 Lachnospiraceae bacterium | reverse complement strand
GACTTGAACTCTCGACACCACGGGTATGAACCGTGTGCTCTAGCCAGCTGAGCTACTCCGCCATATGGAATTATATTCTCCGGCAGGAAACCGGATATCTATGGGGCCTATAGGGCTCGAACCTATGACCCTCTGCTTGTAAGGCAGATGCTCTCCCAGCTGAGCTAAGACCCCATATTCTGTGAATCGCACCTGTCCTCTGAGCGACTCGCTCCGCTATTATAATACTGGTTGGCCTTTAAAGTCAAGCACTTTTTTCAAAATATCCGTTTGACTTTTTGCCGGTTTTCTGCGGTTTTTTTGCGCGTTCTGCGGCATTGGATTTACGGGTGGCAAGCTCGGTCTTCCACTCCACCTTATAGACCAGGCCATGTATGACAAAGCTCATCATTGCTCCGCAGACCACGTCTATGATCGAGTGCTGGTCCAGCAGGACCGTGGACGCGCAGATCAGAACCATGATTACAAAGTGTGCCGCGATGGTTGCACGCCGATGTTTCAATCCCTCCAGGCTGCAGACTGCCTGGAAGGACATGACTGTATTCATCACATGGATGGACGGGCAGACGTTGGTCGGCGTGTCGATAGCGCGGAGCATTACCACGAGGTTGTACAGGGCGCCTGTCTCGTGCGGCGAGGATGCCAGCCGGAGATTCAGCCCGGTCGGAAAGATGTAATAGATGACCAGGCAGATGGTCAGTCCTGAAAAAATCATCTGGCACAGCTTTTTGTAATCTTCCCATCCGCGGCGGTAAAACCAGAGGAACATACCTCCGATGTACGGAAACCAGCAAATATAGGGAATGATGAAGATCTCGCAAAACGGAATCAGCTCGTCAAGCTTGCAGTGGATGATGTACTGCGGCACAACTGTCTCTTCGAGCCAGTGAAACGCTGCCAGATAGAAAGCCAGATAGCACACGGATATCATCAGAGGATATCTGCGGAACCAGGCATAAATTTTGTTTATCCTTGTCTTCATATGAGTTCTCCCAGGGAAATATGATATCAATCATTACTGTTCTCACCGTATACGCATTTCAGTACTTCGCTGAGGGCTTATCCCGTCCGTAGGACGAGGATGCCTCCCCGGCGAGGGGCTTAAGCCGACGAGGACTTATCCCATGCAAAGCGTGGGATGCCCGCGCCCCGCAATCGGAGATCAGGGCGTAACCCGGCGATGACTTATCCCATGATTCGGTTTCCTATCATAGCATCGTTTCTTATTTTTGTCATCGTAATTCCGATTTTTTTAAGGAATTTTAGAAAGACTTTTGATTTCTGTCACATTTTTCTCCGCCAATCGTTTTTATTTACAGATCAGGATTTCATTCATCTCGTAAGTCCTGACGCTGTCTGCGGTGTTGAACCGCTCCAGCTGTCTGCGGGCGATGATGGGATCCGGGGAAAATGCCATGGAAAGCACTCTTCGATCTACCATCTCCCAGATATGGAGTCCTGTGTAGGTGGGATAGCTGCTCCACCAGTAGTCCTCGAGCGCGTATACATATCCCTGTTCAAGCGGGAGTCTGTGGATTTCCCGGCTGCGGAAGATGATTTCAGCCATCGTACTCAGCTTTTCGACCTGTCCGCTCAGCTCCATCCTGCTCTCGCGGACCTGGCGGAACTCCGGCGGCTGCCAGAGGTGCCTCCGTACAGTGGTCTGGAGCGTCCGGACGACTGCGGAAATTTTGTCCGCGCCGATAATGAAGGACGCGGAATCATCCAGAATGCAGAATGTGAAAAGAAGCCAGCCATCTCTTCGGTGGATTTCGCTGATGAGGTCAATCAGGTGCATTTTGACCCGCTCATCAGCAAACAGATAGCGGCTTCCTTCCAGTGTGTAGCAATAAACCTTTTTCTCAGCAGATATGCGTGTCATATCCATTTCTCCTTCCTGGGAAGGCTCTTTTCGTGCTTTCCCAGGCGAAATGGTATCATGTGTACATATTATTTTCAATATAACTCGTTGCAATGTTTCACATCGAATCACTTTATGAAAATATAAACAGTGATGTTTTTCAAGCGCACTATTTTTCCGAATTACGTCACATACCGGGGCGCTTTCCATCCTCTCTCTCCGAAGTACGAGCGCACGCGAGGGGGGCGTTTCCATTCTCTACACTCCGGTCGAGGCCGTGTAGACGATGTCTCCAAACACGGAGCTGTATTCGTTGATCCGCTCCATGATTTCGTCCGCCGTGCTGCCGGTGGCCGGGGTCGGACGATAGTCGTTGTAGCTGGATACGGAGGAAAGTGTACAGGGGATGATCTCGATCGCGTCGTCGTCCGCCACGCCGTCCGATGTGATGGTAAATGTCTGACGGAAGATCATGGTATCCTTGTCGGAGGGATTGGAATTGCCGCCGAAACAGAAGTTTCCAAGGCTGTATACGATGTATTTGCCGTTGTATTTTTCAATTCCCTGCAGAACGTGCGGGTGGTGCCCGACGACCAGGTCTGCCCCACAATCGATCGCGATATGGGCGAGAGACTGCTGCGTCTCATCGGCGGCAGTTTCTTTTTCCGTCCCCCAGTGGAAGGCCACAATAATCAGCTGAGCGCCTTCTGCCTGCGCTTCAGCGATGGTCTCCCGCACCTGGGATTCACATTCCAGTCCCGTCGAAAGCTCGTAAATTCCGATGAAAGCAACCTTGACCCCAGAGAGCTCCTCATAGGCGATGGTGTCTCCGATGCAGTATTCAATCCCGGCATTTGTCAGATTTTCCTTTGTATCGATGAGGCTTTGGGCTCCATAATCGCTGCTGTGGTTGTTTGCGAGCGTCACGACCTCGATGGAGCCATCCAGCAGAATTTCTGTATAAGAAGGATCGCCTTTAAAGGCATAAGTCTTATCCACAGGAGTGGTCTCATCCGTCAGCGTCCCTTCCAGATTCGCAAAGGTAAAATCATCATTTTCGAGGATTTCCCGAACGTTTTCAAAAAAGTAAGAGGCGCCGTACATGGAGTAATAGGTATCAAAGCTTGTGGATGTCACTGCCCCCGCGTAGGTACCCAGCGTACAGTCGCCGACTGCGCTGATGGTCACTGTCTGTTCAGAAACAACGTTGACCTGGCAGGAAACCGCTTCCAGCCCGTCCGCGCTCACCTGAATCACTGCAGAGCCCGCCGCCACGGCCGTCACCACTCCGGAAGTACTCACGGTCGCCACCGCAGTATTTGAGCTTACGTAATTCAGCTCGCCGGACAATGCTCCGGACGGATTTACTTCAGCGGAAATTTCTCCCGTCTCTCCCACAAACAGGGAAAGCTCAGCCGCACTTACACTGATTGATTCTGCAGTTTCCATAGTGGTCACAAACGGCGTGCTGCGATTTCCCGCCAGGTCCGTTGCATAGAAATAGTAGGTTTTGTTTTCCTCAAAGGCGATCGGCTCGCTGTACTGGTGATAAACCGGAAGCTGCAGCCAGTCGCCATCATCCAGCACGGCGTACCAGATGGTTTCCACGCCGGAGCGGTCATCCGCCGCAGTCAGCGTAATTTCTCCTCCCGCCTTTTCCGCCGTCACAACGGGAGCTTCGGCATCCAGCATCGGTATCTCAATAGTCGCTGCCAGCGTCCCGGAATCAGTCACGACCGCGACGTCCAGCAGCTCTTCCTCTGCCGTTACGGTCACATATCCTTTCTCGTCCAGAGTGCGGGAAACACCCCCGATGGTAACCGAGGATATCGTTCCGCTCTTCACAGAAATTTTCAACTGCAGCTCACAGGAAGTACACCACTCTTCCGGCTGGTTCTCCACAAGAACGTTGAGTCCCTGATCTGCCGTGACATATTTTTTCTTCTTCTGAATGGTCAGCATATGATTTGTCAGGGATAAAGCCACAACAATCAAAACCACAATAAGTAAAAGCACAGCGCCGCCCAGACGCGCAGCGTTTCTTCCCTTCCCTGTCGGAGTTTGCGTCCAGTGTCCCAAAGATTTTCTAAAATCCGGAAGATGCAGTTTCCGGGATGGAGCTGTGGAAGTATCTGCGGATGGATCTGTGGAAGTATCTGCGGATATATCTGTGGATGTACCTGTGGTTTTGCTGGAAGCATCCGGTCTGTCGGAGACTGTTTTGGCGCTGTCGGCGCGTTTTTCGGTGCTGTCATTGCCATCGGCGACTGCTTCAGTGCTGCCGGAGGCTGTTTTGGTGCTGCCAGCGACTGCTTCGGTGCTGCCGGAGTGTACTATGGTAACACCGGAGGCTGCTTCGGTTCCTTCGGAAACTGCTTCAATGCCTCCAGAGACTGCTTCGGTGCTGTCGGAGGCAGATGCATCTGTAGAAGCGGAAGATGCTGACGCCTCCATAATTACCGGTGCATCGGAGGATACGGCAGAGCTGTTGAGCAAAGTGCCTGCCGGAGCTTCCACCGAGGGAGCAGTCTCAGCGGTCGCACTCCTCGTTGAAATATCTGCAGGCTCCATAGCTTCGGTGGCCGCTGAACCCACTGGGAAACCTGTCGAAGGCGAGACTCCGCCGGACACTATATTCTTTGCCGGAATACCCGTCGGAGCCACGGCTTTGGTATACGTGGTGCCGGCAGAAGCATGTGCCGGAGATGTTGTCCTGCCAGAAACATGTGCCAGCGATGTGAAATCGGCAGAAGCATGTGCCGGGGGCGTGGCGCCGTCCATGCGGGAAGCATTCGGATGATCCAGAATATGATCCAGGATCTGAAGTGTATCCAGATCCATCTGCTCCTCTGCACTCTGGGCAGAAGTTTCCTTCTCTTTCTCCGGATTCTTTTTATGAGAGATATCCTGCGTTTCTCCCTGCTGTTTATCCGATGAAGGCTCCATATGCAGACTACGAAGAATCCGTCTGCCAACTGTCTCCGCTTCTTCCGAGACAGTTTTGGCTCCGTAACGTCTCCGCGTCTTCCCGGTTTGCGCCGTTTTCATATCTTTTGCAGCTTCAGCTTCCGTATCCGCCAGCCGCACCCTGCCGAGGCTATGGACAGGTTCCTCTTCCGTTCCATAGCTATGGGCCAGGTCGGAACCGGCGGATTCTTTCGGTGCTATCGGCTCTTTCCGCTTTACCGATTTTTTCTGCTTTACCGGCTCTTCCCGCGTTGTCCGCTCTTCCCGCGTTGTCGACTCTTTCCGCGTTGTCGACTCTTTCCGCGTTGCTGACTCTTCCTGCGTTGCCGGTTCTTCCCGCGTTGTCTGACTTTTTGGTATTTCGGGAACATGTTTCCGGGCACTTTTTAACAGAGAGGCCCGTGTCTTTTTTTCGTTCTTTCCGTTTTCCTTTGCGCTCTCTCCGGTCTCTTTCAATTTTTTCCCGAGTACCTGCGCGTTTCTTCTGATAAAGCCGCCCGCCTGAGCCAGATAGTCTCTCAGTGTAACAAGTACTTTCCCAAAGTCCTCGCCGGTTTCCTCTTCAAGCTCCTGCTCGAACGCATCCTCTTCCCGCTGCCCTTCCCGGGCTGTTCTTCGGGAGTCTTTTGCAGCGAAATCCGTCTGCTCCTCCGCTCCCCTGTGCGCTCTCCCAGTCTCTTCCGCGGATGAACGTTCCTGCTCTCTGGCCTTTTGAGCCGCCCTTCGGGTTTCTTTTGCGGCAGCGCGTTCCGCTTCTTCGGCCTTTTGAGCCGCCCTTCGGGCTTCCTTTGTGGTGGCACGTCTTTCCTCTTCTGCTTTTTGAGCCGCGAGCTGGGCGGCGCGTTCTTCCCTGGCCCTGCGCTTTACATAGGCTTCCGGTTCTTCCCCGTTCTGAATGGCCTTTACGATTTCAAATAATTCATCGACACTGTCTGCTTTTATTTTCTTCTTCATTTATTTAAAATTTCTTCTTTAATTTATCTTTTCTGTATCTATCTTTATCTTTTCTGTATCTATCTTTCCTCTATTCGTCTCTTCTTTTATTTATAGAAAGTATTCTACGCCTGCTTCAAAAATCTTCAGGTTCTGCTCTCCGTAAATATTGACTGCCACGGAATCTCCACGGCGCTCAGCGTGTGCCATTTTGCCAAATACTCTTCCATCCGGGCTGGTGATGCCTTCGATGGCAAAATAAGAACCGTTGACATTCCACATTTCATCGCTGACGTCTATATTTCCGTTGATATCGCAGTATTGTGTCGCTACCTGACCGTTGCCGAACAAACGCATCAGCCATTCTTTGCTCGCCACAAATCGTCCTTCACCGTGGGAGGCCGGGTTTGTGTAAACACCGCCCAGAGTCGCTTTGGCAAGCCACGGGGACTTGTCACTGACTACCTTGGTGTAGACCATCTTCGAAATGTGACGACCGATCGTGTTGAAGGTCAGGGTCGGGGAATCCTCCGTCTGCCCGGTGATCTCGCCGTTCGGCACCAGGCCAAGCTTGATCAGCGCCTGGAAGCCGTTACAGATGCCGAGCGCCAGCCCGTCGCGCTCCGAGAGCAGCCTGGTCACTGCCTCCTTGATTTTCGCGTTCTGGAAGGCCGTCGCAAAGAATTTCGCGGAGCCGTCCGGCTCGTCGCCCGCCGAGAACCCGCCCGGGAACATGATGATCTGTGCCTGGCTGATCGCCTTCTCAAATACATCCACGGACTCGCGGATATCCTGTGCGCTGAGGTTGCGAAACACACGGACATCAACCTCGGCTCCGGCGCGCTCAAATGCCTTCTTGCTGTCATATTCACAGTTTGTCCCTGCAAATACCGGGATGAATACACGCGGTTTAGCGACCTTGTGTTTGCAGACATACAGGTTCCCTTCGCCAAGCTTCCAGCCCTGCTGCGTCATTTTGCCGCCGGAATCCTTTCTTCCGGCAAAGAAGTAGCCCCTCGGTCCGCTGACCGGATTGCCGTCAATATCCAGACCGCCGCCGATGGTCGGAATGCCGGAATCGGTTTTGAATACCTTTTCCAGCGTACCCATCCAGGCCTTTAATGCCTCGTCGATCGGGATTTTCACATCCCGGTACTCAAAGAATCCATTGCCGGTCACTTCGCCAATTACAGTATAGGTAATCGCGAGGCGGCTCACCGCGCCGTCCGGCACTTCAGCGACGATATTTCCAAAGCCAGCCGTGAACAGGTCCCGCTCATCCACATGATGCTCAATCCGGAATCCCAGGCCGTTGCCAAAGGCCATCTTTGAGAGGGCCGCGGCCAGTCCGTTGCCGTCCAGCGCGTATGCGGAGATAATGTTGCCGGCTGCAATGTCCTGATGAAATTTCCGGTACTGCTCCAGTACGCGGTCATATACAGGCAGGTCATATTCGTCTTTTTCAATGGAAAGCAGGATCAGCCTGCTGCCTGCCCTTTTCAGCTCCGGCGTAATCATCGTGCGGCTGCTGGCCACATCGACTGCGAAGGAGACAAGGGTCGGCGGCACGTCGATCTCACGCACGTGTGTTTTTTTAGCATCGGCATCCGCCTCAGCCCCCGGCAGCGGTTCCTCATCTGCAAGGGTAAAGGATCCGGACATGCTGTCCTTTCCGCCGATCGCGGGCAGTCCGTATCCGATCTGTGCGTCATAGGCGCCCAGAAGCGCCGCAAACGGCTGACTCCAGCGTTTCGGATCCTCTGTCATACGGCGGAAATATTCCTGGAAGGTGAAGCGAATCTTGTCGGCCTCGCCGCCGTTGGCAACGATCCGCGCGATGGACTCGGTCACCGCGTAAACTGCTCCATGATAGGGACTCCAGCTGGAAAGATAAGGGTCAAAGCCATAGCTCATCATCGTCACCGCGTCGGTCTTTCCGTCCAGTACCGGCAGCTTCGCAGCCATCGCCTGCGTCTCGGTCAGCTGATATTTGCCGCCGTAGGGCATCAGCACGGAGCCCGCGCCGATGGAGCTGTCAAACATCTCCACCAGACCCTTCTGCGAGCAGCCATTCAGTCCGGAAAGTACAGACAGCCATTTTTCACGGACATCCCCCACCTCCGGGCGCACAAAATATTTTTCCGTCTCAGAGGGCATCTCTACGTCCACATCCGTCTCCTGATGCGCTCCGTTGGTATCCAGAAAGGCTCTCGAAATATTGACAATCTCTTTTCCTCTCCACAGAAGGCAGAGCCTCGGCTCCTCGGTCACGACCGCGACCTGCGTGGATTCCAGGTTTTCTTCTGCGGCATAACGCATAAATTCATCGACATCCTTCGGATCGACGACCACCGCCATCCGCTCCTGCGACTCGGAAATGGCGATCTCAGTGCCATCCAGACCCGCATATTTTTTCGGCACCTGGTCCAGATCTACGCGAAGACCCGCCGCCAGCTCGCCGATCGCCACGGACACTCCGCCCGCGCCGAAATCGTTACATTTTTTGATCAGCCTGCTGACCTCCGGACGGCGGAAGAGACGCTGCAGCTTGCGCTCGGTCGGTGCGTTGCCCTTCTGCACCTCCGCTCCGCAGACCTCGATGGAGGTCTGCGTGTGTACCTTGGAAGAACCGGTCGCGCCGCCGATACCGTCCCTGCCGGTGCGTCCGCCCAGGAGGATAATGATATCGCCCGGATCTGAATTTTCACGTATCACCGCGCTGCGGGGCGCAGCCGCCATCACCGCGCCGATCTCCATGCGCTTCGCCACATAATTCGGATGATAAATTTCTTTTACATAGCCGGTCGCCAGACCGATCTGGTTTCCATAAGAGCTGTAGCCGTGCGCTGCCTCCCTGACCAGCTTTTTCTGCGGAAGCTTGCCCTTTAAGGTCTCGGACGCGGCTGCGGTCGGATCCGCCGCGCCGGTCACGCGCATTGCCTGATATACATAGGTACGTCCAGAGAGCGGGTCGCGGATCGCGCCGCCCAGGCAGGTCGCCGCGCCGCCGAACGGCTCAATCTCCGTCGGATGATTGTGGGTCTCATTTTTGAAATTTACCAGCCACTCCTCGGTGACTATTTCTGTTCTCTCCACCTCCACCGGCACCACAATGCTGCAGGCATTGATCTCGTCAGATTCCTCCTGATCGTCCAATTTTCCTTCTTTTTTCAGCTTGCGCGCCGCCAGCGTCGCCAGATCCATCAGGCAGGGGAATTTATCATCCCGTCCGGCAAACAGCTCAGCGTGATCCTTTTTGTACTGCTCATAGGTTTTCTCTATCGGGGCGCGGTAATAGCCGTCCTCAAATGTCACGTTCTTTAATTCAGTAGAAAAGGTCGTGTGACGGCAGTGGTCGGACCAGTAGGTATCCAGGACGCGGATCTCCGTCACGGTCGGGTCGCGGTGCTCCTCCTGCGCAAAATAATTCTGTATATGCAGAAAGTCCCGGAAGGTCATCGCCAGGTTCAGGGAATCATAGAGAGCCTTCAGCGTCTCCTGATCCATCGAAACGAATCCGTCGAATACGGCGATATCCGCCGGCTCTTCAAACTGTGTCACCAGTGTTTCCGGCTTTTGCAGTCCGGCTTCCCGGGAATCCACCGGATTGATGCAGTAATTCTTAACCGCGTCAAATTCCTCGTCCGAAAGCTCCCCGGCGATGACATACACAGTCGCGGAGCGGATGATCGGCTCCTCTTCCTCGTTTAAAAACTTCACGCACTGTTCAGCAGAATCCGCCCTCTGGTCAAACTGCCCAGGCAGATATTCGACCGCAAACGCACGCTCCTTCTCCGATATCGGAAATTTCTCCAGATATAAATCATCAACCGGCGGCTCAGAAAACACCGTCCGGCACGCCTTCTGGAACACTTCGTTGGAAATATTTTCCACATCATACCGGATCAGAATCCGGACTCCGGTAAGGCCTGCAGCCCCAAGGTAGCTTCTGATCTCGTGCGCGAGTCCCTTTGCGGCCACCGCAAAGCTGTCTTTTTTCTCTACATATACTCTCTTAACTCTGCTCATTATATCCTCCTGCTGCCGTAATTTTCTCTCTCACAAAAATATTGGTATTTGCGCCTGGTTATGTCCCTCGCCGGGTGGCATCCCACGCTTCGCATGGGATATTCCACAATCTCTGATTGCAGATGCGGGCATCCAAAACTGCGTGCGGGATATTCACCGACCGAAGCGGCAGCAAAGGTGCCGACGAAGTCGGGCTGCCGTCTCGTCTTCTCTGCGAATTTTATCACACTCATAAAGATAAGACAAGATTTGTGTCTGACCTGAAAGTAAAATTTTCCGCATAATTTTTCTGGAAATCCGGGGAAATCTGCCCTGTCAAAGTCTTTGGCCGCCTTTGCAGGGATGCCCGCGCTGGAAACAAATGTGAAAAGGGCAGCCATCCCTGGGTTCTCATTGGTTTCCAACTTCAAACCGCACAGGAATGCTGCCCTTATTTCTGTTTATTGTCTGTTTGCTCTCTATTTTGTAATCTTCACCTTTTTCTTACTGCTCCACGCAGAATAATAAACAGTCCCGGAGCTGGTCTTGTAGTATGTGCGGATTCTCACATAATACGTCTTCCCCTTTGTTAGCGAGCTGAGTACCGTTTTGACTGTTGAAGCCCCTGTCACCTTCTTTTTCGTACTGGTCGAAAAGCTGGAGCTCGTTGAATACTGGATCTGGTAGCCGGTGACTTTGGCGACCTTTGTCCATTTTACCGTGATCTTTTTTGATGATGTATTCTTCACGCTGGACAATGTCGGCGTCGTCAGACGTACGATCTTTTTACCCCCACAGTTATTCTTGGTGCTGCCATAGTAAGCAATCACGCGATAGACAAAAGTCGTTCTGTTGGCCGATTTGACTGTCGCGCTTGTATCCGTGTATGTGACCGTGGATACACTTTTGATGTTCTTTATGGTCTTATAGCTTCCTGAGGATGTCCTGCGCTGCACATAATATCCGGAAGCACCTGTGATCTTCGACCATTTTACGACGATACCGCCCGTCTTGTTCGTCACGCTGGTCACGGATCCCGACGCAAGCTTCACTTTAATTGTTACTTTTTTCGTCGCGGATTTGTAATTGCTGTTTCCTGCAGCCTTCACCGTAATCGTCACCGTGCCCGGATGCTTGCCGGTCACCTTGCCCTTGCTCGAGACTGTCGCCGTCGTGGTGTTACTTGAAGAATACGTGATCGTGCCTGTCCCGCTTGCCGTGATTGTAGTCGTCTTTCCCGCCTTGATGGTAGAAGCCGCCGCGCTGACCGTCAGCGTCTGGCTGGCTTTGCTGATCGTGAATGTCTTTGTGACTGTCCCGGTATAATTTCCCTTGCCGGTGATGGTGACAGTCGCCGTGCCTGCGTTGGTATTGTTGCTGTAGGCAACCGTATAATGGGTTCCCTTAGTCAGAGTTGTGCTGGTTGTGCCATCAAGCTTTACAGTCAGCGTAACCGTCGGCTTTCTTGCGTTCCCATTGTAGGTGTAGCTTGTCTTAGAAAGAGATACCGTTCCTTTCGCGATGCTGTAGGCGTTGATCGTAAAGGTTTTCGTCAATGTACCGGTATAATTATTAATACCAGTCACCGTCACAGTCGCTGTGCCGGCACTTGTATTGCTGCTGTAGGCAACCGAATAATCAGTACCCTTTGTCAGCGTCGTACCATCCACCACTACTGTCGCCGTCGGTTCTCTTGCATTCCCATTATAGGTATAGCTAGTCGCTGAAAGTGTGAGCGTCCCGGATGTCAGGTCTCCGATATAAATATAGAAAGTAGCTGTTTTTGACCCGTAATAATTTCCGGAGCCTGTGACCACGGCCGTCGCAGTTCCGACGCTCGTGTTATTGCTGTAGGTAACCGTATAATCCGTACCCGCAGTCAGGGTTGTGGAACCGTCGGTCACTGTCAGAGGTTCTTTTGCGGTACCGTCATAATAACATGTCGCAAATGTAAAGGTGCATGCTGAAATACTGTAGTAAAGGGCTTCTGTCAGATATGTATTTCCGCTCCCGACACTGACCTCCGCCCAGGCCGTCGCCGTACTCGGATAGTAGGAAGCCGTCAGTGCGCTGCAGCCGCTGAATGCATAAGCTCCAATTGAGGTAAGACTGCTGTTCAGAGTTACCGTGGCAAGGGAAGTACATTTATAAAAGACATAATCTCCGATCGAAGTGACCCCGCTGCCGCAGGTAAAGCCTGTCAGCGCAGTACACCGGTAAAATGCCTTGTCCCCGATTGAGGTAATGGTACTGGGTATGGAAATACTCATAAGACTGGTACAGTACTCAAACGTGTAATCCGGGATTTCGGTCAGTCCGCTTCCAATGGTCACGCCCGCAAGGCTGGAGCAGTCGTAAAACACCATAGTTCCCATGGATGTCACGCTGGACGGAATCGTCACAGAAGTCAGTCCGGAACAGCCCTCAAACGCAGATTCTCCAATCGAAGTCACACTGGACGGAATCGTGACTGAAGTCAGATATTCACAGTAATAGAACGCATAGGCATTAATAGTCGTCACGGTAGACGGAATCGTGTAGGAGGTATCCGTTTTTCCGCACGGGTAAAGAAGCAGCGTGGTCTTTGCCGCATTAAAGAGTACTCCGTCCTCCGAAGCGTAGACCGTATTGCCGCTTGCAACGGTAAACGATGCCAGTGAATAACAATCGCTGAATGCAAGGTCATCAATCGACGTCACCGAGGAAGGAATGGTGACAGCAGTCAGGCTGGTGCAGTAATAGAACGCGTCCGCTTCAATCGTCGTCACACTGGACGGAATCGTCACTGAGGTCAGACTGATGCAGCAGGCAAATGTCATTTCACCAATCACTGTCAGGGACGAAGACAGCGTCAGGCTTGACAGGCTCGTGCAATAGGTAAACGCATATACATCAATCGTCGTCACAGTATTTGGAATCGTCACCGATGTCAGGCTGGTACACTCATAAAAAGAGCATCCGCCGATGTATGTCACGCCGTTCGGGATCGTCACTGAGGCCAATGCCGTGCAGCCATAAAACGCATAATCCCCGATTGATGTCACGCCGCCCTCAATGACAACTGATGTGATTGTTGTACAGTAGCTGTACCATGGTGCAAAAGAGGAAGAGGCTGCGGAGTAATCTGCCATATCCCCGCTGCCGCTGATAGTCAGCACTCCGTCCGAGAGAACCCATGTCACGTCAGACGAGCTGGAATAGCCGCAGGTGCCGGAATAGGTACTGACCGTCTCTTCTGAGGAATCATCCTCAGCCGCTGCCGAAACAGCATCCTCGGTGTCTGTATCGGTCTCGATTTCTGTCTCTGTTTCAACCTCAGCTTCCGTATCGGTATCGGCCTCTGCCTCAGTCGCCGCTTTGGCTTCCGTTTCTGCCTCAGCTTCTGTATCTGCTTCTGTTTCCGTCCCGGCTTCTGTATCTACTTCTGTCTCTGTCTCCGTCTCGGTTTCTATCGTGCCAACCTCATCCGCAGTGACTGCAAGAGACGCAGCTTCGTCTTCCGCAGATGCGCTCGTGGTCTGCGCGGAATCGGATGTATCGTCCGTTGCAGTGGAATCTGAGGAATCCGATGCTTCTTCCGTCTCCTCTTCCTCAGCCCGGGCGCTCTCGGCATCCGTATCATCCTCCGATGCCAGAGCTATCCCTGCGTCTGTGTCTTCCTCCGACGTCAGGGCTATCCCCGCGTCTGCGTCTTCCTCCGACGCCAGAGAAATCCCTGTATCCGTCTCGTCTCCGGTCTCAGCAGTTGTTTCCTCATCGACAGCAGAAGTGCTCTCAGAAGATGTCTGAGCCTCCGCGCACAGTGCAGGACTTGTCTCTAAGAAAACCAGCATCATCACAATCAGAACAGCCGTTATCCTTTTAAATTTTTTCTTCATAGCAATTCATTCCCTTCCTGAGCCAAAAACAGCAGGGCACAGATTTTGTTTCTTCTATCGTAAAATAATCAGGTCGTAAGCATCTGCTGCCCGGAAAATGTTTCTCAGTAATTTCTTAATTTTATCTTAACATGATCGAGGATGAAATGCAATTAAAAATGTGTGAATTATTATAGAAATGTTAAATTCGTGAAAAGAAATTGTAACATCTTTTTTGAGATCGTAACTGCAAACACGAACCTTTTCTCATGGCAACGAATAACATAGCAACACACAAAAACGAATAAGAACGTTTCTCACACACAGCAACGAATAAAAACGTTTTTCTTGACAATCCAAAGATTTCTGGTACACTCAGGAAATGGCATGCTCATCCGTTTTTATCCCACTTATGAAATGAGATGACCGCCAAACCCGTCTGTTCGAAACCATCCAGACGTAAAACAAAACTAAGGAGAAAACAAAAATGAAAAATCAGACAAACCAGTCAGGGAATGTTCTGTTCCTGACGTACGCGGCTGTCATTGCCGCTCTTTATGTTGTGCTCACCTACATCGCGAACGCGCTTGGCCTCGCGAACGGCAACATTCAGGTGCGCTTTTCCGAGGCTTTCACCATCCTGCCATTTTTTACCCCCGCCGCCGTCCCCGGACTTTACATCGGCTGTCTTCTCGCCAATATTCTGACCGGATGTGCATTGCCCGACATTATTTTCGGGCCGGCAGCTACGCTTCTGGGCGCTCTTGGCACCTATCTGCTCAGGCGCCGCAGCAAATGGCTCGCGCCGGTTCCGCCCATCGTGGCAAACGCGATTGTTGTGCCTCTCGTGCTGTTATATGGCTACGGCGTCCGGCCGCTGTGGTTTTCCTTTGTGACCGTCACAGCAGGCGAGGTGATTTCCTGCGGCATTTTCGGGATGATCCTGCTTTTTGCACTGATGAAATATAGAAGGCTGCTGTTTCCGGAGACATGAATGCTATGCGGACAGGGGATTTTCCCCTGTCCGATCGGATAGGGGGAGTTCTCTCGCCCTATCCAGAGTTCTCAATTTGCTTCGCAAATCGGAACATACGAAGTGAGTCAAAAATCGCTTCCCTCAATCTGCCCGCCTGATTCTGCGGCGATCTTCTCCTCAATGCGACGCCTTACCTCCGCCGCGATCTGGGTTGTCTTCATATCCTTGTACTCCTCATAGGGAATCGGATCCAGAAAATGCGCCTGCACTGTCACGCGCTCGATGGAGCCGGTGTCCATCACCTTGTAAGAGTCGATGATTGCCACGGGGATGATCGGGCATTTTGCCTTAGTCGCGCTCTTAAAGCTGCCGCCCTTGAACTCCTGCACCTTGTTCCCTTCACGGCTGCGCGTTCCTTCCGCAAAAACAATGTATTTACCGCCTTTTTTGACATCCTCCGCCACCTGCAGGACAATCTGCAGTCCCTGGCGCGCGTCGGAGCGATCCAGCGCAAGGGCGCCCAGGCACTGGATGATCTGCTTCAGAAGCGGGATCTTCGTCAGCTCCTGCTTGAGTACAACGGAAATCGGCTGCTCGTGCAGGTCAATCAGCACCATCACGTCAAACAGTCCCTGATGGTTGGGATACAGGATATATCCGCCTTCTTTGGGGAGCTTTTCCAGACCGGTGGAAACCACGTCCACACGCCCTCCCTTGATTCCACGCTCCGCAATCTCATGAATGGTGGCATACCGCTGCTCCATCGTATAGCGCTCCGGATGAGCCGCCCGTCTTAACAATTGAATCAAAACTCTCGGCACATGCACCAGGTTCATCAGCATCATCCAAATAATACGTTTCATTTTTGCCCCTCCCTCTCCATTCGGGTTCTGCAACCGCAGATTCAATATCCATGTTTCTATATTCGTGAATTCTATGTTCGCGTTTTCCAGTCTCGTGGTTTCTATATTCACGGTTTCTATATTCGCGGTAATGGATTAAGCTACGATTATTCAAGCTCAGCCGATGGCCTCTTTTAATTCCGCAAAGCAGGATATTTCTGCGTCCATATGGTCCGCCGTCCCGAATCCGTAGGCCGCATACACGAACGGAATCCCTGCCTGCGCGGCCGCGTCGGCATCTCCCTGGGTATCCCCCACGTAAATCGGTGAGTGCAGCCCATTTCGACCGACCAGCAGCCGGATATTGTCGCCCTTGCTTTTACCGGTATTTCCAAAACATTCAATATCTGTCACAAAAGGCCCCAGCCCCGTCTTTTTCAGGAGCAGCTCTATGTATCCGCACTGACAGTTGCTCACAATAAATACCGGCACCTTTTCCGACAGCTCCCGGATCGTCTGCTGCACGCCCGGATAACAGATCCGGCACTCCGGGAAAGAACCTGATGCCGCTTCTGTTTCTGAAGAGTCATATTGGCATGGACTCTCCTCCAGAGCGCGGCATTCCCCGGAACCCGCGTCCACGTCCAAAGAACCGCCTTGCTCCAGCTTCGCCAGAAATTCCAGATCATCCATATGTTCCAGTGCCTGCTGTTCATAGGCACTGCAAACCTTCATAATCCGGTCGCGATGCTCCTTTGTCAGCTCCGGCAGCAGGTTTTCCGCAATCACGTCCATCGTCCTGCCAAAGAGTGCCTGCAGCATTTTGGCGGTCACCGTCATATCCGGGCATCCATTTTCCCGCACAGCTCTGGTCCAGGCCTTTGCTACAATTCCCGTGGAATTCCAAAGCGTGCCATCTACATCAAGTATGATTCCATCTGTCTCTAATCTCATGGGTCTAATCTCCATTCTGCGGCAGGTCGTCCCGCCCATTGAAAAACGCTTCGCGTTGGGAAGCCACCCGGCGAGGGCCAGACTTCACAGGAGCCAGACGTCGGGGTCCTGGCGTTTTGAGCGTTTTTCCGGCTTTGGAACGGTTTCACCCTGCGTCTGTTCTGTTGTCTGCACCTGTCCATTCTGTTTTCGCTCGTCCTGCTGTTTTTGTGTTTTCTGTAGCTTTTGCTGCTCCTGTTGTTTCTCTTCTTTTGGCTGCCTCGGTTCATTCTGTGCAGGAGAAGACTGCGTATCTGCCGTGTTTTTCTTCACTGCGCCCTCCAAAGGCTGTGTCTCAGGTAATTCTGCGGAGGCGGACTGCCTCGCCCATTCCGATCCGCTTCGCGCAGGACCTGACTGCTGTATTTGTGCCTTCACATTCGGAAAACCGTCCTCGCTTTCCTTTCGCGCACGCTCTTCCAGTATATGGAGAACATCGCAGAACTGCTCGCGTTCATCATCTGGCAGGCACTCCAGCAGCCAGTCATAAAATACAGCCTCCGCGGAGGCTCCTGCATTATCCATTTGATCCGTCTTCGGCTCCGGAAAGAGCAGCTGGCTGCGGGCATCTGCCGGATTGCTTCTGCGCGTCAGATATCCTTTTTGCTCCAGATTTACCGCCCGTCTCGCAAGTGCGCCTTTGTCCATGCCAAGCCGCGCACCGGCGTCCTTCTGTGAAATGCCAGGCTGCTGCTTTACCAGCCTCAGCAAATCATACTCCGCAGTCCCCAGACCTGCCTCGCGCATCTGACGCACCGACACCCGATTCGCGATCTGCGCGATTTTTGATATTTCATTTCCAGAATTGTTCACCGTATCACCTGCGTTTCTATCATCCTCGTTTTTTAGTTGTACCTTCAACCGGAAATCATATTATCACAAACATGCGCGTGATGCAAGCATTCTCTCATTTTCTTTTTTTAATCACATTATCGAGGGACTTTTCCATGCTTCAATCACATTTTCCAAAGGACTTTTCCTTGTTTCAATCACATTCTCCAAAGGACTTTTCCCGTTTCAGTCACATTTTCCAAAGGACTTTTTCATGTTTTAATCACATTTTCCGAAGGACTTTTCCTTATCCCAATAGCGTTTCCGTAAATTCCCTGCCCGGCTCTATACATTAAAGAAGAAACAGGGCACACAAGCCCTCTGCCCGCGTGCCCTTTCATGGAACGATCATGTGGCAGGTTTTTCTGCTCACATTACACTCTTATGACATAGTCCTGTTTGCGCGGCTTCGCAGTCGGAGCGTCGCCTGCGCCATAGCCGAGAATGCAGTTGGCTACGCCGACATAATTTTCATCCAGTCCCCAGCTCTTCAAAAGCGCGAGGCCCTCCTCAGAAGCGAAAGCCTCCTTTGCCCGGTAGATATAGCAGGAATCCACGCCGACCGCGTGTGCGGCGTTCAAAAGGTTTCCGGCCACCAGGCAGGCATCCTCAAACCAGGTCGGTGCCGCTTCCTTGTTACCAAATACAATCGCTACCACCGGCGCACCGTAGAACGGATCCACATCCGTCCTCCCCATCACGGCGGCATTCAGTCCGCTGATCTTTTTGACAAGCTCCGGATCCTGCACCAGCACGATTACCGGCGACTGCCGCCCCATACCGGTGGGCGCGTATGTCGCCGCCTCAAGGATCGCATCCAGCTTTTCCGGCTCAATCGGCCGATCCGAATAGCTGCGCACACTGCGCCGCGTTTTCAGACTTTCCAATACCATATTTTCCATGATAAATTCCTCCTTTACAATTTTCACTTATGGAAACAGGCTTTAATACCTTCTATAAGTGAAGAAAATGACAAACCCATTTTTCGGGTATCGTCACGACATGAAAATGATCGTTTTTATTTTAGTTCCCTGGCCGCGGAAAGTCAACAGTCTATATTCGTCCTGTATTCCCATGCCCAATTGATTTTATGATTGCGGAAAAAAGATTCGTGTGATACTGTAGGGACATAAACTAAGGCTCTGAAGAAATCCGCTGCGCGTGTTTTTGCCCCACATAAGATCCACGCGTTTTTCTTTTTTTCGAAAATCTTCAGATTCTCTTTTGAAATTCTTTAAAGAGAGTTCCGCTGCTTCTTTCGTTTGGACTGTTACATTACAAAGCAGAAATAACCGCTCATAATGCG
Source organism: Lachnospiraceae bacterium (assembly GCA_021201665.1). Lineage (GTDB taxonomy): Bacteria > Bacillota > Clostridia > Lachnospirales > Lachnospiraceae > Choladousia. The sequence continues at coordinate 44,005 of JAJQEO010000022.1, read as the reverse complement.
GCTGACTTATTTCTGCGGCGCATTCGTAAAATACACGGAGGGTTTTATGGCTTCCTATCATATTCTCGTCGTCGAGGACGACCGCGATATCCGTGACGGTATCGGCATTTATCTGAGCAACCAGGGATATACCGTTTTTAAGGCGGCCAATGGGCGCGAAGGCCTGCGCGTGTTGGAGAATGAGGAAATCCATCTGGCGATCGTGGATATCATGATGCCAGTAATGGACGGGATCACGATGACGATGAAGCTCCGTGAAAAATATGACTTTCCCGTCATCATGCTCTCTGCGAAATCGGAAGAGATCGACAAGGTGACCGGCCTGAATTTCGGCGCGGATGATTATGTCACAAAACCGTTTTCGCCGATGGAGCTGCTGGCCCGTGTCAGCTCGCAGCTGCGGCGGTATTCGCGCTATCTGAAGCTGGCACAGGATGCCCGGCAGCAGCAACAGCCACATATCTACGTAAACGGCGGCCTGGAGCTGAACACCGATACCGTAGAAGTGCGGGTGGACGGCGAACCGGTCACCCTGACGCCGATTGAGTTCAAAATCCTGGCTCTGCTGATGAGCAGCCCGGGGCGCGTGTTTCCGGCAGAGGAAATATATGAGCGTGTCTGGAATGAGCGGGCGATTTCAACCGAGACAATCATGGTCCACATTCGAAATATCCGAATCAAAATCGAAGTGGATCCAAAAAAGCCAAAATATTTAAAGGTGGTGTGGGGAATTGGATACAAAATTGAGAAACAGTGAAGATGAAATGATTACAAACGAAAAAGAACATGCGGAAACAGAAGGCACGGGGGCACAGACCTCCAAAAGCACCGAGGCAAATGCCGGGCAGTCTGATGGTGCGCAAAGCTCCGGAGCAGCCGCCTCCGGTTCATCCGTAAAACGCGGCGGCCTCAGGGAATTTTTCTCACGGTTAAAGGCCTCTGTCTGGATCACAGCACTCCTGATTTCATGTACGGGAGCCACGATGATGAATTTTTTATACGCCAGAGATCTCTGGGTAAGTAATACTTACGAGTATCAGGGGATCCGGGCAGAAATCCAGGATACTACCGGCATGGTCTGCCTGATCGCACTCGCTGTTCTTGTGCTTGGCGCGTTTGCCATACCGGCGCTTCACCGGCTGCGCAGGGAAAGTCCTCTCGTGCAGGGATATCCTGCAGAGCTGGCTTTTGTAATGATTCCTGTGGGGTTTTATCTGCCGGTGTTCGCCAGCGAGCTTTGCTTTGATTATGCGTCAGGCAGCGGCTACTTTTACGTGCTCGGCTTTGATTTTCTCATCCTGCTGGTGTTTTACGGAGTCTGGCTGCTCTCCTGTCTGTCCCTGCTGCAAATGCTGGATAGGGGAGTCCTCGCCTATATCCGCGAAAACTTCTTCTGCATCCGCAATGGCGCCCGCATCCTTTCCGCCATTGTGCGCAGTGCAAAGCAATTCTGGCGCGAACTGACCACCATCCGTCTGGACAGTCAAAGCGACCGCTGGCTGATAAAGCTTGTCTCGTGCAATTTCCTGATTCTGTTTATCATCAGTCAGTTCTGCGCGTACACTCTTTTTGGAGATCTGTTGCTCTGCTACCGAAGAGATGCATTTCGGTGCTTCTTCTGGTGCTTCCTCATTCTCGCCGTCTATTCGGCCGTCCTGTTTTTTGTCCTTCGAAAATATGTAAACCGGGCAAAAAAGCAATTCCTTGCTCTGCTGGAGGCGGCGCGGCAGATGGCGGAAGGCAATCTCAAAGCCGACATACCGGAGGATTCCGGCGTGTTTGAGCCGATCGCGGACGCACTCTCCGACATCCGGTACGGATTCCGGACAGCTGTTGTGAAGGAAACCCGCAGTCAGGCCATGAAAACAGAGCTGGTCACGAACGTCTCGCACGACCTGAAAACGCCATTGACCGCGATTATTACTTATGTCAACCTTCTGAAGGACGAATCCATCTCCGAGGAGGAACGCCGCTCCTATATCGAAATCCTGGACCGCAAATCCGAGCGGCTCAAAAAGCTGATCGAGGACTTATTTGAAGTGAGCAAGGCCGCCAGCGGTGATATGGAAGTCAAAAAAAGTCAGGTGGATCTAGGAGAAATGGTCCGCCAGGCCGTCTCCGAGCAGGCAGAGCTGTTGGCTGCCGCAGGGATCGACTGCAGGGTGCTGACGCCAGATGAACGCATCCTCCTAAACCTGGATCCCGAAAAAACCTACCGTATCCTCGAAAATCTTCTCGTCAATGTCTCCAAGTATGCACTCGCCGGGACACGCGCCTGGGTGCAGCTGGAATATGACACAGACGCAAAGGAGGCAGTGATCACCGTCAAAAATACTTCCGCCGAGGAACTCGACAGTGAGGATACCGCCTCCTGGACCGAGCGGTTCGTGCGCGGAGACAAAGCCAGAAATACGGAAGGCAGCGGGCTTGGCCTGGCGATAGTAAAGAATTTTACGGAGCTGCAGGGCGGTCAGTTCGAGATCGAGACCGATGGCGACCTGTTCAAGGCTATTGTAAGGTTCCCCTGCGCGGGCAGTGCCATCAATGGCTGAGAGTCGCGTACGATGCAGACAGCCGATAGTTCTTATTATCCCTTATATTTTATGTTTTTATGAAATTTGTCTCGCAATGCATGGCAAATCAAGGATGAACACAGATAGCGTTATTCATTAATCCTTATCTGTCATTCTGAATAATAATCACTCACAGCCCCCTGCTCTTCTGTATCCGTCTCTCCAGCGAGGAAAATACGCAGCGGTCTATGAGGATTCCGATCACGATGATGACCAGCATCACTGCCGTCACCTGGTTGATGTCTGCCATGTCCCGGCCTGCCATCAGAGAATAGCCAAGGCCGACATAGGCCGACATTACCTCGCCGGACATCAGAGCTCTCCAGGCAAAGGACCACGACTGTCTTAAGCCTGCGAGGAAGCCTGGCAGAGCTGCCGGGAAAATCACGCGTGTATACATCTGGAATTGATTTGCTCCCATCGTCGCCGCCGCCCTTTTGTAGATCGGCGGCACCTGGGCGATGGCGTTCTCAATCGCGAGGGCTACGCTGAAGGTGGAGCCGATCACCACCACAAACAAAACCGCGCTTTCATCCAGGCCGAACCACAGAATCGCGAACGGCACCCAGCAGACGCTCGGAAGCGACTGCAAGCCGTTCATCAGGGGTTTCAGGCAGCGGTTCAAAAAAGCGGAAGCAGAGATCAGAAGTCCCAATACTGTCCCGATCAGCAGTGCCATCACAAATCCGATCAGCACCCGCCTCAGGCTGTAAATCACAGCCTGCCAAAGTGTGCCGTTTTTAATCAGCTTTTCCAGACTTTTTATAACTCCGGTCGGGGATGGCATCGCGTAGGATTTCCACCAGCCGAGTATCCCGGTTCCCAGCGTGTAAATAGCCTGCCACAGCAGGACGAGGAGGATGTAAAAGCAGATGCAGGTGAGAATTCGAAAGCCCGTATTCTCGCTGAGTGCTTTTTTCAACGAAGCATTTTTCCAGACGGTGCCGCCTCCGGTCATATTTTTTTCAACGGCAGTTCCTGCCAGACTGCTCTTTTGCGGTTTATTTTCATTAGTCGTACTCTTCTCCTGCGGTGAGTTTTCACTGGTCATATTCTTCTTTTGCAAACTTCTCCACCTCCTTCTCTACGCACGATAAAATCTGGTGCCGCGCTGACAAAAATTCCGGCGAGTCAATCTGGCGCGGGCGGGGGAGGCTGATCGTAAATACTTCTTTAATACAGCCCGGGTTGTCGGAAAGCACCACGATCCGGTCTGCCAGGAAAACGGCCTCCTCGACACTATGAGTCACAAAGAGAACGGTCTTTTTCGTCTCCTCCCAGATCTGCTCCAGGTCGGAGCGCAGCTTGTTGGTCGTCTGCTTGTCCAGCGCGGAAAAGGGCTCGTCCATCAAAAGGATGGGACTGTTCAGGCAGAGAGCCCGGGCAAGGGCCGTCCGCTGCTTCATGCCTCCCGAAATTTCATGAATCCGGTAGTCTCGGAATTCCCACAGTTTCACCATTTTCAGGTATTTCTCGGCCCGGCGGTCCTGCTCGTCCTTCGCAACACCCGCCAGCTTCATGCCAAACCGGACATTATCGATCACATTCAGCCACGGATACAGCGCGTGTTCCTGGAACATCATGACCCGGTCCGCGCCGGGACCGGTCACTTTTTTTCCGTTCACAAGAAGCTCCCCGGCGGTCGGCGCGTCCAGCCCGGCGATGATATTCAGCAAAGTCGATTTCCCGCAGCCGGACGGCCCCACGATACAGACAAACTCCCCGTCGTTTACTGTCAGGGAAATATCCTTCAGGGTCTCCTTTGCGGAAGAAGTGGTGTTCGAAAAAGATTTCGCGATGTTTTTCAATTCTAATGACATGTTTTCTTCCTCATGCAATCATATAATAAAGTATTTTAAAGTAATTATCAGCTTTCGTCATCCAGCAGCCCTTCCAGAATGGAGAGATCAACCAGTGAATCATCGGGCAGCTCGTCAATAAAGCCTTCCGCCAGGGAGACATCCGCAAATTCAAGCAGAGCCTCTTCATTGAGTTCCACGGTGACCGTCGTGCGCGAGAAGGAGCTCAGAATCACATCCTTCTCATAAGTGTTCCCGGTGACATTGTTGATCTCCTCGATCATCGCGTCGACTGAGCCGTCCAGATCTGCGTTAATCGCATCGGTCGTGTCGATGTGTACCTGCAAAAAGGTCTCAACTACCTCCGGATATTCTTCCAGAAAATCCTTGCGCACCACGATAACCGCAACTGGATAATTTCCGGAATAATAGATATCCTGATAATCCAGCACCAGCTCCACATTATCCGAAGCGGTCAGGATGGTACCCCACGGCTCCGGCACCAGCGCGGCGTCCACACTTCCCTGGTCAAACATGTTCTGGAGGTTCGAATTGTCCACTGCCACAACCTCCACCGTACCGCCCGACGAGACCGGGGAAAGATCATTCTGGGAGAGCAGGTTGAGCAGGCACAGGTGCTGCGTATTTCCCACCTGCGGGATCGCCACTGTCTTCCCGTCCAGATCTTCTACGGAAGAAATGCCGGAATCCGCCGCAGCCACCAGCACAGCGCCCGCGTCCGACGCGTTGGCGATTACGATGACGTCTCCGTCTGATTTCACATTTCCGTTGATCGCCGGCACCGGTCCGATATATCCGATATCAATCTCCTGCGCGAACAGCGCTTCCACCTCAGAAGAGCCTGCTGTAAAAGAAGTCCAGGAAACCTCATACCCGTCTCCAAGCGCCTCCTCCAGGCTTCCCTCATTCTTCATTACCAGCGCCTGGGCATGTGTAATGTTAGGAAAATAGGCCATCCGGACCTCGACCGTTTCCGTTTTTGCATCACTTCCGGATGTAGTATCTGTGTCACTTCCGGATGTGCCCTCTGCGTCACTTCCAGAAGTAGAGCTCGTATCGCTTCCAGATGTGGAGCTCGTGTCACTTCCGGATGTGGAACTCCCGTCCCCGGATCCGCAGCCGGTCAGGCCAAGAGCCGCCGCCATAAGCATAATCATCCAGGCCTTCCTCAGCCTTCTCCCTCCTCTGCCAGCCTTTATACCGACATTGGTATCCATGACTCTGCCAGGATTTATGTCACTGTCTCTGCCTGTGGCTGTGCCAGTGTTTGTGTCACTGTCTCTGCCTGTGGCTGAGCCGGGGTTTATGTCACTGCCTCTGCCTGTGGCTGAGCCGGGGTTTGTGTCAATTTCTCTGCCTGTAACTGAGCCGGGGTTTATGTCACTGGCTGTGCCTGTGACTTTGTCAGTGCTTGTGTCAATGTTTGCGCCAACGAATGTGCAAACGTTTTCACGTCCGTTTTCTCTGCTGCAGCTTGCATACTTCATGCTGTTTCCGCCTTTCTTTGTAATTATTTTTCAGTTGATTTTCTGCATTTTTCAACCTTTTCAGCGTTTTTCAGTTTTTTCTCCCTTTTTGAATATCTGAAAAAATCCTTGTTTTTTCCCTCAATCCTCTCTATAATAGCTGTATCTTACACGAAGAAGGTCAATTAGAAAAGCTTTTTTTACGCAAACGTTTTCACGCTGGTACCCATCTTCACAGTTCTGACAAGTGTCAGGGTAATCAGCCAAACTAAGGAGATAATAGAGATGTCTCTGAAAAAAATAGCAGAAATGACCGGTGTCTCGGTATCAACCGTTTCAAGAGTTTTAAATAACCGGGATTACAATTGTGCCTCAGAAGAGCTTAAGGACCGAATCTGGAAGGCAGCGGAGGAAATTCGCTATATACCCAATGAAAGTGCGCGAAACCTAAAGATGGGAAAGGTGACCGGCAGGCCGGTCCTGGCAAGGAATCTTGCCGTGATCCTTGAGCGATTCAGTTCTCTGGACGACGATCCGTTTTTCCGGGAATTATACCGCAGCGTCGAACAGGAAGCCTTTGCATGCGGCTGCACGCTCAGCGGCGTCTGTTCTCTGGAAGCAGTACAAAGCAATGCCGGGCGCAAAGACAAAGCAGGGGGTGTCGGGAGTGATTTCAGGGGTAATGAGAATGATTCCGGGGACGTTGCCAAACTCGCTCCGCATGAGATTTATCCCAAAACAGACTCCGCGGACGGATACATCATCCTCGGGCGCTGCAGTCCGGAGACACTTAAAAAATTACGAATGATCAGCAAAAACATTGTCTCCATCAGCCGCAACCCGACACAGTTTGAGGTAGATGAGATTATCTGTGATGGAAGAACTGCCGCAGTGCACGCAGTAGACTATCTGATCCGCAAAGGCTTCCGACGCATCGGGTATATCGGCGACTGTTCCTACGAGGACCGGTATGTGGGATATTGCGACACGATGATCCGAAATGATCTTCCGCTGGATTATGCCAATATTATTCCGACTGATCAGACGGCCAGAAGCGGCTGCGCAGCTATGAAGAAGCTGCTGACACAAGCCGAACATCCGGTGGAGGCAATTTTCTGCGCCAATGACGCTACCGCCATCGGCGCGCTGCAGGGGTGGCAGGAATATCAGGCGGCTGTGCACAGAAAAACGCGGGCGATGCCCGCGCTGATTTCGATTGACGATATCCGGGAGGCAGCAGAAGCCACTCCATCCCTGACCACGGTACACATCCCGCACGAGGACATGGGAAAAGCCGCCGTAAAGCTGCTCCTGGACCGCATGGAAAAGGGACACACAGAGAATGTCCGCGTAGAGTTCCCCAGCCGGCTCGTCATACGGGAGAGCTGCTGAAAATCCTACCGGTTTTCGTACAATTTCGTGTAAACTCCGTTTTTCGCGAGCAGTTCCTCGTGTGTTCCCTGCTCTTCAATCCCCTTTGATGTAAGAACCAGAATTTTCTGGGCGTTGCGAATCGTCGACAGGCGGTGCGCGATAACGAAGGTCGTGCGTCCCTTTGCCAGCTTTTCGAGAGATTGCTGCACAATCCGCTCGCTCTCGTTGTCGAGTGCGGAGGTCGCCTCGTCAAAAATCAGGATCGGCGGATTTTTCAGGAAAACACGTGCGATCGAGAGGCGCTGCTTCTGACCGCCGGAGAGCTTCACGCCGCGCTGTCCGATGTCTGTATGATAACCGTCCGGCAGCCGCATGATGAATTCATGCGCATTCGCCAGCTTTGCCGCCTCGATGACCTCCTCGTCGGTCGCGTCCGGTCTGCCGTAACGGATATTTTCCATGATATTTTCCGTAAACAGATATACATCCTGCTGGACAATGCCGATCTGTCTGCGCAGATCCGCCAGCTTTATTTTCCGGATATCCTGGCCGTCCAGCAAAATCTCGCCGCTGTCCACATCGTAGAAGCGGGGGATCAGGCTGCACAGCGTTGTCTTGCCGCCGCCCGAAGCGCCTACGATTGCCAGGTAGTCTCCGGCCTTAACAGTCAGATCAATATGGCTGAGTACCGTATCCTGTCCTTCTTCGTATTTGAAGGACACGTTTTTAAAGCGGATGTCGCCTTTGGCCTTGTCCACACTGACCGCGTCCGGCGCGTCCTTGATATCCGGCTCGATATCCATGACCTCCAGAAACCGTTCATATCCGGAAAACCCATTCTGAAACTGCTCCGTCAGCGTGATCAGCTTTTTGATCGGATCCGTGAAGTTATTGATGTACAGAAGGAAGGTCACCAGATCCGCGATCGCCATCAGGCCGGCCGTGATCAGACCTGCGCCGACAAGCAGCACAACGATCGTCACCAGAGTCGTCATCACGCCCAGACCGGAATTATACAGCGCCATGTATTTATAGCTGAGCTTTTTCGCCCCGACGAAGCGCTCGTTGCCGACATGAAACTTTTCCTCCTCCATGTGCTCGTTTCCGAAGGATTTGACCACACGGATCCCGGAAAGGCTGTCCTCGATCTGCCCGTTGATATCCGCCATCCGGCGGCGGTTTTCCTTATACGCGGCCTTCATCTTTTTATTCAGATACAGCGCATAGGCGGCGATGAACGGAATAAACAGATAGGTCACTGCTGTCAGCTTCCAGTTGATCTGCAGAAGGATCACAAAGGAGCCGACCAGCTTGATCAGGGAAATCACGACGTCCTCCGGCCCGTGGTGCAGCAGCTCGCTGATGTCAAACAAATCCGCCGTGATGCGGGAAAGCATCTGGCCGGTCTGGTGGTTGTCGTAATACGTAAAGGACAGCTTCTGGTAGTGGCCGAAAATCTCAGCGCGCATGTCGTGCTCAATCCTAGCGCCCATGACATGTCCGTAATAGCCAATATAAAAATTGCAAAAGCATTCCACCGCTACCATCACCAGCATGGCGGCGCCCAGCCTGGTGATGATCGGGATCGCCTCCGCAGACGGCAGCTGTATGACATTGTAGGTGATATAGCGGACGATCAGAGGGATCGCCAGTGTCACCGCGCCCCCGAGTATCGCAAAGAACATATCCGAGAGAAACAGTCCCAGATACGGTCCGTAATAGCTCAGCAGGCGTTTCCATTTGTGCTCCATTTTTCTTTATTCTCCTCTTTTCTATTTCCCTTCTGAAAATTCGATATTTCCTTTAGCCACATTTCCCCGAGCCGGATAAACCGGATCCGAAATTATGCGCAGGAAATCATTTTTATTTTATGTACCTGAAAAATTCAGTGTCGCTTTTTGGACATTCTTCGTAAAAGGCCCATATCGTATTTTCCCACATTCCCATTTACAGACATGAGGACAGGCAGATCTTCGTCCGCCTGTCCGTCTGTTTCCAATTCCATATGGCTCCGGCTGCCTGACCTGCTGCCTCGTGAGCATAAATCACGAGATGCCAAAAGGGAAGCTGGCTGCCATCGCTGCCTGACCAGTTGTCCCATGAGCATAAATACCGGCAGGCACTACGCGCACACCAGCCCCTGCCCGTTCATAACCGCAATGACAGCATCTACATGCTTCGCGCAGATCTCATCCGTCTCAGCCTCCACCATAACGCGGATTACCGGCTCCGTACCGCTCGCTCGCACAAGGATCCGTCCATCATCGCCAAGCTCCTGCTCTGCTGCCGCGATCGCGTCCTGCACAGCCTGATTGCCCAGTGCGGCTTCTTTGTCCGAAACGCGCACATTTTTCAGCAGCTGCGGATAAATCTGTACTTCAGATGCCAATGCAGCCAGAGACTTCTTTTTATTCATCATAACTTCCATAATCATGATCGACGTCAGGATACCGTCGCCGGTCGTGGCGTATTTGGAAAAAATGATGTGACCGGACTGCTCGCCGCCGAGGCAGTGACCGTTCTCACACATATTTTCGTAGACATGTTTATCGCCGACCGCAGTTTTCTCATAGCGGATGCCTTCACGGTCCAGAGCCTTGTACAGTCCGAGGTTGGACATGATGGTCGTGACTATCGTATTATTGGAAAGCATCCCGTCTTCCTTAAAATATTTCCCGCATATATACAGAATGCGGTCGCCGTCAACGACATGGCCTTCGCCGTCAACTGCAATGCAGCGGTCCGCGTCGCCGTCATAGGCAAACCCGACGTCCAGCCCTTTTTCAAGGACGAACTTCTGCAGCGTCTCAATATGCGTAGAGCCACAGTCCCGGTTGATATTTGTCCCATCCGGTTCATTGTGGATCACGTAGGTCTTCGCCCCAAGAGCGTCAAAAACACTTTTCGCGATGGAGGAGGAGCTGCCGTTCGAGCAGTCCAGGCCCACCTTCGTATTTTTGTAGGAACGGGTCGCCAGAGAAATCAGATGACCAATATAGCGGTTCCGGCCGGCCTGATGATCCACCGTGCGCCCGATCTTCTCACCCGTGGCCAGCGGAAGCTCACCGAGCTCGCCGTCGATGTATTTTTCAATCTGCTCCTCTATCCCGGCCTCTATCTTTTTCCCGCTGCCGCTGATGATTTTCAGTCCGTTATCATAGTAAGGATTATGGCTCGCGGAGATCATGATCCCACAGTCAAAATCCTCCGTGCGTACTACATAAGAAACACTCGGCGTCGTCGTCACGTGCAGAAGGTACGCATCCGCGCCAGAAGCAGTCAGCCCTGCCGAGAGCGCATATTCAAACATATAGCTGGAGCGGCGCGTATCCTTACCGATCACGATGTTCGCCCTGCGGTGCGGGGAGCCAAAATACCATCCCAGATAGCGGCCCACCAAAAAGGCATGCTCTACCGTAAGCTTTACATTCGCCTCTCCGCGAAATCCGTCCGTGCCAAAATATTTTCCCATACTAAAAACATCTCCTTTTTATGCATAATCACTCAACGCCCTCTGCCGCGCAATCTCAAAGCTGAGAATCCCCGCCGCTACAGAGGCATTCAGAGAATCAATATCACCCTTCATCGGGATAGAAACCGCGAAATCGCATTTTTCCCGGACCAGCCGGCTGACTCCGCTTCCTTCCGCACCGATCACCAGACCAACAGGACCCGTGAGGTTCGTGTGATAAGCCGACGCGGCACCCATATCCGCGCAGGCAAACCAGATGCCTTCTTTTTTCAGCTCCTTGATCGTGTTGCCAAGATTGGTCACACGGGCGACCGGCGTGTAATTCAGCGCCCCGGCTGATGTCCGGGCAACGGCCGCTGTCAGGCCGACCGCTCTGCGCTTTGGAATAATCACCCCATGAGCACCCGCCAGATTCGCGGTGCGGATGATCGCGCCCAGATTGTAGGGATCCTCGATCCCGTCCAGTAGAATTAAAAAAGGCGGCTCGCCCTTTTCCCTGGCCTTCTCCAGAATGTCCGAAACCTCCGCGTAATCATAGGCAGCGGCACAGGCGATCACCCCCTGATGCCTCCCGGTCTCCGACATATGGTCCAGGCGTTCCTTTGGCACAAAGTCAATGATAGAACCTGCTTTTTTCGCCTCGCGTTTAATGGACTGGATCGGTCCGTCCTGACACCCATCCAAAATCAGCACGCGGTCAATCGTCCTGCCGGAGCGGAAAGCCTCCAGGACGGCATTGCGGCCCTCGATGAGGCAGGAATCCGGCAGGATTTCTTTTTCGTCCTCATCGTCCCGGCGCATGGCGTTTTTTTCACGGACTGCCTTCTGATCATGCGCAGCGTTTGCTGCATAGGAGTTCTTTGTTCCGCAGGCACTTTTTGCTCCATGAGCAGTCTTTACTTCACAAGCTGCCTTTGCTCCATGAGCAGTCTTTGTTCCATGAGAAGCCTTTGTTTCACAGGCTGCCTTTGAACGATAACCAGTATGTTCCGATGCAGAGGCTCTCTTTCCTCTGCCAGCATATTCTGTGTTATTTTTCATCTTTTCTCCAATATATTGCGGGACACATTCCTGCATATTTCAGATCCAATATGTCCCAATCGTCTTTTCATACCTGGCGCATTTCACCAGCACCAAGCACCTCCAGCCCCTTCGCGGTTAGCTCGTTCATGCGTTCAAAGCGCCCTTCCAGATACAGATACCCCATGACCGCCTCAAAGCCGGTCGCTTCCAGATATTCCGCCATGGTCGCGTTTTTGGCTTTCGTATAGGGCTTGGCATTGCGCCCGCGGCGGTAAATAGCCGTCTCTTCCTCGTCCAGTATCGGAAGCAGAGAGGCGATCATCTTCGCCTGCGCTTTCGCGCTGACACAGCGGGTCACCTTTCTGTGCAGCTTTTCCACCTGCATATCCGCCCGTTTCACATAGATCGTGCGGATGATCAGCTCGTAGACCGCGTCCCCGATATACGCCAGCGCCAGAGCCGAATACTGCTTCCAGTCTTTTGATGGAAGAGAGAAGATCCTCTCCATACTGCCGGCAAATATGTCCCTGCAGGCATCCTCCTGACCTGTTACCCTGGTGCCATAATCCAGCTGCACTATGCTCTCTTCCATTTTACACCCTCGCGTGTATCCAGAAGCGTGATCCCCAGCGCGGCGAGCTGATCACGAATCTCATCCGCCCGGGCGAAATTCCGCGCCTTCCGCGCCGCCTGCCGCTCTACGATGAGTGCTTCCACATCCGCATCCAGCAGCTCCTCTTTTTCTTCCACAATCAGACCAAGGATGCCACAAAGTCCCACAATTTCTTCCCGCACTGCCAGAATCAGTTCTTTCGAATTGTCCGCGGAAAGGTTGCTGTTCGCGTATTTTACCAGTTCAAAGACTGCAGCAATCGCGTCTGCCGTGTTGAAATCGTCATCCATCGCCTCATCAAACTTCGTCTCAAAAGCTTTCGCCCCGACCAGGATTTTCTGCTCAGGCGCAGTCAGTCCATAGTTCGCATCTGCCATATCCGATATTGTTTTATCTGATGCAGGGATATTATCCGTTTTAGCTGCCACTTTTTCCGATGCAGAAGCCTTTTCCATGCCGGAACCCGCATTCTCAGATGTAGAAGAATTTTCCACCAGATAGCTCAGGTTCGACACCGCGTTCTGAATACGCTCCAGGGCATTTTTCGCCGCGTCCATCAGATCAGCGCTGAAATTCAGCGGGCTGCGGTAGTGAGCGCTCAGCATGAAGAAGCGCAGCACCTGCGCGTCATATTTCTCCAGAATTTCCCGCACGGTGAAGAAATTGCCCAGGGACTTTGACATCTTGCGGTTGTCAATATTCAGAAACGCATTGTGCAGCCAGTACTTCGCGAACGGTTTCCCATTGCAGCACTCGCTCTGCGCGATCTCGTTCTCATGGTGCGGGAAAATCAGGTCTTCGCCGCCTGCATGGATGTCTATCTCTTCGCCGAGATATTTTTTGGACATCACCGAGCACTCGATGTGCCAGCCCGGCCGCCCGTCACTCCACGGTGAAGACCAGGACGGTTCGCCTTCTTTTTTCGGCTTCCAGAGTACGAAATCGAGCGGATCCTCCTTCTGATCCTCGCCGGTCACCAGCAGCGAACGGCTGCCGGAGCGGAGATCATCCAGATTCTTATGCGACAGCTTTCCATATTCTTTAAACTTTCTCGTCCGAAAATAGACGGTGCCGTCTACATCATACGCATAGTCCTTATCGATCAGCGTCTGTATCATGGCAATCATCCCGTCAATCTCCTGAGTCGCGCGCGGATGCGTCGTCGCCGGGCGCACGTTCAGCGCCTCCATATCCTTCTGGCACTCCGCGATATAGCGTTCAGAAATCTCCTGCGAGGAAACGCCCTCCTCATTCGCCTTAGCAATGATTTTATCATCCACATCGGTAAAATTCGATACATAGTTGACCTCATAGCCCTTATGCTCCAGGTAACGGCGCGCCGTGTCAAACACGATCATCGGACGCGCGTTTCCGATGTGGATCAGGTTATAAACCGTAGGGCCGCACACATACATCTTCACCTTGCCCGGCTCCAGCGTGACAAATTCTTCCTTTCTCTTTGAAAGTGTATTATAAACTCTCATTTTGGTTCCTCTACCTTCCTTTCGGCCAAACAGCAGCGCACATTCAGCATCGACTTATCCAAAAATTCTTATCCGAAAGCATTCTTCATGCCGCAACATTTCCTCATACGGCATCAGCGCAGCAATCTACCGTAGATCCATACACATGTCAGGTACCAGTCTATGCAAAATCTTAGCGTTTGTCAATTCTTTTTCAGTTTTCCATTTTCATTCTATTTCAGCTTTCCGTTTTCATCTGTTCCATATACGCAGCAGCTTTTTCCCGAAAGTGCACAAGCAATGGAAGATAGACATAGAGAATACTGCCGCAAAAGCTTTTATATCAGTTAATATATTTTCCTTCCATAGCGATCCATGTCCTCCTTTAGATAAAGATTTACGCACTTATCATATTCGAAAACATCAATTTTCTTTAAGGTTGGGATCCTGTCAATTTCTTCCTTCAGCCAGAAAATGTCCAGGCCGCCTTTTATGATAATATCAATATCGCTTGTCCGGGTCGCCGTCCCGGTTGCGTACGATCCGAACAGATACAGATGCTCCACCTGGTATTTGCGGCATAGCTTCTCAATCATGCCCAATATTTCTTCCAATGTAAGATTTGCCACAAGCTCCTCTTTTCAATATACCATATGTCTGTACTCGCGCAGCATAACTTTTCATACGCGGCTTTCATTTTTTACATACAAAGTAAAACGACTTACGTTGTTTACTATAATCACATGCTGATGCTCCCGGCCCGCTCATAGTCTCCCCGGACAGCCCGAACAACCTCCGCATCTGATTCTTTCCATGCCCTCAGAAGATATCCCACGCATCCGGTCATCCGCGATCTGGTCCGCAAGAGGCTCCAGCAGGCACACTGCCTGAGCGGAAATCCCCTCGCCGCTGCCGGTAAAACCGAGTCCTTCCTCCGTGGTCGCCTTCACATTCACCCGCCCCGGTTCCAGATGCAGCGCGTCCGCAATATTTTGCTTCATCTGCTCCATGTATGGCAAAAGCTTCGGTCGCTGAGCGATCACCGTCGCGTCAATATTTTCAATCACCATGCACTGCTCGTCGAGCATCTCGCCGACCCGCTTCAAAAGCTCCACACTGGAAATCCCGCTGTACCGCTCGTCGTTATCCGGAAAATGCTTCCCAATATCTCCGAGCGCCGCAGCTCCCAGCAGGGCATCCATAATCGCGTGCAGCAGCACATCCGCGTCCGAATGCCCGAGCAGTCCTTTTTCATATGGGATCTCCACGCCCCCAAGGATTAATTTGCGGTCCGCCACAAGACAGTGCACATCATAGCCCATTCCAATTCGCATGTTTCTTCCCCATTCTCACATCTGATTTACACACTCCACAAAGCGCAGGAACGCCGCCTGTCCTTCGGAGGTGCGCTTATAAACGCCCGCGTGCTCCAGCACCTTGCTGAACACGAGGCCAACCTCGTCCTCGATAATCCGGTCAATGTCGCCGCGCGCAAAACAGATCACTCCGGCTTCATTGACTGCCGTGCTGGTGCTGTTGCGATATTTCAGCTTCAGCTCCTCTACCCAGACCGCGTGCTTGGACAGCTCCTCGTCGCCGGAGATGTCCCGGCCTTCGACCATGGTGTCCTTGAGGTGTTCCAGCTCGCCCTTCAGCCGCGCCGGAAGCACCGCAAGACCCATCACCTCAATCAAACCGATATTTTCTTTTTTGATATGATGCAGCTCCGCGTGTGGATGGAAAACACCCAGCGGATGCTCTTCGGTCGTAATATTATTGCGCAGCACCAGATCCAGCTCGAATTTATCGCCGCGTTTTCTCGCAATCGGCGTAATCGTGTTGTGCGGCTCCCAGACCACCGTATCCGCATCTTCCATCTGCGCTGCAGCTTCGCTGCTGTCTTTCCCAGCCTGCTCACTTTTGGCTGCCTGTGCACCAGAGGCACTTCCGGTCTTGCCATCTGCAGCAGTATTCTCTACTTCAATCTTCGTCCTTGCAAAAATAAACGCTGACTCGTCGGTATAGCCGCGCCATGCCTGTAGGATTTTATCAGCCAGATCAATCAGGCGCTCGGTCTGCTCGCTGCGGATGCGGATCACGGACATCGGCCATTTTACAATGCCCGCCTCGACATCCTCATAGCCCGAAAATGTAATTTTTTTCTCAATCGGAGCCTTTGCCATCGCAAATTCGTAATGCCCGCCCTGGAAGTGATCATGGCTCAAAATGGAACCGCCGACGATCGGCAGATCTGCGTTCGACCCGACAAAATAATGTGGGAACTGGGTCACGAAATCCAGGAGCTTCGCAAAGGTCGCGCGCTCAATCTTCATCGGCACATGCTGCGAATTAAACACAATGCAGTGCTCATTGTAATAGACATAGGGCGAATACTGGAAATACCACGGGCTGCCGTTGATCGTCACCGGGATGATGCGGTGGTTCTGCCGTGCCGGATGGTTCAGGCGTCCCGCATATCCTTCATTTTCCACACACAGCTGGCACTTCGGGTAGGCAGACTGCTTCGCGTTCCGCGCCGCCGCGATCGCCTTGGGATCCTTTTCCGGCTTCGAAAGGTTGATGGTAATGTCGAGATCTCCATACTCGGTCGGCGCCACCCACTTCATATCCCGCGCAATGCGGTAACGGCGGATATAGTCCGTATCCTGGCTGAATTTATAATAGGCATCCGTCGCCAGCTTCGGATCCTTCTGGTAAAGTTCCTGAAAATGCCGGATCACATTCGACGGGCGGTCGACCAGCAGGCTCATCACCTTTGTGTCAAACAGATCCCGGTAGCCGATCGTATTCTCCTCCAGAATCCCGGCTTCATACGCGTAATCACAGATCCCGCCGAGGATGTCGGGCAGCTGCGCGATGAGATCCGGCGAATCGCTTCCTTCTCCCGGCACGCCCGCGGCCGCACTGACGCCTGCTGCCGCTCTGAGATCCATAGCTTTATCATCCGCCGCTGCTTTGGCTGCCGCAGCTGCGTTAATCTCTGCCTCCGCCGCCTCATCCAGCGAGTCGATTTTCAGCAGCTCCAGAATACGGTTCGCCGTATAGATCGCGTCCTCCGGTGCAATCAGGCCGGTTACAAGTCCATATTGTACAAGCTTTGCTATATTTTTCTGAATCATGATTTTCTCCTTTCAAAAATTCGGGTTTCATCGTAAATAAGAGCGAAGGTATTCCTTATTTCAACATAAGCAGCCACACTGCTGAATCATCAGTCCTGAATCATCAGTCACATTGTACAAAGCCGACCGTCCGGAGTCAAGAAAAAAAATGCCGGGAATCTGAAAGTTCAGTTCCCGGCCTGGTTTTATCATTGCTGGCAAAGAAACTTGCCCCAAAAGCAGGCGCCAACGTATATCAGCAAAATTTCCGCCGTCTATTTCACTGCCCCCGTAATGCCTTCCGCGAAGCTCTTCTGCAGAATGAAGAAGATGATAATCGTCGGAACCGTGCAGAACAGTACGCCGAGCATCAGCATACCGTAGTCGGTCACATAACCGGAAATCAGGTTCGCGATCAGCATCGGCATGGTGATGGAATCAGATTTTGTCATGATTACCTTCGGCCAGAGGTAATTGTTCCATGCGTTCATGAATGTGATCGTCATGGCCGCCGCGTAGGTCGAGCGCATGGTCGGGAAGAACAGCTTGACAAATATGCCGAATTCTGTCATCCCGTCGAGCCGCCCGGCCTCAATGATCTCATGCGGGAAGGAACGCGCGCTCTGCCGGAACATCATGATCAGGAACGGAGTCGAAATCGTCGGCAGGATGAAACCAAGCGTCGTGTTCAGCAGCCCAGCAGAGGAAAACATCCGAAACAGGGGAATCATGGTCGCCGCGAACGGCACCATCATCGCCATCAGGATGATTGTCATCACCGTGTCCTTGCCCTTGTCATGGTAAATCTCAAAGCCATATCCGGCGAGGGAGCAGACAAACAGAGCCAGCAGGGTCAGCGTGATCGAGTATTTGAAGGAATTGATCATCGCCCTGCCCAGATTCTGGTTCGCAATCAGGTTCTTGAAATTCTCAATCAGATAGGTGCCAGGTATCAGTCTTCCGCGGATGACATCCACGCTCTTGTTGGTCGCCGCGCAGGCCATCCAGTAGAGCGGGAAGACGGAAATAAGGGATACAATCGTGAGGAAAAGATATTTCAGGGCTTTTTTCAGTTTTACTTTAGTCACGTGTATCACCTACTTTCATCTGCAGCACCGCAAGGATTGCCACAAGGATAAAGATCACATACGACATCGCCGCCGAATACCCGAAGTTCGGAGTAAACTTAAAGGAGATATTATATATGTAATGGGACAAGGTAATCGTCGCGTTGCCTGGTCCGCCGCTGGTCAGGTTTACTGACTCATCGAAGAGCTGCAGGGTACCGTTTGTGGACATGATCGTCGTCAGCAGAATCGTCGGCTTCAGAAGCGGAACCGTGAGCCGCCAGAAGGACTGTACCGCGCTCGCGCCGTCGATGCGCGCCGCCTCATAAATGGTATAGTCGATATTCTGCAGGCCGGAAAGATAGAATACCATGTTGTAGCCGGTCCACCGCCAGATCAGCGCAATGATTATAACGAATTTCGCCGTCCCGGGCTTGCCCAGCCAGTTGATCGACGAATCGATCAGGTGGAGATTCAGCAGCACGGTGTTGACAAACCCATCCGTCGCGAACAGAGTACGGAACACGATCGCGTAGGACACCAGCGAGGTCGCGCACGGCAGGAAGATCGCTGTGCGGAACAGACCCTTGAATTTCAGATCCTTGTCATTGAGCATCTGTGCCAGGATCAGTGCAAGCACCAGCATGATCGGCACCTGGATGATCAGATAGAAAAATGTATTTTTCAGAGCTGTCCAGAAGGTAGCGTCCTTCAGCATACGTGTGTAATTGTAAAGGCCGGCCCATGTCATATTTACGCCGATGCCAGTCTTGAAGGACAGAATCAGTGCCTGTATCATGGGCACGAAATTCATGATCAGGATCAGCAGCGCTGCCGGAAGCAGGAACACCCATCCTGTCAGATTGTGCTTCCGGCTCAGCGTCAGCCACTTCTTTTTTGATTTCGAAGCCTCCATCCAAATTCCCTCCCTGTCGTTATCTGTGTCAATCCACGCTCAGCAAAGTAAGGATCTGCCGATTGCCATTCACGACGCAGCTGTGAACAGTAACAACTGCCGCAAAACGATACGCCCATCCCGCACTGCCTGATACGAGAATCGCAAGCTCAAGGCATGATAGTGCACGGCCTTAAAACAAATCCTCATGGATTGACTTTATTGCTTAATTAAGAATGCCCGGTAAAGAATACATGATTAAAAATCAAAATAATTATCCGGATGCTGGAACAGTTACGAACAGAGAACCCCCGCGGGCATTCGCCAGCCCGTCCGGCGGCACCATGCCTTGCGAGGGTTCCTGCGGGTTATTCTATTGTACTTTTGTGCAATCTGTGATAATCCTGTGGATTTCTCCGCACTCCGTGTTCCGGATCTCCATTTTCCTCCGGTCGGCACCTGCATCCTCGATTTCCTGTAAAAACCGGGATATCATTGCTCACTACCGGCACGCGTTCAGGATCAGCCGAAGCGAAATGCAGTCATCCGCCGGATGTTCATCACTTCAAAAGCCTTACATGCCCATTGCAAACTCTACGGTGGACTGAGCGGTATCCAGCTCGGACGCGATGTCCGCGCCTGCTACGACGTTCGTCACGGCGATAGCCAGAGCCTCACGTGCCTCATAGTAATAAACGCCCGTGTAATTGCTCGGAGTATATCCGGAGTACTCTACGATCTTAGCATAGATCGCGTCGCCGCCGAAGTATTCCTGCGGCTCTGCGTATACGTCGCTCTCGCCCGCCGGCAGATAAGTAGCGATCGCTGCGGAGCTCGGAAGGATGGTCTCATAGAACTCTACGCTGCCTGCGAAGGTGTTCGCCAGGAAATCAGTTGCAAGGTCAACATTTGAGCAGTTTGCTGTGATTGCCCAGCTGGAGCCGCCGTTGTTGGAGTAGTTGGTCGCGCCGTCGATGTCTACCAGGCTCGGCATATTGGTGATCGCCCAGTTGCCGGACTGATCTTCTGCGGTCTGGATGGAAGCCAGGATCCAGCAGCCATTGATGGTGCCTGCTACGGTGGAGTTCACCATGGTCGCTACATACTCATCCCAGCTGTTTACTTCAATAAGGATGCCTTCGTCAACGAGGGTCTTGTAGGTCTCCATAACCTTGGTGATGATCTCATTTCCGGAGATGTTCGGTGTGCCGTCTTCGTTGCACCAGCTGCCGCCCGCGGACTGCAGCATCATCATCAGAAGGTCACACTCGCCTGCCTGCATGGAAAGAAGCGGCATACCGGTGGTCTCGAGAACAGTCTTGCCAAGTTCGATGTACTCATCCCAGTCAATATCTGTGAAATCATCAACGGTCAGGCCGCACTGCTCAAGAACATCTGTCCTGTAGCATGCGACAACCGCGCCATTGTCAAACGGAACGCCGTAGTTCGCGCCGTCTACAACTGAATAAGCGGTCTTGCCTTCCGCGAAGGAAGCAAAGTCAATGCCAGAGTCCGTAATGTCCACAAACAGACCCGGATAGCTGATGACGTTCTTCTGGAACGCGTTGTCCTGCATCAGCAGAATGTCCGGAAGTGTGCTGTAGTCGCCGGAAGCCGCCGCAGTAGTAACCAGAGTCTGTACATCGTCCCATGCCGTTTCAACGATCTCAAGCGTGAAGTCCGGATTGATCTCCTGGTAAACCTTCTCAGCCTCTTCCATCGCATAGATGTTGAATGCCGGATCCCAGCACCATACGGTGAGCGTGTTGGACTCTTCGTCTGCGGAAACAGGTACGCACGCAAGACCCGCCACCATCGCCGCCGTCATAGCAACACTAAGAATCTTCTTCAATTTCATAATACCTTTCCTCCTTGTTTTCTGCTTCCCTCTCTTTTGGCATCCATGCAGCCATACATCCGGGCATCCAGGCATCATTGTATCCATGCATCTGGGCATCCAGGCATCATTGTATCCATGCATCTGGGCATCCAGGCATCATTGTATCCATGCATCTGGGCGTCCGTGCAGCCGTTTGTCCATGCATTCACGCAATAGCACATTTATATGTTTGTGCATTTTGGACAAAAAAGAGAGCGATATTTTGGATTTCCACGCTATTATAACCTGTTTATCAGAGCATGTGTTATCATTTTCAACTATACACTTTTCATTTTCGACTATCATGTGGCAAAAGGAACCTTTTCGCCCCCTCTTATTTACATTTTTTTGTTTACTTTCTCTGATAAGCTGTGACATCTGTCACTCCAACAATAGATTTTTTTCATATTTTTATTCCCTTTTTTTCATTTTTCTGTTATGATAACTCAAATATACTTCATGCTGAGATAAATCACACAGTACAGTGCGCGAAAACCGCCGTTATAATTCAATACAGCAGGCAGAGAAACCATTGATATAAAGCAACAAGGCACACAACGAAACCACTGGTATAAAGCAATAAGGCGTTCGGGGAACGCAACATGCACGATATTTTCTCGAAATAAATCAACAGCAATCCCGTATGCCGGAAAGCACTTGTGTACGGGAACCGTCTCAGGCAGACATCCCGGGGAAAAGGCAGTGTGACAGGAAATGGCCAAAAAGAAAGAACATCTGGAATTCCGTTATTATGAAGTCCCGCATGGCGAGCCCCTGCTGGCGCTGCTCGGAGAAATCTGGGTACGCCCTTACGGCTATGATGAATACGGGCAGCCGATTTCATGCCTGCATTTCCACAACCTGACCGAGATCGGTTACTGCTACGAGGGAGCAGGCACTCTGGTTCTGGAGGACAGCCAGTTCGAATATGGCCCGGGCACCATCACCGTGATTCCGAAAAACTATCCGCACACCACCAGCGGCACAGACCGGACCAGCAACCGCTGGGAATACCTGTTTATCGACACGGAACGGCTTCTGCCCACTTTTTATCCGGACGACTCCCGGCAGGCGGGCGAGCTTCTCGCGCGGATCCATCGCAACGCCATCTGCACTACGCGAGAGGAATCCCCTTCTCTGGCGGCTTTGATCCAGGCGATTCTCCGGGAAATGGTCGACCGCAGAGAGCACTATACTGATGCGGTAAACGGCCTGCTGCGCGCATTGTTTGTCGAAATTGCCCGCCACCAGCCGGTTCTGATCGAAAACGCGAAAGCTGCAGGTATCTCTCCGGGACCAGATTCTCTCCAGATCTCC
The DNA here is from genome assembly GCA_021201665.1 of Lachnospiraceae bacterium. GTDB lineage: Bacteria > Bacillota > Clostridia > Lachnospirales > Lachnospiraceae > Choladousia. Next base: position 21,924 of record JAJQEO010000022.1, on the reverse strand, counting down.
CGCGCACTCGAATACGTCGGCGACCACTTTGAAAAAACCCTGCGCGTGAGCGACCTCGCCGGCGTCTGCCACATGAGCGAAACCCATTTCCGGCGTCTTTTCGTAGAATGTATGGGACTGACTCCCTCAGACTATATCAACCAGGTCCGCATACGCGCGGCCTGCGAGCTTTTACAAAAGGGCAACGAGCCGATCTCAGAAATCGCGGAAAAATGCGGTTTTTGCAGTCTCGCCACCTTCAACCGCAACTTCCGGCGCTACATGAATGCCACCCCGAAGGAATGGCGCAAATCGCCGGAAGCCTACGAGCGCCGTCTTTCTGATAAAAACATCCGGATGCTCGACGGGTGGTCATGAGTGCATGAATGAGCAGCTTCCAGTCAGGAACACTCCCACATTTTCTTTGCCATCCGGGACGAATACAGCAAATGTATAAAAGCCATTATAATATTCCTGTGTCATAAGCAAATCTGACCGTTCGGTTTTTCCGAGGCAGAAAAGCAGCGAAAGTCTTTTACTATAAACTTATAAACTATCAATCTTCATCTGCAAATACTCAGAGTCAAACGGAGGACGCACTATGAACAGCGAAAATGAGATTCGGCTGTACCGGAAAAGGATCATCCCGGAGGAATGCCTGCTGCTGGACGACGACATCATCCTGTATGCGGACAAAGAGGTCATCATCACCAGATGGCACACAATCCGGCCCAAAAAAACTCTCCATCACGGCTACTCCTGCTATTTTCTGGAGCGCGGCTACAAGGTCAGCAAATTCTACGACCACGAGGATCAGCTGATCAGCTGGTACTGCGACATCATTGAGTATGAATATAAAGAAGCAGAAAAGAGTTACATCTTCACCGACCTGCTTGTGGACGTGATCGTCTACCCGGACGGCTTTGTGCGGGTCGTCGACCTTGACGAGCTTGCGGACGCCGCGCGAGACGGCCTGCTCACCCCTGAACAGATGCAGCGCGCCCTCCGGCGGACGGACAAGCTGCTGTCCGTGATCTATAAAGGCGCGTTCGGGAAGCTGCAGAAATACATTGAGGATTTTGAATGAAACAGTCTGTATAAAAATACTCTGAGCAAAAATAGTCAGGTATCAATGTGCCAGGCATAATTGCGTCAAAAAAACAAGGCGAACAAAAAGCTGAACAAAAATGGCGGAAATGCATCTGATTTTAGTTGCATATCCGCCCTTTCGATGTTAAAATCTGGTAGAAAAGGGAGGGTTCCTTCACAATCTGTCCCGACGGACAGACTAAAATCCAAAGAAAGGAAAGGAAAAATCAAGTATGAAAAAGATGTTCAAAAAGCTTTCCGTGATCGCGCTCGCGTTCACCATGCTGTTTACCGCCATTCCGGCATCGGCAGCTACCTCGACGGAGTATTATTATCTGCCTTCAAAGACATTATCAGGCTCAGAATACTATGATATGTTAGTTACTTTGGACTCTACAAACAAAATAACCGCTTCCTCTGTAAAGAGTTCCAGTACTTCCGTAGCAACCAGATATAGCCTGTATTACTCTGGCATTAAATACAGCAATACCAGTTATGAAAGTTCAAGCACCAGCTCCGATTCTTACGGATTCGCGACTATCAGCTTCAAAATCAAGAAAACTGGTTCCACCACAATTTCCTATAAGATCGGCAGTACGACTTACAAGACCAAACTATATGTTAAGGCATATACCAACCCGGTGAGTTCCATCACGCTTACCAATGTAAACAGCAGCAAGACCTTTGCTACTAAGACAAAATCTTCTGCGAGCGCAAGTGCTACACTGAAAAAGACGACCGCCAACGCGAAGCTGAAAATTTCAGCGAAAAGCGGCTGGAAAGTTCAGATCATCCAGCTATACTACAGTAATTACACTTCCAGCACCTCTACAAGCACCAGTTATTATCGTTACTACAATACGCCAAAGTCCAGCGTTTCTGTAGCTGTCGGCCGTCTGACAAAGGGCAGAACCTATACCCTGGCTGTCACCTATGTTAACACTTCAAATGGCGGAACGATTACAACCAACTACACGATCTCATAATTTCGTATTGTACACAAGCCGGATCCGGTACAAGGTTTAGTCAGAGATCTGGATCCTGGATCCGTCATAATTAAAGAACCCTCTCAGCAAAAAATGCCGCATGACCTGCGGCACTTTTCAATGCGTACTTATTAACGCGTACTTTATAATGCGTGCTTTTCAGTTCTCATGCTTTCCCGGCATATTCCCCGATCACATCCAGTGCCGGCAGGGCGTTCCCCTCATAATCAAACAGCGCCTGGTTGGCCCACTCGTTTCCGCCTGGTCCCGGATCGTGGATATATTCACAGGAGGCCGCGTTCGCCCAACCAACGTTCGGCACCGGGATCCACGCCGACTCCCAGTAGATAAAGCCGCATCCCAGATGGTCCGGCACCTGACGGATCACCTCGATCGCGTCTCTCATAAAGTCTGCCTGTCCCTGCGGGGTCATCGGATACGGCACCATGGCCGCAGCCTCCGGCTTTGTCGCCATGCCCTTGCGCTCCGCTGCCGAAAGCTTCTCGTAAGAAGCATAATCTTCCATCGTGAAGCCCATCGACACCTCCGCCACGACCAGCTTTTTCCCATAGCGCCGCGCGATGTCATTCATATTGTACTGCAGCTTATCCAGCGTCCCATGCCAGAACGGATAATAGGACAGGCCGATGTACTCGAAATCCGCCCCTCCGTTCGCAAAGTAATGATCAAACCATCTGCGGTAGAGTTCGTTGTCGCCGCCGGCGTCGAGGTGAATCATGACCGGCAATGTGTACGTAGCCGAAGCTGCATCTGCATTGATCCGAGCCTCAAAATCCCTCACCGCGCAGATCCCTGCGCTCACAAACGCGGCGATGTTCTTATACGCGTCTGACAAACGGATACCATCGGGAGAAATCTCGCTCTCTTCGTCGATCACGTCACGTCGGCTTTGCACACTAATCGCACCGCCCTGATTCAGCTCATTGACTGTGTCACTGTGACCCTGCACCTTCCCCAGCAGTCGTTTCCAGCTCCCGCCGTGCGGCAGCTGCCCGAGCGGCCAGAGAAAACCGTTCGACAGTTCATTCCCCACCGCAACCATTTGCGGCAGGGCATCCTCCTTCCGGCAGTGCTCCAGCACTTCAGTCGTATAATCATAAATCGCCTGCTCCAGCTCCTTCGCATTCATGCCCCGCCAGGCCTTCGGCACCCACTGCTTCCCCGGGTCTGCCCAGAAGTCGCTGTAATGAAAATCCAGCAGCCAGCCGATCCCCAGCTGCTTCGCCTGTTTCGCGAGCGTCAGTACCGTCTCAATATCGCAATCTCCCGCGCCGTACGGATTTCCCTGCTCGTCATATGGATCATTCCAGATGCGCAGCCGCACCAGATTCATGCCATATTTCTGCAAAATCTCCATCGCGCCGCCCGGCACTCCGTGATCGTAAAACTTACCACCATTCTCCTCCACCGCCAGCAGCGTGGATAAATCCATTCCAGTAATCCACTTGTTGTTCATGCTTTTCCTTATTCTGCCTTTCCCTGTATTTTTTATAAAATCAAGTCATCAAAGCCAAAAACGACGCTTCTGCGTTCCGATTCGTGGCCTTATGTCCCTTTATCTCAGTGAACTGCCCATCGTCTGCAGCCAATGGGATTTCGGCCGACTTATTTCAACAATGAGGCCCGAGTGTCTTAACTCTTTCTGTTTCAAAATCAACTATCCATCCGGCCAAAATCAACCGAAAACCCCGGATAAATTGTAACTGGAATAACATCGGAAAACGAATAGGTCACTGGACCCTCGCCATGCTCCATATCATATACAAGCACATTTTTCCGCATAGGATCTACGATCCAGTACTCCCGAACACCTGCAGAGCGATACAGCCCGAGCTTCGTATAGTAATCCATCAGTTTACTGCCTGGCGACACGATTTCAATGACCCAGTCGGGCGCACCGTTGCATCCTTTATCGTTCAGCTTGCCTTTATCACAGATTACTGATAAGTCCGGCTCCAGGTAATTCCTGTCATCTTCGAATAAAAATACCGCAAACGGCGCAGGATAGATTTTGCAGTTTCCTTTTTTTTCATGAATATAATTACCGATAACCAGATGCAGAAAAGAAAGAATATCCTGATGTCTTCTGCTCGGGGGCGCCATATAATAGATCTGCCCATCGACCAGCTCCGCACGCTGGCCATCCGGCAAATCATAGATATCGTCAACTGTATAGATCTGTTCTTTCGGTAATGGCATAAAACCCTCCTTCTGTCCGAAGTCCTGTTACGTTTACTTTATTTTGCCAAAAAGCTGTCTAAAATCTCAATCCTGCACCGATGCACTTTATCTTTCTTGTAATACCCGATTCCCACCAGGATAATCCTGCCGGTCGTTTTCGGCTGCTCCCCCACCTTTCCTTTAAACTTTAACGCGTAATCCTTATCCTTAATCTGCTGCAGAGCAGTTTCCGGAGAATCATCTACTTTAAGTTCAATAATGATGCCATCATCAGACCTGTTATGCGGATAAAAGATATAATCTACATATCCGATGCCTGCCTGGTCTTTAGCGCCGTCCAAATGCGCAGCATTTCTTCCAATGGACGGCGCGACCTGCCGCCGAGCACAGCGAGGGGGCGTTTCAATTCGCTCCATGTTGTATTTATTCCTTGCGGCAATATAAGCAAGCTTCACGCTGCCCGACAGTTCAGCTTCGTCACTATATGCTTTTAAAGGAGACTCCGTTGTATGCACAATCGCGAGCATTTTCCCAACTGTATCTTCATCCCCATCGTAAGTTGCCTTCAGAATACGCAACGATTCCTTCTCCAGCTCGCGCATATAATTAAATCTCGGAGCCGCGCGGATGATTTTATCAAACTCCATCCAGAGTTCCCGGTTCGGGATCCTCACGCAGCCATCGAAATAATTCAGATAACCATAAACAGTCATAACTGAGAGAATTTCGTCTCTGGTTTCCAGTTTCTGCGCTGATGTCGCATATTCCTGAATATCCACCTTCACCGACTCACCCGCCGCCAGCAGCATCACAGCATCCCGAACGCCATCCGTATCATCCAAAATATAATCCTTTAGTTCTTCATACTCACCGGCACGCGCCCAATAGTTCCCCGGCTCGTTCTGGGTAAGCGCGAATACCACAGAGTTCGGATTGTAAACGCTCTCCTTCCCCTTCCGATGATAACCATCGTACCAGTCCCTTAAATCTTCCCGCGAAATGACCGGGTTCGGCGTATTTCTGACATAGCGCTGATAAAGCTCGTCTACCTCTGCGTTTGTAAATCCAAAATACTCGCTGTACATACCGCTGTTCGCCATATTAAACTCAGCGAAGTGGTTCATCGTGTCACTGCCGGAATATTTTTTGATCGGAAGAATTCCCGTCATATAGGTCAGGGTGACATAGGCCCTGCCCTTTGTCAGATCACCGAGAAAGGCAGTGAACCTGCCCCGGTCCGATTCCGTAAAATAATCCCTGTGGAAAATATAGTCCCACTCATCAAACACAAGGATGAACTTCTCGCGGTTATATTTTCTAAATACATTGCGGAGAGTCTCGCCCAATGTATCGTCCGGCAGTAAGAACGCATTCGGATAGGACTCTTTCAGATCCAGCGTCAGGCGTTCTTTAATATAGTCGATATACTGAGCGTAGGATTTGCATTCAGCCGGCCCCTTGCTGAAATCAACATAAATCACATTATGTTGATTCAGATGCTTCGTGTATTCTGAATTTTCTGCTATTTTAAGCTTTGAAAACAGGGCACTGCTGTCGGCTCCCTTTCCGAAAAATGCGCCGATCATGGCTGCAATTACGGACTTTCCAAATCTACGGGGTCTGGTAATGGAAATGCTGTCTCCCCCCTGATCTATAATCCGGATCAAATCCTGAAGCATTTTTGTTTTATCTATAAAATAATCTTTCCCTGTCTCACTTTTGTAAAGTTCATACGCATCCTCCGAGTTCAGATAATATCCCATGTTTTCACCCCGCTTATCTTCTTTATAGATATTCAAACTTCCTGCAACTATATAATGTCGTTCGTGGAAAATATGTTATTTTCATTCTAGCATACTCACCTTCGCTTTTCCACAGCAAAATGAAAAAATACTTGCCGCACCGGGCAGATGTGGCGCAAACTGCTAATTTCCTTACGCGACCAAAGTTCTCGATTTGCTTCGCAAATCGGAACAGACTGTGCATAGAAAAGAGCCGGATCTTTGATATATCAAAGTCTCGGCTCCTTTTCTTCATTATCAAAAGAGTATCTCAACTCATCCTTCCGAGAAATCCTCAAAATCTTTCTCCTCGAACCGCCGCATCATCGCGCCATAGCGGAACCGGGCCATCTGATTTTTCTCCAGAACGTCAGCCTCGCTGCCGCGATACTGGCAGCGGATACAGTAGTATTCCTTCTTTTCCTTGTCGTAAAACATATCCAGATCCAGGTCGCGCATAAAGCAGGACGGACAGCGGTAGTTTAATTTGCCTTTTCCAGATTGAGCCATGTCGTGAAGACCTCCTTCTCACATAATTTCCCGGTGTATCCGATCGTGAACATCGGGCTGAATGCGTATCCCTCTTTGATGTAGCCCGCCTTGTCCCGGCCTTCGCAGGTCATGGAAACCTTCGTATCAATCGGCGGTACGATGCAGGCCGCGCTGTCAGCTCCTTCCATGGACGCCTCGCGGCATTTATACTCGTAAGGAATCTCTGTTTTTTCCTCATCTTTCTTAAGGAAAAGTGTCAGGCTGGACATGTCCTCCGTATACTCGGTCGTGCCGTAGCAGCCCACCATATATTCGTTGATTGTGATATCAGCAGCCGCGCTGTCGGCATCTGTGCCTGCGTCTGCGGACGCTCCGCAGCTATTCGGTGTGATCGAGAGCACCTTGCGGTCGATACGGATCTTGCCTGTGCCTTCGATAAAGGTCATCACGGTCTGGAGCTTCACAGTCAGGTCGGAAAATTCAATATCCACCGGATCCAGCGTGAGGATACGGTTCTTTGCCACTTTCTCAGCGCTGCATCCCGTTTCAGAGGCTTCGTCCGGAGCGGATACGGAAGCTGCTGCCGGTCTGGAAGCCATCTCAAAAGCTTCGCCCGGAGCGGGTGCTGAAGCTTCCACCGGTCTTGTAACCGCAGCATTTCCGCCGGAAGCCGACTCAACCGGTTCCTCCGAAAAATGCGCCTTTGTACGGCAGAGACAAAGATCGACTTCCTCGCCATTATGGCAGATCTTGGCACTGCGGACGGTTCCCTCTCCTGCGTAGTGGGTGAAATATCCGGCGCGATATTTTTCCTGAATCAGGAACGGATAGCTGGCATCCTGAATATGCGGGGTGCCGATGCCGACCGGCCAGTTCAGCTTCGCGACATAGGGGCGCAGGTCGACGATCGCGCCGCCCTGATCCATATTGACGCCTGCGCGCAGATACGGATCGCAGTACCAGAACACCTGCTTCTGGCTGCCATAGAGAATGTCTCTCCAGAGCGCACATTCCGGCTCGGTGTAGGACTTCTTCTGACGGTAATAGTCTGCGAACTCGCTCATCGTCATGTCGACCAGCTTGCCTTCTTTTTTCAGCTTGCCATAATACGCACAGCCGTCCTCGTAGGATTTCAGCAGCAGCTCGTAGGGTGCCTCCCAGCGGCCCATCTTGTTCATCCAGCCCGGTCCTACGAACATCATATTGTAAGCGTAGCCATCGTTGAATTTCGCCTGATAGCGGTACTGGTCGATCAGGTTATAGAGATACGGATATTCCCAGGTGTCGGAATCGTAAATCATGCCGCGCAGCACGTTCTGCGGATGGGTGCCGAAGTTCGAGCCGTTGCCGTCGTAGCAGGCAATCAGGTCGCGGCTCAGGTGCGGGATAGCCACAATGCCGGAGTCCTCCGCCTCATTCGCGGCCGGCGCGTGCGTATTCTGCTTCGACGGGATCCACGGTGCCCAAGGGCCGCCGTCCATGAACGTATACCAGCTGTTGTTGCAGGTGTGATAGGCCTTCGGGCCTTCCTCCCAGCAGGTTGCCACCGCACACTTGACGGACGGATATTTTTCTTTGATGTAATTCGTCAGCTCCGCGTCCATGTAGTAGGAGCCGGTCGACTCCGGATAGAAGCCGAACTTCTCATAAAACTTTTCAAACACGTCCTGCACAATCGCCATCTTGTCCTCCATGGAGAACATCCAGATGCAGAAATCCTTGGTCTTATATTTCTCACGGAACTCCTTGCACGGAAGGCCCAGCAGGGTCAGAGCGATTTCATCTCCATATTTTTCATGATGTTCCTTTGCAAGTGCCACTGCCTCGTCATTGAAAAGGCTGGCGTAGGTCATCTCAATCGTCGTTTTCAGACCATTCTTGTGCGCACATTCCTGCTGCGTCTTAAAAATGTCAAGGCTCTCTGTCAGCAGCGCCTTGCGCCCGATATCCTCCGCCTGGCCGTGCCCGGTTACCTTCTCGGCGTACTCTGGCACCATCTCAGGACGGTGGATAATGTTTACAACAAATTTGTCCATGATTTCTCCCTTTCGTTGATAGTTGATGTTTTCACGTCTGCCCGGTTCCATGTAATTTTACCGCAGCACCAGAATTGACTGTGCCGGCATCATGGCCACATCGTCCGTGAGAATAATCTCCTCATCGTTCAGCGTCAGATATCCGCTGATAGCCATCCCGGAGAGCGTCGTCCCGGAAAGATCTACCTCCAGCTCGTCATCCGAGGTATTATACAGAATCGCAATGGTGCTGTCCTCCCAGGTCTTCAGAATCGCCCCCTGGTTGCCATCGCAGAACTCCTCGACCTTCTCAATCGTCCCGCGCGCGATCTCCGGATTTTCATTTCGGAGCGCGATTGCCCGCTTATAGTAGTTGAGAATCGATGTCTCGTCCGCCAACTGCTCATCCACAGCCGCGAAGGAGGAGGCAATTCCTTCTTCGGCATCCGCCGGGCCGTCCGTCATGCCTTCGGTATCGGTTTCCGACCAGAACATCGGCAGGCGCTTGTTTTCATCCGCCGTACCCTTGCTCTTCATGCCGATCTCCTCACCGTAATAGACGAAGGTGCTGCCGCTCATCGTCATCAGCAGTCCCGCAGCCATTTTGACATCATTTTCGTCCGAAACCAGCGCATTGGAAATGCGGCCGGTATCATGATTGGAAATAAACGCGGCGTCAATATAGTCCGGATTTTCCGCAGAAAAGTCCTCCTGCCATTTGACCATAGAATCAATCAGGCTGGATACCTTCAATGTCCCGCGCGCCGCCTTGATCAGCTTGCCCTCCGCGTCCGCCATGTCAAAGTTAAACATGCTCGGAGTCCCGCTCGCGTAATAATCCGCAATCGTCGTCTCGCTTGACCAGACCTCCGATACCATGTAGAAATCTGGATCCAGCGTCAGACAGTACGAATACATCCAGTTGAGCGCCTCGGTGTTAAATGTGGTGTCGCTCTCCTCAAAATGCAGCGCCGCGTCCATGCGGAAGCCGTCCACGCCCATGTCAATCCAGTAAGCCGCGATGGCCTCCAGCTCCGCTCGAAGCATCTCATTTGAGAGATCCAAATCCGGCATCTCCGACCAGAACACGCCCTCATAATACCAGATCGAGTTTCCCGCAGCCGGGATCTCATAATAATCGCTGCTCTCCTGCGTCTGTGAGAAGTGGTAATATCCCACATAAGGACAGACGTTCTCGTCTGGCTCCTCACACTTTTCCAGCGACGCAAGATACGCGCAGGCCTCCTGAAACCACTCGTGCTGCGATGAGGTATGGTTGATCACAAAATCAATCACCACCCGGATCCCCCTCTTATGGCATTCCTCCACCAGAGCCTGAAAATCCTCCAGCGTGCCATATTCCTCGTCGATCCCATAATAATCCGTCACATCGTATTTATGGTAGGTGGTCGAAGGCATCACCGGCATCAGCCAGATCCCGTCAAAGCCCATCTCCTCGATATAATCCAGTTTCTCCCGGACACCGTTCAGATCGCCGATGCCATCTCCGTCCGAGTCATAGAAGGAATAAACGAAGATTTCATAGTAATTGCGGTAATTATCGTCGATCTCGTCAACGGCATTCGATGCGGCGTTCCCATCTCCGGCAGCTTTATTATCCGATGCTGCCTCATCAGCTGTTTCAATCACTTCGCAGGTTTCGCTCTCCGACTCCGCCATTACCGGCGTCCGCACCCAGAAGCAGACTGAGATTGCCAAAAAAAGCACCGGTAACAGGTATTTCAGCCTGCTGCCGGTTGCTTTCCGTATTCGCCAGAAAACAGCGGACAGAGTAGAAAACGCCCTCTCACATGCGTTGTTTCTCATTCTGTTCTCAAAGCCTCTATCTTTCTTTCATACACTTTTTTTGTCGGGGCAGGGCACGCCCTGCCCCGATATGTTTTATCGCGCCGACTGCATTTTGATCAGCACTGTTGCATGTCACATTTGCGGCAGCCACCTGCAGCCCTTTATAGTACTGCCAGCCGCATTTGTGCCAATCTTTCACAGTGCCGTCAGCGGCAGCCGCATCTGGGTATCAGCCCTTCACAGCACCGCCAGCAGCCACATTTGGGTATCAACCCTTCACAGCGCCGCCAGCAGCCACATTTGGGTATCAACCCTTCACAGCGCCGCCTGTCACGCCCTCTACATAATACTTCTGCAGGCACATAAACAGAATCGTTACCGGGATGGCGACAAGTACGCCGCCCGCGCAGAACCTGGTGTAGTAGCCCTGGTAGTCGTTGGTCCATACCCAGCGCGTCAACGCTACGGCCACGTTGTAGCTGTCACTGTAGCCGAAGGCCACGTAGGATGCAAACACATAATCACACCACGGAGCCATGAATGCGGTCAGTGCAGTGTAAATGATGATCGGCTTCGTCAGCGGCATGATGATTGTAAACATGATGCGCGCGTTGGATGCGCCGTCGATGCGCGCCGCCTCATCGAGTGCCTTGGGGATTGTGTCAAAATAGCCTTTGCAGACATAGTAGCCCATACCGGAGCTTGCGCATGTCACCAGAATCAATCCGGGGACAGCGCCCGCCTGGGTCAGTCCCATCTGCTTTAACAGGAAATACAGGCAGATCATGGTCAGGAACCCGGGGAACATGCCCAGGATCAGCCACAGCTGCATCATGAAGTTCCTGCCCGCGAATCTCGATCTGGATAACGCATACGCCACCGCCACGATCATGACCGTATTGATGATCGCCACGAAAATGGCAATCGTCAGAGTGTTCAGATACCATCTCGGGAAAGAACTCCCGGAGTCTGTCAGCAGCCAGGTATAATTATCCAGGGAAAATTCTTTCGGCAGGAAGTATGCCACCATACCGCCATATTCTGTCGCGTAGGAGCGGAAGCTCTGCAGCACCAGACCGACAAACGGGAACAGCCAGATAATGCTCATGAGGATCAGAATGATATAAATGACCGTATTGATGACCCTGTCATGGCCGCTTTTTGATCTCAATTTTTTCTCATTCATTATTGGAATCCCTCCTCATCTCTTACAGACGGCAGAATCCGATACACCACCAGAGAAATAATCGCTGTTACCGCGAATACCATGATACCAATGACGGCTGCCATGCAGTAGTTCGTATCGTTCACAGTCAGCTTGTACAGCCAGGTAATCAACAGGTCCGTGCCGCCCGCGCCGCCGGTCATACTCATCGTTGTCGGCTGCCCCTGCGTCAGCAGGTAGATCACGTTGAAGTTATTCAGATTGCCGGTGAAGGACGTCAGCAGATATGGTCCTAATACAAACAGCATGTACGGAAGCGTGATCTTGCGGAATGTCTGCCATGCGTTCGCGCCGTCAATCCTGGCGCTCTCATAGAGATCCTCCGGGATGTTCATCAGAATACCAGTTGTCATCAACATCATGTACGGAATACCGATCCAGACGTTGATCAGAATGATCAGGATCCTCGATGACATTGCGTAGTTCCAGAAGGGGATATACGTCTGTATCAGCCCCCATTTCAGCAGGTACGTGTTCACCAGACCGTCGTTGGCAAACATCTTATACATATACAACAGGGATACAAACTGCGGCACCGCGATGGTCATGACCAGGATAGTCCTCCACAGCTTTTTGAATTTGATTCCCTTTTTATTGATCATGATGGCCACGCCCAGCCCGAGGAAGAAATTCAGGAAGGTCGCGAATGTCGCCCAGACCAGTGTCCAGGCCAGTACCTGGAAGAAGGTATTGCCAAAGCCGGATGAACCCATGGAAAACAGGCTCTTAAAGTTCTCCAGGCCTACCCACCAGAACAGATTCGTCGGAGACTGGTGATTCGCGTCATAGTTAGTAAACGCGATGCAGACCATAAAAATAATCGGCAGAATAATAAAGACAAATATACCGACATTCGGAATTGCCAGCAGGGTCGCGGCAAAGTGCTCATTCAGCAGCGATCTCAGATCATCTCTGGTAGTCGGCAGAGCTTTCCCCATCTCCTGCAGCTTCTGAATCTGGCGCTGCTGTCCGACATTCATCCTCCACATGAAGATAAAGGCCGCGATCACAAAGATGGTCAGCAGACCATACAGCAGAATCAGAAAGCTGTTGTCGCCATATACAGTCAGCGGAATCTTGCCGCTCTTGTCTACGTAGGTCTCTACTGTACCCAGTGTCGGCAGCTTTGATACATATTCTGCGCCAAATGTGACCATGTAATAGATAAACAAAAGCTCCGTCCCCAGGAAAATGATGCCCCTCAGAAACTGCTTATGTACCAGCTGGCCAAATCCCATAATTACGAAAGAGAGCTTCGCGGTCCAGTCGCCCTCCTTGAAAGTCTTACCGATCTCCGCGATGTTTCTTCCGGCCCGCGTAAAGCCTCTGTTCATCCGGGCCGAAAGGGTTTCTTTTTGTTGACTCATTGCGGTCTGATCCCTCCCTTTTTATCTGGCAAGAGGAAAATAACCTCTGTCCAATCCGCGCAAGGTATGCCATAAGGATTGCCGACGAAGTCGGAGGATTCCTTATGGCTAAGGTATGCCATAAGGGTGCTGCGTGCCAGTGGCACGCGTTTTATGTCCCGATTTTCGCAGAAAATCGAGGACTCAGGCACCGACCGAAGCGACTGCGAAGATGCCGATGAAGTCGGAGAATTCCTTATGGCCAGGGTATTCCTTAAAACTTTCAGGATTCCCCTTCCCCTGCGCCTTATAATTTTTTCCAATGAATAACGCCTTATAAATGCGTCTCATAGATGTTCTCGAAAAAATGCAGACCGCCAAAAGACGGTCTGCATTCAGGTTTCCTTTTGGTTTTCGTCATCAGAAGGCCACACTTGTTAAATTGTCAGGTTGTCATTTCTTGAGCGTAAGAAAAATTCTTTATGCCCAATTTTCATGCTCATTTCCTCTTATCCAATCAGTAAGAGGATGCAGATCGCTTTTGCTCTTCAGTGCAGCTTCTGAATAACTCATCTAATCTCACAATCCTGAGATCAGCCCGTAACAGCTGCCAGGCACTGCTCCTGGAAATCAGTCAGGACTTCAAGCAGCTGCTCATCGGTGTAATCATTGTAGGTACCTGCAATGATATCCTTGCCAAGAGCCTCAGAAACGGTCCAGTAATCATCCGGATAGTCGCCCTGCGGGATAGCGAACTCACTCTGCTCAGCAAGAGCGGTAAGCGCTTCGTTTGCCTGAACTGCCTCATCTGCCTGTGCGGTCAGGTTCGACGGACCCCAGCCCTCTGCCTCAAAACGAGCCAGCTGTACTTCTGCGTCAGAGAGATACTGAGCCAGATCGAAGCAGGCAAGAGCCTTATTCTCATCGGTCTGCGGCTTCACGCCGAGCATCTTGTATCCGCCGAAGCTGTTCATCTGATAAGTCTCGTCATCAACCGTGAAGGTCGGGAGCTTCGTGCATGCGTAGTTGTCTCCGAAGAGCTCCTGTGCAGCTGTAGAATCCCAGGTACCGTCAACGATCGCCGCGCAGTTCGTCGCATCGCCGATGGAAGATCCATCATAGAATGCGGAAGAGGAAGCAACAGAGATCAGAGCCTTCATAGCTGTTACGCCAGCGTCAGAAGCATAGTCGATCGTACAGTCTGTATAAGTACCAGACTCATCTGCCGTATAGGTCAGAGTGCAGCCGGTGCCGAAGAACATCGCTACATTGTACCAGCCGCCGCTGATCTGGAAATAGAAGCCCTTGCCGGCCGCTTCGCAGTCAGCAAGGATCGCTTCTACGGAAGTCGGATCTGTCACTACGCTGCTGTCATAATACAGGAAATAGCCGTTATCAGAGGTAATCGGGAACGCGTAGGTCGCATCGCCGTTCTGTACTGCTGCTACGGAACCAGCGTCATTGTTCTCCGCTACCCACTCTGCGTAATAATCGGAGAGCTCACTCAGTGCGCCCGCGCTGACCAGACGAGCCTTCTGATCCTGTGCGAAGGTATAGATATCAGCGCCGCCCTCAACATCCGTGATCATGTTGGAAGCTGCATCGCCCTCGCCAACTGCCTGTACGTCGATGGTGTAGTCCGGATAGTTCTCCTCAAGATATGCAGTCGCATACTCGATCGTCAGGTCTACCATGTTGTCTGCCACCCAGATCGTGATGACATTGTCGTCAGCTGCTGACACAACCGGAGCCATGCTCATAACCATGCCTGCCGCCAGTGCAACTGCAAGAACCTTTTTACATTTCATTTGCTTATCCTCCTTATGGATTTAATAGGTACAGCGCGGAACCAGTCCCGGCTCCGGCTGCCGCTCACAGGCCATCGTAAATATTCGCTGCAGCCTGTGTCGTTTTGTTGCGCAACTGTTGCGCAATCGGTTTACCGTGCTTACAGTATACCTTATCTGTTTCTTCATGTCAACTATACTAAATAGACAGTATTCCGACCGTTTTTTTGTGCATATTGCCTATACTGGTTTTGGTTGTGTTTTACTTTGCGCAACCGTTTGCGCATCTGGTTTTACAGGTGTTTTAAACAATATTATCGGACCGTATCAGAAATAGACGCAGACAGTCTTCCTCGCGCCCGATTGCCGATGACATTCAAATTTTAAGCATTTAAATGTTAATGATTCGGACGACAAAAGGTAGCCACCTTTGACTATGCAGCAATGCACCATGAAAACTGAATATATCGCAAAAATAACCCTTGCAAAACGTCAGCTCCTGTGGTAAAGTCTTTGTGAAAGCGAGATATATCCGCCAGTAAAATGGCAAACGAAACCCCAGAGAGGGTTGGTCTCTGGGGTTTCTCCCTCTTTATCAGCGAGGTATGCTGGTGCAATTGTAAACGAGTCACGATTTTCCATCAAACCACTTACAAATGTAATATGCAATTACATTCGCCGTGATGGCAATCAGCAGCGAGACGATACCCGCCATAGTCCTCACCTCCTTTCTGAAGCGAACCGTCAGCCGCATAGTAATCAGAGGAGTACGGTTTGCCCGCCGGTGAACGGAATACTGTCTCTGTAAGTCAGCATTCTGACCAGCTTTTGGAGATGATATTTATATTGTATCACATATCCAGTCTTTTGTCATTTCATTTTGTGCCTATTGTCGTTAACTTTTTACAAATTTTTGTGTCATAAACACGGAGTGCAAAAATGAAAGCTCAGCTCCCATACCACTATCACAATTACATTTTTGATCTGTATGGAACTCTGGTGGATATCCATACGGACGAGGAGAACCCGATGCTCTGGGACAAAATGTGTCTGTTCTATGGATATTATGGCGCGGATTATTCGCCGGAGGAACTGCGCTTAGCCCGGGATGCTCTGACAGAGCAATATCGCCAGGACGCAGGGCGGAAGCATGGCTCTTCCGCTTCTTATACAGTTGCGCAGTCTTATTCGGATGCGCAGCAGGATCAAAGCGATGCCTCCTGCCAGAATTTCCATATCCATCAGGAACAGATCAGCAGGGTCAGTGCATCAGATTGCATAACAGAAACACCAGCCCGCCAGGTTTCTCATTCTCATAATCACGAGGAGCATCAGCCAGGAAATGAGCCTGCAATGTCTGCCTGGCACTCCCGTCTGGCTCAGGATTATGAAGCTTCCCCTGAGATTGATCTTTCCTGTGTGATTCAGGCCCTTTATGAGCAAAAGGGAATCATCGCGAGTCCGGAGCTGATCCTTCATACCGGACAGTTTTTCCGCGTACTCTCTACGGAATACATCCGCCTCTACGAGGGAACCCTCGAGATGCTGGAATATCTTCATGCAGCAGGGAAAAAAGTCTGGCTGCTCTCGAACGCACAGCGTATTTTTACTCAATATGAGCTGCGTCTGCTTGACCTCGACCAGCGATTTGACGGCATTCTGATCTCCTCTGATTACGGCGTGGGCAAGCCCAACCCATTCTTTTTCCATCAGCTGACCCGCCAGTTTGGACTGGATTTCAGCCAGTCTCTTTTCATAGGAAATGACGCAGTAAATGATATCGGCGGTGCCATGGCCGCAGGGCTGGATTCCTTTTATGTGCACTCGAACCTTTCCTTCGTCCTTCCGGACTGGATAAACAAATCTGGTACAAATACATCTGCAAATTCTTCAGGTTCTCGATTTGCTCCGCAATTCGGAACATATGATGTAAATTCATCCCGGGAGACTTCCTTATGCGATTCTGTGCAATCGAGCAGGGAGACTTGTCCCCTACTTGCCCGCGCGGAGCGCGTGCAGCGTAGGCTGCTAATTCCCCTCGCCGGGTGGCATCCCACGCTTCGCATGGGATATACCTTACGCGCCCCTGTGCACAAAAAAACACCCGGCGAAAAAACGTCATCTGCTCCGATGCGTTTTCAGCTGGGTGATACCGTCAATTATACAGTGATGAATTTTACCGGCTGGGCGTTACCGTTACTTACATAGTAATGCTTTATCTGAGCAATCCAGTTTTTCCGTCCGGAATGATCAATACATAGCAGAGCGATATACTTCTTCAGCCGTTTATCTGCGTTGTTTATATGCCTCACTTCGTCGACTCCCGGAGAATCACCTGGTAATTCAACGGCACAAACTCCCCTTCCACCTGCTCGCCAAGGTGGTCCAGAAGGATCTGGCAGGCATTCATTCCGAGACTTTTGGTGTTGAAATGCAGGCTCGTGATGGCCGGAATATGATATTCCAGCAGAGCACTGTCATATAAGCTCGCCACCCGGAGATCCTGGGGGATTTTTACCTGCCGCTCACGCAGGCACCCCAGCATCATATTCGCAATATAATCATCCATGAATACAATCCCGTCTGCTTTTTCCTCCAGGATCATGTCTGCGGCTTTTGCCGCCTTCGCGTAACTGTCTACATCGAAAAACAGCAGCTTCTCATCTACCCGCACATGGTAATCATTATGCGCATCCTCAAAGCCTTCCACGCGGCTGCTGGTGACCAGATGCGTCCGGCTGCCGCCGACCAGAGCGAGACGGCGGAGTCCCTTCATCAGCAAAATACCGGTAAGCTCCCGGCTGCCCTCCCGGTTCTGATTGTCGATCCAGACCATGCCCGGATCCTCCGTCTGCGGCGTCCCGATCACTACAAACGGCACTTTTTCCTCACTCAGATAGCTGCGCAAGGTCGGGTTGGTCAGTGCGCGCGTCACGATCACTCCATCCACCTTGCGGTTGGAAATCATCCGTCTAAGCTGTGTCAGGTCCTTGCCATCCACAAGCAGAAGAAGGATGTCATAATTGTGCTGCGTCGCCTTCTCGCAGATGCCGCTCATACACTCTTTAAAAAAAGGAAAGTCAATCTCTGCGTAATCATTTGGGAGCAGCAGACCAATATTATACGTTCTTCTCTCGGAAAGAGCCTTCGCAATCACATTCGGGCGATAATCATTTTTTTCTATACAGGAGAGTACCTTCTCCCGCGTCTCCTGACTGACCCTGCCCTTCCCGGAAATCGCGCGTGAGACGGTTGTCTTACTGATCCCGAGTTCACGCGCCACATCATCGATTGTATATTTCCTTTTCTCCGTCATGGTAAAACTCCATTTTACTAAATTACCTTCCTACTATTTTGCACAAAGCCTGGCAAATATGAAGGTACTGAAAACAGCTGCCTTTCCGTAATGCACATAACCCCATTCTGCTATATTTTGTTCTTTCTGTCAATCCAAAGCACAAATTTACTAACAAATAGAAGAAGCATGCCGGATCGCAGCCTACACCAGAGCGCGAGAATCCGAAGCCAAAGCATTAGAAAAAAGCTGACACGCATCCAGTGCCGACTCCATTTCCTTCATAGAGGCAGGAAGCAAACCGAAAGCCGTAATCCCTATTGAATCAGCAACCGTCTCATTTGACTTATCTGAAAACCAGAGCATCCGCGCTTCCCAGTTAATTTCCCGAATCCGCATGGCCTTCTGACGTCCTTCCGGACCAGTAACAGCTGCCACCATAATCAAATATGGATTCTGCCGTACGAACTGCAGATACGCCCGGAAATTTTCATCACCGACATAAGTCTGAACGAGCGGCCATTCTCTGCGGGCGAGTACAGCCTTCCGCAGGAGCTGCTCCAGCTCCTGGATATCCTTTCTATCATCCGTGTAAATAACAAACCGCGTCATCTTTGTCCTCCATATCCACGTACCACAGCAGTGCCGTCGATCGCGATGCGATTCTAAAGCATTGGCACACCTGTCCTCTCCGCATCATGCCCCAATATCTAATACGGAAACTGTCTGGCAGCTTTCCAAAATTTCCAAAACGCCAGGCATTATTATTCAGACTTTACTTTAATTCATCCAGATACAAAAATCAAGAGAATAGAGGTGAACGGTCATCTTTTCAGTTAAACGGTAAAAAAAGAACCACACAACGTGGTTCTTTTAGAGGTGCCAGCCGGAATTGAACCGGCGATAGAGGTGTTGCAGACCGCAATGACCGGTGCCCGCAACCCTTGTAAATCAGGCATTTCCGGGCGGCGGCGATAGGTTTGGTACACTATTGGTACATTATTTCTTTATTTTTGTTCTTTTATTACCTGTAAACTTTCTTTTAGTTCAGGCAAATCGTCCGATATAATCTCCCATACAAGCTGAAGATTCACACCTTCATAATCATGCACGATTCGGTTCCGCAAGCCATATACCTGGCTCCACGGAATTTCAGAATGTTTCTTTTTATATTCCTGATCCACTTTGTTCGCCAGTTCTCCCAATTGGCTCAAGTTAAAGACACAGGCTTCCAGAACAAGATCGTTTTCCACAAAAGTATCATATGTCATACCATTTGAATACCTTTGAATCTTGTCTATATATGTCAACATTTTAGACACAACCACCTCATTCCTCATAAATCACCACCCCTGTTTCCTGTATTTCTGAATCGATCTCAGAATTCTTTTCCAAATGAGAGACATCAATCATATCAATATCTTTGTCAACAGCTTCTCTTACTTCCTCAATCAGTCCTACAAATTTCAAGCCTTTCAGACCGCTGTCAACCAGTATATCAAGATCGCTCTTCTCATTCGCTCGTCCTTTTCCATAGGAGCCAAATAGTACCGCTCGTCTTACATTATGACGTCGAAAGACAGGAGTTAAAATATTTTTAATTTGAGAAACCGTATAAACTTCGCTCGACATCCATATCACTTCCTCTCATATGTTTCCTATTCCACAATGCTTCATGGTTTTCATGCATATCCTGAATCGAAATATACTGAAATACACTTCTTTATCCTGCAAGCACAATCCCCTCCTTTTCCACATTGTCATAGTATGGCAAAGCTCCCAGCCAGTAGTTGAAATGATCGATATTCTGTATATTAACGCTTATTACAACTCCCCGAGACATTTCATAGTCGAAAGCGATATCATAAATCTGGTTCTCAATATTTCTGATCCCTGCATCATTCAGAGATGTCAGAATCATAATATCTATATCAGAATGAGTGGTATAGTCCCCTCTGGCATATGAGCCATACAGAATAATCCGCTTTACCGAATCACCCATACACTTAATTATGTCATTGGAGAACGGCTTCAATATGTCACTCTTTTGTTCCATTGTCCTCACTACCTTTCCAAAATACAGGATTTTCTAAACCACCGCTTCCACCAGCACCTTATCGCCAAGCACGATCTCCTTTACCCCAATCTTTTTCTTTTTATTGAAGCAAAAGCTCAGCATGTATCCCTTCTTCAAATGATAATGGTCAAGATACTCCAGAAGCTGTGCTTCTCCCCTTTCATTGTAGGCATTGCCCCGCCATATTTTGAGTTCTACGATATATTGATGACCGAAATAATCGATAATCAAATCGGTACGCTCCTGGTTTCTGGTCCGCGCTTCGACATAATAATTTCCTGTCCCGTTAATGATTGGCTTTAAGAACAGCATAAAAAACCGCCGTCCATCATCTTCTATAAACCTTTGCTCCCGGTCGCCGTAAATATCATCAAAGTATTCCACAAACTTTTCGAGCAGATGCTCCATATCCAGCTGCCCGTCCCGCACAAACTGATTTTTGTCCTGCGAACCCAGCCTGTAGATATCTCCGTTCTGTACCTCTGGCAGAGTAAGGAAATAATTATACAGCCGCATCTCGAAAATCCGGTTCGCGATCTGAATGGTCGCCCGCTCTGCTTTCACGAACCCAAACATAAGGAGTAAATCCGCCACCGGGTCATCCGCACTGTAGGCAATTGTCTCACCCCGGAACAATAGCCGGTAAATCATTTCTTTCATTTCCGGGTAATCCGTCAGCTTTCCGATCAGAGACTCAAACAATGCACTCTTTTCAAAGAGAAGTTCGTTCACTGCCTCCTGCAGACCTGCTTCCGTCCATGCATCACTCTTATTCAGAAAGTCTTCACTTCCTGCAATGTCCTCATCCAGTATCTTGCACAAGTCCGAAACCAGCACCGGATAGCCTGATGTATAGCTGTAAATCTGCCCCGCAATCTCTTCCACATTCATTCCGGTGTGATAATCTGCTTCATATTCCATCAGCATCTGAGCGATTTCCTTCTCAGAAAAGCTCATATCTACCCGGAATTTCGCCGCAATATTCCATGGGCTGTTCGTTTTATGTTCTTCATCCGGGCGAATCTTATGCTTGATATTCCTGATATCATAAACCCCGGCAAGAATCACTGACTGAAAAGTCGCGACATCCGGTCTTTTCAGATAATACGCCCTCAGCTGCGCGAGAAAGTCCAGGAACACCTGATTATTTGAAGCCGTATCCACCTCATCTATGATCAGGACCGGCGCTTTATCCAGCTTCTCACACCATGACTTTATGACTCTGAAAAACGAATTTAATGAACTGATTCTTGCCGTGCCTTCCGCAAAGGTCAGTAGCCGTTCTTCAATCTCCTCGGGAAATTCAGGTACCGCATCCAAAAATTCCCCTGCCAGATCTCCTATAAAAGCTTCCTCACTTTCAAAAGACGACATCCCGAGCGTCTGAAAATCCAGAGCTACCACAACATAATCATTCTGCAGATAACGAGTAAGAGCCCTCAGCATGGTTGTTTTTCCGTACTGGCGTCCTCTGTTGATTGAAAAATATTCCCCGTCATCCACCATCTTTTTTATCTCTTTCAGACGTGACTCCAAATCAACCATATAATGCTTTTCCGGTCTGCACGCACCGTTTATATTAAAGACCTTTGCCACTGAGCCACACCTCCTCTGCTTCATTTTATCAATGCATCTTTATATCCATCGTTCCTACCAAAATTCATTAATTCCGACCTGGACAAGCTGGAACCAAAATTTCCACATTTTGCGCATGAAATTGTTCTTAAGTTCTTAATAGCAGTATAGCATAGCCTCAACGAAAAAACCACCAGCAATTGCCGTCAGTCAGGGTTGTTTCACGAACATTTTTTGCCATTATCCTTCGCCTGACACAAACGAAT
>JAJQEO010000074.1 GCA_021201665.1 Lachnospiraceae bacterium | reverse complement strand
ATTTTGTGTCGCGCGCGCGGCGCGGCTTCCTTAATTACAAGGGCGCCTTTGGTGGCCCGGGTTTGGCCACCAAAGGCGCCGCACAATTTCGCATAAATGTCAAGAGTTTTTTGAAAATTTAATTAAATTTTTTCTTTGAATTTGGAGGAAGGGAAAATTTAGAACATGAAAAAAGAGCGGAATCTCGGGAGGTTTTGAGTTTCCGAGAACGCTCATGATTAAAATGAGAGGAGATCGACTATGAGGAAAAAAGAAGGTTACAGCAGAGAGGGAGCTTTTGGTACGATTAATCATTATGACTCCAAGGGGAAAAAGATCGGGGAGAGCAGGCCGGGGCTGTTCGGCGAGATGAACAACTATGACGCGAAAGGCCACAAGGTGGGATACAGCACTCAGAACCTTACCGGCGGGCTGACCCACCATGACAACCACGGCCATAAAACAGGCAGAAGCGATCCGGGCGCAGTCAGTGATTGGAAACACTATGATGCGAAAGGGCATAAGACCGGATATAGCGACTGGGGACTGTTTGGGGAGATGAAACATTACAAGAAAAAATAGGCATGAAATTAAGGAAATTAAAATCACTCAAACACGGAAGAAATCTGTATGAACAGAAATGTTCTAATTGTAAAATTTACTGCTATATGGTATGATTACAGGCAGTTGTTTATGAAATTTTACAGAAAAAAGGCTTTGGGTGAGGTACAGTCAGAATGGTCAGTTACAATAAATTGTGGAAGTTACTCATTGATAAACGGATGAAAAAGAAGGATCTGGCAGAAGCTGCAGGTATCAGTGCGAATACAATAGCAAAAATGGGGCGGGACGCTCTGGTGTCTTTGGAAGTATTAGTACGTATTTGCCGGACTTTGAAGTGCGATATAGGAGACATAGTTGAAGTAATTCCCCTGTCAGACGCTGATAATGGAAGCACCAAGCATGAATAATAACATTAACATTACATAAGGAAGACGGACGAGATGAAACGAAAAGAATACAGTGCCGGTGCGGTTAAGCTGTCCTTCTGGTTCATGGAATTTCGGAAGGTTGTGGAGCTTCTGGACATGGGTAATTCCTATGAGGATATCAAACGGCTGAGTCAGGAGGAAAACCTCTTTGCAGCACCTACTCGGGCGAGGGCAAAACAGATCTGCAGTACAGTGATTACCCGGATAGAGAGTCTGGATACAAGCTTTTATTCTGTGTTTTTAGACAGCGATTTGGCAACACAGAAATTGTTCAATCTTGCAGCGGTTATGGCCAGTGATACATTATTTTTCGATTTTGTGTATGAGGTTGTCCGAGAGAAAATGATCATTGGCAGCAACGAGCTTGCCGACAGCGATATCCGGATCTTTTTCAAGGACAAGCAGCAGCAGGATGATAAGGTGGCCGGATGGACAGATGCGACCTTGAAGCGGCTGGGACGCTGTTACAAAACCATGCTCTATGAGGCTGGCATTACGGACAAAGCAAAAGAGACCCGGAAACTATTCAGACCGATTTTAGATCCGACATTTGAGCATTGGCTGAATGATCATGAAATGGGGATTCTCGTAAAAGCACTGACGGGGGTGAGATGATGGCGGATCTGTCAGCACGGCTGGATGAAATGGAACAGGCGATACGCAAGCCTTCCTTCCGCAGCAGCAGCGGCCGTGCAAATGAAGTGAATTACTGGGTTTTTGACTATCCTCCGGAGCAGGAGCTGGAGGTTCGGGAGCGTATTTCTTATTTGAAAAATAAAAATCAGAAAGGGACAGACGGTTTTGAACTGGTTGTATTTGACCTCTATGACATTATCATCGACTTCCTGATTGATAAGAATTTCATGGACAAATGCTACGCGTTTGAGGAGAAACGCGGGTTTGAACGGATCACGAAAGCGATTAACAATTCCATGAAGATCAATGATGACGACAGCCTGATGGTTCAGTACATCAAAGAGCATACACCGGATAATGCAATTGTGTTCTTGACCGGAATTGGGAAATGCTATCCGATCCTGCGCTCCCACAAAGTGCTGAACAATCTGCACCAGGCATTTGTCAAAGCACCTGTGGTGTTGTTCTTTCCGGGAACCTATAATGAGCAGGAGCTGATCTTGTTCAATGAAATAAAGGACGATAATTACTACCGGGCGTTCAAGCTCGTACGATAAGAACGAGTTTTCAACTCGAAAGATAAGGGAGAGGTATTGAGATGCTGATTAAAGATATGTTCCAAAAGGAAATCGACCGTGATATTCAGGGTGTAATTATCGTAGGGCAGGGCGAGGAAACTGATGCCAGGCAAGAACTGGAGGAATATGTAGTCACAAAGGAATTACAGCGCCATTATGCCGATTTGTATGCTGCTTACAGAAAAGGGATTATCGGAACGACGCCGAAGATGGGCGTTTGGATTTCCGGTTTTTTTGGAAGTGGTAAATCGCACTTCCTGAAGATTCTGTCTTATCTGCTGGAGAACAAGGTCGTTGGCGGCAAGCATGCGCTGGATTATTTTATTGATGACAAAAAAATCGTAGATCCTATGGTGCTGGCAGATATGAAGCTGGCGGCAGATACGCCTACGGATGTCATTCTGTTTAACATCGACTCTAAGAGCGAGTCCACAAGCAAGCAGGACAAGGACGCCATTGTAAATGTTTTCCTGAAGGTGTTCAACGAGATGCAGGGCTTCTGCGGTTCTATGCCGCATCTTGCAGATCTGGAGCGCCATCTGTCAGATGAGAGCCGGCTGGATGAGTTCCGTTCTGCTTTTGAGGAAGAATACGGCTCCGCATGGGAGGATTCCCGGCAGGATTTTGATTTCATTCAGGATACTGTTGTGGATGTCCTGTCTGATATGGAATTTATGAGTGAATCCGCCGCCCGCAACTGGTGCGAGAAGGCGGTGGAGCCGTACCAGATCAGTATCGAAGATTTTGCGAAGCGCGTAAAGGCGTATATTAACAAGAAGGGCAATAACCATCATGTCGTATTTCTGGTAGACGAGGTTGGCCAGTACATTGGCGATAATTCGAAGCTGATGCTCAATCTCCAGACCGTGACGGAAGAGCTGGGCAAGGAGTGTATGGGCAAGGCGTGGGTCGTCGTAACCAGCCAGCAGGATATTGATTCCATCACTCAGGTAAAGGGCAATGACTTTTCTAAGATCCAGGGGCGCTTTGATACCCGCCTGTCTCTGTCGTCCGCAAACGTGGATGCCGTTATCAAAAAGAGGATTCTGGAAAAAGATGAAACTGCTGCCCAGACGCTGCGGTTGTATTATGACCAGAAGGCAACTGTCATCAAGAATCTGATCGTCTTCAATGATGGTGTAGAGAAAAAGCTTTACTCCTCTGCGGAGAACTTTGCCGAGGTCTATCCTTTTGTACCGTATCAGTTCAATCTGCTGGCCAGTGTGCTGACTTCGATTCGCACCCATGGCGCTTCGGGCAAGCATCTCTCCGAGGGTGAGCGCTCCATGCTGGCACTGTTCAAGGAATCAGCTGTGCAGGTGATGGACGAGGAGACCGGGGCAATCGTGCCGTTCCATAAATTTTACGATGCACTGGAGAACTTTCTCGACCACTCGCATAAGGGTGTGATCGTGCGGGCCTATGACAACAGCAAGATCAATCCGGAAGGCAAAGACCGGGATGTATTTGCCATCAATGTTTTAAAGACGCTGTTTATGATTAAGTACGTGCTGGAGATCGAATCCAATCTGGATAATATTACAAGCCTGATGGTTGAGCAGATTGATGAAGACCGTATTGAGCTGAAAAATCGCGTAGAAGAAGCTCTGAAAGTCCTCACCCAGCAGATGCTGGTGCAGAAAAACGGCAATCTGTATGTCTTTCTTACGGATGAGGAACAGGAGATTAACCGGGAAATCGACAGCCAGAATGTAGAAATGGCCGAAGTTATCAACAAAGTGTCCGAGATGATCTTCGAGGATATTTTCAAGGAGAAAAAGTATCAATATCCTGCTTTTGGTGGCCGCTACGCCTTTTCTTTCAACCAGAACGTGGATGACCGCCCATATAAATCGAATCAGAAATATTGTATTGGTTTACGTATTCTGACTCCTTGGTATGAAGGGAGCATGGATGATACTACTTTGCGCATGATGTCCGGACAGGGACGGGAAGTACTTGTGGTATTGCCGAATGATGCTGCATTTCTTGAGGAAATTCAAGTCGCTTTGAAAATAGAGAAATATTTGCGCGGCCCTAGTTCCAGACAGATACCAAAGTATGAAAGCATTCGGGATACTAAGAGTAGAGAAATGCGAGATCGCAATGGTAATGCGAAATTGTACCTGAAGGAAAACCTGAAAGAGGCAATTATCTATGTCAACGGCGATATCGCCCGTGTACAGGCAAAAGACGCTACAAATCGTATCAACGAGGCGGTTGGGCGTCTGGTGCAGACAGTCTATCACAAGTTGTCCTATATAGAAGTGGCTATGAGCGAGGCGGATATTCGAAAAATATTCCAGAGCAGCAATCAGATTTCCCTTGATTTGGGTGAAGTTACGGAGACTAATGTTCACGCTCTTGACGATGTACTTAGCTATATTGCCGGGTATTCCAGGATGCATATGAAAACATCTATGAAGACGGTAAAAGATCATTTTATGGGAGAACCTTATGGTTTTGTGGAAGATGATATCCACTGGTTGGTGGCCCGGCTGTTCAAACGTGGCGATCTGGCCTTTACTGTAAACGGAGCCAGTGTTACATTGATGAATAAATCGGCGGAGGAAATCATCAGCTATATTACAAAGAAAGCCTTCACGGAAAAACTGTTGATGGAGGAACGCGTCCGTGTATCCGACAAGGAGAAAAAAGTAGTACGGGATGTGATGAAAGAAGTGTTTCATGGCATATCCTCATCTGAAGATGAGGATACCATGATGAAAACTTTCCAGCGATACTGTGAGAATACAATCCATGAGATTGAACGTCTGGAGCCGGAATATCGTGCATACGAGTATCCAGGAAAAGAAGTTCTTGTATCGGGGAAGAAATTGATGCATTCTGTGCTTCAGATACAGGCTCCTCTGGAATTTTTCCGGACGATTTCCAAACGCATAGATGAATTCAAGGATTTCGGTGAAGATTATGCACCTGTAAAAGAGTTCTTTGGCGGAGAACAAAAAGAAATTTTTACTCGTGTTCTGGATGTGTTGGCCATCTATGATGACAGTAAGACGTATATCGTGGATCAGGAACTGGAAGATGTGGTATCTCAGCTCCGTTCCATTGTACGCAGACAGAAGCCATACAGCGAGATTCCGAAACTGCCTGAGCTTCGCCAGAAATTTACAACGGCATATATGAAAATTCTGGAATCAGAATCGGGACCGGTACTGGATTCTATTGATCAGGCACAGGCCAGAGTGCTGGAAGTTTTAAAAGGTAAGGAATACGAGACATCCAAACGCCAGCGTTATCTTGACCAGTTTGCGGAAATTCGGAATGGAGCAGAACGCTGCAACAACGTCTCCCTTCTCCGTGGATTTGCGGATAAGGCAGATGCTTTGAAAATCCGACTTCTCAATGAGATGGATGCGCTTGATGCACAGCTTGCCCGGAAAAAAGCAGAGGAAGAAGCTCGCCGCCTGAGAGAGCAGGAAAAGAAACAGGGTGGTGATCAGCCTATGGTCGCTGAACCTCCGGTTGAATACAAGGTGCGGACAACACGCAACCTCTCCATGAAGAAGGTTGCCGGAACCTCCTCCTGGCGACTGGAAAGTCCGGAGGATGTGGAGAAGTATGTAGCCGAACTTCGGAAGTCCCTGCTGGCACAGCTGGACGATGACACTATTGTAAACATAGAATTTTAACGACAGTTTGGTCGATCATCGACCATGATGACTGATTAAGATAGAGATGTGAGGTTGAACCATGAATAAGACAACCATTAAGAATTTTGCAATTTGGGCAAGAAATAAGCTCATTGCCGACATCAGCTACCGTGCCGGTCTGATGGGTATTACGGAAAGTGGCATTGCGAAACCTCTGCCGCAGTCCACCGGTGCAACGGAGTTCTATGACATCGGCACCGCCGAGCCGTATTCCATCAGCGGCCATCAGGTGGCGCAGCGTGGCCAACTGGTGGAGGCGATTCGCCGTAAGGAGCGGGATACGGACTATAAGACCGCCTATCACTATATTATGGAAGAGGTGTCCTATACCTGGTTCAACCGCCTGATTGCAGTGCGCTTCATGGAAGTCAACGATTATCTTCCCTCCCACATCCGTGTGCTGTCTTCTGAGACGGGCAAACTGGAGCCTGATCTGGTCACGACACCTTTTGACGCTGACCTGCCCCTTTCTGCCCAGGAGGAAGCTACTCTCATTCAGATGAAGCAGGACAATAAGCTGGATGAGGTGTTCCGCATGCTGTTCATCAAGCAGTGCAACGCCTTAAATGAGATTCTGCCCGCACTGTTTGAAGTGACCGGGCATTATACTGAGCTGCTGCTGAACCTGTCCGTTATTGACCAGGACGGGGTTGTATGGCATCTGGTGCATGACATTGATGAGGCGAATTTTGACGTAAATCGCGGCGGTCAGGTGGAGATCATCGGTTGGTTGTATCAGTATTATAACACGGAACCGAAGGACGAAACCTTTGCGCTTCTGAAAAAGAATGTGAAAATTACAAAAGAGCGCATCCCCTCCGCCACCCAGCTTTTCACGCCGGATTGGATCGTGCGCTATATGGTGGAGAACTCTCTTGGCCGTCTTTGGGTGGATGGGCATCCCAACAATGCCCTGAAATCCGGATGGAAATACTATCTGGATGAGGCCGAGCAGGAGCCGGATGTGCAGATGCAGTTAGAGGAAATACGCCAGGAGTATTGGACATTGAATCCAGAGGACATCCGAGTTATCGACCCCTGTATGGGCAGCGGCCATATTTTGGTCTATGCCTTTGATGTGTTGATGCAGATTTATGAGTCTCAGGGGTACACCCAACGGGATGCTGCCCAGAGCATTTTACAGAATAATCTTTATGGACTGGATATCGATGAGCGAGCGGCGCAGCTTGCCTATTTTGCCGTGATGATGAAGGCACGGCAGTATGACCGGCGCATTTTCAGCCGGGGCGTACAGCCTCATGTTTTCGCTATTGTGGAGAGCAACGGCTTGAGTAGATTGTGGATGAAAGACAACAATGAAATGCAAAAGCTGTTCGGTGTGATGCGCGATGCAAAAGAATACGGCTCCATCCTGACTGTGCCACAGTTAGACTTTGACACCCTGCGGCAGTCTGCCTATAACAAGGTGGCTTGCATTGACCAGTTTGACTTGGAGAGCAATGATCTCCAGAGCCAGTTGCTCCATGTACTGACGCTTATTGATGTGGCAGAGACACTGGCGGGGGATTATCAAACGGTTGTCACAAATCCACCCTACATGGGATCGTCCAATATGGACGCAAATCTCGGGAAATTTGTGAAGAACAATTATCCAGACAGTAAAAATGATATGAGTACCGTTTGCATGGAAAAGACCATAAAAATGTGTACGCCCAATGGCTATATGGCTATGATTAATATTCCTGTTTGGATGTTTTTGTCGAGTTATGAAAAACTACGAATAAACCTGTTTCAAAGCAATACTCTTGTTAGTATGGTTCATCCAGGACGTGGAATTTTTGGGTCAGATTTTGGCACAACCACATTTGTTTTCAAAAAAGGGCTTATCGATGGCTATCAAGGAAGCTATCGACGCCTGTTCGACCAGCAGGGTGATGTCAAATCGCCAGAAGATAGAGAACTGGCAATGCTTGCTGGAAAAGGCCGCTACAGCGCCCGGCAGACCAACTTTGCTAAAATTCCAGGCTCGCCAGTTGCGTATTGGGTGAAGACAGCTTTTTATAATCTCTTCTTAAATATGAAAATTGAAGATATTGGAGAAACATCAAAAGGAATTATTACTGGAGATAATAAAACATTTTTAAGGTTATGGTTTGAAACATCAATCAAAAAAATTAGTTTTCATACTCGAAACTATCGCGAGTGTGAAATGGATAGCACGAAATGGTATCCGTGTAATAAAGGCGGCGAGTATAGAAAATGGTATGGTAATAATGAATACATAATTGACTGGCAGTATAATGGATATGAAGTAATGCAACGTGGTCGCACAAAGGTAAGAAACTGTCAGGATTATTCTGATAAGAATAAATTTATCCCCTCCGTGACTTGGACGAGCATTTCTTCTGCCAAATCTTCCTTTAGGTTTAGTAAGAATGCTCTTTCCGAGTCGGCTGGTATGACTTTGTTCACAGACGACTATCACCTTCTATATGTTTTGGCGTTCTTAAATACAAAAGTTTCAGATTATATTTTATCGGTATTAAATCCTACGCTAAATTATACAGCAGGTTCAATTGCAAACTTGCCAATTATTGTTAATAACAGGGAGAAACCAGATGTTGAAGTCTTGGTCAGAGATAACATTTCCTTCTCCAAAACCGACTGGGACGCTTTTGAAATTTCTTGGGATTTCATCCGTCACCCGTTAGTACGCTCCGTTTCTACCTTGTCTGTTGCCTTTGCCGAATGGAAGGACGAGTGTGCTTTACGCTTCACCCGGCTAAAGACTAACGAGAAGGAACTGAACCGCATCTTCATCGATATTTATGGCTTGCAGGATGAACTGACTCCAGACGTAGAGGATAAAGATGTGACTGTTCGCTTGGCAGACAAGACTATTGATGTGAAAAGCCTGCTTTCCTACGCTTTGGGCTGTATGTTTGGACGGTATTCGCTGGATGTGGATGGGCTGGTTTATGCTGGTGGCGAATGGGATTCCAGCAAATATAACAGTTTTATCCCCGATAGCGACAATGTAATTCCTATCACGGATGAGGAGTATTTGGAAGATGATATTGTTTCCCGCCTGTGTCAATGGCTTAAAGTGGTCTATGGAGCCGACACTTTGGAGGAAAATCTGGATTTTATCGCCAGAGCTTTAGGCAGTAAAGGTGATACCAGCCGAGAGATCATTCGGAATTATTTCTTGAAAGACTTCTTTAAGGATCACTGCCAGATTTACCAGAAGCGACCTATTTACTGGCTATTCGATAGCGGAAAGCAGAATGGCTTCAAGGCATTGATTTATCTTCATCGCTATAACGCTGACACCATCGGCAACCTACGCATTGATTATCTTCACCGGATGCAGCGGGTCTATGAAAGCGAGACAAACCGGATGCAGGATACCATTGACCATTCTGGCAATGCTCGTGAGGTGGCTCATGCTACGAAGCGTAAAGAAAAGCTGCAAAAGCAACTCAAGGAGTGTCGGGAGTATGATGAGAAAATCAGCCATTTGGCTTTGGCCCGTATTGAGTTGAATTTGGACGATGGTGTGAAGGTGAACTACGAGAAGGTACAGACTGCGCGAGATGGCAAGAAGTATCAAGTGTTGGCGAAGATTTAAGAGTATGAGGGGAACTTGAACTTTATGACAGTGGATGAACATAAAACCAGTATAACGACTTTCTGCCAGCAATTAGTTGGGACATCCGTTTCCGCAAGCAATATGACGGAAAATATTCGTTTTATCGACGATAGCAAACGTCAGGCTGCTACGTATGAGTGGCTTTACCATTGCACAACTTCTGAGGCGCTAAAGAGTATTCTTGTAAATAGAGAATTTTGGCTGTCCAACTTAAAGCTCGTCAATGACTGCGAAGAAGCTGAAAGAATAGACGTCCAGGAATATGAAAAAACGTATTACATTTGTTGTTCCTCGTATGATAAGGAAATTCCTGAAGAAAACTGGGAGGAATATGGGAATGGTACAAATGGGGTTTTAATAGCTATTAAACCGGAGTGGTTTCGCAGACAAGCAGTTTTTATGAATACTGCTAACCAAAAGTGTAATGATACTGTTTTCTGTATATTGAGAAATAATCAGGAAGCGATTGATTTCAAAACTTCTGAATATAAGAAGGGAAGAATTGTTAACCCATTTTATATTAACGCATTTGGTTTTTATCAAGTGATATACGACGATCAACTAAAAAAATATATTGCTGGAGACGCAGTAATGCATATTGGAAAGACAGAATTGAATGGAATGACGTTAACTCCGGAAATTGGTGGTATAGTCAAATCGACCCATGGCATTTGTCGAAGACCCGGAAAACCCGATTATGATAAAGACTGGACGAAAGAAAAGGAAGTCAGATTGAAGGTAGGGATTCAGCAATACACGAATATGAAAAATGGATGTGAAATGCATGACAATATGATTTTTCAAGATTTTTTCTTTCCTAAAATTGCTATCCCTATTACAGAAAATGCTTTTGATGTTTTGAAAATTAGACTTAGTCCAAAATTGGAGAATAAAGATGGATTCATAGAGGAATTGAAATCCCTTATTTCCAGTGGAAACATTGAATTTATTTGAGAGGTATGTGGGATGGCCGAACTGAACATACAACAAATTATAGATCGCCTCAATGCTGAGTTCACCGGCGATACACGAAAGCTGGTCTTCTGGTATGACGATAACGCCGACTTTGCGGAGGAAATTCAGGAAGTAGTGTTGGATAACGCAAAGTTGTATTTTCTGCGCCCGGACAACCAGTTTTACACGAAGTATCTGTTGGAGCGTGAGGACACCACCACCAATTATCTGATCTATGCTCCTTTCCCTAAACCGGATGTGCGTGACAACCATCTGGAAGACACGCTGTTATACTCTCGCCGTTTCTATGCGGACAGGGCTTCTTTGCTGTGCGTGGACTTGGGCATTTCCGAGAAGTACAAGCCGGTGATTGAAAAATACGTCAAGTTCTTTGGCAGCAAAGAGCGGACGAAGCGGTTTTATGACCTGGAGATCGAACGCTTCAATGAGGAAACTATCCTGACAGGGCTGATTTGTGCTATCTGCCGGACGCGCATTTGCTCTTTTGAGGAGGCTCTCCGGGTGATACTCACCGATGGAGACTTGGAGGAAAACACTTATCTGGCGGAAATGGGTAAGTACGGTCTGACAGTAGCGTTCTGGAAACTCTGTGAGCAACAATTTGGCTACACAGACGCTGACTCCTCGCTGGAGAAATTGCTTGTGACCATGTTCGTGACCTACACGGACAAATATGTGCAGGCTGCGCTACCAAAAGCGTGGAATACTTTCGTATCCCTCAAGCCTGGCAATATTATTGCGTTCCTGGACAGTCTGATGAACAGTGTGCTATATCGGAAGAAATATGATGCGCTCTCTGACCATATTGCTGCGGGTTTGAATGTGCGCGCGACTTTTGCCGGGATGCAGCCGGAGGATTTGATGGGGTGCGATACCTTCCGGGTGGTGGATGAAATCCTCTCGCATTGGCTGGTTGAGCGGTTGGTCGCGGAGGATACCGGCGCGGCTCTGAATGGACAGACCATTCCGCAGATCTGCGAAAGCCGGATGAAGCTGCACTTTGGAACGCAGAATGAGGACTGCTATCTCATGCTAGAGAGCGCCTATCGACTTGTCTGCGCCAGCAATTATCACGGTCCGGATGGATTTGCAAATATCATAAAGACCTATCGGGAGAAGGACTGCTTTCTCGATCAGGAGTACCGGCACTTCTATTACCACTATGACCGGATGGACGATACAGCGGATTTTGAGGAGCTGCGGATGCTGGTGGAGAATATCTACACCAACGAATATCTCTCCATATTGCTGCCCTGCTGGAATCAAGGAATACAGGAACCAGATAGCTTCGCAGAATTACCCTTGCAGCGGAACTTCTTCAATCGTTTCGTAAGATCGGCTATGAGCAAGGAACGCACCGTCGTCATCATCTCTGACGCCATGCGTTATGAAGTGGGACAGGAACTGTTCCTGCGGATGAAGGATGATCCGAAAAGCACTGTGAAGCTGGATGCAATGCTCAGTGTCCTTCCCTCCTATACTCGGCTCTGTATGGCGGCATTGCTTCCCCAGCGCACATTGACCATGACGGACGATTACAAGGTGTTGGCAGATGATACTTTATGCGATTCTCTGTCCGGACGGCAGACGGTATTGCAGAGTTATTGTTCTGACTGTGCCTGCGTTCAGTTTGACGATATAAAAGCAGCGAACAAGACAACATTGCGGAATGTTTTCACTGGTAAGCAGGTGGTTTATGTGTACCATAACCAGATCGATGCTCGCGGAGACAAGCCAAACACAGAGGATGAAGTTTTCGTAGCCTGTGAGGAAGCCATTCAGGAGATCATGGATTTGATCCGGCGTATCTCCAGTAGCGCAAATACTCATCGGTTCCTTGTTACCGCTGATCATGGCTTTATTTACAAACGTGACAAGCTGACGGAAAGCGATAAAATTGATGTGGGTAGTAAAAAGGCCTTTGTGAACCGTCGGTTTGTGGTGGCTAAAGAGCTGGTTCCCGGTGATGGCGTTCAGAATATGAGCATGGGGCAGATTCTTGGAAATGATGATGATAAAATAGTCTCCTTCCCTGTTGGAAGTAACGTGTTCAAAGTGGCAGGAGGCGGAGCCAATTACGTCCACGGGGGATCTTCTCCTCAGGAGATGCTCGTTCCGGTGATCGACATTAAGATGGAGCGCGGACATATGGAAACCAGACCGGCGCAGATTGCTTTAGTCTCCATCGTGCAGAAAATCACGAATTTGATTGTCTCCATGGATTTCATTCAATCTGATGCGGTGACAGACACGGTAAAGGGAACAATATATCGGCTGTACTTTATTTCGGAGGATGGAGAGCGGATTTCCAACGAGAATACTCTCGTCGCTGACAGTCGGGAGACAGATGCTGCGAAACGAATGACCAGGCTGCGTTTCACCTTTAAGAACCAGAAATATGATCGCAACAGGCAGTATTATCTGGTGGCCTGCGATGAATCAACCGGTTTGGAAGCATGGAGGCATCCGGTTATTGTAGATTTGGCATTTGGGGAAGATTTTGGGTTTTAGAAGTATACTGTTGTGGAATTTGAAAAGTGAACAAATATATGACCCTGTCTAGGAGTAAATATTATGATTAATACATGGGATGAGATTGATAAGCGTTTTGATGCTATAAAAGATCATAAGCCTAAAGCATCTAAAAAACTGAAAGAGCTTGGTGAAATTTTATCATCAGCATATATGTTGGATGCAGAAAAAGCCAGTGATATGTGGCAGTATTTAATTAATTTAAATGTATCGGATGATTTAAAAAACTCCAAATTTTATATTGCACAGGTGTTTAATAAAATAATTGATAATTTGTCAATGGAAGATTCTACTATTTTTATTACGATGGAGCCTGAACGTGTACGTCTTATGTTCCTCTATGGATACGATGGAGAAACATTGTACAGCCATTTAAGCTATCTAATTGAAGGATTTATAAAACTTGGAAATAATGATAATGCTATTGTTGTGTTTACTTACTTTGCAGAAAAATTTGGTGGAGTGGATTCTGGTACCGCTGAAATTAGAAAGGGACTTTTAAGAATATTCACAAGCTTGAGAAATCTGATAAGTAATGATTTAGATTACAAAGATAACATTTTGGAATTCTATGGAAATTTTGAATGCTTTGAAAGTGATATGCTACAGTCATATGGAAATGTGGTTAGAATCTTAATACAAGATCCTATTTCAATCAATCATAATGATTTAATTAATCTACTTAAAGAATGTGCTGAATGGGATTTTGATACAGAGTTTTTAGAATTTATATGTAAAAATAAAGAACAATTGGAAACTCATGAAATTATTACATTATGGGAGAATTTAACCGATAAGCTTGACTCAGCTGATTTAGCTCCATATGTAGCTTTGTTCTCAGGAAGACCGGAATACTATACTGATGAAACAGAGATATGGCTCTCAAAAATTATTATGATGTCAGATAAACTTCTTAGCAAATATTTTGATGGAGCATACTGTTATCCTTATTTTAAAGAAATATTTAGGACATGGATAAAAGAGCAAACATGGGATAAAATGACAGTATATTTATCAAAACATATATCAGGAATGCAGGAAGAGAGTGCTTTCTTTTGGCTTTGGAATCAATTGAAGGATTTCATAGAAGCATATTTTTACAAGCCAGGATTTGACTGCCTTGATAGCTTAGGAAGAAGTTACAAAATTATAGACAACAACAATGTTGATGGATTTGCTGAAACATTAGCAAAGGTTTCTGCGATGACTATAGGAACAATATGCCATGAAGAATACTATGAGAAAGTAAAGTCTTTTTTAAATAAGTGTTATGGAAGTGCTGAATTATTAAATTCATATGGATTTCAAGAAGAAACCATAAAGAAAACACCTGTAGATAGATTCATGGAGTTCGTAACAAGTGATTCGAAAATTGAGGAAGTTAATAAGAATTCAGATAAATTTAAGGAATTATATCATGATGCTTATGGCATGAATGGTATGTTTACATATGAATTAGCTATGAATGAAAAGATAGCAGCAATTATATGTAAAAAGTTTTGGAGAATATATGACATAAAAAAAGATATGATCTTCCAATGCATATTACATCAAAACTATAATCGTGCGGTTGAACTAATAGATTTATTGATTGAAACGGAGAAGTATCCAAATTTTGCAAATATGGAAGTTAATGGAAAATGGATCGGATACAGTTGGGAACATGAATTGAAAGTAACAGTACTTTCTCTCATTAGAGAAACCGAATACGGGATGACTAGAGGTATGTCTCAGAAGGAGCAAAATTATTCTGAAATTGTGGAGTCATGCATTTATTTGAGCCATAGAGTGATGCCCCATTTAACAGATAGTTCGGCAAAAGAGATTAAGGCTGCGCTTTGCAAAATTGAAGCGTCAGAGGTGAAAGAAGAAGCATATATTACAGAATTACTTGCTGATGTTAAGATATTTATCACCTTCCCAAAACCTCGTGGATATGGAGGGGCTCAGAATTTTAATCGTATTTCGTCTGAAATACGCGAGTCATTCGATATCCTTTCAAAAAAAGATAGAATAGATGTTATTGTACAAATTATAAATATGTTATATGAGGTAAGGGATAAGTTGAAACACATTACTTTTTCCATGTGGATGTCACAAGCTGCATTTTGCGCTTCAGAGGAGGCTTGCCTTCAGATTTATAAAAACAATAAAGCACTATTTCGAGCCTGG
Source organism: Lachnospiraceae bacterium (assembly GCA_021201665.1). Taxonomy (GTDB): domain Bacteria; phylum Bacillota; class Clostridia; order Lachnospirales; family Lachnospiraceae; genus Choladousia. The sequence continues at coordinate 48,448 of JAJQEO010000074.1, read as the reverse complement.
TTAGAGAGTACACTTTTAAGGGATGCTATTTTTTGGTTAAAAAAAATAGGGAAAATTGCTTCTAAAACGGATTTTAATGAATTCTTTAATTTACTTATTAATGTTTATGGTAGAGCACCGGAATTATTAGATTATTATAAAGAAAGCGATGAATCTTATGAAGCAAGTAATTAATAAAATATCAGCTGAATTTATTCAAGAATCCAAAGCATCCACCAGAATGGTGGAAGACTTGGCTGCCATGGAAAGATATATGGCCGAGAGTTATGATGGTCGCACATTTATTGAACTTATTCAAAACGCGGATGATGCGAATGCTAACCGTATTATTGTATTTGATTCGGGAAAGGATTTAATTGTCGCAAATGATGGAAGACCATTTGATGAAAATGATATATTGTCAATTTGTCGCTCAGGAGCAAGCGTGAAACAACGAGGGGATAAAATAGGTTATAGAGGTATCGGATTTAAAAGTACAACAGCTATTTCAAACGAAATAATTATTTACTCTGCCGATACCTTTTTTACATTCTCGAAGGATTTGTGTGCGGAACAACTTGGATTACCAAAGGACAAAGTTCCAACGGTAAGAATTCCTTTTTTGTACGATAAAAATATACTTGATGATAGAACTATTTATAAAATTGAAAATATCAAAAGTGAGGGTTTTACTACTTTTTTTATATTTAGAAATGCAAACACAAATAAATTTGAATCGGAATTAGAAGGCTTTACGGATGACTGGTTGTTGTTTTTGAAATGTATCGAGAGAATTGATATTAATCTATTCGGAATTACAAAAAGTAGTTTAGTTAAGAGAAAACCAGTGAATTCTTCTGAATACATAATTGAGACTGTAAATTCAAAAAAGCAGTGGTATATTTTGACTGATACAGTGGTATCTTTTGCATTTAAATATGAAAAGAATTCCATCACTGCATGTGATGCTCGTGAAGGAGTTTTTCACTGTTATTTACCAACAACAGATTCTACGGGTTTCATGTTTAAAATAAATGCAGATTTTTCAACTGATCCGTCTCGAAAACATATTATTAAGGATGAAACGACTAACAGATTAATCCATAGGGCGGAAAGCCTGTTTTCTGATTTTGTGGAAAAATTGTATGTGAGTCGGCGAAATAATATGATGGGGATAATTGATTTGATTTATACCTTTTCTTATTTAAACGATTTTTCCGCTGAGTTTAGACAGAGTATTTTAAACAAAATGTCTGATCGCTCTTGGATAAAAACTGGCAACAACAACTTTATTAAACCCTTAGATGTGAAATCCTTCCCTGACTGGATGAAGGATTCTGAAAGAGTGGAATTATGTGAGATACCATCGGTATCTGCTGTTACAGTATCATCCGATATAATAAAATATGTGCCAGATATATTAAAAATCTTAAAGGCAATGGGTGCATTGGCGTATTCTTATTCAGAATTATTGGATCTAATAAGAGTATATGAAAACTGTAAATTGTTAAAAATAGATACTTTTTCTAAGATTTTTGCTTATAGTGTAAGAGAATGTAGCTTTGAACATGATGAAATATCATCCGTTTATGTTCCTGTTAATGATGATTTCCTTATCTTAAAAGAAATCTCAGAAGATGCTGAATTAGATCAGAATTTCAAGAGATGTGTTTCTTCAATTCTATCATCTCAAGAGATTAAATCATTGGTTTCAGCTTTTCCGGTTTTTAAGTCTGTTGGTGACAGTAAAAAGAATAAAAATAGTAGTAAGGTGAGACAACTTCAACCGATTCATTATGATAATACAAAAAATTTTTCAGAGAAGAGGAAAGAGAATTTAGGCTCAAAATCAGATTCGACTGCGCGAGTGAACATTGATAGTAGAACTAAATTGGCGATTAATAAATGGAAGAAACCTATTCAAAACTGTATTGCTTCGGAAACATTACTAGGAAACTCTGCAAAAGATGTTAGTAAAAAAGAATCAGCATATGATGTACTCAGTGTTACTCCGGATGGAGGAAAAAGATATATTGCAGTGAAACAAATTCCTATTATGGGTGATTCTTTTATTATCAGTGAAGCGGAATATGAAGCTGCTCAGAGATTAGAAAATGAGTATTTAGTATTTTTGATAACTGCTGAAACTAACGATGCAGAATACGCATATTTAGAAAATCCGTTTAATTCACTTCAAATGGAAAGAAAAGTAAAGGAATGGGAATGGTATTGTAATAACTATGCTGTGGAAAAAGAATCTCCATCCGAGCAAGAAGAATCGCTTATTGATGAACGAGTGCTTAAGTGTCTTTCAAAAGATCGTTTTAACTCGGAACAGAAGAATTTTTTGAATGATCTATTAGAGGTTAATACTGTTAATATAAGCGGAAGAATATTGATTTTAGTTGATCAAATCAACTCAATTGCAGATTTTTATACTGGAGGTAATATTTTAATAATTAAAGATGATAAGGTATCGATCGTTAAACCGTTAATTGCAACGATAAAACTAATTATGAAATGAAATATTGTGTCGATAATATTTTTGGATGAAAAGTAATTGATATTAATTTACTATCTATACTACGAGATATGGATACTTAAATGGAGGAATAACAATGATCGATGAATTCTCAGAACTAGATGATAACCGAACTGTTATTAAGACTAAACTAAGGCATTACTTTGACGGTCGTATTGTTCGTAAGGATTTGACGAAGCGGATTAAGGAAGGAGCAAATGTTCCTGTATATGTACTGGAATTCCTTCTGGGTCAATATTGCAGCTCTGATGATGAAGAAATCATCGAAGAAGGCGTGAATAATGTCAAACGTATTCTTGCTGACAATTTTGTTCGTCCGGACGAAGCACAGAAAGTGCTTTCGATTCTACGGGAACGTGGCAGCTATACAGTAATTGATAAAATTACAGTACATTTAAATTTTAAAGAAGACCGGTATGAAGCAGAGTTTTCTAATTTAGGGATTAAAGACATCCCAATCAAACCAGAGTATCCGTCCAAATATGACCGACTCTTATGCGGCGGTATCTGGTGTATTTTACAGTTAGATTATGAGTTTGTTGAGGAAGATAAAAAGAATGTGTCTCCAATCCGTATCAGGAAGCTGACACCGATTCAGATGCCCCATATTGATATGGATGAGTTAAAGAATGGCAGGAAAGCATTTACGAAAGAGGAGTGGATTGACGTTCTCCTTCGATCTACTGGGATGGAACCGGATAAGCTGAGTGACCGTGTGAAATGGCTGCTTCTTGCTCGTATGATTCCATTGGTGGAAAACAACTTCAACCTTTGCGAGTTGGGACCGCGAAGCACTGGTAAGTCACATATATACAAAGAAATTTCACCGAACAGTATTCTTGTTTCCGGAGGTCAGACGACGGTCGCAAATCTGTTTTACAATATGTCCACGAAGACGGTCGGCCTTGTAGGAATGTGGGACTGCGTGGCCTTTGATGAGGTTGCTGGGATTACTTTTAAGGATAAAGACGGTGTTCAGATTATGAAGGACTATATGGCTTCTGGTTCGTTCTCCAGGGGGCGGGAAGAAAAGGCAGCTTCTGCGTCCATGGCGTTTGTCGGGAATATCAATCAGAGTGTGGAAGTGCTGATGAAGACATCGCACCTGTTTGAGCCGTTCCCTGATGCGATGGCCTATGATACGGCATTCCTTGACCGTATGCATTGTTACATACCCGGCTGGGAAATTCCGAAGTACCGTCCGGAGCACTTTACGGATGATTATGGATTTATTACGGATTATCTGTCGGAGTTCATGCGTCAGATGAGGAAGGAAAACTATGGGGATGCTGCGGATAAATATTTCCGATTTGGCAACAACCTGAATCAGCGTGACACGATTGCTGTGCGGAAGATGGTTTCTGGATTTGTGAAGCTTGTGTATCCGGATGGGGAAGTGACGAAAGAGGAACTTGCTGAGATTCTGGATATTTCGATGGAGATGCGCCGCAGAGTTAAGGAACAGTTGAAAAAAATCGGCGGTATGGAGTTTTATGATGTCAATTTCTCCTACATAGATAATGATACGTTTGAAGAAAAGTATGTTACCGTGCCGGAACATGGCGGCGGAAAGTTGATTCCGGAAGGGATGAATAAGCCGGGACATGTTTATACAGTATCTCAGTGCAAGACGGGTATGGTGGGTGTTTATCGGCTTGAGACACAGGTACTGCCCGGCAATGGCAAATTTGAACGTAATGGCATTGGCTCTGATCGGGACGCAAGGGAAGCAACGAATACCGCATTCAACTATCTGAAAGCAAATGGGAATTCGATTTCTGGCTCGATCAGTACGACGACAAAAGATTATATCATCCATTATCAGGATCTGCAGGGAATTGGCATGACAAAAGATCTGGCTCTGGCGTCATTGATAGCGCTCTGTTCTGCTGCCTTGGGTAAGCCAACCTTGAGCAGTTTGGCTGTTCTTGGGGAAATCAGTATCAGTGGAACGCTGATAAAAGTGAATGAGCTGGCTAACGTGCTGCAGGTATGCCTGGACAGTGGGGCAAAGAAGGTGCTTCTGCCGATCACTTCCGCTGGCGATTTAGGTTCTGTGCCGTCGGATTTGGTAGGCGCGTTCAGCCTGATTTTCTATTCTTCTCCGCAGGAAGCAGTGTTTAAAGCCCTTGGTGTGGAGTGATGCAGAGGTAGTTATGATAGAAAAGGATTTCGAAACTCTTTTATTCGCGTATCCGGATGCACTATCGGATCGGGGCAGATTTGCGGGATTGGTGAAAGACTATTTCCCCGGACAGCTGATGCAGATCAACCTGATTCTATCTGCATATGATTTAGGTATCGCGGAGGATTTGCAGAAAACAGTCCAGATTAATAATACGTTTGCTTACCGTTATGTGAAACGCCTGATGGACGAGTATGGGATCAGTCGTGTTAATGCGGATTGGGTAGTTTCTCTCTGGTGCGTATGCTATGGGCAGCATATGCTGAAAAAGCCCTGTGACATCAAATTGGCTTCAAAAGGCGGTAGTCACGTTCCGGCAATTCAGGAGGAAAAGCCTGGCGTGGTGACCTATGGAGATCTGTTCCGTTACGCGAGAAGCTCGATTGGAAATGGCCTTGCAGTCTCCGGCTTTACTGGCGAGAGTAAGAAAACAATCATCTTTCAGAATCGCTCAGGCGGGAAGTCCGTTGTTGAAGTACAGAGCGGCGCCTTTTCGGAATGTGAGATTGAGGAAGCTATTTTCACGGAAGGATTTGTCCAGATTGGAGAGCGTGCCTTTTCTGGCTGTTCACGGTTGTCGCAAGTGATCTTTCCGATTTCTATGAAAGAATTGGGAGATTATGCGTTTGCCGGTTGCTGCAGTCTGTCAATGGCCGCGCTACCTCCGGCTCTTGAAAAGATTGGTGCATACAGCCTTTCCCATACCAACCTGAAAAATATTGATATTCCAGCATCCCTGTATTGGTTAGGGGAGGGCGCTTTATCCGGATGTAAGAATCTTACGAAAGTTGTCATACCGGATAATATTACGGAACTGCCGGATAAGATGTTTTCTGATTGTACTGCGTTGACGAAGGTGACGTTGAATGAAAAAATGGACCGTATCGGGGCGAGGGCTTTTGACGGATGTGAAAATCTGGAAGAAATCTATATTCCGGACAGCATCCAACAGATTGGAGACGGCGCATTTGACAACATGCATGATAAATTTATCCTGATGTGCAGCTTCGGCTCTTATGCGGAGAGCTATGCGCGAAAGAATAAATTGAAATATGAGTTAATCTGATATCGGGAGGTTGCATCCTTATGGGCTTATTAGACGCATTATTCGGAAAAAATAAAATCCCTCCGGTATCCAGTATTTTGCCGGATGCCGCGAAACAGGAGATACTTGCCGGACGGCTTCCCAGACTGAATACAGATACGATTTTCCTGAAACGTGGCGAGTATTGCTGCTATATTGATAAGGCTATCCTGTTGATCGACAAGACGAAAAAGATTTATCGCCATGCGGGCAACAGTTCACCAGGACTGTTTAAGAATGACCGATTCAGTTATGGTGTGGGAGATTCTAAGGAATATATAGAGACACAGCAGTATAAGGCAATCTTATATATTACAAATCAGCGGATTATCCTGAATTGTAAGGATCATGGATTTGACAAACCTTATAAGCTGCTGTCAGCTATGAAACCGTATGCAAATGGCCTGGAACTGCAGTATGGTGATAAGACCTATACCATGGTTGTTCCCGATGGAAATATTCCATATCAGGCGATTAAGCTGATACAGCAAAGGAGGTCGATTTACTAATGGATGGATTACTTAAAACAGGAACGATACTTACATCTGAAAGTGGAAACAAGTATTCGGTACAAAAACTTCTCGGAGCCGGCGGCCAGGGTGAAGTATATGATGTGGAGAGTAGCGGACAGCATTACGCACTGAAATGGTACTTTAAACGCTCTGCCACTGCAGATCAGAAGAAGATTCTGGATAAGCTTGTTTCCGTGGGCAGTCCGGATGCTTCATTTCTCTGGCCGGAAGATCTGATTTATCCGGCAAAAGGAGACTCCTTCGGATACATTATGGCATTGAGACCGAAGAATTATAAAAGCATAGTGGATCTGATGAAGCGGAAGGTAGACCCATCCTTTTATGTTTTGTGCCGGGCGGCTTTCAATTTCACAAAAGGATATTTAAAGCTGCATGAAATGGGACATAGCTATCGTGACATTTCATTTGGAAACATGTTTTTCAATCCGGATAACGGCGATGTGCTGATCTGCGATAATGATAACGTATCTGTGAATGGGAAGGATGACAGCGGCGTGCTGGGAACTCCGGGCTTTATGGCTCCGGAGATAGTCTTGGGAAAGGCAAAACCATCCAGAAATACGGATCTCCATTCGCTGGCTGTGCTGCTTTTTTATATGTTTATGGTGAACCACCCGCTGAATGGACGGCTGGAAGCGAACATCAAATGTATGGATATCCTGGCAATGGAGAGGTTGTATGGAACTGACCCTGTGTTCATTTTTGATCCGGAGGATACGCGCAACCGCCCGGTTCCGGGTATTCACGATAACGCGGAGATCTACTGGAAGATTTTTCCGCAGGAAATCCGTGATCTGTTTACAAAGGTGTTTACTGTTGGACTGAAAACTCCAGCGAAGCGTGTCGTGGAAAGACAGTGGCTCGAAGCGATTGCGAACTTAATGAATGGAATCATGATCTGCCCACATTGCGGCGCGGAGGTATTTTATGATGCTGCGAAAGAGCAGAACGGGGAAGCACATATCTGCTGGAACTGTTCTCATACGGTAACAGTACCTGCGAAATTGATTATTGATAAGAACAGGGTGGTTCTTTCCGCAGGGGCAAAACTGAAATCGTATTGTATTTACAAGGATTTTGATATGGATACATCGGTGGGAACTGTCGTCCAGAATCCGAAAAATCCGTCCCTTTGGGGAATTCGGAATGAGGATAAGGTAAACTGGACCTATGAAAAAGCGGACGGTACCCAGATACCGGTGGCACCTGGGCGGACGGCGGGAATTGCTCCGGGGGTGAAAATACATTTTGGCTCCTGCACAGGAGAATTTCGGTAAGTCCATTGGAGAATTATTAAACTGTGAAAAATACATAGCAATTACTGATAAACTGCAGCAGTGATGATGCAAAACAGTTACGGTAGATTTAAAGGATGAAATTGAGGAGGATAAACACAATGGCAGAGAAATTAAAAAGACCTGGTGGGGAACTTGCAAGCAGACCGTTGCATTTTTTCTGGATCGTTGATTGTTCCGGTTCGATGTATGGAGAGAAGATTGGCACGGTGAACCATGCGATTCAGTCTACGATTCCAGATATGGTAGACGCAGCGGACAATAATCCGAACGCGCAACTGCTGATCCGGACTCTGAAGTTTTCATCAGGAGCTTCTTGGGTGACTGCGAATCCGGTTCCGGTAGAAGATTTCGTATGGGACGATCTCGAAGCAGGCGGTGTTACCGATCTGGGGCAGGCATTTGACCTGCTGGCGGCACAGTTGACGATTCCGCCGATGTCAGATCGTGCATTGCCGCCGGTACTTGTGCTTCTGTCAGATGGACAACCGACAGACAATTATAAGAAGTCCCTGGACAAACTTCTTCATTTACCGTGGGGGAAGAAAGCGGTTCGCATTGCTATTTCTATTGGGCAGGATGCGGATGATTCTGTTTTGACAGAATTTACGGGAAATCGTGAACTTGTTCTGCAGGCGAACAATGCGGCCATGCTTACAAAGATGATAAAATGGGCTTCTACAGCTGCCTCCATGGTGTCAGCTCCTGCAAGCAGGGTAAAACTGGAAGATAAATCGGCGGATAAGGCAACTGGCAGCCCAGCACCTGCTCTTGTGGATGATCTGCTTCCAAAGGACACAGGTACGGCTCCGCTTGTGCTTGACATGGACAACATTCCCAATCCGGATGATGTAAATGCCGGGGATGTTTGGTAAGGCGGGTGAATCTATGATTCGGAAAATATGCGGGAAAAGCGTCACAGGAGCATCCCATATCCGCGCGGAGAAACCATGCCAGGACAGCTATAAGTGTCTCGAACTATCCGATACGGTTACAGTTCTTGCTGTCGCGGATGGTCATGGAAGTGAGCGCTGCCCATATAGTAAGACGGGTTCACAGATTGCCGTCAATACGTTTTGTTCCGTAATAAAGAATCTGCTAACGGGTTGTGAAGAGCATGATCATCCGCTAGACTTTTTGATGTCATATTTAAACCGTGAAGGTGAATTACGAATTGCACAGACGATTGAAGAAGAGTGGAAGAACAGGGTCTGGAAAGCCCATCGGAAACATAAACGGGATAAAGTACTGGATGCGGAAGAAAAACTTGATTTGGATTCAGTATACCGGCAGTATGGCACAACCTTGCTCGGACTTCTCATTACGCCGGAATTCCTGTTTGGCTTTCAGCTTGGGGACGGAGATATCCTGCGAATTGATGCGGAACAGGTTCAGCCTGTCATTATGGCAGATAAAATCCTTGGAACAGAGACGCATTCACTTTCCAGTCGGACTGCATGGAAAAAGGCAATTACAGCTATGCGCAGCCGTGATGAAACGGCAGAATCTCCACATTTGTATTTGATGTCTACGGATGGATTTGCCAACAGCTACCCATCTACGGAAGCGTTCGAGCAAACCTGTCGGGAATATTTTGAAATGATACAGGAGCATGGCTTTGAAACAGTAGCCGGGAATCTTAAGGACTGGCTGAATGAGACAAGCGAACAGGGATGTGGGGACGATATTACTGTGGTGATGGCTTACTATTGTTAAGATGGCTTTTCACCATGAGGTAGATACGAGAGGTGAGCATATGGAAATGCCGGAAGCAACCGTTGCAATCTGCAAATGTAAGGAAACGCATAAAACCTATGGGGTACGCTTTGAAAAAATCGCTCCGCGTCACTGGAAATATACATGGGCATTTCCAATGAAGGAATCGGCGGCAAAGCATGAAGGATATGACGGAACCATCATAGATGGAGCCATAGAACCGGATGAAGAATATCCGGGGTGCCCTTACTGTGGAGCAAAATATTTTGTCATTTGCTCCTGTGGAAAATTGAACTGTAAAATTGGTAGCGGATTGTTGTTCACCTGTGAGTGGTGCGGGCAAACTGGACAGCTGATCAATTATACTGGAAGTGGGATTCAAGCCGGGGGAGACCGTTAATGATAACGGACAGATATTATTATATGCGATTGTCAGAGCCTGAAAAAAGGATTTATCAGGTCCTCTACAAAGGTGTGAAAAATCTGGAGAAAGAGATTGACATCGACGGAATATATCCGGATGTGGATGCAGTGAATCGCATCTACGATGCACTCACCGCCGATAACCCGCTTCTATATTATTTTAACCAGAGCTGCCTTACTTTGAATACGACCAAATCAGGAACAATTTTTGTCCCGCAGTATTTCTGTAGCCACGAGCAGATAGAGACATATAACTGCAGAATACAGGCGATAGTGAACCAGCTGATGATGGAGCTACAGTTGGAACGCGCATCTGATTCTGAAAAGGTGCGAAAAATTCATGACTATTTTTGCCAGAACATAAAGTATGACCGGGAAGCACTGCAGAGTCAGCAAATGAACCGCAAGGTTGCTTCGCATTCGATTATCGGTGTCTTTGCAAGGAACAGAGCGGTATGTGAGGGAATCTCGAAGGCAGTAAAACTTCTTCTAAATACAGCAAATGTCAAATGCATTGTTGTAAATGGAAATGCGGAGCTGGAAGAAAATATTCCTCATATGTGGAACATTGTAAAGATAAACGGAGAACCGTATCATCTGGATGTCACCTGGGATCTGGCGAATTCTAAAGATGGTCGTATCTGTTATGATTATTACTGCCTGTCAGATGTGTTGATACAGAATGACCACAGTGACTATTCTGGTATTCCTTCATGTGACAGTGAAGATGAGAATTATTTTGTCAGGAATAATCTTGTATTCCGGGATCAGTATAGCTTATCCAGATATGTCAGATACGGGCTGCAATGTAATCAGCTGGATTTTTATTTTCGCTATGTCGGGAAAGAATCTATTGAATCTGTTGTGCATGAATTGGTTGAGCTTTTGAGCCAGGAAATGATAAGATTAGGGCAAAAAGCACGGATACGAAGTTTGATGAATCCGGCACAAGGGATCGGGAGAGTATCTATAGATAAGATAAACGCAAGATGAGTAAAACTAAGGAGCGTGTAACTATGGCTATACCAAGAATAAAATTAAAAAATATTATGGATGCTCTAAAATATATAGATGAGAACGGTGTTCCGTTTCATAATCAGAGCACAAAGTATGAACTTGTTACGGAAAATGGGAGAAAATATCCTCCAAAATATGTGATAGCTGTAGCAGATCACCTTGCGAATGACACGGATATTTCTGTAAACAGTTTTAAAGCTGTGGAAAGGAAATGTGGTTAATAATGGCGTGGTTGAATGATAAAATATTGTTTGGCTATAAAAAAGTACTTATAATTTTATCGGTCATTCTGGTTGTTGCATTATTTTTTGTGATAAGAGGTTCGTCATGGCCACTTATTTCGGATAACATGATTTTGAAATTGTTGTTTTATTCTGATAATGAAGCTGATCATACATTCTATAATATCGCTATCAGTTATGTAGCAGCGTATTTGTTTTACTTTATTCAGGTGTTTTACCCTGAATATAAAAAAACAAAAATAGCAATAGTTCAAACCAAGGCAGATATGTATAATTGTCTACGTCAATGTAAAATTTTTGTTGAAGGGTGGAAAGCGTTATTAATTCGAGATCCTCAAAATGGCTCTATTACTGGTATTCAGGATAAAGTAAAATATTATGAAGATCCGTGCGGAAATATCATTCAAATTACTAAAGATAGCTTGAATGATACAAAAGGTAGAATTTTAGAAGCGTATGACAGAATTAAAAATCATCATGATTTTCGCAATAGCGATCTCGAACTGCAAAAACTGTTTTTAGATATGGATTTTGCAGAGCAAGCAAAAGAATGGTATGTCGTTTTATTAAGTGCAGAATTGTTATGTTCCACACCAAATCCAACGATTCAGGAATCTTATTCCGAAGATGATTTAGCTGAATTTCAGTTGCGTATTTTGCGTTTAGCAATGATATATAAAATTGAAGAGTGTGTATGTTTGGAGGAAACAACCGACAAGGAAAAAATTAAGGCATATCAAAAGAGAATGCATGATAGCTATAGGATTATAAATGAAAATCAAGAATATTTTAAAAATCTTCCTAAAGGATATGGAGAATCTGTAAGATATTAAAGAATTACGAGAAAGAGAGGAACAATGCGATTGAATTTTAATTTCAAAGAAGGAGGGTTATGACAACCGCTAGCACTATGAATGTGGTAGGGAGAAAACCTGAGACGTCCTGTTGCGAAGCACCACTTGAATGGACGCCAATCGGAGCGTTAGCGTAGACGAAGAGAGGGGCGATTACATATGTTCTCAGATTTTGATGCACAGACCCGTCAGATGCTGACAGGTAATTTGTTGATGATTGGCTGTTGTGCCTTTTACCTGGCGTGGTGGCTGATCGCATTTAAGCCGGAAGGCGCGGTCAAAGGTCTCCGGAGCGGGTGGCTTTTAATCCCGGCGCTGTTGTTTGGTGTGGCTGCAGTGACGCAGATCGTTCAGGGCAGCGGTGTTGTGGAGAGTGAAGCGCTTTTGTTTCCTCAAAATGCAGTGCTGATCGGCGGCGTGGTTGTCTATATCGTCCTGCTGGTTGGAACCAGTGTACTTTTAAAGCGGCAGGTGACGACGGAGCTGTTCCTGATTGTCGGCTGGACGACTCTGATGTTTCTGGAGCTGAATGCTCTATTTGCTCTGGGACAGTTTACGAAATCAGCGGTGCTCTTGCTTCTTGTCATTACATCGATTGCTGCTGTTGTCAGTATGATCTGCTATCTGCTTTATTATGATTTGGACAAGGTAAAGGGCTATGTAGATGGCATGATACCGCTTCTTCTGGTAGCTGTTATGATGGCTGTAATTACGGTAGGAGCTGTGATCTCGCACAGGTGATTTCTTGTTGATATAATCTGTGTAATCTTACGGAGGCTTCTCCGACTGCGTACAATTAGAGGAAAAACTGTGAAACAAATAAAAAAGCTGCAACTGGATGAGTTAAAGCAGATATACAAAGCGCATATCAGAGAGGATTTTCCCCGCAATGAGCGTCGGCCGTACTCGTCCATGGAGAAAATGACAAACGAAGGAAAATATGTCAGCTATGGCTACCATGACGATGATCAACTGCTGGCTTATGCCTGCTATATTCTGACTGAGGGCAGTATGTATGCACTTCTGGATTATTTTGCAGTGATTCCTGAACTGCGTGGTCATGGAACCGGCAGTGAATTTCTGCAGAAACTGGAGGGCGAGCTTCCGGCCCAAAACGGTGTTTTCATTGAGACAGAATGTCCTGATGCGGCAAAGACTGATGTGGAAGTAACTCTCCGCCGGAGAAGAATACATTTTTATCTTTCCAACGGCGCAGTGCTGACGAATACAAAATGCCTACTATTTGGCGTGGATTATAATATTTTATATATTGGACGATCTGGTATTGATTTACCAGCGGAACAGCTGCACTGTGCGGTACAGGATTTGTATCGGGAAATCTACCGTCCATTTTACGGTCGACTGTGCAAACCTTATGTGTCAAATGAAAATCAGTGTCCTTGATGTGAACAATTGACTTGATATTGGATGAAATAGATATCAAATATAAATGGTGATGCGAATGAAAAATCATGAAAAGGCAGAGAAACATCCGCCGGAAAAAGTAATCTTCATGAATATGTGTATGCTGTGCGATGGGGATCAGATACTTGCCCTGGATAAAACAGGCAGCAATTACAGCGGTACGACATTCCCCGGAGGTCATGTGGAATCCGGGGAGACGTTTACGGAAGCGGTCATTCGCGAAATGAGGGAAGAAACGGGACTGACGATTCACCATCCGGTATTGAAGGGGATTTATCACTGGTATCGTGATGGCTTACATAACGTCGGTCTGCTTTACCGTGCAGAGTCATTTGAGGGAGATCTGAAAAGCTCCGAAGAAGGGCTGGTTTACTGGATTTCACGGGAAGAATATGAGAAGAAAGAACTGGCTGGTGGGATGCGGCAAGTGCTGCAGATCATGTGTGATGATAATCTGACGGAATGCTTTGAAGAATTACAGCCAGATGAGAGTTATCTGGAGCATTTGTTCTAGGAGGAGAGAAGAGTGGGAACACTTTATTTCACAAGACATGGAGAGACTATCTGGAATGTCGAAAATAAGATCTGCGGCGTTACGGATATTGCCCTTACGGAGCGTGGGCATGAACAGGCAATCACACTTGGCAAACAGCTTGCCGCTGAAAAAATGCCTATAGACGAAATCTTGTATTCGCCTTTGGTGCGGGCTTCTGAGACAGCAAGGCATATTTCAGAAGAGACCGGTATCCCGATGCGGATGGAGTCTCGGCTGAAAGAACAGAATTTTGGCTGCTACGAATCTACTCCCAGAGATGGACAGGAATTCCGGGCAGCGAAAGCCCATTTCCTGGACCGTTACGATGGCGGGGAATCAATGATGCAGCTGTGTCAGCGGGTGTATAATCTGATCGATGACATCTGGACAGATGATCGAACTTATTTACTTGTGGCTCATAATGGGATTGCCCGCGTGGTGCATTCTTATTTTTATAACATGACTAATGAAGAATATGCAGCGTTTGGAATCAAAAATTGTGAAGTAAAAGCTTATACATGGTGAAACAGAATAGAAAGATGGCGGAGCATATGAAACCAAAATCAGAATTGAGTCAGGAACTGTATCAGATTATGCTGGAAAGAGGATATCAGGAACGATTTTGTGACCTGATAACACAGAACCTGAATACAGATTTTACAGCACAGAGAATGATCTTTTATCTTTCTCATTATAGCGAGCTGCCGGAAGGTGAAATCGTAGATGAGATGTTGGCAATTCTCAGTGACAGGAACCGGATTATGCAGAAGAAGCAGCTGGAACACAGCAACGCAGTATATAATGAATACCTAAACAGCCGGAGGGAGACGGAATAAAAAATTTATTATTGTGTTACTGAACATTGCAAACATCCAATATTTTAAAGCGTAATCTCATGAGATTTACGGTTCAGCCTCCTGTATATAAAGGTAAGCAAACTCAATCGCCTGGCAGGTAATGGACTCGCATAAATGCGGCGGATCATTTTTTGAGAATCCGCCCGGGCGAAGCTCCCGGCAGCTTAGTGAACCGAATGTTTTTTCAAACTCCCTGGCATACTGATAGCAAATTGATACAATATTCTTTTCACTCATGTGTGCCGCGGAAAAATACAGGCCAATAAACATCAGGGCACCTTCAATCAGACCGCACTGTGCTCTGTAACCGCCGGCACCGTGCATTCCAATAGCTGCAGTGTAAACATCCTCGCTGACCGGAAAGTTATACAGTTCCGACAGGCAAGTCAGCGTTGTCCGTGCGCAGTTCATATCATATTGATAGTATAGGCTGTGTACTTTGTTCCAAATATATTCTTTATAGTTCATATCCGCTTCCGCCTTCCCAGGTTCTGATAGACAGTGTAGCAGATTGCAGGATAGATGGCAAGAATGATATTATTTTTAAGGTTTGAAAAGGACAGTGATGCATAATGGGCAGATTCATAAGCCTGTTGCTCGGATACGTGTTTGGTAATTTTCTGACAGCGGAGGTTGTCTCCAGACGGATTTCCGGTAAGAGTGTTTTTGATATAGGAACCGGTAATCCGGGAATGGCAAATATCGTGAATCAATACGGAGTAAAATATGGTATGATGGTATTGGCAGGAGATTTGCTTAAGACATTTGTGCCGTGTCTGCTTTGCCGAATGATTCTTTTCTCAGATCTTGAAGCGATTGCAGCTGCATATGCGGGACTCGGCACGGTGATTGGCCATAATTTCCCCGCCTGGCATCGGTTCAGGGGAGGAAAGGGCGTTGCCTGTACCTGTGCTGCGCTGGTTAGTATTTCTTTCGGTTATGGATTGCGATATGTCCTGCATCGGTTTTTGCTGCAGGACGAAGGCCGCGCCTCGCGCGATAGCGCGACTATAAATGGCGCGGCTCTCCACTTGCCTGTATTATTGGGCTGATTGGGGTATTGATTAGTCGTTATCTGCCGATTGGGGCTGTTTTGATACCCGCTGCGTTTATCCTGCCGGCATTTTATTGTTATGGGATTGAAGTGGGGATTCTTGCAGTTATCCTGGCTTTGGTGATGCTGCAGCGGCATATGCCGGGTCTGAAAAATATTCCGTCCGGGACGGAGCCGAGGAAAGACTTGCTGAAAGCTCTGAGACGAAAGGATAATCAGTGATGACGAAAAGCAAACTGAGAGTCTATTTTGAACAACATAAAAGCCAATTACAGGTTTTTTGGTTTTTGATGTTCGGTTTGATGGCGCTGATAGTTCAGCTTGGGTCGCGAATCGTCTGTGACATTGCGTTTCAGGGAATGAAGAGTACCGTGAGTATCTGGCCGTTTCCCACACAAACGCTGGGTTCTTTTCTGGCATTCCTGATTTCCAATACTCTGGCGAAAGTCATTTCCTATATAACGAACCGGAAAAAGACCTTTCAGGCAAACAATAACCTTTGCCTGAGCGTTGTCATTTATATTATATTGGTTGTTGCACTGATTATAATAGAGACCATCATTGGTACTCCCATACAGAATGGATTGTATGTCCTCCTGGGCGGGGAGTTTTCCGGAATGATACAGGCAACTGCATCCGCCAGGTCAGCGGTTCTGTATCAGGCGTGTGGAGTTGCGTCCCAACTCATTTACGGAATCGGGGATTCAGTTATTGTCTTCTTCATGGATAAATATCTGATTATGAAAAAAACAGGCTAAAATCGAAGGTAAGGAGGTGAATTGCTTGTCGGATCGTTCTTATATCGCTATTGACCTGAAATCTTTTTATGCCTCGGTGGAATGTGCGGAGCGCGGCCTTGATCCGCTGACCACGAATCTCGTGGTCGCAGACTTAAGCCGCACGGAGAAAACGATCTGTCTTGCAGTTTCCCCTTCCCTGAAATCATATGGTATTTCCGGCCGGGCCAGATTGTTTGAAGTTGTTCAACGGGTGAAGCAGGTAAATGAAGAGCGGCAGCGGCGCGCACCTGGGCGAACTTTTACCGGTTCCTCCTGCAATATAGACGAACTGAACTCTGACCTTTCACTTTCTCTGGATTATATTGTCGCCACGCCGCAGATGGCACATTATATCCAGCGAAGCACAGAGATTTATCAGGTTTATCTGCGCTACATTGCACCGGAAGATATTCATGTCTACAGCATTGACGAAGTGTTCATGGATGTGACCGATTACTTACAGACATATTAACTCACACCTCATGAGCTGGCTATGAAGATGATCCGGGAAGTTTTGAGGGATACCGGGATTACGGCTACTGCAGGAATCGGCACGAACCTTTATCTCTGTAAGATTGCGATGGATATTGTGGCGAAACACATTCCCGCAGATAAAGACGGTGTGCGTATTGCAGAATTGGATGAGAAAAGCTATCGCCGGGAGCTGTGGGCACATCAGCCCATCACGGATTTTTGGCGTGTGGGCCGCGGCTATGCAAGACGATTAGAAAAATTGGGGCTATGCACGATGGGCGATATTGCCAGATACAGCCTGAGCAGCTATGGCGAAGACCAGCTTTATAAAGAATTTGGTATCAATGCGGAGCTTCTGATTGACCATGCATGGGGGTGGGAACCCTGCCGTATTTCTGACATTAAATCATTCAAGCCAGAGAACAACAGCATCAGCTCCGGACAGGTACTGCAGTCCCCTTATGAATTTGACAAGGCAAAGCTTGTTGTCCGGGAAATGGCAGATGCGCTCTCTTTGGATCTCGTGGATAAAGGACTGGTTACCGATCAGATTGTACTGACCATCGGATATGATACAGAAAATCTGAATGATCCTGCGCGAAGAAAATCCTATAAAGGAGAAGTCACAACCGATCACTACGGCAGAAGAATTCCAAAACAGGCGCATGGCTCCATCAATCTGGGCAGGCAGACGGCATCCACGCGTCTGATTACCGATGCAGCCATGGAATTGTTTGACCGTATTGTTGACTGGAATTTGCTGGTGCGCCGGATGTATGTTGTCGCCAATCATGTCGTCAGTGAAGATCAAATTAAACCGCCGGAACCGGAGCAGCTTGATTTATTTACAGATTATGAGGAACTGGAAAAACAGCGCGAATCGGAACAGGCCGAGATGGAAAGAGAAAGACGCAGACAGAAAGCTGTTTTGGAAATTCAGAAAAAATTTGGGAAGAACGCGTTGTTGAAGGGCATGAATCTGGAAGAAGGGGCCACTGGTCGTGACCGCAATGCGCAGATTGGCGGACATAAGAAGTAGAGGGGCTGGCAGAGCGACAGAGAAGACACAGATCGGCGGACAGAAAAAAATAGCGGGCCAGGCAGATCGACGCCTAAGATACAGAGCGACGGTCGTAAAAAACAGAGAAGGAGATGCAGGAACAATGGCTGACAGAAAAATAGAAGACTATCAGGACATCCTCGACCTGCCCCACCATGTATCGGAGCATCGAACTCATATGTCCATGACAGACAGAGCAGCACAGTTTTCGCCGTTCGCGGCACTTACCGGTTACGATGCTGCTGTTAAAGAAACCGAACGCCTGACAGATCGGCGTCTGGAACTGGACGAAAGCGAACAACAGAAGCTTTCAGAACGACTCAAACTGCTCAGATCACACCTGAACGATTCACCGATAGTCGAGATTACTTATTTCGTGCCGGACGAGCGGAAGAATGGCGGCGAGTACAGTACCGTGACAGGCGTTGTGAAGAAGCTGGATGAGTTTCAACGAATACTTATTATGATGGACGGCACTATAATTCCTGTAGAGGAGATTGCGGAACTAAACGGTGCGATGTTCCACTCTATGGATGAATCGTTTGCATGAAAAAAAACATTGTATTTACAGACTCGGATGCGCGGCTGTAAAGAAAATCCTGCGTCATTTGCAGACGTAGCAATGTATTTTAACGAATATCCCAAAAAGGAGGTTGCATACATGAAGAGTTTAATCGCATATTTTTCACTTTCAGGTGTAACAAAGAAGGCAGCTGAAAGAATTCAGTCCCAGGCAGGTGGTGACCTGTTTGAAATCAAAGGAGAAAAGGATTATGGCGGATATCTGAAAGCAGTTGCCATTGGCGGTAAGGAGATTGCGACAAAGGAAAAACCGGCGGTGACAACGCATGTGAAGAATTTTGCTTCTTATGACCGTATATACATTGGCTTCCCGGTCTGGTATGGCAATTGTCCTCGCCTGATCAGGACATTTGCGGAGGAATACGATTTTTCAGGTAAAGAGGTTTATGTTTTCTGTACAAGTGGTTCATCAGGACCAGAGAAATCCCGGCAGACAATAGCAGAAATCTGTAAAGGCGCGAACGTTCATCCGGCGATTCGTATCAGTAACCAGAGCGATGATGAGATAAAAGCCTGGGCGAAATAGACGATTGGAGAGGGCAGAATATGGAACAACCGGAAAATGTTACGACACTCTATCACTATACAGATTTCGGCGCACTGGATGGTATTCTGAGCAATGCTGAGCTTCGCCTGAATAATGTATTGAATATGAATGACGCCTCTGAAATGACGCTTTTTATGAGCAGTCTCTGTAAAGCGGTTGTAGAACGGTTTCAGAATGACGGCGATCTGATCCGGGCACGATGGACAGAAAAGCTTTTTGCTGCGGAAAAAGAAAAGGAATTTATCTATTCTGCTTACGCAGCATGTTTTTCCCGCTTTCGGGACGATGCCGCGCAGTGGGAACGCTATGCGAATCATGGCCGTGGAGTCTGTATGGCATTCCGGTATGATTTGTTGAAAAAGATGGCTGTTGAACCGTTGTCGCTCCAGACGGTATTCTATCGGGATGATGTAGGTGAACATGAATTGGTTGAGATTATATATCGTCTGATACGCCGCCACAAGGCTCCCTGGGACACATCGCCGGCGATTCGGGCAGCACTGAATCATGCCTGGGCTGCCTCCGCTGCTTTCAAGCATCCCTCCTTCCAGAGCGAAAAAGAAGTGCGGCTGGTCGTTTCACCATTTGAACAGGGATTTTTCAACGTACAGCCCAGGTATCATATTTCAAACGAACGCATTAAGAAGTATTATCCGGTGGATCTGCAGAAACTGTGTCAGATAGCAGATACACAAATGGAGAATGTCATTACAGAGCTGATTGTCGGACCGGAGTCCACGCAGTCTGTACCCATTCTGCAGGATTATCTGAGAGATATGGGTTATGAGAAACTGGCTGAGAAGGTGACTCATTCGGCCTGCCCGTTGCGTCAGAAATTGTAAGACACGAAAACAATCAGACAATTCACAAATTTTTCACACAAAACTAGCACTCAACCCTTGACACTGCTAACAATTGGTGTTATAACTCCTATAGAACAAAGGAAAAGAAATGGAAAACAAAAACAGATTCCATTTTGAATCCGGTTCCGATATAGATAATAACGAAATTGTTGTGTTTAATAAAAGGAGAGATGACATATGTTGAGACCGAGTATTTACAGAGAAAATTTGTGGGATGAGTTTTTTGATGATTTCTTTCATGAGCCGTTTTACCGTACAAGTGCATCCAGAGGGCAGACAGACCTGATGAGAACGGATGTGAAAGAAAGCGACAGCAATTATGAGCTGACAATGAATCTTCCGGGTATCAAGAAAGAGGATGTGAAGGCCGAACTGAAGGATGGTTATCTGACAATTCAGGCATCCACGAATACAAATAATGATCAGAAAGACAGCAACGGTAAGTACGTTCGCCGTGAACGCTATGTTGGATCTTTCAGCAGATCGTTCTATGTGGGTGAGGATGTGAAGCAGGAAGACATCAAGGCGAAGTTCGAGAACGGCACCCTTATCCTGACCGTGCCAAAGAAAGTTCAGCAGCCGGTAGTTGAAGAAAATAAGTATATCGCCATTGAGTAATATAGCTTACAAAAATTTCGCTGCGCTTGCGGAAGCGAAATTCGTAAGCTAACGAGCAGCGGATTTTTGTTGCGAGTAGTTTAGAATATACTGCGAATAAGCTGCAATGATTTTCCTCTTCTCTGCGGTGTGACCCAAAGCGGTTGCACCGCTTTTTTCGTATTCCGTGAACTTTTTCTGTTTTAACAAAGGATTCGATCAAAGAAGTTTGTGTTGAATGTGTATTATGATTCGAGGGAGTGCCTGGCAGCGTGTGGGGGCTGCCAGAGCGTCTGCGAAACGCGAAGCGTTTTTTGCATCGCAGACGCGATTTGCCGCTGACCGAAGGGAAGGGGCATTTCCATACGTGAGTTATGAAATGACGTTGGAATGAATCCAACATCTATATATTGTCTAACACCAATTTTTGACCAAAGTATGTCAGAATTATAAAATTTCAAATAGGTTGCTTCTTTGTTGAAGCTGCCTGGTTTTTATGATAAGATGATGTCGATTTACGGATTCAGAATGAAAAAGAATGGATTGCAGGTTTTTTTTCTGTAATGATGGAAGAAAGTGAGGATAAAAGGATGCAGAAAGTATATGAGTTTCTAAAGGATGCAGGCACGTATTATCTGGCAACTGTTGACGGGGAGCAGGCCAGGGTCAGACCGTTTGGCACAATTCACATTTATGATGGCAATCTATATATTCAGACAGGAAAGACGAAGGATGTGGCGAAACAGATTGCGGTGAATCCGAAAGTGGAAATCTGCGCAATGTCAAAGGGGGACTGGATTCGTGTTTGCGGAACGTTAGTATTAGATGAGCGGGTAGAAGCACAGGAATCTATGCTGGACGCCTATCCGAATTTGAGGAAAATGTATACGACAGGTTCGGAAGGAAATACGGCGATATATTACTTTAAGGATGCTGTAGCGACGATTTCATCCTTTAGCCATGAACCGGAAATCATTCGTTTGTAAACAAAATTATTAAGGCAGGGTGGGTGGCGGCGTTATGGACAATCTTCGCTGTGTGCGGGAAACGCCCCCTCATTTACATTCGGGGGCAGGACGTGCCAGTCATGAAGAAAACGCTTCGCGTTTGACTGGCACTGTGGAACGAATTACATATCAGAACGCAGAAAACGGCTTTTCTGTGATCAAATGCCGTGCAAAAGGTTACAGTGACCTGGTGACGGTGGTCGGAAACATGCCTGATGTCCATGTCGGCTCGGTACTCTCTATGCAGGGACAGTGGAAGATTGATGGCAAGTATGGGCGGCAGTTTTCTGCAGAAAAGTGGGAAGAAACATTGCCGGCTACAACTTACGGGATTGAAAAATATCTGGGTAGCGGTCTGATTAAAGGTGTTGGTCCGAAGTTTGCAAAACGGATTGTTCAGCAGTTCGGAAAGGATACTCTGGAGATCATCGAGACGGAGCCGGATCGGCTGCTTGAAGTGGCTGGCATCGGACAGAAGCGTGTGAACCAGGTCAAGAAAAGCTGGCAGGAACAGAAAGAGATCAAGAACATCATGCTATTCCTGCAGAGCAATGATGTCAGTACTGCCCATGCCGCGAAGATTTACCGAACCTATGGAAATGAGAGCATCAGGATCGTTGAAGAAAATCCATACAAGTTAGCGGATGATATATGGGGCATCGGCTTTAAGACAGCAGACACGATAGCTTCTAAGCTGGGGATTGAAAAAGACCGCTTGAAGAAGCAAAACGAATCCTGGGAATTACGGATGAAGATGATGGCAGAACGGCTAAGATAAAGTTTCGGAGATTAATTGGGCAATATCATCCGGATGCAGCAGGAACGGATTCAAAAGAACGCCAGGAACTGGCGCAGAGGATTAATGCTGCTTATTCTTTGCTCAAAAATGAAGAATTTTTCCTGACGAAAACCGTAGCAGAAGTCGTTTGGAGAGAAATCGTAAATGAGTCTGTATTTACAGCGAGAAATATTTACACCCCATACCATATGGATATTGATACGGAAGGTCTATATCAAAAGGTAACCAATGGGAAATACATGTGGGACCCAAATGAAGAAGAATTCCCATTGTTTCTGAGGAGTATTTATCATGCTACGCGAGATTTACTGGATGCAGTCGAAGTGGAATGCAATGTTACCGGAAATACAGATGCACTTCGCATCTCCAGTCAGGAACGCCTGTTTCACTGCCTGGCAATGCAGTTTGTGGAACCGGCAGATTGCCTGCCCAAAGTAGCCGAGCCGGACAAGGTTGATAAAGAGAATCGAAAAATTTATCGTTTTCGTGCCTATGTCGGAGAAAAGCAGAATCTGGATGTCATGAGAAGAATAGCTTCCCTGCGTGTCGCTGAAAGTGTCTATCCGGCGTCCCTCCGAAATGGACGATTGATGATTGCTGATAAAAGCGGAGGCAGTCTCGGACATCTTTCTTTCGCAGAGGATGAACTGTATTATTGCCTGTTTCCATATATGAGCGCTCATATGGCTCAAGTCAGGCTGACAGTAAAGAACGTTCAGAGAAATAAAGGAAATTATCTGCGTCATGCAAAAGCAGAGATAGAGTTTTTGATACGCTTGAATCAGGAAGCGGACAACTACCGGAATCCGGATATGAACAAACGAATAGAGAATATCTTATCTGATTACCGGAATCAGCTTCGTGTAGCTGTATATTCCGGACGATTGTAAATTTGTGGGAAAGACTACTGCAGTAAGAAAATTGTAAGTATATGCTTATATGGAGAAGAATGACGAATGAAGATTCTTGTAGATGCTGATGCCTGCCCAGTGGTTCATACTGTGGAGCGAATTGCACAGAAACATGAAATTCCGGTTACTTTGTTATGTGATACGAATCACGTACTGGAATCTGATTACAGTGACATTCAGGTCATCGGAGCCGGCGCTGATGCAGTGGATTTTGCACTCGTCAATCAGTGCAAACGCGGCGATATCGTAGTAACTCAAGATTATGGAGTGGCAGCAATGGCTCTTGGAAAGGGTGCGTATGCTATTCATCAGAGTGGACGCTGGTACACAGATGCGAACATAGATCAGATGTTGATGGAGCGCCACCTGAACAAGAAAGCCAGGAGGAGCAAAAGCAAAAATCATTTAAAAGGTCCGGCGAAACGTACTCAGGAGGACGATCTAAGATTTGCAGAATCATTTGAGCGAATGATAAACGAATGCATAGATGAATACCTGAGCGCGTAGTTACATTTCAGAAATAAGTCGTACATAACAGCAAATTTAAGTGATAGCCGCCGAATCGAACAAATATTCGAAAAAGTGGCTATACTTTTTTGAAAGGATGTGGTATACTGCTGAAAGATTTGAGCCGTCCGTTTAGTGACCTGCTGTGTTATTCAGTCTACCAGGTTTTACAGGGTGTTGCGGAGTCGGAAAATCCGGGTTTAGTGACCTGTATTCGTAACGAGGCCTAAAATGACGATTTTTGAAGTGGAGCCGCGCATGCAAAATTGCGCTTGCGCGCAATGGCGCGGCCTTCGTCCCGATTCACTTCGTGAATCAGGACATGTAACGCATGGTTACGAATTTCTGCCTTATAGAAGACCTTTTTTATGCGCACGAGCCGCGAAAGGAAGTATCCAGCTGACGCTGGCGCGGCTCGGCGCGAGGAGACAGGCAAGCTGTCTCCTATTCGATATACGGAATCAGGAGGTGGCTTTTGTGCAACTTGAACAAAAACCTTTTAAGCTTCACAGTGAGTACTCTCCCACCGGCGATCAGCCCCAGGCGATTGCCGAACTGGTCAAGGGCTTCAAAGAAGGCAATCAATTCGAGACTTTGCTGGGCGTGACCGGCTCCGGGAAGACCTTCACGATGGCGAACGTGATCGAGCAGCTGCAGAAGCCGACTTTGGTAATTGCGCACAATAAAACCCTTGCTGCCCAGTTGTACAGCGAATTTAAAGAGTTCTTCCCTGAGAACGCGGTGGAGTACTTTGTGAGCTACTATGATTATTACCAACCGGAAGCGTATGTCCCGTCGTCGGATACGTATATTGCGAAGGATTCGGCGATCAATGATGAGATTGACAAACTGCGCCTGTCGGCGACGGCATCGCTGGTGGAGCGCCGGGATGTGATCATTGTGGCGAGTGTTTCCTGTATTTACGGTCTGGGCAGCCCGGCGGATTATAAAGATCTGGTACTGTATCTGCGCCAGGGTCAGGAGCGGGACCGGGATGAGATCCTACGCAAGCTGATTGACATTCAGTATGAGCGCAATGAGATGGATTTTCACCGCGCCACTTTTCGCGTGCATGGGGATGTGCTGGAAATTTTCCCGGCGAATGCGGATGACTATGCGTATCGGGTGGAGTTCTTCGGGGATGAGATTGACCGGATCACGGAGATCGACGTGCTGACGGGTGCGGTCAAGAAGGGCCTGGATTTTATCGCGGTCTTTCCGGCATCGCATTATGTGGTGCCGATGGAGAAAATTCTGAAGGCAGCGGACGCAATCGAGGAAGAGATGAAAGAGCGGGTCGAGTATTTTAAGAGCGAGGACAAGCTGATCGAGGCGCAGCGGATCGCGGAGCGGACGAATTTTGATGTGGAGATGCTGCGTGAGACGGGCTTCTGCTCGGGCGTGGAGAATTATTCGCGGCATCTGGCGGGGCTGCCGGCGGGGGCGACGCCGCACACGCTGATGGATTATTTCGGTGATGACTTTCTGATGATTATTGACGAGTCACACAAGACGGTGCCGCAGATCCGCGCGATGTTTGTCGGCGATCAGTCGCGCAAGACGACGCTGGTGGATTATGGGTTCCGCCTGCCTTCGGCGAAGGATAATCGTCCCTTGAATTTTGGTGAGTTTGAGGATAAAATAGACCAGCTTATGTTTGTCTCTGCGACGCCGGGCGATTACGAGGAGGAGCATGAGCTTCTGAGGGCGGAGCAGATTATCCGTCCTACGGGACTTCTGGATCCGCAGGTAGAAGTACGGCCGGTCGAGGGGCAGATTGACGACCTGATCGGTGAGATCAACAAGGAGACGGCGGCAGGCAATAAGGTGCTGGTGACGACTCTGACTAAACGGATGGCCGAGGACCTGACGGACTATATGAAAGAGGTCGGCATCCGCGTGCGCTATCTGCATTCGGACATCGACACGCTGGAGCGGACGGAGATCATCCGCGATATGCGGCTGGATGTGTTTGACGTGCTGGTCGGGATCAACCTTCTGCGGGAGGGTCTGGATATCCCGGAGATTTCGCTGGTGGCGATTTTAGACGCGGATAAGGAAGGCTTTCTGCGTTCTTCCGTGTCCCTGATTCAGACAATCGGCCGTGCGGCGAGAAACGCGCAGGGGCATGTCATTATGTACGCGGATGTGATCACGGATTCCATGCGTGTGGCCATTGACGAGACACAGAGGCGCCGCGAACTGCAGGAAAAGTATAATGAGGAACACGGTATTACGCCGCAGACGATCAAAAAGGCGGTGCGCGACCTGATCAGCATCTCGAAAGAGCTGGCAAAGCAGGAAGTGCAGATGGAGAAGGATCCGGAGTCGATGAACCGCGAGGAGCTGGAGAAGCTGATCGCCGAGGTGCAAAAGAAGATGAAAAAAGCGGCTTCCGAGCTGGATTTCGAGAGTGCCGCCGAGCTGCGTGATAAGATGATCCTGCTGAAGAAGCATCTGCAGGAGATTGAGGGCTGAAGGTAAATGCAATGCGGGATATTTATGAGAGAAAAGGGTGACGGAAGAACGAATAGAAGTTTCTGACTGTCGAGAACCTTCTGTCCCTGAGCAGACGTCGAATAGATTGTCTGGAGATATCGTCCGAAATTATCTCGATTCGAATTAGAAGAAATATAAAATTAGAAGAAATATAAAATTAGAAGAAATATAAAAAATGTAGGATAAAACGAAAATAGGAGAGCTGCCTGAAAATGGATTTGACAAATGCAAATGATCTTGTAGAAAACAAAATAGAGGGATATGAAATTCCTGGGGACGGTGCGATGTCTGCAGGTAAAAAACCGAATACAGCCGACAAAAAGCAGTTCATCCGCATCCGCGGCGCGAGTGAGCATAATTTAAAGAACATCAATCTGGACATTCCGCGGAACCAGTTTGTGGTACTTACCGGGCTTTCCGGCTCCGGCAAGTCTTCTCTGGCGTTTGACACGATCTACGCGGAGGGGCAGCGCCGGTATATGGAGTCGCTCTCTTCGTACGCACGGCAATTTTTAGGACAGATGGAGAAGCCGGATGTGGAGAGCATTGAGGGTCTGCCCCCGGCAATTTCCATTGACCAGAAGACGACGAACCGCAACCCGCGCTCGACGGTCGGCACGGTGACGGAGATCTATGATTATTTCCGATTGCTGTATGCGCGTATCGGTATCCCGCACTGCCCGAAGTGCGGACGTGAAATTAAAAAACAGAGTGTCGATCAGATGGTCGATCAGATCATGGCACTCCCGGAGCGGACCCGCATCCAGCTGCTGGCGCCGGTGGTGCGTGGACGCAAGGGAGAGCATGTAAAGCTTTTGGATCAGGCAAAGCGCAGCGGGTACGTGCGGGTGCGGATTGACGGGAATATGTACGAGCTCTCCGAAGAGATTAAACTGGAAAAGAATATCAAGCACAATATTGAGATTGTGGTGGACCGTCTGGTCGTGAAGCCGGGGATTGAAAAACGTCTGACGGATTCGATGGAAACGGTGCTGCAGCTGGCGGACGGCCTGGGTTATGTGGATACCGGGGAAGGCGAGCTGATCAGCTTCAGCCAGAGCTTTTCCTGCCCGGACTGCAATATCAGTATTGATGAGATTGAGCCGCGCAGCTTTTCCTTTAATAATCCGTTCGGCGCCTGCCCGGAGTGTACCGGACTGGGGTATAAGATGGAATTTGACGTTGATCTGATGATTCCGGATAAATCCTTAAGTATTCTGGGCGGGGCGATTGTCGTGAATGGCTGGCAGTCCTGCACGGATCCGTCCAGCTTTACCTATGCGCTGCTGACGGCACTGGCGAAGGAGTACAAGTTTGATCTGTCGACACCGTTCGAGCAGCTGCAGCCGGACATTCAGCATATGCTGATCTATGGGACGGACGGCAGATCTGTCAAGGTACACTATAAAGGACAGCGCGGCGTCGGCGTGTACGATGTGGTCTTTGACGGCCTGATCCGAAATGTGGAGCAGCGCTATCGGGAGACTTCCTCGGATTATACCAAGCAGGAATATGAGAGCTTTATGCGGATCACTCCCTGCAAGGCCTGCCGCGGACAGAGGCTGAAGCCGTCCGCGCTGGCGGTGACTGTCGGTGAAAAAAATATTCACGAGATTACCTCCATGTCGGTCGGAGATCTGCAGAAATTTCTGGCGGATCTGACGCTGACGCAGCAGCAGACTCTGATCGGCGCGCAGATTCTAAAAGAGATCCGCGCGAGGATTGGCTTTCTGGTAGATGTGGGGCTGGATTATCTGAGCCTGTCGCGTGCGACCGGTACGCTCTCCGGCGGCGAAGCGCAGCGCATCCGCCTGGCGACACAGATTGGTTCCGGGCTTGTTGGTGTGGCCTATATTCTGGACGAGCCGAGCATCGGCCTGCATCAGCGCGATAATGACAAGCTGCTGCGGACGCTGAACAATCTGAAGGATCTTGGAAATACTCTGATTGTGGTGGAACACGATGAGGAGACGATGTACGCGGCGGACTATATCGTGGATATCGGCCCCGGCGCGGGCGAACACGGCGGCGAGGTCGTGGCAGCCGGGACGGCGAAGGATTTGAAAAACTGTCCGGCATCCATCACGGGCGCCTACTTAAGCCATCGGCTCTTTATTCCGGTACCAGAGACGAGGCGTGCGCCGACCGGCTGGCTGGAGGTACGCGGCGCACAGGAGAATAATTTAAAAAATATCAATGTAAAGATTCCGCTGGGCGTGATGACCTGTGTGACCGGCGTCTCCGGTTCGGGGAAAAGCTCTCTGATCAATGAGATTTTGTACAAACGTCTGGCAAAAGATCTGAACCGTGCCCACACGATTCCGGGACGGCATCGGGCCGTTCTTGGCATCGGCCAGCTTGATAAAGTGATTAACATCGACCAGTCCCCGATCGGGCGTACGCCGCGCTCCAATCCCGCGACCTATACGGGTGTTTTTGATATGATCCGCGATCTGTTCGCGTCTACGGCGGACGCGAAAGCGCACGGCTATAAAAAAGGCCGTTTCAGCTTTAACATCAAGGGCGGCCGCTGCGAGGCCTGCGCCGGGGACGGCATCCTTAAGATTGAAATGCATTTCCTGCCGGATGTCTATGTGCCCTGCGAGGTGTGCCATGGGAAACGCTATAACCGCGAGACTCTCGAGGTGAAATACAAGGGAAAATCCATCTATGATGTCCTGGATATGACGGTGGAGGAGGCATTGAAATTTTTCGAGCATCTGCCTCTGATCCGCAGAAAGATCGAGACTCTCTATGATGTCGGACTTTCCTATATTAAGCTCGGCCAGCCGTCCACAACACTGTCCGGCGGAGAGGCACAGCGCATCAAGCTGGCCACAGAGCTTTCCAGGCGCAGCACCGGCAAGACCATTTATATTCTGGATGAGCCGACGACCGGTCTGCATTTTGCAGATGTGCATAAGCTTGTGGATATCCTGCACCGTCTGGCGGAGGGCGGCAACACGGTCATCGTTATCGAACACAATCTTGATGTAATAAAGACCGCAGATTACATTATCGATCTGGGACCGGAAGGCGGCGACCGCGGCGGCACAGTGATTGCGGAGGGCACCCCGGAGGAGGTCGCGCAGAACCCGGCTTCCTATACGGGGCAGTATATTGCGAAATACCTCTCGTCCGGGTCTGTGACCGAGTAAGAGGCGGCTGTGTGCAATCGAGTAGGGAGACTTGTCCCCTGCTCGCCCGCGCGGGGCGCGTGCAGCGTAAGCTGCTAATTTCCTTACGCGCCCCTGTGCATAAAAACGAAAAAACCTGACTCGCGTCAGGTTTTTTCAGGAAAGAGAAAAATTTGGGTTGAAAAATGTTTTGCCCTGTCCGGGTTGGCTGTCCCTTTCAGGAAATGTTTGAGGGAGTACCTGGCAGCGTGTGGGGGCTGCCAGGTGTGAGTTATGAAATGCGTTAGCTCTTCACTAACACGAGATCTACTATAAATTGAAATTGTGATTAAAGTATGTCATGATTCTAAAAAAATCGGGAAGATCCTAAACAAATCCTTGCGAAAAAATAATTTCCATTTTACAGTATAGTGTGCTAAGATGGTGGGAGACTATCTACAGGAAAGAATGTTGGCAGCTGTGAGGGTACTGAACAGTTGCCAGGTTGTCACAATCTCATGGGCTTTAGATGAGGGGTAGCAGCTGTGAGGTACGGAACGGTTACGAATGTTGTCACAATCTCATGGGCTTTAGATGAGGGGTAGTAACTGTGAGGGTACGGAACGGTTACGAATGTTATCGCAATCTCATGAGCTTTAGATAATGGATAGTTCGTAGATAATGGATAGTTCGTAGATAATGGATAGTTCAGAGAGTACGAAGGGAGATTATGGTAATGGCAGCTTCGGATGTCGGCATTGATCTGGGCACGGCCAGCATATTGGTCTACGTCAGGGGGAAGGGCGTAGTTTTAAAGGAGCCGTCTGTCGTGGCCTATGACCGTGATACAAACAAAATAAAAGCAATCGGAGAAGAGGCACGGCTGATGCTCGGCCGGACGCCTGGGAATATTATGGCAGTGCGCCCGATGCAGAAGGGTGTGATTTCGGATTACACTGTGACCGAGCAGATGCTGAAATACTTTATTCAGAAGGCGATCGGCAGGATGTCTTTCCGCAAGCCGCGTGTGAGCATCTGTGTCCCGAGCAGCGTGACCGAGGTGGAGAAGAAGGCTGTAGAGGACGCGACCTACCAGGCGGGTGCCCGCGATGTCAATATTATCGAGGAGCCGATCGCGGCTGCGATTGGCGCCGGGATTGATATTTCACGTCCCTGCGGGAATATGATTGTGGACATCGGCGGGGGTACCTGTGATGTGGCTGTGATATCCCTGGACGGAATCGTTGTCAGCACTTCAATCAAGGTGGCCGGGGACGATTTTGACGACGCGATTGTCCGCTATGTCCGCAAAAAATATGGGCTGATGATTGGCGAGCAGACCGCGGAGGAGATTAAGATTACGATTGGTACAGCCTTTGAAAAACCGGAGCCAAAGGTGATGGAGGTCAAGGGGCGTGATCTGGTAACCGGACTACCGAAGACGATCCGTGTGACTTCAGAGGACACGCGCGACGCCTTGAAAGAAGTCACTGCACAGATTGTTGATGCAGTTCACAATGTGCTGGAGCGGACACCGCCGGAGCTGGCAGCGGACGTGGTAGACCGCGGAATCGTGATGACGGGCGGCGGCTCGCTGCTGAGCGGGCTGGAGGAGCTGATCGAAGCCCGGACCGGGATCAATACGATGGTGGCCGAGGATCCGATGACCGCCGTGGCGGTCGGCACTGGAAGGTTTGTGGAGCTTACTTCGGCGAATAATACAAAGCCTCTGGAAAAGTAAGCGGACATGACAGTGTTTTCCGAAGAACGGGCGGGCAATACGGAAATTCGGAGATGTCAGGCGGACGGCGGAAAGCTTCTGGAGATACAGATCAACAATGCAAGCTTCTGGAAGAGGAGTTTCATGCGATATCTTTGGAGACGCAGAGAAATCGGAGAAGTATGGAACATTTAACGGGTTTTATTGACCACATTATATTCAGAAATAAGGAGAATGGCTACACGGTTTTTGTCCTGGCTGCCCAGGAACCTGAAAGCTTTTCCTCTCAGGTGGGAGGTGCGGGAGGCAAACGGCCTCCCGCGCGTTCTGCCGCGGAAACGGACGAGATCACCTGCACGGGTACACTTCCTTATATCGGGGAAGGAGAAAAGGTGGAGCTTGTGGGGGAATACATAGCGCATCCATCCTATGGTGACCAGTTTAAGGTCACGGAGTGTCAGGTGAAAACGCCGGATGACGCGGAGTCCGTGGAACGTTATCTTGGCTCCGGCGCGATCAAAGGAGTGGGCACGGCACTCGCCGCCCGGATTGTCCGGCGGTTTGGCGAGGATACCTTTCGGATTATTGAGGAGGAGCCGGAGCGTCTTTCCGAGATTAAGGGCATCAGTGACCGCATGGCCCGGGAAATTGCTGCGCAGGTATACGAAAAGCGCGACATGCGCAAGGCGATGATTTACCTGCAGCAGTTTGGAATTACGACGACACTGTCCGTGAAGATTTTCAAGCAATACGGCGCAGGAATGTACCAGGTGCTGGAGAATAACCCATACCAGCTCGCGGACGACATCGTGGGAGTCGGATTCCGGATCGCGGATGAGATCGCGAAGCGGGCAGGAGTCAGCATTGATTCAGAATACCGCATAAAATGCGGGATTTTTTACGTGCTGCAGCAGGCCATGGGGGAGGGACACATTTTTCTCCCGAAGGAGAAACTCATGGAGCGGGCGCAAGAGCTGCTCGGCGTGGAGATGGAGAGCATCGACCAGTATCTGACGGATCTGGCGATTGACAAGAAAATTGTGGTACGCCAGGAACAGGAGCAGACGCGGGTCTATATGGCATCCTGCTACTATATGGAGATGAGCTCGGCCAGAATGCTGTGCGACATCAATATTTCGTGCGAGGTGGACCGCGAAGTGATCCTTCGCAAAATCGGCGAGATCGAAAAAAAGACGGGAACGGTGCTGGACGATCTGCAGAAGCAGGCGGTTATCGAGGCCGCGCGCTGCGGACTGCTGGTGATCACAGGTGGCCCGGGTACCGGCAAGACGACGACGATCAACACGCTGATTACCTACTTTGAATCAGAGGGGCTGCGGATTCTGCTGGCTGCGCCGACCGGGCGCGCGGCCAAACGGATGACAGAGGCGACCGGATGTGAGGCGAAGACGGTACACCGGCTGCTGGAGATCGGCGCGCCGACAGATGCAGGTACATTTTTTACAGGCAGCCAGAACGGAAACATCTCTTCAGAGATGTTTTCCAGAAATGAGGAAAACCCTCTGGACGCGGATGTAATTATCATTGATGAGATGTCGATGGTAGATGCGTGGCTGATGCACGCACTTTTGAAGGCGGTGACACCGGGCACCCGTCTGATTATGGTGGGCGATGTCAACCAGTTGCCCTCGGTCGGTCCGGGCAGCGTACTCAAAGACATCATTTCATCCGGGGAGATTCCGGTCGTGCGCCTGACACATATTTTCCGGCAGGCCTCTCAGAGCGATATTGTAGTAAATGCGCATAAAATCAACCGTGGGGAGCATATCCAGCTGGACAATAAGAGCAGGGATTTTTTCTTTTTGAAAAGACAGGATGCGAACGTGATTATCAGTATTGTCATTCAGCTGATCCGGGAAAAGCTTCCGCGCTATGTGAATGCGGAACCTTTTGACATCCAGGTGCTTACGCCGATGCGCAAGGGCCTTCTGGGTGTGGAACGGCTGAACCGGATTCTGCAGCAATATCTGAATCCCGCCGATCCGAACAAACGTGAGTATGATCACAACGGCATTACCTTCCGCGAGGGAGACAAGGTGATGCAGATTAAGAATAATTACCAGCTGGAGTGGGAGATCCGCGGGCGGTATGGAGTGCCGGTGGAAAAGGGAGTCGGCGTGTTCAACGGGGACATGGGAATCATCCGTGAAATTAATCTGCATACCGAGAAGATTACAGTTGAATTTGATGAGCAACGCGTGGTAGAATACTCTTGCAATGCTCTGGAGGAGCTGGAGCATTCTTACGCGGTGACGATTCATAAATCGCAGGGCAGCGAGTATCCGGCCGTGGTGATTCCTCTGCTGACGGGTCCGCGGATGCTCATGAACCGCAATTTGCTTTACACGGCAGTGACACGTGCACGAAAATGTGTCACGCTGGTCGGAGATGCATCTACCTTTGACCAGATGATTGATAACATCGTGGAGCAGAGGCGGTACACGGCTCTGGACGAGAGAATCAGGGAATTGTCATAGAAGTGGTTATATCCGGGCCGAATTTCTTCTATTCGTGAAATCGCAAAGGGCAAAAAGGTTTTAGGCAATTATGGCTTTGGCTGCCGGGTACCTGAGACTGTCACGAAATACTCTGATATCGAGGTAAATTTTATAATAAACGACGTAAGTCGTTTTACCGTCACAGAATCTGGGGAAACTGTACGGATATATATGTATAAGAAGAAAAATTTAATACGGAGCACGCAGAAAATTTGCGAGACGGCTGCAAAATGGCTGTATCCGCCCCGCTGTCCTTGCTGCGACAAGATACGCCCCATAGGGGTTTCGGATCTGGAGTGTGTCTGTGAGGACTGCGGCGGGAGGCTTCCCTGGGTGAGGGAGCCTGCGTGCATGCTCTGCGGCAAGCCTCTGGACAGTCACCGGGCGGAAGTGTGCAGGGACTGCGGGAGGACGAGGCATTTATTTGACTGCGGGCGGGCTGCCTTTACCTATTCCGGGAAAATCAGGCACAGCGTTTACCGGATGAAATTCCAGAACCGGCGGGACTATCTGGATTTTTTTGCTGCCGCGATGTGTCTGGCTTTGGAGCCTTATCTGTGTGCGTGGCAGCCGGAGATTCTGGTGCCGATTCCCATGCATGCCAGAAAACGCGCCGTGAGGGGCTACAATCAGGCTGAGCTGCTGGCGGAAAGGATCAGCCGTCGTACGGGGATTCCCTGTGAGAAAAATCTGCTGCGCTGCGTACGCTACACGGGAAACCAGAAGGAATTGGACAGAATCGGGCGGCTTAAGAATTTGAGAGGCAGCTTTGCCTTGAATGTTTCCCGGGAGGGCATGCCGCAGACCTATGGATCCGGAGCACTGCCGGAAAGGGTTCTTCTGGTGGATGATGTTTATACGACAGGAAGTACGATGGATGAGGCCGCGCGGGCTCTGAAATCCGCCGGGGTACGGCAGGTATATTTCATTGTCCTCTGTACGGGAGATCAGACTGCGGGCGGGCCAGGGGACTCGCAATGAAATGCTGAATTCTCATGAAACAGCGAGAAAACATGGTGTAAATGGTATATCAGACGTACAAAGCAAACGAGTAGAATAACGGACAAAGTAAACGAAAAAACATTGGGCAAAGACTATACACGAGAAATAAAAAAAGTTTGCATGACGCGAAAACTGTGCTATACTGTCTTTAAATATGCGATGTTGGATGGTTTTGTCCAAATATCCTGACATTTTCGCATAGACACGTATATTGACGCAGGTTAACTGGCGGGGAGGGGAGAACACGGATGAGCAGTTTTTTGTTTTGGCTGAGTGACAGTTTTTCGTGGTTGACCATACCGACCGTTTCGATTACGCTTACGGATATCGTTGAGATTCTGATCCTGGCTTTCCTCGTATACAACCTGTTACTGTGGATTCAAAATACCCGGGCGTGGAATCTTTTAAAGGGGATCGCGATCCTTGCGGCCTGTATCGCGATCGTTTATCTCTTTCAGATGACGACATTGATGTATCTGGTAAACCGGGTGGTGGACATCGCGATCACGGCCGCTGTCGTCGTCTTTCATCCTGAGATCCGGCGCGCCCTGGAGCGGTTGGGGGAGAAATCGGTATTCTCCGGCCTGCTTCAGTTCGGGGATGAGAATAAAAATGGGGCTGACTGGTTCGGTGAAAAGACAATTAATGAGATCGTAAAGGCTTCTACTGAGATGAGCAAGGTGAAGACCGGAGCTCTGATCGTTGTGGAGCAGAATACCCGGCTCGAGGAGTATGAGCGTACCGGTATCATGCTGGATTCTCTGGTTACGAGCCAGCTTTTGATCAATATATTTGAACATAACACGCCGCTCCATGACGGGGCTGTCATTATTAAGGGCAACCGTATTACAGCAGCGACATGCTATCTGCCGCTGTCTGATAATATGATGCTGAACAAGGCGCTTGGTACGAGACACCGGGCGGGGCTTGGCATCAGCGAGGAGACTGATTCCATGACGGTCATTGTCTCTGAAGAGACAGGGGCGATTTCAGTTGCCTATCAGGGGGAGCTGATGCACGGAATTTCTGCAGAGGAGTTAAGGAAATACCTGACGCAGCTGCAGAAGGAAAACGTCGCCCCTAAAAAGATCAGGCAATATTTGAAGGATTTCGTGAAAGGGTGGACCAAAAATGAAGCGTAAGATCCCATGGAAGCTTCCCTTTAAGCTTCCCAAAAATCTGCCGCTTAAGATGTTGTCGGTCGTGGTTGCGTTTCTGATCTGGCTGGTGGTGGCAAATGTCAGTAATCCGACCACCTCAAAGCTTTTCCGCGACATCAAGATTGAGATTATCAACGAAGACAGCGTGACAGAGATAGATAAGGCATTCGATATCGTTTCGGAGGATTCGGTCGTGATTAAGGTCACGGAGCGCAAACGAGTTCTGGAGAGCCTGTCAGCTTCGGATTTTACGGTAGTAGCTGACATGGAGAATCTGACAGAGATGAACACGGTGCCGCTGACGGTTACATGCAGCAATTCTGCCGTGACACTGGATGAGATTACCGTGGTGCCATCGTCCATGAAGGTGGAGCTGGAGCAGATTGTCGAGAGTGAGTTTGTAGTGACCGTGGAGACGACAGGGACGCCGGTAAATGGCTATGAGGTCGGAACGACGGAGGTTCAGGAAGGGAAAACGGTGCAGATTGCCGGCCCGGAGAGCCTGATTGAGAAAATCGGTCAGGTGACAGCTTCGGTCTCGGTAAATGGCATCTCCACAGATCAGCGGCTGACATCAGTCCTTTCCATTTCAGATAAAAATGGCGACACGCTCAGTGAAACGCAGATGAGCAGGCTGCAGATTAAGGATTCGTCCGGGGTATTGCTTTCGGACAATTCTGTAACGGTTAATGTCGAGCTCTGGGAGGTACTTTACGAGGTACCGATTGAGATTCAGACCTATGGGACACCGGAGAGCGGCTATGAGGTAACAGGCGTCAGCACAGTACCGACCACCATCAATCTGGTCGGCACTGATGAGGCTCTGGAGGAGATTGACACAATCGTAGTAAGTGAACAGGTATCTGTCTCCGGAGCTACGGAGACCTTTACGCAGGAAGTGGATCTGTCAACGACGATCAGCGAAATGGAAAATGTCCGTCTGGCTTCCGGAGTGGATTCCTCTGTCACGGTTACCATTCAGGTGGAGAAAAACGGAGACCAGACGGTTTCCCTGGCTCTGTCTGAGCTGACGGTGCTGAACCGGCCGGATAATCTGGTACTGACCTTTTCACCTGCGGACGCGATTTCAGTGACGGTTCATGCGGAGGATGAGGAGAGCACCATCTCAGGCAGCGAGATTTTCGCGACAATAGACTTGTCCGTGTGTACGGAAGCAGGCGATTATGAGATACCGGTGGAAATTGAACTGCCGGAAGGCTATACGCTCGTGTCTGAAGTGACTATTACGGTGAATGCGACTGAGGCAGAGCAGCAGGCAGAGGCGTCGACGGAGGATTAGTTTTGATGCAGAAAAGACTGAAAATAAAGAATGAGCTGGGGCTTCATCTGCGCCCGGCCGGGGAGTTGTGCACACTGGCGATGGAGTTTGAGTCGAAGATTACGATCCATTTCAGGGATCGGGAATTCAATGCTAAAAGTCTTCTGAGTGTTTTGAGCGCCTGTGTGCAGAGCGGCGACGAGATTGTGATGGAGTTCGAGGGGCCGGATGAAGAGGAAGCCTCCGCGCGTATTTCCGCTTTTATTGAAGGACTGCGATGAAGGCTGACCGGCTGATGTTTCTCTTTCTTGACAGACTGCGATAAAAAACTGACGGGCGGATATCTGCTTTTAGAGATGGCCTTACTTAAGGACAGTCGGGCAGATAATCGCCCACATTGATAATGGACTACGAAGGAGGCCGACGCCCGGATTTCCGCCTGTATCGGTGGATTCCATTGCCGGCTCCAGAGGGGAAGCTTTATGAAGAAAAAGGAACAGTACAAGAGACTGATTATGTTTTTAGCCTCCGTGCTGATTGTGGCGGTTCAGACCGCTGTATTTGCGTATACCTGGTTTCATGAATATCACATGTCAGACGTGATCGGCAGACGCTACAGCTTTTGGGGGCATCTGGCTCTGATTGCGCTGTACGCGTTTATGGTCGTGGTAGTGTCTCAGCTTTTCTCTGCCTTTAAGGTTGGCTATCAGAGAGTGCTGGATGTACTCCTTTCCCAGATTTTTTCTGTGCTGATCGTGAACGCGGTCACCTACGTGCAGCTGGCTCTGATCGGTCGCTGGAGATTTCTGGAACATGTGGGTCCGATGCTTGGAGTATGTGCGGTTAACCTTGTTGCAGTGATCCTGTGGGTTCTTTTTATGCGCTGGATTTATGTGAAAATCTATCCGCCGCATTCTATTTTGCTGATATATGGTGAATTTAGTCCCAAATCTCTGCGGGAAAAGATGGAGACGCGCAAGGACAAGTATAGCATTGAGGGCACCATTTCCCTCAGTCAGGGTATTGAAGCGATTGAGAGGGAAATTCTGAAGCATGAGGCGGTCATGATCTGTGATATTCCGTCCCATGAGCGCAATCTCTTTCTGAAATTCTGTTTTGAGCATGATATACGGTGTTACTGTCAGCCAAAGATTTCCGATATAATGATTATGAGCTGCGAGGAGATCAATATGTTCGACACGCCGCTTTTACTGTTCCGCAATCGTGGGCTGACCGTGGAACAGCAGGCCGTCAAGCGTTTTTTTGATGTGGTGATTTCGGCAGCGGCATTGGTGGTACTTCTCCCTCTGTTTTTACTGATCGCCCTGCTGATCAAAGCCTACGACGGAGGCCCTGTTTTTTACCGCCAGGAGCGCCTGACGAAGGACGGAAAGGTTTTTATGGTCTATAAATTCCGCAGTATGAGAGTGGACTCGGAAAAGCAGGGCGCCCGCCTTGCGGCAAAGGGCGACAGCCGCATTACACCAGTGGGAAATGTGCTGCGCAATATTCACTTTGACGAGCTTCCACAACTGCTCAATATCCTTGAGGGCGACATGTCTCTGGTGGGACCGAGGCCGGAACGACCGGAAATTGCCGCGGTATATGAAAAAGAAATTCCTGAGTTTTCCTACCGCCTGAAGGTGAAGGCCGGCCTGACCGGGTACGCGCAGGTTTATGGGAAATATAACACGAAGCCTTATGACAAGCTGAAGCTGGATCTGACCTATATCGAAAACTTTTCCTTCCTGCTGGATCTGCAGCTGATCGCGACTACGGTAAAAATCCTGTTCCAGAAAGAAAACACCGAGGGCGTGGAGCAGTGGCAGACAACTGCGTCGACGAAGGCTTCCGGGAGTGTGCCTGCAAAAAAAACACAGAGTCAGGGAATGTCA
The DNA here is from genome assembly GCA_021201665.1 of Lachnospiraceae bacterium. Classification (GTDB taxonomy): domain Bacteria; phylum Bacillota; class Clostridia; order Lachnospirales; family Lachnospiraceae; genus Choladousia. Next base: position 9,391 of record JAJQEO010000074.1, on the reverse strand, counting down.
TATACAGTGGCTCAGGGAACGACACGTGGAGAAACGCTGGGAACACTGTATACTGAATCCTTTGGCGCGTCTTATGGTACTTCTCAAAGTATGTCATACAGTACTTCTCAAGGGACATCAAACGATGAATCTCAGGGAATTTCATATAGTACTTCCGAAAGGTATACTCAGAACAGATCTCGTTCGGCTGAGAATCTCTGCGGGAGCGGGCATTACCAGAACCTGACACAATCATCGTCGTCTGGGCATTCATCTTCGAGCCGTCCGCTCGTCTCCGTGATTATCCCCGCATATCAGTGTGCGGATACGATCTGTCAGGCGATCGATTCCGCTCTCGCCCAGGAAGAAATACCTCTGGAAATCGTGGTCATCAGTGACGATTCCCCCGACGATCTGGAGTCCGCAATGAGCCGCTACAAGAACGTACGTCAGGTGCGCTATTGTAAAAACAAGCACAGCCTGGGCGCGGCCGCATCGCGCAACCGCGGAGTAAAGATGGCAAAGGGCAGATATGTCGCTTTTCTGGACGCGGACGACTGGTGGGAAAAGGACAAGCTGAAAAAACAGCTGAGGCTGCTGGAGCCAGATGGTGCCTTTCTGGATAGTATCGATCCTGATGGCACGGCCTCGAAAGGCTCTGCAAGGAATTATGATGCCTCGAAAGGCGCTGATACGAATGATACCTCTATGATTGAGGACAGACCGGTTCTGTGTGCGACCGCCCGCGAACTGGTAACTCCGGAGGGGGAGCTGACCGGCCGCGTGATTCCCGTACATGAATCGATTTCCTACCGAAGGCTTTTGCTTCACAATTGTATCAATTGTTCTTCTGTGGTCATCCGGACGGATGTCGCCAGGAAATTTCCGATGACACATGAGGACAGCCACGAAGACTATATTACCTGGCTGCGTATTCTGAAAAAATATGGAAATGCCGCGGCAGTGAACGAACCGCTGCTCAAATACCGTTTAAGCAGCTCCGGCAAGTCCGGCAGCAAGCTGCAGTCCGCGAAAAAGACATACCGCGCTTATCGGTACGCTGGGTTTGGCGCGGCCTCGTCAGCGGGTCTGTTCTGCCTTTATGCGGTGAATGGTGTGATCAAATATGCGCGGGCTTTTATGGGAGGACGAAAACAATGATTCAGAAACTGATTGCAGGCATTAAAAAGACGAACGCGCCGGTTGTGGTAGGACTTGATCCTATGCTCAGCTACATTCCGGAATCAATTACAAAGGCAGCCTTTGCGGAATATGGCGAGACGCTGGAGGGAGCTGCTGAAGCAATCTGGCAGTATAATAAGAAAATCATCGACGCAGTATATGATCTGATTCCGGCTGTGAAACCCCAGATTGCCATGTATGAGCAGTTCGGGATCCCGGGACTGGTCGTGTTTAAAAAGACGGTGGACTACTGTCACGCAAAGGATCTGGTGGTGATTGGCGATGTAAAACGCGGCGATATCGGTTCCACATCTGCCGCGTACGCAACAGCACATCTGGGACATGTACAGGTGGGAAGCCAGATGCTGACTCCGTTCGGCGAGGATTTCGCAACGGTGAATCCCTATCTTGGCACGGATGGTATCAAGCCGTTTCTCGAAGTCTGCCGGGAGGAGAAAAAGGGAATTTTTGTGCTGGTAAAGACATCCAATCCTTCCAGCGGAGAATTCCAGGACAGGCTGCTCACTCAAGAGGAGCCGCTCAATCAGGACAGTCTGCTCACGGCTCCATCCGGGGCAGAAGCCGTCGGGGACAGCAATTTTTCCAGAACAAAGGATTCCTGCAAACCGCTGTATGAAGTGGTTGGTGAAAAGGTCGCCGAATGGGCGGATTCCTGTATGGGCGACGACTACAGCTATGTCGGAGCGGTAGTGGGTGCAACCTACCCGGAGATGGGCAGAATTCTGCGCCGCATCATGCCGAAGTCCTTTATCCTGGTTCCCGGATACGGCGCTCAGGGAGGCAAAGCTAAGGATCTGGCGCCTTATTTTAATGAAGACGGTCTTGGCGCGATCGTCAATTCCTCACGCGGAATTATCGCCGCGTACAAACAGGAAAAGTATGCGTCCTTCGGTGCGGATCATTTTGCAGAAGCAAGCCGCGCCGCTGTTGTGGATATGATTGAAGACATTAATTCAGTGATTAGAGAACGTCTGAATTTACGCCTGTAGAGGCAGTAAATTCGATGTAACTGTGAAGGTACTGCCCAGTTGCGATTCGATGACGGAGCAGGAAGCTCACTGGTTTTAGATAATGGTCAGTTCGCATAAAAAACGGGAGAGTACAATGGCAGAGAAAGCGATGATTCGGGCTAAGATTTTTTCACAAGAAAAGATAGCCTCTCAGATATACAGCATGTGGCTTGAGGCCGGGGCGATTGCGGAAAGGGCAATTCCAGGACAGTTTGTCTCAGTGTACAGCAACGATTCAGGCCGTCTGCTGCCTCGTCCGATCAGTATCTGCGAAACAGAACCCGCGAGAGGCGCACTGCGGCTGGTATACAGAGTTGTGGGGAAAGGCACTGCGGAATTTGCCGGATATCAGTCCGGCGATACGCTTGATATCCTGGGACCGCTCGGCAATGGATTTCCGCTGGAACGTTGTCCGGAAGGGAAGACTGCATTTCTGATCGGCGGAGGGATCGGCTTGCCTCCGATGGTTGAGCTTTCCAAAAGGCTGCGGGGGCATGCGCTGATCGTTGCAGGATACCGCGACGAACTTTTCCTGACGGAGGAACTGGCGGAAAACGGGGAACTGTACCTTTCAGCGGAGGATGTATCCTTAGTGCGTCGGCTCTCTTCAGCACAGAATGCTTCATCAGCAAAAAATGCGTATTTAATGCGCCAGGCCTCATTGGCGGTGGATACCGCATTGGCTCAGGGTGGTTCATTGGCAGGGGATACCGCATCGGTTCAGGGTGATTCTTTGACTCAGCAGGCTGCCCTGACGAAAAAGACTGAGGCAGTCTCTTTCTCAGGCGCGCCATGTTCGCGAATTACGCATGGAAATGTACTGGATTGCATCCGTGAAAACAATCTTCACGCGGATGTGATCTATGCCTGCGGACCGACACCGATGCTGCGGGCGTTGAAAGCTTACGCACAGGAAAATGAAATTGAGTGCTGGCTTTCGCTGGAGCAGCGCATGGCCTGCGGGATCGGAGCCTGTCTGGGCTGCGTCTGCGAGTCAACAGCAGTGGACACCCACTCACAGGTGAGAAACAAGCGTGTCTGTAAAGAAGGTCCGGTCTTTGCCGCGGAGGATGTAATTCTCTGACATATACCAGGATAGCTGCCGGATGACAAATGCGTGCTGAACTGCCAGATGCAGGATAATCAGAAGCGAGCAGAGAAGCTTTCCGTAATGAATAAGCTTATCATCAGCCATGCAGCGCAGAGCTTAAAAAAACTCAGCATTTTTTAAGGCGCAAAGTAAAACGACTTACGTCGTTTACTATATATGGAGAATATACAATGCTCAATACAAAGGTATCAATTGCAGGAATAGAATTAAAAAATCCGGTGATGACCGCGTCAGGCACTTTTGGCTCCGGAATGGAGTACGGTGAATTCGTTGACCTGTCCCGTCTGGGAGCGGTTGTGACGAAGGGCGTGGCGAATGTCCCCTGGCCGGGCAATCCCACGCCGCGCGTGGCGGAAATCCGCGGCGGGATGATGAACGCGATCGGCCTGCAGAACCCGGGCATTGAGACCTTCTGCGCCAGGGATCTGCCCTTTCTGGAACAGTTCGATACGGCAGTGGTTGTCAATGTCTGCGGTCATACGACAGAAGAGTACCTGGAGGTAGTGGAACGTCTTTCTGATGAGAGCACGGCCGACCTGCTGGAAATTAATATTTCCTGCCCGAATGTAAAATGCGGCGGAATCTCCTTCGGTCAGAATCCGGATTCCGTCGAAGCGATCACCCGTGAAATCAAAAAACATGCCAGACAGCCTGTCATCATGAAGCTCAGTCCCAATGTAACGGATATTACCGAGCTGGCCCGCGCGGCGGAAGCCGGCGGCGCGGACGCGATCTCCATGATTAACACGCTGACCGGTATGAAGATTGATATCAACCGGCGCACTTTCGCCCTGGCCAACCAGACCGGGGGAGTTTCCGGTCCCGCCATTCATCCGGTAGCGGTACGCATGGTTTATCTGAGCGCACAGACCGTCAGGATCCCGATCATCGGTATGGGAGGAATCACCTGCGCCGAAGACGCCCTGGAATTCATCCTGGCAGGAGCGACCGCCGTCGCTGTCGGCACTGCAAACTTCCGCAATCCACATGCCACAATTGACATTATAGAAGGCATCGAGGCTTATATGCGCGCTCAGAAGGTGGAAGATATCCGTAGTCTGATTGGAGCAGTACGGTGAGAATTTACTGCGAGGATAAGGATACGATGAAAGACTGCTTGCGGTTCCATAAATTCTTTTTACCGGGAATCATTTCAGGAGCTTACAAACATTCTCCTGAGCAAAATGAAAATGAATTGTACAAGATAATCTGCTTTACTTGCCTGTCGACAGGCAAATTCAGCAGACCATCAAGTTAATAAGCAGCGCGCAATGAAGACAAATGCAAAGTCTATGCTTGCCTGATTGATGGTTGAATGCTGGAATAAAATGGAAAGAATTGCCAGAAACCTGAATAACGAATAAAAAATGGGCAATACTCCCTGACGGAAGGGAGGAAGCCCATTTTGTTTATCTTCCGATTAAAGAAGGCAGAGACAATACCACAAACCATCCGATCCGGCCAGCCAGAAAATCGATCTGTAGTTCAGCCAGAAAACCGATCTGCAATTCAGTCGAAAAATCGACCTGCAATTTCGTACGTTTCCATTTTCCGGCACAACCATAGCCTGTATCATAAATATAGATTTATCATAAAAATACTTTTTTACCTGCTGCTGGCCATTTTTCTCAACCTGTCGGCCATCGCCATCCACCGTGCGTCCCTGCAGCAGGGAATCGCAGAAGAGGTTCTGCGCTTTCATATCCTCGCAAACAGCGACAGCGAAGAAGACCAGAATGTAAAATACCAGGTACGGGACGCCGTGCTCGAGTGGATGTCGAATGAACTGCATGATAAGCCTGAGGCAGCAAATACTCAGGGACTGCAAACTAAGCTGTCATCTGTTTCGCAACAGGACATGACTGCTCTTCCAGAACAGGCAATTTTGACAGACCATGAAGCGATTCTGCAGTTTCTGTCAGAAAACCTGCCGCAGATAGAAGCTGTCGCAAATACCATTCTGAACGAGCAGGGGATGTCCTATCAGGCAATCGCAGAGATCACCTGGAGCTATTTCCCGGACCGCACCTACGGCGAATACACCTTCCCGGCCGGTTGGTACCAGACCCTGCGCATACGCCTCGGCACGGCAAAAGGACAGAACTGGTGGTGTCTCCTCTACCCGGCACTCTGCTTCTCAGACTGCCTTCACGCCAGCTTTACAGAGGACGGCCAGACTCAGCTGCAGGAAACCCTCACCGCTGAAGAATACCAGACCCTCCTACAGAATCCGTCCCAATGGAAAATCACCTTTCGCTGGGCAGACTTCTTATTTTGAACGGAAGCCGGCCCTTTTCCTGAGCGTCGGATCCAGTATCTTCTTGCGGATCCGCAGACTCTTAGGCGTCACCTCGAGCAGCTCGTCCGTATCAATAAATTCCAGCGCCTGCTCCAGACTTAAGATCTTCGGCGGTGTCAGCTTCAGCGCCTCGTCCGAGCCGGAGGCGCGCGTATTCGTCAGATGCTTGGTCTTGCAGACATTCAGCTCGATGTCCTCTGGCTTCGCACTTTGTCCGATGACCATGCCTGAATAAACCTTTTCTCCCGGTCCAATAAAAAGAGTGCCGCGGTCCTGTGCGTTGAAAAGGCCGTAAGCGACTGACTCACCGCTCTCGAACGCGATCAGAGACCCCAGGTTGCGGTAGGTCAGGTCTCCCTTGTACGGACCGTAACCGTCAAAAATAGTATTCATGATACCGTTTCCCTTTGTATCTGTCAGGAATTCCCCGCGATAGCCGATCAGACCGCGGGACGGGATGGAAAACTCCAGCCGCGCATAACCTCCCTGTCCGACACTCATGCCCTGCAATTCCCCTTTTCTGAGGCTGAGCTTCTGGATGACCGTGCCGGAAAATTCCTCCGGGACATCAATGTAGCAAAGCTCCATCGGCTCCAGCTTTTTGCCCCGCTCGTCTGTCTTGTAAATAACCTCCGCCTTGCTGACCGCGAACTCATAGCCCTCGCGGCGCATGGTCTCGATCAGGATGGACAGGTGAAGCTCCCCGCGTCCGGATACCTTGAAGGTATCCGTGTCCTGCGTATCCTCAACCCGAAGGCTGACATCCGTGTTCAGCTCACGGTAGAGCCGGTCCCGGATATGTCGGGAGGTGACAAATTTGCCTTCCTGTCCGGCAAGCGGGCTGTCGTTGACGATGAAATTCATGGAGATCGTCGGCTCCGAGATTTTCTGGAATGGAATCGGATCCGGCGCATCCGGCGCACAGATCGTATCGCCGATGTGCAGATCCGAAATGCCGGAAATCGCCACAATCGAGCCGATCGTCGCGGAGCGGATCTCTACTTTATTTAAAGCGTCAAATTCGTAAAGCTTGCTGATTTTGACCTTGTGCTGCTTGGAAGGATCATGATGGTTGACAATTACCACATCCTGATTTACGGAAATCGACCCGCGGTCCACCTTTCCCACGCCGATACGGCCGACATACTCATTATAATCAATGGTGCTGATCAGCACCTGGGTCGGCCCGTTTTCATCACCCTCTGGGGCCGGGATGTAATTTACGATCGTTTCAAAAAGTGGCTGCATATTGCTGCCGGGAGTTCTGGCATCCAGACTGGCATAGCCTCCCTTTGCAGAAGCATAGACAAACGGGCATTCCAGCTGCTCATCGGATGCATCCAGCTCGAGAAACAGCTCCAGCACCTCGTCCACCACCTCCTCCGGGCGGGCCTCCGGGCGGTCGATTTTATTTATGCAGACAATGACCGGAAGATCCAGATCCAATGCGTTGCGCAGGACAAACTTGGTCTGCGGCATCGGCCCTTCAAACGCGTCGACCACAAGGATGACACCGTTGACCATTTTCAGCACTCGTTCCACCTCTCCGCCGAAATCCGCGTGACCGGGGGTGTCTATGATATTAATCTTCGTATTTTTATAGGTGACAGCCGTATTTTTGGAAAGGATCGTGATTCCTCGCTCGCGCTCGAGGTCATTGGAGTCCATAATGCGCTCCGTGATCTCCTGGTTCTGCCGGAACACGCCGCTCTGCTTGAGCAGCTCGTCCACCAGCGTGGTCTTTCCGTGGTCTACATGCGCGATAATCGCGATATTTCTGACATCTTCTCTTACCATATTTTTTTCTCTCCTGATAGATTGTTTCTCTCCGTTTCGCACCTTTGCAAGTTTATCACAAATTTGCCAGAATACAAGGGCGATCAAAAAAATCATTTAAAAATTCCCATTAAAAATCTCATTTACAAAAGAAATGAAGTTCTATTTTCCTTCTCCTGTGAATAAATATGAATTATGAGAAGAAAACCGCTTCTCATAATGCTCCAGAATCTGGCGATTCTGTCGCTAACTTATCGGGTGAGAGTACGCAAGCGTCCTCTCCTTCCGATAAGTTAAATTACTCGCAGCAAAAACAGCTGCTCGTTAACTTACGAAGTTCGCTCCCGCAAGCGCGGCGAACTTCTTGTAAGTTAAATTATGGTAAACGAAATCCCAGTGTTTACTTTATACGAAGGAAGGGAGAAGCTTTGACATGACAGATAAGATCATTGAAAACAATCAGGTATCCATCATGGGGAAAATCATTTCCGGATTTTCTTTCAGCCACGAGGTGTTCGGGGAGGGATTTTACATGGTGGATGTATCCGTGAGGAGGCTCAGCGATTCAACTGATATCATCCCGGTGATGATCTCCGAACGGCTGATGGATGTCACACAGGAATACGAGGGATCCTACATACAGGTTTTTGGACAGTTCCGCTCGTACAACCGACACGAGGAGAAAAGAAACAGGCTGGTGCTTTCTGTATTTGCCAGGGAGGTCAGCTTTGTGGAGGATGACAGTGATAAAATCAAAAGTAATCAGATTTTTCTGGACGGCTATATCTGCAAAACGCCGGTCTACCGGAGAACGCCGCTGGGCAGAGAGATTGCGGATATGCTTCTTGCGGTAAACCGTCCCTATGGAAAGTCTGATTACATTCCATGCATCTGCTGGGGGAGAAATGCCCGCTTCGCTTCGGGGTTCGAGGTCGGGCATCACGTGCAGGTGTGGGGACGCATACAGAGCAGGGAGTATGTGAAAAAGATTGATGAGGACACTGCAATGCGCCGCGTCGCTTATGAAGTATCTGTAAGCAAGCTGGAATACCTGGAGTAGTAACTGCGCCGCAGTTTCACCAGTGTCATGCGTTTTATGCCCAGGTTTTCGCAGGAAGCATTACTGTTTTTGCCCGGCTTGCTTTTCAGAGAAAGGTGTAGTAGAATGAGATAAATTTCGGGAGACGCTTAGTTCTGGAGAGACATTTGCAGAATGAACACAGGAAGTCCGCGACAGGTGACGGCTCTGCTTCCGACAGCAGAAATTTCGCAGACGTGAACCAGGAGGAAAACTTATGAGTGATCGCAAGGTACATATCTATTGTGGAAGCGGAGCGGGAAAGACCTCGGCCGCGCTGGGAAAAGGAATCCGCGAAGCGAGTATGGGGAAAAGCGTGATCGTGATTCAGTTTCTGAAGGAAAAGTACACGGACAGAACCGCTGAATATTACAAAAGGCTGGAGCCGGAGCTGAGAATGTTCCGCTTTCAGAAGTTTCCGGAAAACTATGAGAGCCTTTCGGAACGTGAGCGCGAGGATGAATGCAGGAATATTAAAAATGGCCTCAATTTCGCCCGAAAGGTCCTGGTGACGGGAGAATGTGATGTTCTGATACTGGACGAAATCCTGGGTCTGACGGACCGGGGCATCGTGCCGACAGAAGAACTGCGCGGACTGATTGATTCGGTTGGAGAAGGCATGGAGCTGTATCTGACTGGTACCAGCCTTTGTAGGGAATTATGGCCCTGTGTCGATGAAGTGACGGAAATGACCACACCGTATCTGTCGTCAGTGAAATGACAAATGGTATTTTATGGTGCCTGTGCAGAAAAAATGACTGAGAAGCAATGACTGAAAGGCAATAACTGAGAAGCCTGAAAAAGAAACGGGAGAAGCCCGTTTCTTTTTCAATTGCAATGAGCCCGGCGAGGGATATCCCATGCGAAGCGTGGGATGCCACCCGGCGAGGGATATCCCATGCGAAGCGTGGGATGCCACCCGGCGAGGGATATCC
>JAJQEO010000066.1 GCA_021201665.1 Lachnospiraceae bacterium | reverse complement strand
CAACTCCTTTCTTCCATGTCATCCCTTACACTTTGAATTATACAGGAAGCTGATTGCTATTCGATACTGACCATGTTCTGCGAGTCACAGGGAAAGGTCGAAGAGGCATTCCTGTGGCAGGAGCGGTCTGCTGATTCCTTAGAAACATTTTACCAGAATCAAATGTCGGAGCTGGCCGATCTGCTTCAGGAGGATGAAGAAGCGCTAGCCGAGATGGAGGATTTGATCTGGTTTGAACTGTCGGAATGCTACGAAAGCAGCATCGAGAGATATGAACGGTGGGATAAGAAGGAGGAAGCACTGGCATGGAAGCACCGGTGGGCAGAAATGAAGGAGCAACGGCTTCCGTTTGCCCGGCCGGGCGATGAGGAAGACTGGGACTGGTTCAGCGGGGATGATCCGGGCAGCGAGAAAGTACGGGACTGGTTCAGCGGGGATGATCCGGACAGCGAGGAAGTACGGGACTGGGATAAAATCAGTGATGAGGATTTTGGGACGTATGCCGGCTGTGCAGACTATTCGCCGGAATTGTTAGCGTATCTGGCGGAGCGGATTGCAAAGCTTGAGGAACGCTATGCGCAGACGCAGGAATTGGAGCTTCGATATTCGATTTCCGAATTATATTCAGCTATGAGAAGTCTGCTGACTGATGGACATTATTTAGAAATGGAGCAGCACGAGCGGGAAGTGGAAGAGCTTCAGAGAGAGGTGCAGGAGTCTACAAAGCTTTGGCTGGAATCATTTGACGCAGTGCTGGAAATAAACGAGGAGTATTCCGGGTGCCGGAAGAAGGCCGCAGAGGGCGGCGCGGATGCCTCCCTGTGGCAGAAAAAGGCGGAGGATCTGGCAGAGAAATCAGAGGCGGAAAGAAAACGCTCCGATGAATACCGGCAGAGGATGGAAGATGCCGAGCAGCGTATGGATGCTGAGCAGCTGGCCAGAGTGGAGAGCGAGTGGGAGCAAAAGGTTCGAAGATACGATGAGCAAAAGGCTATGTGGAAAGAGAAAATCCGTCAATGGGATGCAAGAACACTGGAATTGCTGCTGGAATATGTGACCCTGGTGGATCAGGAATACGCAAAGGCGCCGTCAGAAGAATCCGAAACAAAGCGAATCGAAGTCTATCGCAGGATTGCCCGTATGTTCGAGCAAAAACATGATTTGGAAAATGCCGCCCTGTGGTACCGGAAGGAGCTGTCATTGCTGGAGGAGCGTTTTTCACAGACACACGCTATCCAACACTATGACGAGATAGCAGATGCCTGTCACTCGATTGGAATGCTGGACGCGGAGCACCCGGATGTAGCAATGCTCCGGCGGGCGCTAAAGATCTATAAGGAAGTCGATCAATATATGCCGGAGATGTATCAGGCGGAGCTGATGGAAGAGCTTGAAAGGCTGTGTGCGGAGAACGGGTGAGCGATCGCTCACCCATTCTTTGTTAAAATGCTTCTGTATCCATTTTTCTCCTCTTTCTGAAATGAATTCTGTGTCCATAGTATCAATCCCTTTTTTAAGCGCAAAGCACTTCACGCCATCGCATTCTTCAGCTTTTCAATCTCCTCCACCATCACCCCGGCACACCGTCTCGCGCTGGCGTAATTCAGGTGAATATACGGGACTTGGCTGTTCTTACATGCATCGCAGACTGTCCAGTATCCGCTGTGATCTGTTTTATTGATCTGCAGAAATACAATATCAGCATTCCGGATTGGGTTGACGTCGATGTGCGCGGTGATCTCCACTATCCGTACATCCGGCAGCAGCTCGCGGTGGAAAACGTCAAATCCGCCGTACAGAACCACCTTAAGCTTTGTGTGGTAGGGATACTGTACGGCTTCTCCAGGCTCATCCGAATCGCCGACTGTTTTCCCCGAATTCCCGGCTTTTCTCACCCCTCCGTTTTTTTCCTGCGGTCTGTTCCTTTTGTTCCTTCTCCGCAAGACGATTCTTCAGACGTTCGATTTCCCGCTGGAGTGTGCTGATCTCATGGCGGCAGACCTGGTTTTCCTTCTGTGCCTGCCGCAAGCGCGTTTTCCTTCCGATAGGTTGTATTATACATCATATGCTGCCGAAAAAACAGGTCTTTTCTCAATCATCGGCCTTGTTTTGCGACAATTTCTATGGTATGTTACAAAAGAAAACGGCAACAGGGCTAGCTATTGTTTTGCAGATGCCGGAGCTGGCGGTGAAATTGGCGGAACTGCTAAAGGACAGGAACGAAAGGATGAAAGCATATAGCATGGAAAAGAGCATTTTTATCAGCTATTCTCACAAGGATGCGGACACGGTTCGTACAATTGCGGAAATCATAAAAAATGCAACCGATATGGCCGTGTGGTACGATAGCCGGCTCAGAGGCGGAGAAAACTATTTCTCCGTCATAGCAAACCAGATCATAAAAAGCTCATTTTTTGTGTTTATCGTTTCTGACAATTCGATCCTGTCAGACTGGTGCTTAAGGGAGCTGGAATTTGCTGCCTCTGAGAGAAAAATCATCGTAGCAATCTGGTTGGACAATATTTCTGTTTCACCGCGAGTGAAGCTGGTCATCCAAAATACACATTACATAAATTATTATTCGGCGTCGAACGAGCTGTTCTTCGATGCCGTGCGCAAGGCTTTCCTGGGGAACGGCTCGCAACCGATCGCAGGAGCTTATGTGGATGATGAAGGCGGAGATAGAAGCTGGAATCATACCTATTTTTTAGAACGACAGAAGGTTAAAAAAATAGAGAACCTTCTTTCGAATGAAAAACAAAAAAAGTATTCCGTGTGCTTTCAGCCGGAAAACGCTTATCTGCTGGGACTCGCGTATGAGCTGGGCATACATGTCGACATAGATCTGAAGCATGCGGAGTTTTACTATAAGATCAGTGACTTCAAAGGAGACTACGACGGGAAATATTTATACGCCGCGCTCCGTCTAAGGCAGGAGGAGGCAGAGCCTTCTGCGCTCCTTGCGGAAATGACGGACGCGGCAGAGCACCGAAGTATTTTTGCGCTGACATATTTGGGCGATGACTACTATTTCGGGAGAAATGGGTGCGATAAAGACATTGAGAAGGCATATGAATTTTGGAAACAGGCGGCAGAAGCCGGAGGCATTGTCGCCATGTACTATCTGGCGTATGGATACAGAAAAGGAGAATGTGTAAAAAAAGACTATGAACTGGCATGCATGTACTCGCTGATGGCGCTGGAATACGAATTTCCCCGCGCGTACAGAATCCTCGCATTTATGTACGAAGATGGCGAGCTGTTTGAGCAGGACTATCAAAAAGCGATCGAACTGTATGAAGAAGCCATAAAACGGGGAGATTACCTGTCCCTGTGCCATGAAGGCTGGATTTATGGGCAAAAGAAGGACTATGAAAAGCGGAGGGAATTGTATGAGAAAGCCGTGAGCCTTGCCGAAGCAGGAGAAATTAATTCGGGGCTTCCATTTTACCGTCTCGGCTACCTGTATGAATATGGCGAGGGCGTCCCCAGGGACATCGCAAAGGCTGTGGAATACTATTTCTCAGGCGCGGAAAGAAAACACGGCAATTCGTTGAAATACACTGTTTCGACCATCATGAAAATTGGCAATCCAAAACAGAGAGAATCTTATTTACACAGGGCCCTTGAGCTTGGGTGCAGGGACGCCGCCTATGAACTTGGAAACATTGAAAAATCCAGAGGAGAAGGGAAAAGGCTTTCGGAGGAAGCCGTCAAATACTATGTCAAGGGAGCAGAAAGCGGAGAAATCCGCTGTGCTGTGGAGCTTGTGCACAACTATTCCTTTGTGATCGGCAACGGGCGCGACAGAAACGACCGATTAGAAGCGATAAAATGGTTTCAGTTTTTCTTCGCACATCCGGATGAGGAATATATGGATATTTTGCGGGAAAACAATATCCTTTCGACATATTACTACGCATACGCAATCGAGCTGGATTATGACCCGAACGTGAATATGCCGGACAGAGAGTATGTACAGCTATATTTCCAAAAGTCGCTGGATGAAAGCCCGATGTATCTTTACTGGATCGCCAGATTTGTGGTGGATGGATACTTATTTCCGGAAGATTCTGACAGCGGATTAAAACTAGACGTTGCGCACGCGGAGGAAATGCTGGCACTGCTGGAGAAATACCTTGCGGCATATCGCGAATACATTGTTCAGAATGAAGCCTCGGAGGCCTCAAAACTGTGGCGCAATCTTAAATCAAAATTCAACCGGGGATATAACAAAATCTCAGAATGCTATAATCTGGGGAATACAGTGCAGCGGAACAAGGTACAGTCGAGAATATACAAAAATAAGGCAGAGGAAATTGCCCGGAGCATGGAACGCATAGCGAAGGATGTTCCGATTTGAGAAGGCTTTTCCGGCAGTGTTTCATCCATACAGGCATCTTCGAGGCCATCTCTTCATTCAGTCTCATTCAGCCTCATCAGAGATGGCACTTGCCGGAATTAAAACCCCACAGCCTATCTTATAGTTTGTGATTCACATATTTGTGATTCTTATAGTTTGTAATTTTTCGTGCCAAACTACTTCTTCAAAACCTTACACATTTTCCCACAAAAAGCGATCCCATACTCTTCTTTCTTGTTAATCTGGAATCCGAGGAAGTACTCGTTATAATTCATGTCCTCGATCTGCCGGCAGGCTTCCTCGGCTTTGACCTGCAGCTTGCTCACATCGTCAGTATGTTTTACTTCAATGATGATGCCTGAATTCTTCAAACGATTGATGATGATTATATCCGCGCGCCCCTTTCCAGCTTCTCTGTTTGACTTCACAAGCCAGCCGGGCCGTCCCTGTGCCATGCCGATCAGCAGCATATGATAGCTGGATTCTTTCTGTTCTTCGGTATTTCCGCCATCCATAAAACTGATCGATTCCTTCAGGCAGGAATTGATACAGCTTTCAATTTCCTCTGCTTTTCCATCATCAAACGCCTTGTAAAGTTCCTGCAGACCACCCTCGACTTCTCTTAGGAACCATTTCTGTACCTGTTCTCGGAATACGCGGCGTATTTCGCGGTTGGGAATGGCCAGGCGGTACGTCTCATCCATGTTTCGTCCGCGTTGTGTCAGGTATCCTGTGGTAAATAATACGCTCCACAGGTTGTCTATTCCATTATAGATATCTTTATAAGTAAGTTCAAAAGAAAGAGGTTTATCTACAGTTTTTCCTTCAGAAAGCACTTCCAGATCATAACGCACATTGTCGCCGCCCATATCTATAAATCGATAAATGGTTTCATTCTCACTCATGTTTGCCCAATAGTTTTTGGGCTCCCGATCAGACGTTGCCAGCAGCTGCCGACACCAGTTGATCACATCCCATGGGCAGTAGATGTCGGTGATTCCGATGCGATAGCCGTCATACCAGTCTTTCGTGATTTCATAATACTGGCTTAAATCGTAATCCTTCAAAAGTTTTTGCACTTCCTGATTGGTAAATCCGAACCATTCGTCACATACTTCATCAAGTAACGTATACATCGTTGGATTATTTAAATCGGAAAACAGGCTTTCCCTGGAAACCCGCATGCAGCCTGTCAGGACTCCAAAATGCAGGGCTTCGTTTGATTTAAGCGCGTATCCGAAAATCTGGCGGATCAAAAGCACCATCTTACTATAATAATCGTTCTCAAAGGCTTTCTGAAGCGGCGCATCATATTCGTCAATCAGGATAATGACCTTTTTACCATAATGCTTGTACAGCATTCTCGACAACAGCTGCAATGCTGAATGCAGATTTCCTTTTCCCTCGCTCAATTCGAATATTTTTCGCTTATCCCGCGCGTTTAGTGTGGTACTTTCCTGCAGGTAATCGAGCTGCTCCGCTGCCTGGGCGATCACATCCCATAATTGTTGCTGCGCCTCCTCAAAAGAAGCTCCATTCACCTGCTTCAGCGATATGAAAATCACCGGGAACTGTCCCATATACTCTTCGCAAAGCTCGGTTTCTTTTGAAATTTCCAGTCCATCAAACAGGCTTTTGTCTGTCCCGATTTCGAAAAATCTCTGGAGCATGCTCATGTTCAGGGTCTTTCCAAATCGACGTGGACGAGTGAAAAGGTTTACCAGCCCCCAGTTATTTAACAGTTCTTTTATCATTCCGGTCTTGTCAATATAATAAAAATTGCTTAACCGAATTGTAGCAAAGTCATCGATGCCAATCGGCATTCTTTTCTTATTCGCCATGCTGCTCACCTCTGCTTTTCTGGCAATGAATGAACGGTTCCGTCCGCTTGTCCGGCTTTCTTTGTTATTTAGTGTAGCATATGCCACCACCATTCACAAGTATAATCTGGGATATTTTTGTGTTGACATGAATGCTTTTAGTCGATTTTTCGCCTTCAACGGGTTTTTCTTTGGATGATTTTTTTTCTTTGAATGATTTTTTCCTTTGAATGATTTTTTTCTTCCAATGACTTTTTCTTCCAGTAGTTTCCTGCCTGTGATTTTTTCGCGCGAAAAAACCTCCCGCTATGGGAGGTTTCTTATGAATGTTTCTATGAAATTCTTGCTCCCGTTCAAGCCAGACGGCGCATCATGGCGACAGTGATCGGGCACGAGGAGTATTCGTTAGAGGCGGCGCCCTCGTAGTTGCCCTCACTCTCCAGCATCGGATGTCCGGCATACATCTCTTTGAACTCGGCATACATGGTCTGCGCCATGTCAAAGTTTCTGTGTCCGGCCTGGCTCATCGCAAAATCAAACCAGTCCTCATTTTCATAAATCTTCGGGAACGGACGGCTGCAGGCCAGATGCGCTGACTGCCAGTCCAAGAGTGAGGCTGCTCGTATCACAATAGCTTTCATAGATAATGTACAGATGTTCCGACACTTTTTTATTCGTAAAAAACTGATGCATAATGGTTTCCTTTCTGCCTCCCTTGTAAGTTGTAAGTCCGATACAGCGGCATCCGGAAAAACACAGAACCGCCACAATCTGTTTACGATTTTTCCACAACTCAATCATTTTTTCTTCACAAAGCAGTAGTATTCTCTTTATCAGAAGCAAACAGCAAGTGCTTAAATAAATCTTTCTTTTTCATACTCGCCGGGGTCACAGGATATGACCTCGGCCCTCCTTTTTTATCCCAAAATCTTTTTACCGGGCAGAGCAAACTGTTACGCCGGTTCTTTTAAAGCTTGTTGGTTATACGGTGATATGAGGTACCCGACCGAAATTCGCAGTTCTGTGTAACCAGGTATAGTGAAAACCATTTTTTCACCAGCTTATACATCGCTTCGCGCACTTCATAATTTGTCAATGAAACCTCATATTTTTCATCGACCCGTCTGACCGTTTTCACATATCCGGTCGTTAAAAACCAGCTCCAGATCGTTTTCGAATCCCCGCTTAGCTCTGCCGACGCAGCCCATCGCGAAGCGATTTAAAATGGCTGCGTCAAGCTGGCAGGTGCAGCTTCAGCTGCGCGTGCCATTTCCATATAGGTAATGGATTCGTCAATCTCAGTTTTCACTGTGCCGCCCCCGAAAAATGTCTTGAACTCATCCTTCACCTTAAGAGAGTCTTCCCGCACCAGTTTCCCAACCAGAGCGTTTCCACTGGTATTCATCCAGTAAGGCTTCAGACATTTTCCACTCAGGAAATTAAGGATGGATCAGGGGTTATATATTTCTTTCCGGCTGCCAAACTGAAACCCGTCATACCAGTACTTCACTTCGCCCTTTCTTTCACTCAGATCATAATCCTCCAGTGCCGTAAATACTTCCTTCTCCGTAAAGCCGAAGCAGGTCTGGTACATCTCCACGGTAGTCGTTACCACGCGCGGATTGTTGAGATCAGAAAAGATGGATTCCTGCGTTATTCTTGTAATATCGGTAGTGCCCCCTCGCTCCGCTCGGCGGCAGTTCGTGCTGCCCATTCCAATACGCTCCGCGTAGGGCAGCACTCCTGTCATCAATCCCCGGTCCAAATATGGGTTATCCTTAAATGCGGCATGAAACATGCGCCGCGTGTATTCAATTGCGTCTTCCCAATACCCCGCCGTATAAGCCTCCAGCATTGGTGTGTCATATTCATCAATTAAAATAATAACCTTTTCACCAAAATGCTCATACATACACTTAGAAAGAAACCGAAAAGCATGCATGCATCTGTTGCATTCATATTTCCCTGCTGCCGCTCCTTTGTATATAGTCCCATCAGGCAGAACCACATCCGCTTCCACGCCGTCTGGAATTTCAACCGTTAAGATAAACTTTTTCTGCTCTATTCTCCATTCCGAAACGATCTTCCCTCTGACACTCTCGTATTCTGCCCTCGCAAATGTAAGGCTGCCGCCCGGGACGGGATGGATCTCAATCTTCTCAAACCCCGGGGATTTGATCCGGATCCCCGCACAATGGGAAAAGAGCCACGCAGCCACAGCGCCGGGAGCGTAGTGGTTCATGGACAGAGGGTTTATTTTACCGTCCTTGGGAGATATGGCATCCCAGCCTTCCCATACCGTGCTTGCCCCCTGTCTCACCTCATACAGCCAGCCGGGGCATTCTTCATTTTCCAGAATCCTGTATGCTCAGGCAGTCAGCCGGGGTGGGATTCTCTCATAACCACCTGCCAGCACTGCATTCATTGCCAGACAAATTATAATTGTACCCTTGTTTTTTCATCGGCTTATGATTATACTATTGCCAACGGAAACATACTCGTACAAGACGGAAGAGCAAAGATGCAGCTACATAGTAAGTAAATAAAGTAAAACGATTTACGTCGTTTACTGTAAAATAGCATAGGAAAGTTCAATATGCGCATTACTGATGTTCGCCATCTCACAGGCAAAGCGAAAGGAAGTGAATACTATATGAGTAAAATTTTTAATACCACGGCAAACTGTATACCAGAAAAGCATTATATGGTAGATCTTACGGAACGGCTCGAAAAAATCAGGGAAATGGTTGATCGCGGCGATTATTTTACGATCAACCGCGCCAGACAGTACGGAAAAACAACCACCCTGCTGGCGCTGGCAGATTACCTGAAAAAAGACTATCTTGTTCTCTGGCTGGACTTTCAGCGGTTAAGCGACGCTTCCTTTGCAGATGAAAGCAGTTTTATTTTTGCGCTTTCAAAGCGGATCCTTCTGGCGGTAAAGGGAATTGAGATTCCTGATGGACCTGCCAGGCAGCTCACTTTTTTTGCTCAGAAAAAGGGAAACGCGGAAACTCTGGACGAACTGTTTATTGTCCTGAACGAATGGTGCGAGCAATCCGAAAAACCGCTTGTCCTGATGGTCGATGAAGTAGATCAGGCTTCCAATTATCAGGTATTCCTGAACTTCCTGGCTCAATTGAGAGCGAATTACATTGAAAGGGATTTGATTTCCACTTTTCACTCCGTTATTCTGGCAGGGGTATATGATATTAAAAACCTGAAAAGGAAATTTGTTGCTCATGGAGAGCATAGTACAAATTCTCCATGGAATGTGGCGGCCGATTATAAGATTGATATGAGTTTCTCCACAACTGATATTGCAAAGATGCTTCGTGAATATGAAAATGATTATGCAACAGGGATGGATGTGGACGCGATTGCGCAGGAAATCTACGATTATACATCCGGATACCCATTTCTGGTATCGCGGATCTGCAAATATCTGGATGAAACACTTCCAGGCACAGACTTATTTCCGAATCGGTCAGCGGCATGGACGAAAGAGGGAATCATCAAGGCAGTCGGCGCAATTATAGTTGAAGAAAATACTCTCTTTGAATCATTGATTGATAAAGTAAATCTTTATCCGGATCTGAAAAAAATTCTGTATGATGTCCTGATGAATGGTACGGATATTTACTACAATCCCGATAGCACGGCAATCAATGTTGCAAGAATGTTTGGATTTGTAAAAAAAGAAAATTTAAAAATAAGCATAGCAAACCGTATTTTTGAAACACGTTTATATAACTACTTCCTTCTTTCCGAAGAAAGCAGAACCACCGATATTTACCGTCTCGGAGTACGCGAAAAGCAACAGTTCATACGCGAGGATGGACTTGACATGGAACGGATTCTGGAGAGGTTCGTCGTAAGTTTTGATGACCTGTACGGCGATCAGGAGCAGATATTTAAAGAAGAAGACGGAAGAAAATACTTTCTGCTGTACCTGCGCCCCATCATTAATGGAGAAGGAAACTATTACATTGAGTCCCGTACCCGTAATATGGAACGCACAGATATTATTATTGATTATAAAGCAAAGCAATACGTGGTCGAGCTTAAGCTCTGTGCGCCCGGCGCACTCTCCATCACAGCTTACGAGGATGGAAAGTGCATAGG
>JAJQEO010000080.1 GCA_021201665.1 Lachnospiraceae bacterium | reverse complement strand
CCGCTGCTCTGGCAAAACGACTGGCGGATGCAATCGGTGCAGACCTGCATGAAATTCAGCCGGAGGTTCCGTATACGAACGCAGACCTGGATTGGACAAATAAAAACAGCCGCAGCAGTGTGGAAATGAATGACAAGTCTTTCCGTCCGCCGGTAGCAAACCGCGTGGAGAATATAGACGATTACGACACTATCTATGTTGGTTTCCCGATATGGTGGTATGTGGCTCCCACCATCATCAACACGTTTTTGGAGCAGTATGATCTGACCGGAAAAGAGATTATTCCCTTTGCGACGTCAGGCAGCAGCGGAATGGGACGGACAAATGAAGAACTGAAGGTGTCCTGTAAAGGCGCTGTTTTAAAGGAAGGCAGACGTTTCGCTGCCAATGCTGGTGCAGCAGAATTAAAAGCCTGGGCTGATAAAAATTGATGAAAGGAAGAGAAACATAATGGAATATGTGACACTATCAAACGGAGTGAAAATGCCGATTCTGGGCTACGGAGTTTATCAGGTAACACAGGAGGAATGTGAGCGCTGCGTGCTGGATGCGCTGAAGGCAGGCTACCGTTCCATTGACACGGCACAAAGTTATTTTAATGAAGCAGAGGTCGGCTCCGCAATTCAAAAATCAGGAGTTCCGCGAGAAGATATTTTCCTCACCACAAAGGTCTGGATTGAGAATTACGGATATGAGGCTGCAAAGGAATCTGTACTTGAATCCATGCGCAAATTACAGACGGATTATCTGGATCTGTGCCTGCTGCACCAGCCATTTTCGGATTACTACGGAGCATGGCGAGCCTTGGAAGAGCTATATGAGCAGGACAAAATCAGAGCAATCGGGGTATCGAATTTTTACCCGGATCGCCTTGTTGATATTGCTTCGTTTGCCCGCATCCGTCCGATGGTAAACCAGGTAGAGACACATCCGCTCAATCAGCAGGTGCTTGCGAAAGAATACATGGATAAGTATGGTGTGCAGATTGAAGCGTGGGCTCCCTTTGGGGAAGGACGCGGAAATATGTTCAGCAATCCAACAATCGCGGCTATCGGAGAAAAGTACGGTAAGACCGTAGCACAGGTGATTTTGCGCTGGCACATACAGAGAGGGGTCGTTGTAATTCCGAAATCAACACATTATGAGAGGATGGCTGAAAATTTCGATGTTTTCGATTTTAGCCTTTCTGATGAGGACATGGCAGCAATGGCAGGGCTTGATAAGAAAGAAAGTTCGTTTTTCTCGCATTTCGATCCTGCAATGGTCGAATGGTTTGTGCAAATGGTAGAAGAACGGAGATCAAATCATTAAAAATAACTGCAATAAAAAATCCCGGCGCAGCCAAGCCCATTTGTGGGCGGCTGCGCCGGTTAATATATTCTAACGATTCTGCGCCTGCTGTTTCTGGCGCTCCTGTTCTCCCTATTGCACTTCAAAAACTCTACATTATGCCGTGCCTTCTGATACTCCTGCATCTCAGACCGGGCAGCGCGGTACTCCGCGTAAGTCGCCTTTTTCTCTGCCAGCACCTTGGCATATTCCGCACTCAGGTCTTTGACCTTCGGCAGCTTTTTCACGCCCAGCTGGTCAAAAGTGTTTTTCGCTTCCTTGTGCAGTGTGATTTCAGCGCGGTGCGCCTCAAAAAACTTCTTGTTGTATCCGGACTTCCGATACTCTACATAGGTATCTCTGGTCTTAGAATAATTGATGATATGGGTCTTGTAAGGTCATCCCTCAGCAAAAAATGCGTAGAGCGCGGAGAACATTTCCGCCTTCGTTTTGTACTTTACTTTGTAGCCCTTCAAATCATTTTACCTCCGACAAAGTCCCAACAACACAGGAGGTCATTATGAAATTGATACATTGCGAGTTTAACATCGACACCGCCAGCGTGGAGCTGCGGTTCAATGACGGAACAGAAATCAGCATCTATACCCTAGGGGTGGACGATGAGATTTGCCCCACCGTCCCTATGCAGACGGAAATCGACTGGCTGATCTACAACGAGCCGATGACCTATGCCAGACTGGTATTCTCTGGAGAGTTGGCGCAATATGCCAGGGATATGGCTGGAACGCACGGTTTTATGGATTAAAATTATATATGACAGCAAGTCGCCCGTTCCCCCTAATTCATGGACGGGCGACCTTGTTATTTTAAGATATATAAAGCATGAGAGGATTGTTCAGCTTTCCAGAAGGCAAATCAATTCTACCAGGAAAGAGTGTGCGTAGTATTTTGGGGGATATAGATATATCCTGATCCCAGAAAAACGCTGCATACAGGCGAATGGAGTTCGGTTTTTCACACCAATGACTTTATGATGATTTTCGATAATTCCCGGGTGTACAACCATATTTTAACCGGAACAGTTTTGTGAAATAACTGGCATCATTAAAACCACAGTCCAGTGCAATATCTTTTGCAGATTTGTTCGTTGCGCGAAGCTGCGCCGCTGCCTTTTTGAGCCGTGTTTCCATGACATACTGCATGGGTGTTGTGTTCAGCATTTCATGGAAGCAGCGCAGACATGCACTGTTACTGACTGAAACGCTTTTTGCGATCTGTTCCACGGTCAGTTCCTCCATGTAGTGAAACTCAATAAATTCCATCATGGAACGTATTCGGTTGATTTTTGTCAGTTCCTGCTCAGAAAGATTGGATTTTGAAAAATCCGTATTCCGCAGAATACCGCGGACCGCTTTGGATAAAGAATACCGGGCAAGGTTTTCAAAATCGTCCTGTTCTCCGGCGATCGCTTCCCAGGCAGCTTCAAAACAGCGAAGCACTTCCTTCTGCCAGGGGATCTCCTGCTTCAAAAGAAGGAATCGCGTCGCGGCATTGGAATAGAAAGGCTGCACCAGGGTTTGCCAGAATACGCTGTCCATGCTGCCTCCGATGAGCCGGGGATGGAACACAGCAGAGTGGAGCTTTCCGGGTGTTTGAGTGCTATTTTGAATGGCGTGCATGGCCTTCCCGTTGAGGAAAACGCCGTCTCCGCAGGCCAAGGTTTGCCGGGCATTTTCCAGGTCAAAGCACAGGCAGCCTTCTGTAACCAGCACGATCTCCCATTCTTCATGCCAGTGCCAGGGAACATTTCCCTGGCACAGATCATCGGCGTAACAGGCGATGGGAAACGCTGCATCGCCATGTTTGGAAAGCTCCTGATCGTGCAGGTCAGTGACGGTATTGCAGACAGAAAGCCCCATGAGATTCACCTCCGCATAGATGAATGTTTTATCCTATTTTTACGAATGTATCTTTACACATTCATCTTAATTTTGATGGTATCATCATATCATCAAAGGAGGAGGAATGCAATATGACACACTTGCTTTTGTTTATCATTTACATTGCTTTTATCAGTTTAGGACTGCCCGATGCCTTGCTTGGCTCTGCATGGCCATCCATTTATCCTGAGTTCTCAGTTCCGGTCTCCTATGCGGGAATTATTTCCATGATTATTGCTCTGGGAACTGTTATTTCCAGCCTGCAAAGCGACAAGCTGACGATTCGGTTCGGAACCGGAAAAGTCACGGCTGTCAGCGTAGGTATGACAGCGCTTGCCCTGTTTGGCTTTTCTGCTTCCCATTCATTTCCGGCTCTCTGCCTTTGGGCAATTCCCTATGGTCTGGGAGCAGGCAGTGTGGATGCCAGTCTGAATAATTATGTGGCACTCCATTATAAAAGCAGACATATGAGTTGGCTTCATTGTATGTGGGGAATCGGTGCCAGCATTGGTCCTTACATGATGGGATTTGTCCTGACGAGGGGCCTGCGTTGGAACAGTGGCTACCGCATCATTTCGATCTTACAGATTGGTCTGACAATCATCCTTGTGCTGAGTCTGCCGCTATGGAAATCTCTTAAAGGAGGCGAGGAGGCTGTGTCGTCAGGAACTCCGCGAAAGGCAATGCGCTTTTCGGAGATTCTTTCTGTGCCTGGCGCAAAAGCTGTTATGGTGTCTTTTTTCTGCTACTGCGCGATTGAACAGACGGCAGGACTGTGGGCAGCCAGCTACCTGACGTTGCAAAAAGGTCTTTCGGCGGAGCATGCCGCCGGCTTTGCCTCCATGTTTTATCTTGGCATCACCATCGGCAGAGCATTCAGTGGATTTTTGACTATGCGGTGGAATGACCGGCAGATGGTTCGGATCGGACAGGGAATCATAGCTTTGGGATGTCTGGTACTGCTGATCCCATTTTCAAGTGGATTTGCGCTGGCCGGGTTCATTTTAATCGGACTGGGCTGCGCGCCGGTTTATCCCTGTATGCTTCATGCTACACCGGAGCAATTTGGTGCAGAACGATCTCAGGCGATCATCGGGGTGGAAATGGCCAGTGCCTACGTGGGAACATGCCTTATGCCGCCTTTGTTCGGAGCAATCGCCAATAATATTGGCATCGGTATTTTGCCGCTGTATCTCCTGGTCATTTTGTTTTTGATGATGGTAATGTTCGGAAAGCTGAAAGGAGGTCATAGATGATGTTTGCAGATTATCATGTGCATTCTGAATTCAGTGATGATTCGGACTATCGGATGGAAGATATTGTAGAAGAAGCATTGGAAATGGGAATGAACGAACTTTGCTTCACGGATCATGTGGACTATGGCATCAAACGGGACTGGGATGATCCACGAGGAATCCTCTATCGAAAAGGCGGCGCTGGAGAACCGGAAAGAATACCTCTCGCTAATGTAGATTATCCCCGTTATGTGAATAAAATTCATATGCTGCAAGAGCGATATAATAATAAGATCACGATTCGGCTGGGAATGGAATTTGGCATACAGCAGCACACCATCCCGCAATATGAAACGTTGTTCCGGCGCTATCCCTTTGATTTTATTCTGCTTTCTGTTCACCAGGTCGAGGACAAAGAGCTTTGGACGGGCGACTTCCAGCGCGACCATACCCAGCGTGAGTTTTATCTGCGATATTACTGGGAACTGCTGTCTCTGGTTGAGAATTACCATAACTACAGCGTCCTGGGCCACATGGATTTGATTTCGCGGTATGACACGATCGGCGATTTCCCGTTCTCTCAAGTAGAACATATCATTGAGCAGATTTTAAAAAGGGTGATCGCAGACGGCAAGGGGATTGAGGTCAACACATCCTGTTATCGGTATGGACTGGACATGACGCCATGCAGAGAAATTCTGGGAATGTATCGTGACCTTGGAGGCGAGATTCTGATGATTGGCAGCGACAGCCATAAGCGGGAACACCTTGGCGTTTATATACCGGAAACGATGAACGAACTGAAAGGCATGGGATTCAAACAGATTTGTACGTTTGAACACATGAATCCAAAGTTTCATCCGTTATAGTAGTTCCGTTGGCGAGCGCTATCCAGAAACACAAAGGGGACTGTCTCTTTGACTCTTGGAGGTGGTGCGGGAACCGGCAGATTTGAAAATTTCGCCGTTTGAGAAAGGTATATCCTCCCGTCCCCGCCGCAGAGGATACCCATTATCGCTCAAAAGGCAACGTCAGTTTTTTCAGGAGATCATCAACAGGCAGCGATAAAATATGTGAAATCGCCCGCTTTGTGTAGATATTGCTTTTAACTTTATCCATCTCCACTGGCTTCACAATCTCTGCTGTCCCCTGTACAAAATCAAAAGAAATCTCGCCCCATTCGCCGTCGTAGTCTACCTGATATTCGTAGACTGCGGCGGCGATTTTTTTGCCTTTCTTTCTTTGGGACTTTCGTTTCAGCTCCACCACATGAAGCGCACCGGCCTCTACCAGATTTTTTGTCAGCTTCTCCAGCGCCCGGTGGTAGGCCCGTTCTGCGCCGCTGGCGCTGCTGCCCTCAAACATGGTAGCCAGATCGTCAAATGTGGTTCTCATCGACAATGGGCTTACCCGCCCACAGGTCATACAGATCGCATTGCGCTTTTCCAGGTATATCTGTTCCCGGTAGCTGAGCTTTTCAAAAGCGGCTTGTACCGCTTTTGCCTGCATCCCGTTCCAGAGAATGAGTGAGAAAACATGACGGTTCGCATTTACGAAAAGTTCCTGCCATGAAAGATGTTCATCTCAATTTTCTTTACCAATGAGCCACCCCGTGATTTTTATGGTACAATGGTTCAAACCAATCAACGAAAGGATTGTCTGATATGGATGTCATAAAAGAACGCCACAGTGTGCGTCAATACACGGAAAAGAAAATCGAAATGGAGAAAAGGACTGAACTAAATGCGCTTGCGGATAAAATCAACTCAGACACCCGGATGCACATTCAGATTCTGTACGACGAGCCGAAATGCTTTGACGGCATAATGGCTCACTACGGAAATTTCAGTAATGTGAAAAACTACATCGCGCTTGTAGGCCCGTCGACGAATGGAATGGAAGAAAAGGCAGGATACTATGGCGAACAGCTTGTCCTGAAAGCGCAGGAAATGGGACTTAACACCTGTTGGGTTGCCCTGTCGCACGGCAAGAGCGCCGCCGCTGTCGGAAAAGGTGAGAAATTATTCTGCCTGATTGCATTGGGTTACGGCGTTAATCAGGGATGTGCGCACAAATCAAAAGCTATGGAAGAAGTCTGTAAAGTGACAGGCACCATGCCTGACTGGTTCAAAAAAGGAATGGAAGCTGCCCTGCTTGCCCCCACGGCGCTGAACCAGCAGAAGTTCTGTTTTACCCTGGAGGGTGACACTGTTACGGCGAAAGTCAGGGGCATGGGTTTTTATACGAAGGTAGATCTCGGTATTGTAAAATACCACTTTGAACTGGCGGCAGGAGTTAAAGTGCTATGAATACTTTGGAAGATGAAATTTCGCAGCTGTCACAGGATTTTGTGGAATGCCAAAAGATTCTGACTGCGCTGGGGGATACTAACCGGCAGTATCTGATTCTTGAAATGATGAAAATAGAAAACTGTTCCGGGGTAAGGGTTGTAGAGATTACAGAACGGACACACCTGTCAAGACCAGCGGTATCCCACCATCTGCAAATACTCAAGGATGCGGGAATCTTGAAGATGCGGCGTGAGGGTACGAAAAACTACTATTATTTCGACAGGGAGCAGTCTGCCATCCAACGGCTGATTGATGCCCTGACGAAAGCAAAAGCGATTACATCCATGCTGCCGGACGATATCGATTCAGATGAAGCGTAAATATCTCCGCTTGCAAAGGAAAGGAAACAATCCATGATACGAATCCACATTTTTCATACCGGCAGTGTGATAGTAGACCGTGCGATTCCATATAAGGAGAAGAATCCCCTTGCAGTGACAGGACTGTTCCGCAATGCTGACAAGAAGCTGACGCTGCCGGTTTCCTGTTATCTGATTGAACACCCAAAGGGAAGGATTTTGATTGACAGTGGCTGGGATACAAAATATGCCCATGAACAGCCGCACCGCTTTTTCGGCCTGCTTAATAACATCAGCACTCCGGTTATCACGGACAAAGAAGGGATTGACAGCCGACTGGGCGAAATCGGCCTGCGCCCGGAAGATATAGACTGCGTTTACTTCAGCCATATGGATTTTGACCACACCAGCGGGATTTCTCTGCTGAAAGGAGCGAAAAAATTCAGCACTGCCAAGGAGGAGCTTGCCGATGTAGACAAATATTTTTTCCGTTATGTAAAAAAGAGCTGGAGCGGGTTTTGCGTCGAGCCGTTCCACTATGAAAACAGCGGCATTGGACCGTTGGGACGCTCTTATGACGTTTTTGGGGACAAAAGCATACTACTGGTAAACACGCCCGGACATTCTCATGGACATTTCAGTGCTAAAATATCGGCAGGCGGGAAATACGTCCTCCTGGCAGGGGACAGCGTTTACACGCAGCGCTCTATAAAGGAACATATCATTCCCGGTTTTACAGTGAGCCAGGAGCTTGCCCAAAAGTCTTTGGAATGGGTGTGCGCCTGTGCCGCAGATCCTGATTGCCTGCTGGTTGCGCCAAACCATGATCCGGAAATTAAAGAACAGATAATTGAGTTATAGACACAGCTGTAAGGGCAACGCCCATCGGAGAAAACAAAATCTCCAATGGGCGTTAATCATATCCGGATTGCGATGATCTCGTTGTCATAACAGGGAATCTGCAAAGCGTCAGATAAACGCTTTCCCAGCTCCCGGCCGCCACTTCCAAATTCCCGACTGACTGTAATAATCATGTTCATTTCCTCCTATGCTTTATCAAATTGAATACCGTTCCTCTCTGAGTGTCTCAGGAGAAGGATTGCAAATATCAGAACAATCGCTTCATAAATGCCGAAGGTATACCAGACAGTGTTTGCGCCGAAAATCTCCGGCAGCAGCATGATAATCAGCACGCTCACCACAAGGCTGCGCAGGACATTCAGTATGATGGCGTACACAGACCGCTCTGTGGAATACATATAAGCGGAGATCATCACGTTAAAAGCCATCAGGAGAAACCCCCACGCATACTTCGGCAGCACCCCAAGTGTGTATTCGATTGTTTCCGCATCTGAGCCAAACAGGATAAAGATATTCCGGCTCAGCAGGATAATAATGACCGTCAGGACGGCGCTCCCAATCAGGTTGATGCCGAGGCCGACCTTGAAGTAAAATTTCATATCCGTTTCGTTTTTCTCGCCATAGCTCTGTCCAAAGAGCGGCTGCAAGCCCTCGCTGGTGCCAAAGAAAACCGCCACGGTAAAGGAAGCCACATAAGAGATCAGCGAAAAGGCGTTGACGCCCAAATCTCCGATGTGCGAAACAAGGACGAGGTTCATGCAGAGTGTCATGATGGGTGTAGCCAGCTGTCCGACTCCCTCCGGCAGACCGTGAACGACGATGCTGCGCAGCAGCTTTCCATCCGGCTTCGTTTTTCCAAAACAGAGGATGCCTTTTTTCCGGATGAAGTGTGTCAGCATCACAAGCATACTGATCGTCTGGGAGACGCCGGTGGCAATCGCCGCACCCTTTGTCTCCATTCCCAGAGGGAAGATCAGCAGCCAGTCGCCAAAGATATTCGCCGCCGTAGAGATAATGGTTGCGACTCCCACCAGTCCGGGATCATCGTCATTTCTGCAATAGCTCTGCAATCCCATGTTCAGTCCCGATGGAATGACAAAAAGCGCATACCAGAACAGGTAGTCTCTGGATAACCTGTGGAAGGTCTCGTTTGCGCCAAACAGGGTGCAAATCGTATCCGTTCCCAATGTTCCTGCCGCAGTTAATACCGCAGCGACGCACACGAGCAATATCATGCCGTTTCGGAACACCCTGTTTGCACCCTCTGTATCGTTCTGACCCAGCCGGACAGCAAAAATAGTCGCGCCGCCAATATTGACAAGCATGAACAGCGCACCGGTAATCAGAGTGAAGGGCATAACAAGATTGACAGCGCCCAGTCCGTTTGTCCCAATGCCTCTGCCTACAAATATCCCGTCTATCACCGTAAACAGGAAAAAGCAGACATTGCTCATCATCGTTGGAATTACAAATTTGAGAATTTTTCTCGTTCTTAAATTTACCATTTGATTTTCCTCCTTGTGTTTTCCTCATATAAAACAGAAAATGCACCCGGCTATTTCTTCAATAACCGAGCGCACTCGACATCTTCTCCGGCTCCTGCGGCTACGGCCGCAAGCCTCCGATGAACACTAATCTGTACCAGATTCCATATTTTTTAATTCCTGCTGTATCAGGCTGTTTACCTTTTGTATCAGGCCGATCAGCGTTTCATGCTCCTCCTCACTCATCCGACGCCATGCCCGTTCCTCAATCCGGTGCATCTGCAAAACATTCTTTTCCACAAACTCTTTTCCCGCGTCAGTCAGGAAGGTCTGCTTGGAACGCTGATTCTCATCATATGGCTCCAGATGAATCAGACCTCTTTTTCGAAGCTGCTTGAATGCGGAGTTCAGCGTGGAACGGCTGAGGTACATCTGCTCACAGATTTGAGTTTGCGTCGCAACGCCCTCATAAATCAGCAGAAGGGAGTAATATTCCACTTCGGACAGACCGCAGGATTTTGGAAAGACTGCGTAGGTATTGTCCAGTTCCCTTGTAACATCCCGAAATGCTGCCAGTGTGCTTTGAACTTCCGTGTTTTGCTCCGCCATAAGTCATCCCCCATATATCCGAATTCACACTTTACGATTTCGTACAGTCGGTAGTATATATGGCTTTTGGTGTATAGTCAAGAGGTATTTTGTAAATAATTTTTGAATTCATTACATGTTACTCATGGTTCCCCTAAATTAAGCATTTATTATATTGATGATGTCAGCAATATCGCGAGAGAAAAAAATAACGCCTACCAGGGAAATAGCTCCCCAGTAGGCATCATTATGTTTGGTATTATTAATTTTACACCCTTGTGTGCAATTTGCGCCGGCCGGCGGCCAGTGATGCGTTTCAGAACGGCCGGTCGTCGTTGCCAAAACGGCCACCTTTTTAACCGTTTTATTTGCTGTTAATTACTATAGTATAGTGCCTTGTTGCCCGCTTCAGGATTGCGTTGGCCGATACCTCGTCATTGAGAATCATAGATGACCAACTCTTGGGTTCTCTCTGCGAACAGACGATCGTGCTCTTTTGAGATTCGCATCTCTTTTCCAAGACCATGAACAGGATCTTAACCTCTGATTCATCTGTTATGGTGTGGAGCAGAAAATCATCAAGGATTAATAGATCCAGTTTCATCAGCAACTTCATGCTTTGTAAAAATCATTCTGTTCTAATTTGTCACCGACAAACTGTATAGAGTGCTAATCCGGCCTCATTCCGAATATATATGTTCCCCAAAGTCATATGCTTTCTGCAAGTAATCTGTTTTATCAATCTGTGCTTTACCGTTCGTGTCTCCGCAGCCACCAGCAAGAAGCATACCTCTGTCCTGAAATCCAATATAATTTACGATGGCAAATTGATAATAGGAAACAGCTTGCTCAAATGTCCAAAAGAAATTGTCTGCTGATGTCATAAGCAGGGCACAATCTTTTCAATAAATGTTTTCCACGATTCATTTTGAAACGCTTCATCGAAAAACATGGTGCCGTTAAAGTCGAAAATAACACCTTTCATGATCATCATTCTCCCTGCCAATTCCGATTTGTCTTAACACGGCCATTATACATCATCCGGCTTCTGTTGGATAGATGGCTTTCAAGGATTTTTAAAGCAAACTTCTGCCAGTAGCTTGAGGCTTTTGCTTCCATTGCCGGAAACAAAAATAGAGCGGCAACCCATCTGCCGGAACCGAAGTCCCAACAGCGGATTGCCGCTCTATGTTTATTGCGATATTCTTCGCCAAGTGTTTTAATTTTTGCTATGAAAAAAAGTAGATTTTCCTGATGTTATAAGTCCATATCAGAGCAGTTGTTATTCAATTCATCACAGCACAGCAATTTAGCAGTGATTTTGGTTTCTGAAAATTGTCCTGAAAATCAAACGAACAAGTGGGCCTACATACAGTACTTGCAAAAAGAAGGCCATAGGAAGACATTTCACCCACAACTCAATCCATTGAACGAACCATAGGCCAGTAAAGCCGTCGTGAAGAAATGTTGCAAACAGTGTAATAACCGGCACTATTATTGCGACGGTAAATGTCTGCATTGCTAATATTGAAACAAAGCCAGGTACAGCTTCACGGTCTATTATTCTGGCAGTAAGTTTTTGCGCAATTTTTGTGATTACAAAGAATATGAGCAGAAACACAACTACATATTCAACCCACATCTCCTGGATTGCAATGCTCAAGACTTTGTAACTGAAACCTCCCAAATTGAAGGAGACAGTGTAACAGGTCATGCAAAAGACCATCGCAAACACCATCATCGCTGAGAACACGACACTTTGAAATTTTGTTTTTGGCATAAAAATATTCCTCCTCTGTTTTCATTGCAACAAAAAACACTAAACATCTTTGAACCATCGGACATAGGTTCAAAGGATATTTAGTGTCATTGGTGCGTTGCTATTCTATTTCTCAGAATTATAAAAGAAAATGGATCAAATTTCAATCCTCAAAATTCATGAACTTTAATATGCCCTACTATGTGCATAATAGCCAAAGTTAATCTTCACTGTGGTCTCCATTGCCGGAAACAATAATAGAGCGACAACCCATCTGCCGGAACCAAAGTCCCAACAGCGAATTGCCGCTCTATGTTCAATGCGATATTCTGTTGCTACAGGCGTTTCCCTCCATGCGCCGCCTGTTCTGCGCAAATCTCGGTTGATATGGGCGATTTTATCTGTTTTCGGGTCAAAAACAAATAGGACCAGGCCACGAAAGCCTCTCAAATGGGTCTTTCCGTGTTGGTTCTATTATTACACAAGCATCCTTTCGGAACATGAAAGAAAACAGATGCCGATTGTTCATCATCAGTTGAAACATGGCATCCATAAATGCGCCCGACTCTTTATCATAATGGTACTGCTTCGTACACTCGTATAATTTATCAGCTATTTTAATTTCCAGACTGTCGAGGAACTGATTCAGATCCTCGTAGTGTGCATAAAAAGTGCTGCGGTTGATATCCGCCCGTCTGCAGATCTCGGTAACGCTGATCTTCGAAATGTCGCACTCTTCGATCAGCGAAAAGAAACTGTCTTCAATGGCTTTTACTGATTTTCTGCTTCGCCTGTCCTCCATCATTTTCCCCACCAATTTTCCTTTATCTGTTGGTTATCCAACAATGCCTCATGCCGACAAATTGTCCATGAACCAGCGCTCTTCACAGCAGATACCGGAACGGTCGTATGATCGTCCGCAATATACGGTAGAATTTTTCTTTGTCAGGCGCCATTTCGACAGGTACATAGCTGTCACCGAAATACTCGGTACCGTCTGAAAATACCTGCTTGCAAAACTCCAAATCCCTTTCGACACTCCTTCGCAGCTGTTCGCATAGCTCCTCGCTGTCCACGGCGAGCATCAATTCTGTGTCGAGATATGTACTTCTCTCGTCCAGGTTATAAGAACCTACCACGCTGAGCCTGTCGTCAATCAGGATTGTTTTTATGTGGTTTGAGGCAGCTCCGAGAAATTCACAGACACTGGCCCCGGCAGCAAGGATGTTGCTCTTCTGGTTCAGATAATCCGTACAGCCCCATGGATTCGCGCCGCTCTCGACCGCATTTGTAATGATCTCCAGGCTTCCGGTGCTGCCTGCGATCTCAGACAGATCCTGATACATACGTCGATTGCAGATGATATAAGGCGTCTGGATGGTAACATGATTTCTGCACCGCATCAGCTGTGCCAGCTCATACCAGATTTTCGGCTCACGGCAGAACGGTTTCTGTGGATTAGACAGAAGCGTGATCTTATTCACAGCCACAGTTGCTGATAGATAGTCCGTTTCTTCAAATGCTGACGGATACCGTTTTTGCAACTCCATATAGTGTTTTCTTAAATAACGTTCAGCGTTTTCCCTGCTCTCCCTTATCTTTGGTTGCCCTTTTGCATTCGCACGCTCTCCGGTCTCTGATTGTCTTACCGCTTTCGCTTGATTTCTACCATAAGGATGCTTTCCGGAACCCTTTACCCTTTTGCAGCAGGAAAGCTCCCAGATTGATTCAAAGTAACCGCGAAGCTGAATCAGGGAGCTGTCTGTGCGGGCAGAATCTGTCTCGTAAACCAGCAGATCCCGGTCGATGTTGACGCGCCCCGGATAGTTCCCAAGAAAATAGTCATAAACGTTCCTGCCGCCGAGGATATATACCCGGCTGTCCGCTATCAGATATTTGTCGTGCATACAGAACGTAATGTTCCATGGTTTCAGCGGATTGACAGGCGCATAAAATTTCACTTCCACATTCAGATGGGAAGCCAAAGTCTGGAAGTGTTCGCTTTTTGAAAGCCTCAGTTTTCCATTCAATCCGTCCAGAAAAATGCGGATATGTACACCGCGCTCCGCTGCGTGATAAAGAGCCGACATCATATCCTTGCCGCTGTTGTCATCACGCATCTCAAAAGTGGAAAGGACCAGTTCTTTCTCTGCGGTCTCAATGACACGCAGCCGCCAAAGAAGAGCCTCCATGTTGTCATCTATACACAAAACCCGCTCCGTCCCTGTCTGATCCGAATAGCATTCCTCCGGACGAAAGGAGTTCTTTGTGGAATTACTGACCGGCCTGTGCCATGCGGATGACACAAGAATCCCAAGGATTTCATAAAGAACACACACGAGCAAAATCAGAAGTACATTCCGCAGAATTCTCATACTGTTTTATCTCCCTGCCGACAAAGTAAAACGACTTACGTCGTTTAATAATCAGACTACTCTTTCTTCGGAAATTCCGTTCTTTTTCGGAACCGGAGCCAGCAGACCACCGCCAACAGGCTTGCTATCACTTTCACCAGGATTTTTCTACAGGGGCAGTTTCTTTCCTCTTTCTCTCTCATAATATTCCTCCTCGCTGCAGTCACAGATCAGCTATGCCAGAAGATATTCGCTTCTTTGGACACATTAAAATCCGGTTATCCATCAATGAAACCTGACCGGCTTATTTTTTGATTCTGAAGATAATATTCCACCAGTGAATAAATCATAAATCCGGTACATACTGCGATCAGGACGGTCGAAAGCCAGACCGGAATGACACGCCAGAGCACATGAATAATTACCGTAAAATCAAGCAGGAAGGTTGTTACCTTGCCATGCCACTTTGCGCTGTACGGTTTCCCTGTTTTCTTAAGTACCCTCATGCCGGTAACAATCATGATTGTCTCTTTTATGATCATGACCAACACCAGAACCAGCATACGCGGACGCTCTGTCATGATGGAAAGAAGAAGCGCCCCCTGCGTCAGCTTGTCCGCAATCGGATCAAGGACTTTCCCGATATTGCTGACCATGTGGAACCGCCGTGCCACCCAGCCATCCAGAAGATCCGTAGCTCCGGAAATCAGTAGAACGAGGACTGTAGAGCGGTATTGATGTCTGACCTTATACAGCCAGACGATCAGAGGAATCAGTAAAATGCGGAACAGGGACATCGCGTTTGGAATTGTAAGGATTCTGTCCTCGCCGCCTGATGATTTCGATTCAGTTTGACCCATAACTTTTTCCTTCCCTTCCTCTTCCGAAAGCCCGGATTCGTTTGAGCGCAGTTTATTTAATACCTGCTCTTTTTCCTCACAATAATAAACCATATTTCTCCATCCTCCCACTGCAATTGACAGACGCCAGTTCCACTTGCAAACGATCCGCCGGGAAAGAAAAAGACCTGAGTATAGCCCTGTTCGCTATACCCAGGTCTCGCAATTTAAAACAAGCCAGACGAAAAACGGTCGAGATTGTTGACTTGTTACGCAGTTGACGCGCTTGCTACTCCCCATGGGAAATATAATGTTCCATACACCGCCCTTTCAGCAATTTAACGCTTCATAATTTCCCTGATCTTTTTCAGCGTCTGTACCATCCCCTTAAGTTCATCCGCATCAATTTCTTCTACGATTCTTTCATAGCAATCTTTCATCTGTTTATACTCCCTGTCCATCACTTCCAACGCATTGTCGCTCAGAATCACATAGGTTTTCCCTATTTTTGTATCCGTTTCCCACTGAAGATATCCCTTTTCCTCCAGATGTCCGATGGTTTTCGAGATTTCCGGCATCTTCAAATTCATGGTTTCTGCCAGTTCTGAAAGATATACTTTGTTTTTATCCGGATTTGGTGCCATCAGTTCTTCTGGCATGGCATGACCGTCATCTCTGTTTATTGCACATTCCCGGATGCAATGCAGGAAAAAATAATCCTTCTGTTCAATACCTCTGTACAATGCATCCGTATTAAATGTATCTCTGAAAAAGGAGTTTATCCTCGCTTCCTTCTGTTCCTGTTTTTCCAAATTTCGAAATCTCCTTTCGCCTGCATCTTTGTAGTTATAAAGTCTCAAGAAAGGTAACCGCGCCAATAATCAATGCAGCCGCAAATGCCATTGCTCCATATGTCCAAATTTTAGAATATGCCCTCAACTGTTCTATAAAGCTGTTAAATACTATTTTCAAACATGGTGAGTATCTATATGAAAAAGTCAGAGAGCAGGCATTCTGTTCTGGTTCTCCGACTTTTTCAATCGTCTGCTTTTGTGGATTGCCCCTATGCTTTTAATCCTTTCCTGGCTTCCTCCAGCAGATTCTGGAGTGCCTCCAGCTCCTGATCCAGTCTCTTGGCCACATAATCTCCGATTGCCATCATGGTCAGAACCGCGTCTGCTGCTTCAATCATCCGTACTTCAATCTCTTCCCCGATATAAGCTTCCTCAATAATACCATCTCCGTCCTCATCGAGAAGAACCATGTCCGGTAATCCGTTGCCATCCGAATCATGGAAATACAGATTGAACTCCCCGTCACCAGTCAGATCCACTGCGAGTGTATCAATATCTCCATCGCCTGTAGAATCCATCAATGCAACATCCGCAATTCCATCACCATCCACATCAATCATGATTTCATCCTTTGCACTGCGGACCAGTGCCTTGCGGAAATCTTTATCGTGTTTCATTTTTCGTTTTACTTCACGCAATGTACCCATTTCTGAATGCCTCCTGTATTTTTATCAATGATTATCCTGTCACAAACCAAATCTCTGCATCAGAATCCTCTTCCCGGGCCTCCCATTCCAGGACCACCGGGTCTTCCCATTGGCGGCGGACCTCCCGCCGGCGGCATATAGGGCGGACGTCTTCTGTGGGTCATTCTCCGGGCAAGTCCGGACAACGCTGAAGCACCAATCACAACTCCCCCGACTGCAGCCGCCGTTTTTGCGGTAGTTGACCAGCCAGATTTCGATGACGCCATATTGTTTTGGTTTGCCGTATCCGCACTGCCATAGATGGATGCCCCACATTTAGGGCAGAAATTCGATCCCTCGTCAATAGTTGCTCCACAAGTGTTACAATAGGCTGACATAATCACACCTCTTTCCCAAATGTTATAATCAGACATAAAATTTATTTTCTGGCTTTATAGTAAACATGATTATACAGCTTCCTGTTTTTAATTTCATTGGACAATTTTCGCATTTTGTCCCATTTTTAAGTCATATTGCATGTATTTTTCATTTATGCTACAATCCCTGATAAAAAAGCTCAAAAGAAAGCAGGCGGTTTTTATGGCTGATTCAAATTATACGAAAAAAGAACTGGCTCGCGCGATGCGGGAGCTTATGGAAGAGCAGCCCTTTGAGAAAATCACCATCTCCCAGATCTGTGATAAAGGGCACTTAAACCGAAAAAGCTTCTATTATCATTTCAGGGATAAATATGATCTGATCAACTGGATTTTTGATATGGATTTCATTGCCCTCACACAAGAGAGTGCTGATTCATGGAAATCCGTGGAAATATTTTGTTCTTATCTATATGAAAACCGTGCTTTCTATCGGAAGGTGTTGAAAATTGACGGGCAGAATTCTTTTTCCGAGCATTTTCACGACATTGTATATCCATTATTCTATGACCGATTGAAGAGTATTATAGGAAAAGATGATATTCCTCCCCTGTGTATCGACTTTTTTGCAGATGGTGTGCTGTGCGCATTAAAAAGATGGCTGCTTGCAAAGGACAGTATGCCTCCTGACCAGTTTGTCTCCATTTTAAAATCTATTTTACAGGGTACCGCCGTCGCCATCTGTCAGAACATGACTTTATCGTAAGAGTGCCGGATATCCGGTGGTAATGTGGAAATGGCGGCACCCAGATTACTTCGTCTGCGTCTTTGCAAATGCCCTCTCCAGAATCCTGCTCAGGTCATTTTTAAACAGATTCAGCGAATCCATGTGTTCTGAATCAGCCTGCGTACGCAAATATCCCTCTGAGTCAAAGAAAGCAACGGCCGGGTCATTCGAGATAATACTGTCGATGCGGCTGTTGTCATAAAAAAACTCCCACGGGACAGTCTGGAATGTCTGCCCATTCCGCGCCCTCTCCACAAAACTGCATACTTTTTCTTTTGCACCCTCTGAGCAATCCGGAGACGGCACCAGTGCAGTAAATACCGGATGTACCTGCTGTGCGCTTTCAAAAAAATCACCGCTGACGATTTCTTCCACATTCTGGTCCGTATAATACCGCCACGCAGAATATAGCAGTGCCCTGCCTCTCATCTCATCATAAACATCAATGTTATTTTCTGCATACCGAACCGACAGCATCAGGTGGTCTGCATCTGATGCTGCATCCAGAAATGCCATGGTGATATCCTCCGGTTCGCAGAGCAGGGTAAACGCATTGTCCGGATGCGCCTGTACTAGCGGGAGAACCTCCAGCAGGTTTCCCTTTCCAAACAGCATCCAAGTATAAATCCCCAGCTTTTCCCCCTGTGCAATCACCCGGTCATAAGTTTCCGGTTTCTCTGTCAGTCTGGTGGAATCCAGAATCATTCCCACGCACCAGGGAATATTGTATCCGCAGGATTCTTCTTCCTCCCTTATCTGCGCCGCTCCGGCCGTGCAGCTGTTATATCCCAGATTCATACCAAAACGTACAATCTTTTCAGTGTCCACGTTGGCGGCAACATCTTTCACCAGCCCATAATAAGAGCTGTGTTCATTTTGCAGCATCGTCTGCGCTGCTGAAAAAAAACTGCGCTGAAACCGCCCTTCTGAAAAGTTCAGCGCCATATCCACCAGATTGCGCGTACTGCGTTCCGGCGAGTCCTTGACGTCCTTTAAGGCTTTTCTTACCATTGTTTCAATAATAATGCGGGATGTATTGTTTTTCATTACAGTCTGCTCCTTCATTCCGGCAGAAAATATCATCTCACTCATTTCTGCACTGATACTTCCAGAGTAAACCCGTTCTGTGAAAAGTGCAAGTAACAAGTTTGGTTATTTGTCCAAAAATCAGCGGATAGGGGTGAGAAGACTCCCCTGTCCGATTTTGTCAGGCATTCAGTATCTTCATAAATTCTTCCCCTGTAATGGTTTCTTTCTCATACAGGTACTGTGCCAGCTCATCCAGCTTCATCCGGTTCTCAATCAGAATCTGCGTTGCTTTTTCATGCTGCCGCTTTACAAGCTCCACGACATCTTTATCAATCTGCGCCTGTGTCTCCGCCGAGCAGGCAAGGGAGGTATCCCCGCCCAGGTACTGGTTGGTAACCGTCTCCATCGCTACCATGTCAAATTTCTCACTCATTCCATACTGCGTGATCATCGCGCGGGCAAGCTTTGTTGCCTGCTCAATATCATTAGAAGCCCCTGTCGTAACAGAGCCAAAAATCACTTCCTCTGCGGCACGTCCACCAGTCAGAGTGGCGATCTTATTCTCGATCTCTTCTTTGCTCATGAGGTAATGATTGCCCTCATCGACCTGCATTGTATATCCCAACGCTCCTGATGTGCGCGGAATAATAGTGATCTTCGTTACCGGCGCGGAGTTCGTCTGCTTTGCCGCCACCAACGCGTGTCCGATCTCATGATAGGAAACGACCATTTTTTCCTTTGTTGTCAGGATAGCATTCTTCTTCTGATAACCCGCGATGACTACCTCAATGCTCTCTTCCATATCCGACTGTGTCGCACACGCTCGACCGTCGCGCACTGCCCGCAGAGCTGCTTCATTAACAATGTTGGCAAGCTCCGCTCCGGAAGCGCCGGAGGCCATTCTCGCTACTTTCTCAAAGTCTACATTATCGGCAATCTTTATTTTTTTTGCATGCACCTTAAGGATTTCTTCCCTGCCCTTCAGGTCAGGAAGCTCCACCGGTACTCTGCGGTCAAAACGCCCCGGACGGGTCAGCGCCGGGTCAAGCGAATCCGGGCGGTTCGTCGCCGCAAGGATAATCACACCGTTATTGCCCTCAAAACCGTCCATCTCTGTCAGCAGCTGGTTCAGCGTCTGCTCGCGCTCGTCATTGCTGCCAAACTGGCCGTCTCGCTTCTTTCCGATCGCGTCGATCTCGTCAATAAAAACGATACAGGGCGCTTTTTCCTTTGCCTGCTTAAAAAGGTCACGGACCTTTGATGCGCCCATGCCTACGAACATCTCCACGAACTCAGAGCCAGACATGGAAAAAAACGGTACATTTGCTTCGCCGGCAACTGCTTTGGCCAGCATCGTCTTGCCGGTACCAGGAGGGCCTACGAGCAGGACGCCCTTCGGCATGGATGCACCAATATCCTTATATTTTCCCGGATTGTGCAGATAATCCACAATCTCGGTCAGATTTTCCTTCGCCTCGTCCTCGCCAGCCACATCTGAAAACTTAATCCCATCTGCAGATTTCACATAGACCTTCGCGCTGCTTTTGCCCATGTTGAACATCATGGAATTCCCGCCGCCCGAATAATTCTTCATCAGACGTTTCGACAACAGTTGGCCAATGCCGATAAAAATCAGAATTGGAAGTATCCAGTACAGGAAAAAGCTCAGCAGCGGAGACATTTCTTCCACAATTTCACTGGAAAAAGTCG
Organism: Lachnospiraceae bacterium; assembly: GCA_021201665.1. Taxonomy (GTDB): domain Bacteria; phylum Bacillota; class Clostridia; order Lachnospirales; family Lachnospiraceae; genus Choladousia. Next base: position 43,464 of record JAJQEO010000080.1, on the reverse strand, counting down.
CCCCCGACGCATATAGGCGCTCGGTCAGGTTTGGATCGTCCATAACACCTGTCTTATAAATCCGTGTGCCATCCTTATCTGTAAACAAAATCTCATTGTCGGAGATCTCCACTTCCCCGATCTCTCCGTCTTCCGTCATCTGCATAAAGGTGCCGTAGTCCACTTCCTGAATCTGCCGGCTTGCCAGATATGGCACAAGCAGTGAATTCAAAAGAAACAGTACAATCAACACGACTACATAATAAAAAATCAATGGTTTTTTCGGTGATTTCACTTCATTCATGCTGGTATCCTCCATTTCAAAATCATCCTGTGTCTGAATCAAATATATTGTAAAACTGCATATAAAGTAGCAAAAATAAGAAATCCACAACAAAATCCGGCGATAATGATCTTCACCATCTCAGCCTTTGTCGTAAAACTCTGTTTTATCATATAGATAATAAAAACCATCAGCAGTAACAGCGCTATCATCAGCAAAAGCATTTTCCATGAGAAAAGTTCTTTTAATTTCACACGAATCACTCCTTATGATTTTTATCATAACCTCTACACGCCCTGCTCATCCGTCCTGCATAAACGCATTCGCCGTCCCCGGATTCCCATCCCTGCTGTTTTCTGTGATATCCTGATGTCCAAACAGCCGGCCAAATACCCTGGCAAACAGGATGCTTCCAAATAAATAAGGTAAACCTATATGGTCAGGCCAAACCGTTTTCACTGTCACGTTTCTGCCTGTCCTGTCTTTGCTTTAGCTTCAGTTCCCGCTTTTGGGTCGCTTCCCTCAGCAGTGTATACGCGGCCGATGCCGCTGGAACACCCAGCAGCATCCCGACCGGGCCTCCGATACTGCCGCCAACCATGACTGCTGCAAGCACCCACATAGCCGGGAGATTAATCTTAGATCCCACCACTCTCGGATAAATCAGATTGTTTTCCGTCTCCTGTAAAATTACAAAGAAAATAAGGAAAACAAGTGCCTTGATGGGTTTGACGGTCAGGATCATGACCGCACCGATGATCGCGCTTATATAAGCCCCAACAATCGGAATCATTGCCGTCACAGCAACCATTGCGCCAATCATCGCCGCATACGGAATGCGCAATATTAGCATCCCGATCATACACAGGGTTCCCAGAATAACCGCTTCTATAGCCGCTCCGCCTATAAAATGCTGGAACGTGCTGCTGCACACCGCACATATATGAAGCACTGTCCCGCCTGCTTCTTGCGGCAGCCAGGCCCGAATCAGCCTTCCGGACTGATTTTTCAGTTTCTCCTTACTGGCAAGAATGTATACAGAAAATACCACTGCCAGCACAAAGGTCACGATATGGCTCACGATCGAGCCCGTCGCGCTGACTGCCCGGTCTACAAGATCACTGCTGTTTGCAGAAATCAAATCCTCCAGCTGTACTTTCAGTCCGGACCAGTCGATCTCAGAAAGTGCTTTTCCTACCGGATTTTCCGCAAATGCTGTATTTTCCTCCAGATGATCCAGCCCGTCTATTCCCTCGTTCACGATCTGAACGATCAGTTTCACTGCATTGACTAATTCAGGAGCAACAAGGACAATCACTACAGCGAAAATCGCTATAATCAGCAGAAGAGCCAGAGTGATAGAAAGCCCCCGGATTCCTTTTTTCATTCCTGTCTTTTTTCTGAGCAGACGCTCAAACATGCTCATGGGAATATTCAGGATCAGAGCAAGAATGATCCCAATCAAAAGCGGCAAAACAAGATTGAGCAAATAAGAAATCCCGCCAATAATCCTATCAAAATAATTTACACAAAGATAAACCAGTCCGCAGCAGAAAACTGCTTCCATCAGCCATCTGCTTTTCTTCTGATGATTTTTGAGCGCATCCATAATAAAAGAGTCAGCCCCTTACAAAAGCATATTGCATTTCCCCTCGTAACCGAGAAAGTATTAAACAGTACAAAGCGTTTCATAAGCCGCTATTGCTTAATCTAACCCTCGCTCTTTTTTCTTTCAATGGACATTTCCGTGAAAATGTCCCAAATTTGGACAAATTGCCCGAAGTGTCGTATTTTGTAACAAATCGGCCATTTTGTGGAAAGATTTTTCGATTGATTTGATTTATAGTGCATACAAATACCTGTTGTCTGCTCGATGATCAGAAAGCAGCAGGCACCATAGCTTTAGAAAGGCGGTTACCATTATGGGAAAATCATTAAAAGGAACAGTCCAGACATTTGCCGTAAAGCAGGCACTGAATTATCTGGAAAACAACCCGGAGGAAAATATTCCGAAGCTGATGGCTCTGGTAGACAAAATCCTTCCTGCGGACTATTTCGCGGAAGCCAGAGACGCCATCCGGAATGCGATTGATGAAAAAAGCAACTGGTATCAGCTGATCATGAAGATGTACGCTTTAGATCCCGGCGTCAGGAAGACTGTTTTCCAGAATTTCCTGATCAACGCAACTTTAAACGGCATCAAACAGGAACAGGCCATTGCTGAACGTGAAGACTGCAATGTCCCGTGGGCGATCCTGCTCGATCCGACTTCTGCCTGTAATCTGCACTGCACCGGCTGCTGGGCTGCAGAATACGGGAACCGGCTGAACCTGACGCTGGGCGATCTGGATTCGATCATCACACAGGGGAATGAACTCGGCATTTATATGTACCTTTACACCGGCGGCGAGCCGATGGTGCGCAAAAAAGACCTGATTCGCATCTGCGAGATGCACCCCGACAGCCAGTTCCTGTCCTTTACAAACGGCACGCTGATCGATGACGAATTCTGCCACGAAATGCTCCGGGTGGGGAACTTTGTCCCCGCAATCTCCCTGGAAGGTTTCGAAGAAGCGAACGACTTCCGCAGGGGCAAGGGTATTTACCAGAAAATCGACCATGCCATGAAGCTTCTGAAGGAGCACAAGCTTCCGTTCGGCATCTCGGTCTGCTACACCAGCAAAAACTATGATGTGGTCACGAGTGAAGAATTTTTCGATTACATCATCGACAGCGGCGCACTGTTCGTGTGGTTCTTCCACTATATGCCGGTCGGCAACGGCGCTGTCACAGAGCTTCTGCCCGCACCGGATCAGAGAAAGGAAGTCTGCCGCCGGATTCGGGAATACCGTTCCACAAAGTCCATCTTCACGATTGATTTTCAGAACGATGCGCAGTATGTAGGCGGCTGCATCGCGGGCGGACGCAGCTATCTGCATATCAACGCCAAGGGCGATGTCGAGCCATGCGCGTTCATCCACTATTCCAACACCAACATCCATGATGTCTCCCTGCTGGAAGCACTGAAAAGCCCGCTCTTTATGGCATACCGCAAGGGGCAGCCGTTTAATGAAAATATGTTCCGTCCCTGCCCGATGCTGGAAAACCCGGAAAAGCTGCGCGACATGGTAAAGGAAAGCGGTGCCGTCAGCACCGACTACGAAAGCCCCGAAGATGCAGGCTGCCTGTGTGAAAAGACTACGCCTTACGCCCGAAACTGGGAAGGAACCGCAAGCGAGCTCTGGGAAAAGGAACTGCAGAAAAAGGCTGGGAAATAAATCCCCGCACAAATCAAGGAGGAATGAAAAATGAGCAAAGTAAAACAGCTTCCGGCAAATCTTATTATGTTTTTCGCGGAAATCATCATCGGCGTCCTGCTCCTGATCAATCCGGTTGGCTTTACCAGGGGCATTTTGATCGCACTCGGTGTAATCATGGTCATTACGGGTGCAGTAAACGCGATAAAATATTTTCGTACAGATCCACCGGAAGCCTCACGGGAAAACAGGCTGGCAAGCGGTCTTTTGCTGCTTCTGATCGGCTTCTTCTTTACGCTTCGGTCTGACTGGTTTATCATCACATTCCCGCTTCTCACCGTCTTTTATGGGATCATGAATCTGGTAACTGGTGCCTGCAAAATCCAATGGGCTGTTGATATGCTGCGTTTGAAGAAAAAATACTGGTATATCAGTCTGATCAGTGCGCTGCTTACCATTGTATTTGCTATCATTATTCTGACAAATCCCTTTGCAACCACCGAGGTTCTATGGAAATTTACAGGGATTGTATTGATTATAGAAGCAGTCATTGATGCCCTTACCTTCATCACAAATGCACTGCCATTTAAGGAAAACAAATGAGATTTCTTTTTCATAAATGACCTGCTGCTTTCGCGATGCAATACTGTCACAAATTCTTCTCAGCCAAAAAAGAATAAAGTACAATCCCGTCAATAGCATTATTACTACAAAAACCCGCAGCCGTCGAAACAAAAGATTTTCGACAGCTGCGGGTATGCATCGACATTTTACTTTTTCTTCTGATGGAATCAGCCATGAGTTTCCTGCAAGAACATCTCACATAATTTGCGCATCTCATCTGTTGTCCACTCATCCCTGAGTAAGATAAGGAGTTGTTCTTCTCCCATTCCCTTTCTAATCGCATAATCTATGATTTTCGTTTGTTCTTCATTCAGCCGCACCTCCTGTAGCCGCCTGGTCAAAGTTTGCTTTCCACCTTTTCCAGTAATAAAAACATTCCTGCCGAATGCTGTTTTTTCTCGGTCAATGTCGACATTTGTTTTTTTGTTTCCTTCAAGTCCTTCCCTCAGCTGCCGATTTTCCTGCATTACTGCTTCATTTTCTTCGTATTTCTGCCGAAGTTCCGATGAATGTTGCTGCAGCCACTGCATGACTTCTTCCTCACTGATTTCGCCATTAGCATCCGCTTTTCTTCTGTCTAATTCTGAAGGGTCAAGCGAAAGAAGCTGCTCCGGCTCCAGGCGAATGATAACCGCTTCCCCCTGTTCCTCCAGCTTGTAAAAATATTCCATATCTTTTTCCGTCAGATATTTAATCTCCTGCATATTCATGCCTCTTTTCATTTCTTCTGTTGATGATACAACTGTTCATTCAGCCCATGCGATTTTGCGGTGTAAAGATTCCTTTCAGAATCTCAGGTTCTGTCGTGGTTGCCTTGCCTTTATAATAATAGCCGACAATCGGATGCTTCGTCAGACGTCCCTGCCCGGTTTTTACCGGAATTGTATTTCGGGTGATAACCGGCAGAAGCACTTTCTTCTGATAAAGGTATCCATCTCCAGCCGGAATCCTCTGATATTCCTCTCCAAAATCCGGCAGATTTTTTAATTCCTCGTAAGCGGCTGACTCCTCGAAGATTCCAAGATAACTTTCAATCTGATAGATCATGGAAGCATATGGATTGCCGCCTCCAACTGGACCATTTATATAGAAGAGATCCCTGCCATCCTGCAGCCACTGTTTCTTTTTATGCTCATAAGGACCAAGCTTCATGGCAAGCTGAAATTCCTCTTTTTCTGCTGTACGGTACTTGTCATCGCAGATCGGGTCGAAGCCTTTGATAAAAATCAGACATTTCCTGTTGTCTACTTTCCGTACTTCACTCGGATCAAGAATATCGCGCCCCAAAACATCATAATTCCGGCTGCTGGAACCATGATTTCCGAGCGTCTCGCCGGACGATTTCTTGTCAATCGTTGTCTTTCCGAGCATCTCAGAAATGTATTTGTGCGTACTTTGTTCGTTTCCACCGAGATATACGAGTGTGTCACAGTTACCGCAGACACTCTCCCAGCTGTCCTTGAACAGCGTTTTCAGCTGCGCGAGGTTCTGGATAATGATATTACAGGAGATTTCGCGGCTCCGGCAGGTAGCCAGAATCTCCAGAAAGCTGTCCGGCAGGGCGCAATTCGCAAATTCGTCCATCCACATCGCAACCGGAACCGGCAGGCGACCGCCGCCGTACTTGTGATCGGCTATATAATACAGTTCCTGAAAGATCTGCGTATAGAGCATTCCCACAAGAAAATTATAGGACTTGTCATTGTCCGGTATCACGCAGAACAGAGCCACTTTTCGATCCGGGTTTTCATAAACGCCCTCACCCATAGCGGGAATGTTCATATCATCATGATCGAGGATGCGCAAGACCTTTGGATTCTGTAAATAAGCCAGACGCGCATTTGCAGAAATAATGATGGAGCGAATGGTGTCAGCCGCGCCGGTGCAGACCTTTTTGTAGGTGATCAACGCCGGATGATCTTCCGGTAACTGATACATAAGATTGTCCAGTTCCGAACCATTTTCTTCATCACCAGAGACTTTTGCTTTATTCAAAAGCTCCAGTACGCCACGGAAGTTTGCCACTTTGCCTTGTTTTGGAAATTCATACCAGACATACAGAAAAATAGACTGCAGCAACATAGACTCCGAACGTTCCCAGAACGGGTCATTCGGGGCTGCTCCTTTCGGAGTTGTATTCGCAATCAGGTTGGTAATCAGCCTTGTAATGTCCTCGTCACTACGAATATACTCGAAAGGATTATAACCATCCGATGCATCCATATCGACCAGGTTCAGGACAATGACCTTATAACCCATCATCTCCAGGTAATTCCCAATATCACGAAGCAGCTCGCCTTTAGGATCGCAAAAAACGTATGAAGTATACCCGCAGTTATAACCATTCGGCTTCACCAACAGAAATGATTTTCCCGCGCCAGAGCCGCCGATGATTATGACATTGTTGTTCAATCCGGTTTTTCGCGTATCCATACTGATACGGATGTGCTCAGAAATAATCTTGTTTTTTCTGGCGTCAACATCCATAAGAGCCTTATTGATTTCCTTTGGCATGGCAAGCCGGCCAGAGCCATATTCGCGTCCAGGCATATAGTTGCGCCGATTGCTGAGATCATAGGCAAATACGATCAGCCAGACAAGAACCGCTACAAGTATCGTTCTGGATGTGATAGGTGTGATCTGGACTGGCAATGGATGCGTCAGCACTTCCTGCAGCAGCTCCGTCAGATTATCAAGGCTGATCTCCTGCCCATAAAGCATACCAAGACAATAACCAATATACAAGGCTATTATGAACAAAAAAAAGAAGAAACCATAGTTCGGCTTCTTTTTATTCAGCATATCCAAAATTACTCACCCCTGTCTATCGTCTGTTATGCGGCCTTACAGGTCGTGTACGCTTCACTGCAGGATTCTTCTTTTGCTTTCCGTTCCTCGACTTCTCCTCTGGAAAGCGCAGCTCTGGTTCCGTTCTTTCTCTGTTTTTCACAAAATCCTTCCCGCTGACAAAAGAATGAGCCTCGGAATTATATCGGCTCCGAAGATCTGAGCCATTTATCTTCTCCCTGGTAATCCTTCCTGCGTCATTGTAAAAGACATCATAATTCTGGTCATCCCGCAGCTGCACTGTCAACGTTTTCCTGTCTGCGGACAATTCACAGTCCGCATAGGGGAATTCTACATAATGCTCCTGATTCCCGTCCTTAGAAACCACCACGTAATAGGTATCGCGAATGCCAAGCTCACCCAGGTCACCGATTGGCCCGGTAATCGTGAGTTCCGATGCTTTCGGTACTATATCAGATTTCCCTGATTCTACACGCGTTTCTGTTTCCCTCGCAATATCTCTTTCTGCATATCCCAAAGATACCGTTCCGTCCGATTCCCTGCTTTCTGCTTTGTTTTTATCTATCTCTACATCCAGATTCCGATTATGTGCCAGGTTTTTCAGCCGCTCATTCTCTGTCCATATATCTGGTTTTTTCATCGCTTCTGCCACTTCATAGCCGGAAGAAAGTTTCATTGTTCCATTTTTCATATTCACGATCTGGTACATACGCTCATTATAAACCGCCGCTCGGTAAAACACACCATTTTTCGTTGCCACCTGAAACTGGTCTGTTTTGGGGATGATTACCGTATGGATTCCATCCGGCATCTCATACATCGACCATTTCTCATGCTGCTTGAGCGGTGTTTTCGATATCCAGGAGATATCGCTGCGACCGGTTGCCTGCTGATCATGTCGGATCAGATTATATTGCACCGTTGGTGATGTCAGCGGCAGTTCTGTCCGCTCTGAGACAGACTGTGTAATAGTTTCCCCGCGTGTCCGCCATGTTCGGAATATCCGCCAGGCGTGGGGCGCATCTTCCTGCATGGTAAGCATACCTGCTGATTGACGCATCCCGATTTGCCTCTGTTCCTGCAGTGTTTCGTTGGCTGACCTTGTAAGGCTCTGCATTTCGGGTGTCTCCTGACCATTTCGGTCTACCCCTGTGCGGGCATAATCCTCTGCGGAGATCGGGCCGACTTTGACATCTCTGTATTTTCCGGCATTATGATCGAGCAGAAACGCTTTGAATTTAGCCGCATCAGATGGAGAAATAACATACTGTGTGCGGCCATCCCCACCGCACAGATCCGGGAGACGCGCAAACAATATTCCATGGTCTTCCATCTCTTTTTCTATCCGCTGCAGGAGTCCCCTGTCCTCGGTTGAAGCATTGATGAACATAAAATCATCGCCCTTAATATTCCGGAAACGATTGAGCGTCGTCGCACCTTTCCATTTTGCCAGATAAATCGTGTTCATCAGCTTCATAATCATCATGGTGATTTTCATTGAAATTTTCCCAATCCAGTATGCGCTCTTCCCAGTCACAAGCACGATCTGGCAGGCATCCTGCACTTCGCTCATATTGCAGCCCTCCGATTCGCCGGCATGGTTTTTACTTTCTTCTCATACGCTTCACTGACCTTCTGGCAAAACACATCATCAAATAGAAATCCGTCTACACTTACCAGGTTATGCCATTTTTCATCCTTCTCCCCTTTATAGGACGGATAGACCAGACGAATACCATACTGGTTATCCGCTTTGTAAATCCGGATATTTCTGATCGTAATTTCATTTTCATAGTTCAGCGTCGCATAACCGAGCAGATCATTTTTCAGATAAACCGTCACGGAAGCTTCCACCTTCGGCTCTTCATAGCCAATACGGAGCGCCTCTTTTATGCTGCTCCCCACTGCGGCGTCAATCTCTTTTTTCACTTCCTTGCTGACTTCAAACACGTCCTTCCACTCATTTTCCCCCGTTTTTCTGCGAGGCAAAAAAACGACACAATCTTTTGTGCCGTCGTTCCGCGTAATATTCCGGACAATCACTTCATTGATCGTAATCAGACCATCAATCGTCACCGTTCCGGTCGCCATAATATCGTCCCTGTTTAATATTTTCATATCTGCCTGTATATTCATATGCTTTTATACCTCCTCGTACTCTTCCAAAGTGCCGCAGACTGTCTCCTGCCCGGATGCGATACCCGATGAGCCACATTCCATTCCCTGCTCTATTGCTTCATCCGAAATGTCATGTTCCATTCCCTGCTCTATCGTCTCATCCGAAATGTCGTGTTCCATCCTCCGTTCTGAAAAACCATCAAAGGTGTCATAATCCAGCTCTGATGTGTTATCCGGTACACTCTTATCTGTCTCATGTCCCTGATCGCTTTCCGCTGGTGCTGCCCCGCCATCCTGCATCGCAGAATTGTCCACTGGCAATTCTGTCGTTTCTTTCAGACTCTCCGGGGTTTCCCTGTCACCTTCCGGCAATGGCACATCATAAAATTCACTCAAAAAAGAAAAATGCTGTACGGCTTCTTCCGGCTGAATATTTTCAAAATAGTCCGCTCCAAACATCCGTTCAATAAGAGGCTGAATGGTTTTGTCGAATTTTGCTGTCCACGCTGCCAGTTCTTTTTCTCGCTTTTCCTTTATCCGCCTTTTTAAATTCGCGTCTTTTTCTTCCAGCTTTTTCAGCTGCTCTTTTGCCTTCCTGATCTGCTCGGTTAGTTTTTCCTGCTGCCGATCCATTTCCATCTCCATCATCCTTTCTCAGGACAAAATGAACAAGCCAATAGCAACCTTCTGTCTCTCAGTCCTGAAGGGCTTGCACACTTTGCCGCACCCGGTATTTTCACAAACTACCGTGCAGACCGATTCCTCTGTGCTTTTTTCTGTTGTTCGGCATCCTTCATTTGCACACTTGCGTACAATTCTGCAGCCGCCTGCGTTTTCTCCAGAGAATCCGGCATCTGACCGAAAGCTTCATGTGACATCTGGTCTTCCTGTTTTACCTCCAATAGTTTCGGACTCTGTCCAAGGCTCGGTGCATATATCGTTTTACTGACCGGATCATATTCATGTGTGTAGTCGGAAAGCTGTTCTTCTGGATGTACACAAGCTTCATTGATATCCTTAATCATGTCATCCACACATTTAACATCTATCCACTCAGCTTTGGGGATGATGATAGATTCATGCACAGAAGAAGGGGCGATATAAAAGCCTTCCGGACACATGGCATTTATCTGATCTAATATGCCCGGATAAAACAGCACGCACGCGCCATATATCCGATCCTGGTTTGTCAGCACCAGCATCGTTTTATCTATGGGATTCTTATGGTCAAGAAAATTCTCGGTTTTATCCGGAGTGGAAATATCCATTGTTGTCTCTACAACACCATTCAAGTCATAAAGATGCGCAGGATAAAGCTTTTCCATATTTTTCGCTGCCTGCTCATGAAGTTCTTCCAGTGTGATCCCATAGCAGGACATCATCTGGTTTGTGATAGAAATCTCAACTCGATCTTCCGTATCATGTCCCAGCACAACTTTATAGATTACGGCAAGATCTCCCATACGCGTATGCGGCTGCCCCGCGAGCATCGTGCCGCTTTTACTGCATCCCACCGCCTCCATGAGCACAGATTCTCGCGCAGTGTCCCAGTTTGCCGCACTCTCCATAATCTCAGGCATACTGTTTGATCCCAGGATTGCTCCTTCCGGAAACCGTTTATCATAGGCAATCTGCATGGATGAAATTTTCTCCATCAGAAGCGGCAGCTCCCGTCCCTGCTGGTAGCTACTGTAGAAATTGTCAAGATAAATCATCTGTGCAATATTTGACTCCGGGGATCGGATTGTAAGCGCCTTTACTTCACCGGACGGCCTTGTAAGATCTATAATCTTTGTTTTCCATTCCTGATAGGTATCCGGAAGATACTCTTTGATATGGCCTTCCGCATAAGCACAAAATTCGTCAAAACTCATATTTTCATTCGTCCGTTCACTCATTTTCATCCACCTCGCCTGCTCTTCCTTCTGGTCTGTTGCTATTCGCTTCGTCAGATGTTTCTTCCGGTCTTTTCTGTTTCTCCTGAAGCCTTTCCATAGCCTCCGCATACGCGCGAACTCTGTCTGTCATTTTTTCTGGCTGCTCTTTAAATTTACAAATCACCATACTGCTTTCCTCCTGTTATCTTTCGGGTTTTTCAACGCGCTTTGTGTTTTATTTCTCTCTGAACTGTTTTATTATCTGACTTGTTTCCCTGTCTGTCTCCTTCCTTCTCCTGCGCCAGATTCCGTGGTCGGCTCTCGTCATACTTCTGCATTTCCCCATTTCTGGCATAGCCGATCACATTCTGCCGTTCCTGCACAAAATCAGGCAGTTCGGTAAATCCAATGCTGTCCACAAAGCAAGCTTTGGGCCTACCATCACGGTTGATCAGAATTACATCGCTCACTGAAAGGGAATGTCCTGTAAAATCTTCCGGAACATTCAGATTAAACCGTTCAAAAATCATATCCAGTGTTTCTGTCTCTGAAAGAGTTTCTGTCTTTGAAAGATTGCTGACATAAATCAGATCATAATCTGCACCATTTACCTTATGGTTCATTTTTTGCAACAGTCTCGTGCCTTCAAACAGATACTCCCGCCCTGCACCATTCCGATTAATCTGATAGATTCCAAAGGAATCCACGCTGCCATTCAGAAGCATATACTCTGCTTCTTTCTTCTGTTCAGCTCGATTTACCTCGCTGCGGAACAGATTGATAAAGCCATCCAATACAGCAGGATGGCTTGTTACCTGGGTATGCGGCCGGATTAATTGTACCGGGTTTGATTGTTGCATTTCTGCAGCCATTTCCGGGCAGATGCCAGCCGCCCACTTTTTATTTTCTGGTGAGAATCTGCCGTCGTAGCTTTTGTATAAAACCGTAGACGCCAGCACAAAAGCAACCCGCTCTGCACCGAATTCTTCTATAACGGAAGTCACCGCCTTTTCGTTCAGCCTTATTCCATCATAGTTATCACGAATTGCTTCTTCGATACCGTTACAGCAAATTTCATTCAGGTGATTAGAGTGCTGATACCTATCCACTTCCCCATGTTCCCGCGCATAAAAATAGCTTCCTCTGTAAACGGGCGGGTAACCGGTATCCGTTTCTAAAGCATCTGTTTTATTTTTCATTTCTTCTTTGCGTTCCATATATGCCTTCCTTTCTTTTTTCACAGGAACATACTTTTTATGACAGCTGTAGACAAGTCCTGCCCTGCACATATCCTGCAGCCAGCTATCAAACTGGGAATATTCCTTCTTGTCTATTATCGCCTGGTAGACTTCTTTCATCTGTTCTTTCGTGAACAAGCGGTCTGCCAGTTCTGGATACGTCTCCCTCACATCCTCGGCAAAACGGAAATAATCTCTGTAATAATCATCAAAGGTTTCGATATCTCCCCTGCTCCGGAATGTGACGTAGGCTCTGTCCTTCACGAAAGCAACGACCTCAGAAAACTTTGTGTCATTGACAAGCCATGTAAGCGCTTCCTTCAGGGCATCAAGCGTTTTACATGAAAAATAGTGTTCATGAATCACCCCATACGCGGAATCAATCTCGACATTGAACCAATAGTCTGATCGTGAAAAATCCACACGGTCTGAATATTGGTACCCCACCTCTGCACCATGAGCCTTCAGCCTGTCCAGTTCAGCAAGAAGCTCCGTCTCATTTTTTCTTTTCATTTCATAAAATTCCTGTGTTGTCATAAGTCTCCTTTCCCGAATATCTCTAATCCGTATAAGTCGGAACCAGGCTTTTTCCATTTTGCGCAGGAAATTGCACGTAAGCTCCTTACCCGGCTAAATACAAATCATCAGAATCCACGGCTTGTCACTCTGCATCATCTGTCCCTTCTCATCGGTAAGCAGCCATTTTGGGTCGTACACTCCTGTATTGATCCGGATTACCCTGGCTTTGATGATCCGGATTCGGACTGCTTCTTTCGCCGGCACCAATCGCACCCACATCCTCTTTCTTATCCATATTTAAGAGGCTGTTCAGCTCTGCAAGGCGCACAGATTTTTCAGCCAGCTCCTGCTCTTTCGGGAACGGCTTTTTCAATTCTTCCTGCGCGTTTTTCATCTGCTGGCGCAGGCTTTCCAGCTTCTGTTCCGCGTCTGGCAGCAGTCTTTCCCCGATTGCGGTCAATGCATGATTGATACGGATGATATTACCAGACGGATCTCTTCCAAGCTCCACCCGGTAGCTACCCCCATCTTTTCGCAAAGTGAGGATATATTGCCGCGTAAACATATCAAAATCTGTCTCCATAGAAAACCCGTGGTATTCCCCGATCACTCCTTTCGCCCCCGCGGCTTTCATAGCGATAGCAGCATTTACAATCGATTCGCCTGCGTCTTTGTATTCCGTGTAAACGATTCCATTGACGGTCATCGAAAAGTGATCTTTATCCAATGCCGGAATTGCTTTCACTGCTTCCGCATCTGCCTTCAAGCCTACAATATATTGCTCCGTCGCTTTGATTTCACCGGGATATTTCTTTGCCACATCCGATTCCAGCTGATAAAACTGGCTCTTGTAATTTGCTTTCAAAAGCTTCAGCTTGCTCACATCCACATCCAGGGACATCTTTTCCTTTATATAAGGGTTGCTTGTCGCCAGCGCCTTGATCTCCGCGTAGGTCAGCGCGGTATCATCAACATCCTCTGCAGAACGGACCGGCGATTTTGATGTCATGATCTGCGAAATAAATTTCTGTTTTGTTTCCAGCGTCTGCCATGAAAACGCGTCGAAGGTTCCTTCCGTTACATAACGGTAAATCTTCACTTTTTCGTTGCGGTTGCCCTGACGGAGAATCCGCCCTTCCCGCTGTTCCAGATCAGAGGGCTTCCACGGCACGTCCAGATGATGCAGGGCAATCAGTCTGTCCTGCACATTTGTACCAGCACCCATTTTTGCGGTTGAGCCAACTAAAATACGGACCTGTCCGGTCCGTACTTTCTTGAATAATTCTTCTTTTTTTATCTCCGTATCTGCTGTATGGATAAAAGCGATTTCCTCCGGAGGCACTCCTTTTGCGGTCAGTTTATCTCTTAAATCGTCGTAAATATTGAAGGAACCGTCTGACTTCGGCGTGGATAAATCGGAGAAAACCAGCTGCGTCAGCCGTTTCTCTTTAGTTTCTTTCCAGATGCTGTAAATATTCTCTACACAGCAGCTCACCTTGCTGTCCTCATAATCCGGCAGCATATCATTCAACAGCCTCTGGTCCAGAGCCAGTTTTCTTCCATCCGTCGTAATCTTCAGCATGTTATCAACCGAGGAGTCCACTTCCCTGTTTTTTACAGCATCTGCGCGTTTGGAAAATGTGGAAACCATATCCTTCTGGATCTGGCTCGGCTGGAGCTTTTCATCAATATATTCAGCCTCCGGCACCGGGAGATTCAGCATATCCGCTGTCTGCACATCCGCGCATTCCCGGAATACGGAGATCAGCTCCGGAAGGTTATAAAACCGCGCAAACCTTGTTTTCGCCTGATAACCCGTACCCGTAGGGCTAAGCTCGACTGCGGTAACGGTCTCGCCAAAGCTCGCCGCCCATGCGTCAAAATTACCAAGCCCCATATCCTGCAGGGTATTGTACTGTAAATAACGCATGATTGTATAAAGCTCTACCATACTGTTGGAAATTGGCGTACCCGTGGCAAAAGTCACCCCTTTCCCGCCTGTGATTTCGTCCATATACTGGCATTTCATAAACATATCGCTGCTCTTCTGCGCGTCGGTCTGCGCGATACCGGCAACATTGTGCATTTTGGTGTACAGGAACATATTTTTATAAAAGTGGCTTTCATCCACAAAAAGCCTGTCTACACCGAGCTGCTCGAACGTAACCACATCATCTTTCCTGCTCCGGTCATTCAGCTTTGCCAGCTTTGTCTCCAGGGAACGCCTGGTCTTTTCCAGCTGCTTTACGGTAAAGCTCCGTTTCCCCAGACCTTCTGAGTCCGCGTCTGCAAGAGCAAATGTGATATCATCAATCTGACGTTCAATCGACGCGGCCTGCCTTTCAACCGAAAGGGGAATCCTCTCAAACTGACTGTGTCCAATGATAATGGCATCATACTGCCCGGTCGCGATCCGGGAACAAAATTTCTTCCGGTTTAACGGCTCAAAGTCCTTTTTGGTTGCCACCAGGACATTCGCCCCCGGATAAAGACGCAGGAAATCAGACCCCCACTGCTGGGTCAGATGATTGGGTACAACAAACAGACATTTTCGGGCAAGCCCCAGGCGAATACTCTCCATTGCTGCGGCAGTCATCTCGAACGTCTTCCCGGCCCCGACGCAGTGTGCTAAAAGCGTGTTATTTCCATATAAAATGTGGGCGACGGCATTCCTCTGGTGTTCCATCATCGTGATTTCCGGATTCATGCCGACGAACCGGATATGGCTCCCGTCATACTCACGCGGGCGGATAGAGTTAAACAGGCTGTTGTAAGTCCTGCAGATATCTTCCCTTCTCGCCATATCACGGAAAATCCAGTCTTTGAATGCTTCTTTTATCATCTCCTGTTTCTGCTGGGCAAGTGTCGTTTCGTTCCGGTTGAGGATACGCTTTTCTTTGCCATCCTCCGTAACCGTGTCATATATTTTCGTGTCGCGGAGATTCAGGGCATCCTCCAGCAGCCGATAGCCGTTTGCGCGATTTGTGCCATACGAAGAGTTAGCCTTCACATTCCTGCCATCACGGGTTTTCCCGGTAATCTGCCATTGCCCGGTTTGTTTTGAATACTGTACCTTAATAAGATCTCTTGCCCACCAGGACAGTTGGAAAAGTTCTTCCATAAACTCCTGGATATACTCTATCTTTACCCAGGTTGCTCCCAAACGGACTTCGATTTCAGACGCGTCAAGGTCTTTCGGCTGGACCTTCTTCAGATACTCCACGTTGACTGCAAACCGCTCATCCTCCGCAGCATACTGTTCAGCCGTCTGCAGCTTCGATCGCACATTGCCGGACAGATAATCATCCGCCGTATGCCAGCCAACAGTCACATCATCTTGTAATGCTTCAGTTGGATCAAGAAATATTACTCCCTGCAGATCCTGTATGATCCGGTCATATTCCCCAGGCGTACCGAGCAATCCCGCCATATACGGCAGATCAACCCCGGCCTTCTCTCCAATCGAAAGTGCAAGTGCGTCACTGGCGGTATCCACAGATTTCACAGGTTCTGCCTGCCGGATGGTTCTTCTGGTAAAGATATCCGCTTTCCGTTCCAGGTTTCCATCCTCATCCAGCATTTCCAGAGAAGCCAGAAGGCTGTAACTGTTATCATTCGAGAATGCCCGTTTATTCGTTTTACTGTTGATCAGACCATATGCTGCCGTAAACGTATCATAAAGGCTTCCAAGCTTTTTCTGCAGTTCTTCCACTTCCTGATTACTGCCATCGTTTAACTGACAATCGATCAGTTCACGGATCGTATCCCGCAGCCCTATCATGCCAAGCACCCGTGCCTTTGCGTCTTTTGAGAGAGACATCTTCCTCATCTGGGAGTTCTCACGGTAGTAGACCTCCCCGTCTTTTTCCGTGAAACTGAAATTTTTCACGAGCGGGTCCGCAGGAATTATGGTTGTATCTTCAACCAGTTCATCATCCGCTATCTCATATTCTGTAATAATACCATTAATACGGGACACTGCCCAGTGCAGCTGTTCCGATAAATCCGCACCCTCTATCGGTTTGACGGTCACCTCCTGTCTTCCATACTGCGTACTCTCCGTTGTCAGCTCCCCCAACACCATTTCCGGGTTCTGAACAAAATAAGAGTTGATCGCATAACCTTCTGGTGTTGCAGCAAGCTCTACCCATGGTGGGGATGCAATATTAGCGCGGTCGCGTTTCTGTAAAAACAGAATATCCGCAACCACATTAGTATTGGCATTCCGTAAAAAAGCATCCTTCGGGAGCCGTACCGCCCCAAGCAGGTCTGCCCGGTTTCCAATGTACTTCCTTACGGAATTGTCCCTTTTATCCATCGTCCCGCTTGATGTAATGACTGCCACTACTCCGCCAGGACGTACCAGGTCAAGAGATTTCGCAATAAAATAATCATGGATCAGAAAGTTCTGGCGGTCATACCGACTGTCATGGACTTTGTAAGCGCCAAAAGGAACATTCCCGACCACACAGTCAAAAAAATTATCCGGGTACTTTGTTGTCTCAAAGCCTTGAACGGATATGGTATTTTGCTGATACAGCTGCTGCGCGATGCGTCCGGAAACATTGTCCAGTTCTACTCCGTACATTTTGATGCCATTCATACTTTCCGGGACAAGCCCCATAAAATTACCGACACCGCAGGACGGCTCCAGTACGTTTCCGCTTTTCAGCCCCATCCGTTCCAGTGCTTCGTACATAGCTTTGATAACCGTTGGGGAAGTATAAAACGCGTTCAGTGTAGATGCCCGTGCTTCCTTATACTCTTCCCCGGTAAGCGCTGACTGCAATTCCTGATACTCTTTCTTCCACCCATCCGCGCTGTCATCAAATGCCTGTGGGATACCGCCCCAGCCGACATACCTGGAGAGCACAGCCTGTTCTTCCGCCGTTGCCAGACGGTCCTCAGATTCCAGCGTTTTCAGAAGATGAATCGCATCGATATTCGCCCTGAATTTTGTTTTCTGACCACCCGCGCCCAGATCATCATCGGTGATACGGAAGTTGATACGCTCCTGTTCCCCAGTCTCCACTTTTAAATCCTCCTGGGGCACAGGCACATTCCCTTCTGCATCTGTTATTTCCGTGACTTTTGCAGCTTCCTGCTGTTCCTTCTCTTCGGGTTCTTCCGTTTCAATCGGGTAATCAGGCTCATCTCCCCTCTCCTGCGGATTCAGTTCCAGCACAATACTCCGGAGCTTCAGATTCTCAGGATTTTCGGCATCGTTTTTATCTCTGTTATCAACCTCGATAATTTCTGCTGCTCCCGCCTGTTCTGTATTTCCCTCATTTACCGGCAGTTGGTATCTCTCTCTGGCAGCGTCAATTTCTTCCTGTGTCATGACATCCACAGATAAAGTCTCAATTACATCAGGAGATAAATCACTACCTTCTTCCCTCTGGCGTTCTTCCGCATCTTCCAGCAGCTGCATCTGTTCCGGAGAAAAATCGGGATTTATGATCGGCTCCAGGTCTAGCTCTTTCTGCGCCGCATCATAAATCACATCCATCTGCTCGCCGCTGAAATCATCATGACCCACCCCTGCCTGCTCCACCGCATCCATGACCCGTATTTCTGTAGAAAAGTCAAAGGTCGGTTCTTCATTCTCATAATACGACCGGACAAACGCCACGGATTCACTGCGAAAGATGGGATACCGGGCTTCTTTCGCCATTGTCATATCCTGCAGACTGACCACACCATTCTGGTAATCCACTCTGTCTATCCGAAATTCCCTTCCATCTATGTGGACGGTTTCATCAACCGGCAAATAGTCTTTCCAGCTGAAATACTTCATCAGCCGATGTGTGCCGTTCGCTCTTTCGCTCATCAGGGCAATACTCTCGCCCTTTTCCCGGATCATACCGGAAAAAACCATCCACTGCTTCACCGGAAAAGCTGTAAAAGGGAGCGTTCCTGATTCCATTGGCTTATCAAAAAGACGGCTATGGATGATCTGCGAAACAAGTTTTGCGTCTTCCCCATAAAATTCAAAATACCCATGCTGTTCAAAACCAACCAGCGTATTCTGATACCGCTTCTTGATTGCGTTATACTCCTCTGCCGCTGTCTCACTCAATTTCTGTACTGTAAACTGCTCTTCTTCCTCCCGCCTGGAAAGCATAGGATATGTCGCATCAAACACAGCCTCGTGCAGCCGGGTTTTAGACTCAGGATCATCATAATAAAGGCGGTAAAGTTCCATATCCGCGAGGGAATCCACTGCCCTTTTCACTGCGGCGTCTCCCTCTATCTTGGCGTTTTCACGGTCAGAATTTCTGCAGGCATTCTGATAAGCAGTATCTTGCAGAACCACTTCTTTTATAACTGAAAGATAATGCTCAAACGTGCCCTGACCAGTAGAAATCACTGTCTCAGCTTCAACTGTTTTTGGCTCTGCAGGTTCTGTTTCTGAAAGCGTTTCTTCTTCCAAGTCAACATTTTCTATTTCAGGACGTACTTTATCTGCTGTTTCAGCGCTTACCGTTTCAGGCTTTTTTAATGCTTCCTGTTGAGGTTCTTCCTTTTCCTGTCCATCACCTTCCAATGAAAAAGCATCCGCTCCCATATAATCGAACAGCGTCATCTGCCTGTTTTCGATAGGAGTCGATACTTCCACTCTCTTATCCGGAAACAACGTAAAACTGCCATCTACATAACCGCGCATATCCACAAGGATTCTGGATTTATCTTCGTAACCATCAAAATCAGACGGCAGTGCAGCAAGAGCTTTATCCATGGATTTCAGAAGTTCTTTCCGTTCTTCCGGCTCTGCCAGCATGGCTACAATATCTTCCTTGCTGCCATCATAAGCAAGCACACCGTCCGGCTGGTATGAAAACGGACGCTCTATTTCAATCGGTATTCTCCAGTAAAAATTCAGGATTCGCGCTGCCATCGTATTACGCTCATATTCCGCCATATGGTCATAATCTGCAGCGGACAAAAAGCGGCCCTTATCTATCAAAAATCCTACCCGCTGCGCGACCTTTTTCCATGGCAGCAGGATTTCCGTATCCGGATTGCGAATTCCATATTTGCTGAGTCTCAAACCTTTTGAATCATAATCTGCCCAGGAATCATCCGCTCCCGACAGTGCATTACTCTGACCGCCGGTTCCGTATTTTTCTTTGATAAAATCTGTCCGCTCCCCCACGGAATCATTCCGCAGATAAAAGGAATACGTTGAGAGCCTTCCATCTGAAAAACTTCCTCCCCTTGACAGATATGCGTCAATTTCGTCCTGCGTGATAAATGCCTTGTGTTCCTGCCACATAAAGCCAGGACGTGCCTGATATGGGATTGCTTCTAACGCCAGAAGCTGAAACTGCCGCAATACTTTTTCTGGTTTATAAAAATGCGTCCGCATCAGATCATGGTTGCTTTCATAAACATTTGCAAACCCCTGCAGCCTTGCGTTTAAATCCGTTAAAAACTCCCGCTGTGAAAGAAGTTCCGTCAGCTTTTCCTCAACGTCCGGAAATCCGCCCGTAAAAGGTTCCATATCCGCAAAGACCTGCTCCGCCACTCCCTCTGCCATTTCCATTTTAAAGTATGCCAGAGACTGCGCGTGTTCACGGAGGACTGTGCCGCGCGCGGAATCCAGCACCGGCTGCGGCGCATACTCCCCCTGTTTTAAAAGCTGATGAATTCTTCTGCTTACATCCTCCCAGGATATAAATGCCTTATCCAGAATCTGATCATGGACCGTATGCCCAACCGCAATCTGCATCCCTGACGGATCAAACCACGCAGAATATTCGGTTCCATCAATTTCAAATCCTTTTCCGCCCGTACCATATTCTGTGCGCACAAACTCTGTATGTTCTTCGTCTGTCTGCTCAGACATGAAATTATGGATCAGGCGAAGCTGGCTGTGCGTTTTATTGCCGCCGGTCCGAAGGATTTCATCCACCACCTCTGCCGGTATTGAAATTTCTCCGGCATATAACGCAGCCTGCCGCTCCTCAATATCGCGGATCTGCTCCTCCATCGTTGGAATCACGGGCAAAGATAAAGCAGAGACGATTTCCATCTCTGCTTCATCGACTGCTGTTCTGTTTTCTTCTTCCGTCTGATCGTCAATCAGATGTAAATCAGTTCCTGATAAATAGTCTCTTCCGCCATCTCCTTCAGGCTGTTCTGGTGTGCCACCCACGCCAGTTGGTCGCTCTTGTCCGGTCCCGGATATGCTTTCTGCAACCCCTCCATCAGGACTTCCAGTCTCTCCTGCGCCACTCTCTCGACCTCTGCCAGATAGCTGTTCAGTTTCCCTTTCAGCAGGAGTGACGAATACATCCCCCGCTTGTTCTCCTTCAGGTAGGTCTCCCGAAGCATCCCGTATTTCCCGATGTTCTCCTCCGGCGTCTCGTCCGTGATCGTCAGATTCGGATACAGGTAATCTCCGCTGCGATAATAATTCAGATTCATGGTCATTTCCTCCTTTTCGTTCTGCTGTATAATTTGTTTCTGGTTCCTCGGCCTTCCGAATCGTTTGATTAATTTCCTCTTGTTCTTCGGGCTCCCGAACCGCTGATTGGATTGACTCTGGTTTTTCAGGTTCCTGAACCGTTGATTGAATTGTTTCTGATCCTTCAGTCTCCTGATTTGCTTTATTGGGAGTATTGTAGTCTCCCCGATTCTGATTTGCAACTTTGTCGCGGCTCTCTTCCAAAAGAATTTTTCGTACCGTCCGTCCGATATCGATAAGCACAGGCTCACTTGCCTGCCATACTGCGTCCCCCAGATGTGCCAGAAGACCGATGTCCCGATATTTCACAATATCCCTGAAATCATCTGCTTCCAAGTAATTGCCCATATCCAGTCCACATCTTTTTGAAACGGTATAAAAAATGCTCATTGCCATCAGGATACGAAATTCACTCCGTACTTTCTCTGATTCGGTGCCAAGGGATGCCGCCTCCGGTTCTGAAAGCAGGCTTTCCACTGCGTCATCAAAATAATTCTCCGTCTGTACTTTTGCCACACCAAGCAGCACACTCTGGAGGCTTTCAGAATAATAATCCGGAATCTCATACGTATCCAGTAAATGTTCTTTTATGATTTCCTGATGTCTTTCTTCCAGCTGCCAGAGAACCGGATGTCTGCCGTTTCTGGACGGAACTGTATCGGACACATCAAACACATACCGCAGCCGTGGACGCGAACCGGTCTGTTTCTCAATCAGCGCAATACCCTTTGACCCCCGCTTAATCCAGCAGTTCATTTTCTTATTCCATACATCAAATTCCGCACAGGCAGTCGCTTCCGGTCGCTGTGCGTGTATCAATAAGGAATCCTCGAACGAATAACGGTACAGGCGCGCCGCCGTATCCAGATAATCCATCCACTTCTTTGGAGACGAGGTTATCTCTGCGGCGTGGTCTTCCGCCAGTTTTATGACCTCATTTATCTTTGCCATACGCATGTCCTCCTTACAAAGCCCGCCCGAAATGTGCTTGTCTTGTCTGCTCTTCTTTGCGTGTTTGGTGCACTTCATTCTGTTCCTGCGTCTGCTGCCGCTCCTGATTCTGTTCCTCCATAGTCAGTGTATCTTCTGTTCGCCCGGAACCCCTCTGCCACTCTGTAATCCCCTTTTCTGTCAGAAAATCATCGTAACGCTCACTCATCTCCGGAACACTTTCCAGATACTGATGGAACGTCCGGTTCATGGATTCATAGCTCTGTACCAGCGCCTGCATTGCCTCTTTCAGATTTTCAAGCTCCCTCTCCAGATCCTTCTGCTCTAGCTTCCTTACTGGTGCCGCCATCCGCATCCTCCCCCTTTCCCGTTACAATTCCATCCTCCGGTCTCAAGAAAAAATTCGCCAGCATTCTCATATTCCTTGCCGGAAGCTTCGGGTTACAAATCTGTTCCAGTTCCTTCAGCGTCAGACCTGCCTTTATCGCGCTGCAAATAATTTCATACTGTTCATCGGAATAGTTCGGATTTGTAATCAACGCTACAACGAAATCATTCCGTTTCCTGCTCTCCCTCTCTCTGGGTAAAAAAGGAAGAACGCCTTTCTTATGAGATTCTGTTTTTTTCTTGCAGGATGATTCCTGCAGCCTAATCTTTTTTTCAGATTCCGCTGATTTATTTTCCCTGGCATCATCCTTCATTATGGATGACATTCCCGTCTCAGATGGATTGTCCATGCCCGCGGTTTTTTCCATCCCTGATCGGTTTTCTGTCTCCACAGTACTTTTCATCTCGGATAAATCTGTTTTCTCAGTATAATTTTCGGTCTTTCCTGAACCTTCCGATATCAGTCTTTTCAGCTTTTCAATTTCCTGCTTTAACCGGTCGTGTTCTTCCCGCCATTTCCTGCTTTGATCCTGTTCTGCCTGCAGCTGACTGCGAAGCTGCTTCATTTCTTTTTTAGCAGCCTCATACTTCTCTGCAGCCTGACTCAGATTATTTTGCAGACCTTCTATTTCATGGCTCGCCAGTGATTCCCGAAGTGCTTTTTCCGTTTCATAGGATGTCTGCATTGATTTTACTGTTTCCGCATGATTCGTCCTTTCCGACTCCAGCATCTGTTCCGCAGTTTCCCGCTCCCGCCTGATGATTTCATCCGCATATTCCTTGCTGTTCTCATATTCCCGTTTCAGAAACTCTATCTGAGTATCAAACCGTTCCCGCGATTTCCCCAATTCCTCCGTAAGCTTATCAACGCTGTCAAACAGCTGTGATTTCCTGCGGGCTGCATAATCCCACAGTGCTTCCTTCGCTTCCGCCAGAGTAAATTTCTTTTTATAAAATGCCAGGGCAAACTTCTCATCCCCTGCAAGCGCAAGGCAGCGTATCAGGTCAATGGTAAGCAAATCCAGGTCTGCTCCCTGGCAAAAGATTGTTTCAATAAAAGTCTTACTAAACGCTTCCTTACACATCAGAAAGAGCTGTTCTTTATGGTGGGAATAGAAAGCATCCGATGACAGATACGTGCAATACCGGAGAAGTTCCTCCGTTTTCTTTTGCGCTCTTTCATCTGTTACCGTGCGCTCGCCCCAATCGCACCCATACATTTTGGTTCCCTCTGAAGTGCCTCCGTTCTCTGTTGTCTGTCTGATTTTCGTCAAGTCAGTCTGATTTTCTTTGAAGCGGGTCTGAGCGATTGTTTTTGTTTTTTCATCTTGTCCCGCTGGCTGTCTGTTCCTTCCTGCTGTAATTTCTTCCATTTCGTAAATCCCTTCTTTTGCGTCTTGTTTTATCTTCATAATTTATTTTCAATTTTGCTCCGGTTAATGTATCCGATGGAATCCCATTTGAATCGGTAATCTTATACTCCTGATCATCGCGGAGCCATGCTGTCAATATCGTACCGTCCGCCGATATCTGGCAGTGTGCTTTTGGTATGCTGACATACTCGCGCTTAAAAGGTATCCGGGTAATATAATCTTCTTCACCGTCCATCCTGATAAAAAGCTTTTCATTAATCGTGACTTTCGTCATGCCGCTTCGCTCCGCAACTCCATCATCAATTTTTCCTCTGCCGTCTCTCTTTTGTGAGCGGATGTCGATTCCGATTCCATCTGATTGTTCAGGCAAAATACCAGATACATCCCCGAATTCTTTTTCACAGGATTCCGAATCCTTTCTCCCAATCTCCTGTTCTTTTAAGGGCGGTTCCATCTGATAAAACAACCGGAAAATATCATCGACAACCTTCTGTTCTTTTTTATTGTCCTTTAAGAGCCTGCGGCATTCGTCCATTTTATTTTTCACACTGTGCCACTGAAAAACCGCCTCCCCATACGGGCAGACGGTCTCAATCTTCTCAGTCAAATCTTCTATTTCTTTTTTTGTTTCCTGAAGCGGATCAGACTGATATTTTTCTTTCAGCTTCTCACATCTGGACACCAGATAAAACGGCTGCTTTTTATAATATCTCGTCTGGTTCACCGAAAGCTCCCGCGATATCGTTTTTCGTTCTTCTTCAAGTGCGGCCTTTCGGTTTCCCAGATCTGCTAAATCACCGATGTCATAATCCATCATATAGCGGATGGCATCTGACAGCTTCCGGATTTCCAGAATATCCTGTTTTTTCCGCTGTCTCCGCTCTTCCGTCATCCGGTCCGGTTTCCGTATAAAATAAGTATTATTCCATCTGCGCCAAAAACTGCGCTGGAACGGTGTCATCCTCCATCCTGGATTCCTTACAATTTTCGCATAAATAATTTCCCGTATCTCTTCCCGGTTTCCATACGTTTGATAGCGATATTCGATATCCGGCTTTCTGGCTTTATCCGCAATCCGCTGAATAATTTCTTCTTTCGCGTACCCATCTCCCAACCGGCCCGTGCGGAATGCCCGCCCCGCACCCTCCGGAAACAGGGAAAGATATTTTCCATCACGAGTGACAGTATATCCATCCCGGCGCAGATACTCAAGAAATGCTTCATAGCTGTCCGTATTATGGATTGCCTCGTCAATATCATCGCGGATAATATCCGTCCAGCTGTAGTATTCGCCCCTTTCCATTTTCTGCATCTTTTTCCAGTCCCCGTAATTTCTCCCGCGCCGTTCCTCACTGTAATCCAGCGTCGGCAGATGATATTTCTCGCATAGCCGGTCCGTGATTGGCTGGATGCGTTTTTCCCAGTCTCCCTTCGGTGAATGGAATTTCAAACCGTCTGCCTTTGACACGGAATCAAACGTAATGTGAACGTGCATATGTGCCCGGTCATTGTGAACGGCGAATGTATAATAATAATTATCTCCGAGCAGCTCACTGCAGAATTCTTCTGCAATCTGAAATGCCGTTGCTTCATCAATTCCGCAGTCCGGCGGGAAAGACAGCATATAGTGAAACGCCTGGGTTCCGTCAGTCTTGCACCAAAATTTTTTATTTTCCACCATCGTCCGGTAGATCACTTCCGGCGTCCTTCCCGCGTTTCCTCCGATCCATAAGCCATTTTCTGTTTTGTCATTCCGGCAGATATAAAAGAGATTCTTTTTCAAATGCAAAGCCTTGTTGCTCCCCTTTGTCTCTTTAATCCGAAGCAGCCGCGTCACCGCCATCGCTCATCCCCCGCTTCCCATGTTTTTGCCATAATTCCTTCTACTCATAATCTGAAGCGTAATCACCGCCTTCATCAAATTCTTCCCCAACTGTTCCCTGCTCATTTTCTTCTGGATCTACCTTATAACCACTTCCAGTCTGGTAACCCAATCCCGCCGCATAAAAGCTTTTCTCGTTCTGCAGCCGCAGCTGGCGAATCACCTCATAATACTTTTCATCCAGTTTTTCGAGATACTCCGCCAGCTTTTGATAATCATAAGAGCTGACAAATTTTTTTGAATTGCAGCTCCGCACGATCTGATTAATATTTGTCCCGATTTTTAAATCGTAGTGTTTCAGTTCCTGCAGCAGAAGGTTTGTCTCCTGCGGCAGCATAAAAATCTTTCTCCTGATGTACTCCGATTCTGATAACCGGTTTTTCTCTGCCTGCCTGGAAAGCTCTGCTGCCTCTTCATCCGTGCATCGGAACGCCTTCCAGACTGTTTTGTTCGCCATAGGCTGCTGCCCCCCTTGTTATCCTCTCCATGTAATACTTTTGTAATAAGTCTCAGGTCCCCACCCTTCAAAAACGCACCTCACAAGCCCACATTTCCAAAGGAAATGGCAAGATACGCCTGTTGTTTTACTTTCGTGTCACATCTGTTTCACTTTCGTTTCACAACGGCATCTTGTCAGGGAGGACCCTGATACCCCTGGTAACGTCGCCCGGAGGACGGCAAACGCAATAGAGTAAATAAGTTTCTTATTCCATCAGCATATTCCAAAAAGATAATCTTCCATGAACACAAATGTTCTCAGACCCGTCTTCCTCAAAGCAAAGATGAGCAAGCTTCCAAAAGCTCATTGGCCGAAAGCGGTTTGATTTTTTCATCCGCTGCCATTAGTGATGGGGTCAGGATGATTGCTTCATTCTCGCTGATCTGTAAAAATCTCACCCAGCTCCGAATCCTCATGATTTTCTTCTCAATCTGTTTCTGCTTTTTTCTTCCGCAGACGATCCTGCCCGCTTCAAAATGATTTCCCGGAATTTTCTCTCCAAGCAATTTTTCCAAAACCATCACTGCCTGCAGGCGATACAAGGCTTCTGGATAATCTCCATCCGTCACCTGAGCACCTTTTCCACCAACGCTGATCACTCTCTCCATCAGCTTCACCTTTTCCAAATGTTCACATCTTCTCCGCGCAAAAATCCCAATCGGATAGGAGAACGCTCTTCTCCCCTATCCGTCTGCGCCAGGCCGCGTCCAGCGTTTATCCCGTCCGAAGGACGAGGATGCCACGCGGCGAGCGCAAGCTGGAAAACTCCTTACGCGACCTGTGCACATCAAAAAACCGCCCTGTAAAAAACAAGACGGTTTTTTTGAAGCAATTGATCAATTTCATCAAATAGTTATCCGGCTATTTTTCAGACTGCACTCTGCGCACTTCTTCTTCCGAAAAGCCCAACAAATCTGCAATCTCAAGCGTTTCATAACCGGCCCTCGTCCATTTCAGGATCAGTTCCCTGTCACGTTGTGCAACTCCTTTTTCAATCGATGTTTTTTCTAATTTTTCCAAAGCAGTACACATATTTATCGGCCTCCTTCCACGCTTACCTTTCTGCATAAGAAACGATGATTCTGTGATTTTCCCGATCACCGCAACTATCTCAGGTTGAAGCTCCTTATCTTTATAGGTTTCTTTTACTTCATCAACGTTCCCCTCGAAAAACTTTCTGGAAATATCAAATACAGTTTTGACATCCTCGTTATTGAAAGTATATTTGCCGCTGTCACGAACCTGAACAAGATTCATCTTGTAATCCGAAAAGAGTCTCGCCATCGGCCCCGGCATATCGACAATCATATCTTTCAGGCAGAGCGGTCCGTCCCATTCCTTTTCCCCGTAATACACGGTAATTGAAAAAATCGGGTGAAGTCTGTCCTCTTTACGCATCTTTGAAAGAAACTCATCTTTTGTTTTCGGTTCGGAATCCTCCTTGCGCTGCCTGGTGATCTCATTGTATTCTTTTAGATAACCCATGCCGTCATACAAGAGTGTCCGAAGCGGGGATGCATAATGAATGTGCTGCTGGTTCTCAATTCCCCAGATTACAAAATCCGCACCATATGCCGTCTTCTTAACCACATCCCGCGCACGCACCAGCGATTCCTGGTACTGTTTTAGCTGAATGACGCCAGACACATCCGTATCCGCTTCCTCCAGCGCGTCCGGTTTCAGGATCTCCTGCCCTTCAAACAGGACTGCATTGAAAAGATCTGCAAAACGGTTATTATCGCGCCAGAAGTCTTTCAGCCTTACATCAACTTTCGTGCTGTCTCTTCTCATAAAGCCTTTCTCCTGATTATCTGTGACACCTTTATTATAGCAGTTTTTCACAAGACTGCAATCAGAATCTTTCATCTTCTACTGGTATGAATAGGAATTCTCGTCCAGACTATAGGTTCCGGTCAGACTGCTTCCATCAGACAAGGTGAAATATATGGTCGCTGTCCGCATATCCGCGTCAATCTCATACGAAGTAACCTCTGCGGCAGTGTCATTACTGTATCCATTTCGATAGAGGTAATCGTAAAGCGTATATTGCATCTCATAGCGGTTCGAGAGATAATTCGCCAGCGTTACCGGAATCCCAGTGACGGAAAGCGTCGTGGCATCGTAGCTCCGCTCCGTTTCAGCAAGCGTCTGGCCACTCTGAACTTCTACCGCATCCTGAGCCTGTTCATCTGTAGTGGATTCCGTCTGCGTCATTGATTCCGCATCTTCATTCCTTCCCTCCGCATACTCCTGCAGATCCTGAAGCATCAGAATATACTGCCCCGGATAGTCTGGATATATGATGACGATCAGACTATTTTCATAATCATCCAGACTTGCGGTGAAAACACAGGCGTTCTCCGATGAACAGGAAATCTCATCTTCAAAGACCACCTGACTTACTCCACTCAATTCATTTTCTGTCAAAAAAGAAGAAAGCGTGGTGAGAAAGTCGGATTCCCGAAATCCAGATTTTTCTTTTTGCGTCTCTGTCAGTCCTGAAACACGGATCGACTGCAGAACGGTATTCTCCAAGTCTCCGAAGATTGTCTCCTGCCAGTCCTCAGTCTCATCTTCACTCTCCGAGTCAGAGCTTGAACTGCCTGTTTTTCCTCCATCGTTTTGATTTTCGGTTGATTCCGTATCCGCCGCCTCATTGACAGATCCATCGTTTTCTGCAGAATCGCCTGTCCCAGTCACACGAATTGTTTTAGCCGTCTCTACCGTTTCCGATTCTACTGCGGATTCCTCTGTCTGCCGCTCCAGGCTTATCTCAGAATTTTTTGAACTATTGCCAAGAAGATACACCGCAGCCAAAACAATCAAGAGTGCTCCGATCAGCCATTGCCTCCACTGATACAAAGTCGAGTAGACATACCCCTTGCGGGGCATGTCCCTCACAGAACCGGGCGTGCGGCTTTTCCGCACCCGGCTCTTTGCAAAACTAATTGTTCAACAACTATCTCGCATAAACGCTGACATATATTTTCGGTTTAGCTAATGGATAAGCTTTTAACATCTGGTTAAATTTCTCCCAGTTGTAGCTTCTCTTCTGACTTCGGCGGTTAAGCCATTTAAATAGGCTCCGCTCTACCCGGAAGCGGAAACTGCTAAGACTTTGAATGTTATCCGTTATGCCGTAATAATGATAATAACCAACAAGTATCTGATTCAGTTTCTTCATGATGACTTTTAATGGCAATGTCCTCATATCCCTTATCAGCCTATTTACTTCTTTGCATTTCTTTGCAAATTTCTTTCTGCTGGTTTTCCTCTTCACCCGGAATTGACCGCTCCTGCCATGGGAACAGTAGTGTGTAAAACCCAAGAATGTAAACGTATCCGGTTTTGTGCCATTTCTGGCACATCTCTCCTTCGCGTATCTTCCAAACTCTATCAGTCTGGTTTTCTCCTCTTCCAAGGTCATTCCGAAGTGCTTCATTCTGGTTTTCAGGTGTTCATAGAATAGCTCCGCATCTTCTTTGTATTGGAAGCCCAGAACAAAGTCGTCAGCGTATACTACCAGTCCGCTGTAGCCTTTCATCAGCGGTTTCATCTTTTCCCTGTACCACCATACCAGTACATAGTGCATGTAAATATTTGCTATGACGGGTGAACAGACTGAACCCTGACCGGATCCTTCCTCTGTCTCTTCGAACTGATAATCTTTCATGATTCCTGCTTTCAGCATTCGTCTCACCAGTCTTATGATGTTCGGGTCTTTGATTCTTGATTCTATGAATCTGACTGCCCATTCATGGTCTATGTGGTCAAAGAATCCCTTGATGTCCGCATCCAGTACGTAATTCGTTGGCCGTTTTTCCAACATCACGTTCAGGCTCCGAATCGCCTGGTGACATCCCCTGTTGGGGCGAAAGCCCCACATCTCGTCATAGAAATGTGGCTCAAACACTGCTTCCAGTATTTTCTTCAATGCTTCCTGCACCAGTTTGTCTTCGTAGCAGTAGATGCTTAATGGTCTTGTCTTCCCGTTGTCCTTTGGTATTTCCACTCTCCTTGCGGGTTGTGGCTTGTAGGACTTTCGTTTCAGACGTTCCACCAGTTTGTCAAGGTTTTCCTCCAGATTTTGGTCGTATTCCTCTTTGGTTACTCCATCGATTCCTACCGCCTTATTTCCATCCATCTTTGCGTGGCACTCTTTCAGCATTTCTTTGTTGATTAAGTGTCCTACCGAAGTGAATACCATGTCCGGGTTTTCCCTTGATAGTTGCGATATTCTCTCCAATTTCGTTTCCATTGCTTCTCCAATCTCTGAGTACTGGCAATGTTTCCTCTTCGATATTGTCTTGCATAGCAGGAGTTCGAGGCACACTCCCTTTTCCGCTTCCCTCCAGTGGCATTACCCACCTTCACTGGTACTATCGGGCTATCCGACTACCTGCTACCCATTTGCTGCGCTTCTTTTGGTTGCCACAACATACCGCCCATTTACACTTATGTGCGGAAATAACAGGTCCTCCCCAGTTGACGTGATGTCATTGTGTAGCATGGCTGACTTAAAACACCGCTGTGCCGTGCAGAATCTCACCATAGCGATAAATGCACGTATTGTCTTCCACGAAGTGCACCGTGTCGTCACACAGGCTTACATATTTTCGGTGCTAAAATGCCTTTTGACCCTACTACCTGACTTCCTACGCTTTACATTGTATGGTTGCCCATACAAGTACAAGGTTCGCTACCGGTGGTGTGGTTAGCACCTTGCCGGACAGGATTTCCACCTGCTAAACATCACGTCCTTTGCTGGGCGCACGCACTTTTTATGTTTCGGCCAGAATCATTTTCTTCTGGTTCTTCTTCTGGTTCTTCTTCTGGTTCTTCTTCTGGTTCTTCTTCTGCCAACACTACCGCCCCTGTTTCAGATTCAATATCTGCTTCCCTGCCTTCTATCTCCGCCGCCTTCTTTGAATCTTCTGGAATGTTATTTTCAAAACTCCCCACTCCCGCTGCAGTTATCTTTAACTCCTCATTCTCTTCCATTTTGTTCTCAGCCATATCCAATTCTTCAAAGCTTTCATTTAGCGGCTCCTGTCCAAATTTTTCGGACAGCTTTCCGCCGCCCGTTTTTCTTTTTTTACTCATGTGAACCTCCCCTTCTTACAGTCCGGAAAAGCTGTAAGTATTCGCGGACTTGTTGTATGTTCCTGTGATCATGCCGCCAGAGCTGAGCCTGATCTGAATTGTCGCAGTCTGATTTTCCGGGTTGATTTCATAAGAAGACATGGTTCCGGTTATGCTGCCGGTATATCCTTTTCCGAGAATATAATCAAACACAGACTGATAAAAAGCGTCTTCATCTCCGACAAAGCTTAGAAAGACAGTTGAAACAGACAGGATATCCAGACTCGTTGTTGTCGTTGACGTTCCTGTGCTGCCTGTACTGCCTGCACTTCCTGTGCCACTTGAGCTTCCCGTGCTTCCACCTGTACCTGAACCATCGGAAGATTCGTTAGAACTTGTGGTTGCTGTATCCACGCCGGATGAACTGCTCGTGGTAATATTTTCTTCTTCGGTTTCTGTCTCTGCCGCAGCCGGCGTTTCTGTAAATACATAGGAATCTTCCGTCACGTAATAGGTTGAAAGCACAGACCAGGTTTCATAGCCATTGAAATAAATATAGTAGGAAACCTTTGGTGTGTCCGATTCTTCAGATGATATCCCGTCTCCAAAATACACGTCCGTCACCATCCGGTATTCACTTTCATCCGAATCAATCTGCAGGGCGTCTCCCAGCGACTGCAGGAATTTCTGTTCATCGAATATTCCGTTATAGCTGCTAAGGATTTCATCTGTAAGTCCATGCAGTGAAAGTCCATATGGGGACGCTTCTTCTGTCTCGCTCTCCGATTCTGTCTCTGCCACATCTGCCAGTGCTTCTGTTTCCACAGCAATATCTACAAAATTAAAATTGATAAACACATCACGATCCGGCATAACAAAGCTTAACCGCATTTCCCCGCTTCCATCCTCTGTTCCGGAGACAGATCTCACAACACTGCTGACAGTCTGCATATCATAATCCAGGACATCGACGCTCTCCAACGCTTTTCCATCCGACGGTGTTATCAGCATCGTCACAAGGATATTTTCTTCCACCTCCAGCACAGAATCCGAATCACTGTCTGATACCAGCCAGCTCGCATCAAATTCTATCGTCCCGGAGCTGCTTTTATACAGCAGAATATTATGTACCGGTGTCTCGGTTTCCGTTTCAGTAACTACTTCGCTTTCCGTCTCTGTCTCCGCGACATGATTCTGCCCTGACTTTTTCGACAAAACGGTCTGCATTACAGCCAGAAGCACGATCAGAATGACCGCTACCGCGATTGCGATATAAAGTGGTTTGTTGCTTTTCTTTTTATACATTTGTTTTTTCCTCCTGTTACTCTACGCTGTACATGGAATATACTCCGTAGTAATCCCATTTTTTGTTGTAACTGCAAATGAACAATTCCGAGCTGCCGTCCGCTGTGAACAATTCGATCTGGCAGGAACACTCCGAATCGTTATTTCGGACAGTCTCAATAACCTCAATTTTTTCAATACTCACCAGATCATCATAGACAGAGTAGATATACTCTCCGACCGCCGCCAGAAAAGATTCTTCCCCGCCCGCAGAAAAATCCGGATAATCCACTGCCGCTGCATCCGACACAATGATTTCTGGATGGAATGAGCTGACATATGCTTCCATTGCATCCAGCCTCTCCGATTGAGCGGTATCTGCTTCCTCAGATTTTGCCTCACTTGATTCCTGAGCGGCTGCCTGATTTGCAGAATCTGACTGAACCCCCGCTGCTTCGTCCGCCGCTAAGTTCGATTCGGATGCGTCCTGTTCATCACCGGATACTTCTGAACTCTCAGCATTCACAACTGTTTCTTTAGCTCCTGTTTCCGCATCCGTTTCCATACTCAACGTAACAGTTTCACCCGAATCAGAGTCATTCTCTGATTCTTCTGTGCTTTCCGAGACAGCGTCCAATTCCGTCAATAGCTCTTCCTCTGTCTCTATATCCGTTTCTGTTTCCGAATGTTTTGTAATCCTCCCCACAATCGCATCGGAAACTGCATTTACCGCATAGGGCAGCATAATAGACGCACCAATCAGTAATACGAGCAGGATAATGTACAGCTTTATTTTCTTTTTATCCATTGCAAATTTCTCCATCCTGTTTTCATCAGTCCAGAAAGCATATTATATTTGCTGCTGTTCTGGACCCGTCCAAAACACCAGGCCACAGACCGCCTGCGTTGCAGGCTATATGCCGCTTGCGCGTCATATGTCTGCGGCTTGATGGGTCTACGCTCCGCTTCGGTCCGCGCTAAACGGACGTCCACTGGACGTCCAGCGCCGTCCCGCCCATCCCAAAATACAGATACAATCCTTAGCAGATAAATCTGCACGGCTTGTATCTGCATTTTGCTGCTGTTCTGGACTGTTAGCCAAAGTAATAGTTTCCTCCGCCGATCTGCTCGGAGCCTTCTGTGTAGTAACTGCGGAAGCTCGTATGGGAATGGTTCCGGATTCCATTTTCAAGGCAGTCGCTGACCGCCTGTTTGACATAATCCGGTACGTTCCCGCCCAGATACCGCTTCCAGTTATTGTCAATGCTGTAGCAAAACTGTCCGCTGGCGGTCAGCTGCGCATAGGCATTGCTGCCCAGATAAGACCATTGTGCGCTGTCTACACGGTTCATTGCGGTACTGATTACTGCAAGCGCGCCCACATAACTTCCACCGTCCTCCTGGCATACGATCGCCCAGATTGTCTCCATCTGTTCCTGCGTATAGCTGGTATTGTCCGTACTGTTTCCGGATGTTGTCCCTGTAAGCACCCGCCGCACCACATACTGTCTGCCATCAGAAGCCACGCCGGACATGCAGACCCCTCGGCTCACAGAATTATGCACCATCATCCCATCCCCAGCATAAATGCCGACATGGGCGCTGTTTCCAGACTGAACCCAGCCATCATAAAAGAGGACAATATCTCCCGGCAGGGCATCGCTTAATCCCCCATCGACCAATGTTCCCATATCTTCCATAGCGGTCGTCGTCCATCCGATCTCGATTCCAAAATGGCTGAATACTCCATGAACAAAAGAACTGCAATCGGAATAATCCTGCCAGTCCGTTGCCGAACCGCGCCCGGCACCATAGGAATATTGGGTAATCCCAATCCAGGACTGCGCATATTCAACGATTTCACTGCCGGATGCGGAATACAGGGTGCTGTTCTCTTCTTCTCCCGCAAGGCTCCCGAACAACGCGGCAAAAAAGGTGAGCATAAAAAGAAGGAGCAAGACTGCTCCCCCAACCAAAGCAAGATATTTTCCGATTCCGGCAGTAATTTCGACTGCCTTCTTCTGGATCTGAATTTTTATTTCTGCCGCTTTTATTCTGACCGGGATAGCAACCGTGCGCACCGTATTCGCAGCAGTTTCCCGTTCAAGCTCCGCCTGTTCAACCATCTCCGACTTCTGCAGTTTTTGGACGGATTCCCGTTTCCTGGCATCCTGATCAAGCAGGCTGCCAAGCTCACGGATATACATTTTTTTCTTCGATGCGGATTCCTTTTGGAATCCATCTGAGGTTCTGCGTTCCTCCGCTTTTTTCCAGAAATACTTTTTATCCGAATATGGTAAGTAAAATACTCGGTGATAAGCCCTCTCCGGATTCCTTTTCCGGATACCTGCGGATTTATTCCGGCGTTTTTCCAATGGTACTGCTGCAAGTCTGTCCGATTTCTTTTGAAAAGAATCAACCCGATTTTCGTCGTCATTTCCCACATGACATACAGTATCTGCCTTCTGCAGCCTGGCTCCCTGCGTTCTCCGCTGAGTCTGTACAGCTGTAAGACGCTGGCGGGCTTCCTTAATTACAGGAACAGACTGCTTTTTCTGCCGAAAATCCTTCTGCGCCCTGTTCCGCCGTACTGCTTCAAGCTTTTCCCGGGAGATCTGCGGATTCACATAGATATATTTCCCACGGTCGTCATCTTTGCGAATTTTTGGGGGTTCCGCAGGGGCGCGAATCTCTCTCGTGGCTTTTACAGTTGTATGCGCATTTTGCGGTTTTGGACTGTCCCGGTCTTCGTCAGATATCCGGTATCTGAGACTCATGTCTTTTCGCGCAGCAAACGCTGGCTCAACCATTTCTGTCCTATCCTGATACCTTAGCCGCCGTTTTACCCTTTTCTCTACCATATTCAATATCTGCAGCTGTTCCCGGCGGCTGTAGCTGTTCCATTGTTTTCTTTGCTCCCGCGTAAGTGAAGCAAGCGCCTCCCGGCTTTCTTCCGAAAGCTCCTTATATCCCGTCCCATACCCCGTGAACCTGGCGTTTTTCACCTTTACGCTAAATCCCGGATTTTCAGCCCCTATCCTGTCAGCTGTGCTGCGCGGGGACCAGATTTTGCTTTTATCTGTAGCCCGAAGGTTGACATCCCTCGTATCAATATCCCGTACTTCTTCCTTCTGTCTGATTTCCATTCGTGCCACCTTCCCCTCAATGAATCAGAATCCCTCCATTCTTTCTCCCCTATATACCCATCCAACTGAATAAGAAATACAGAAGGCGGATAAAACGCTTTCGCTTATTCTATCGGATAAATCATTTCCTGTTGCGTCGGGGCATCCCGGATGCTTTCCATTACATCTTCCGGAAGATCAAGCAGGGCATTCCCCATCCGCTTTTTCTCCTTCCGCTTTGCCTTCTGGATTTCATGGAAATTCGTGTTTGCCAGACGATACATTTCGGAGTCCTTCGGTATCCGCGCATCCGCAGGGATGAATGTCCCGCCGCCAAATTTCAAAAGACCACAGCCAGGGGATGTGTTCTGCACATATTCCAGAAGATTTTCCGATATCCGAAGCGTGTTCCGCAGGATTTCCATTTCAATCTCAGACTGGTTAAAGAAGGCAATATATTCACTGTTACAGAGCATCGTCTCGATTGTCTTTAAGGACAGGCAGTCCGCGATATTTTGTGTGATTGCCGTGCAGATGCCGCCCAGCTTGCGCACTTCTTTCCATATCTTTTCAAAAAAATTCGCCGTGTACTGGTGCGCGGTCATGTTGTGAAATTCATCGACATAAAGCCAGGTTGCCCTGCCCTTTACTGCATTCCTTGCAATCCGCGCACGGATTCCTTCGAGCATGATCAGCATCCCGATTCCGCTCTGCTCTTCCCCCAGGTCTGCAATCCCATAGACGGTCAGCCGGTTTCTGGTATTTACGTTTGTCGGCTTTGCAAACATATCAAGCGCACCATTTACAAAGATTTCCAGATCCAGCTTCAGTTCCTGCGCCAGCAGTTCCTCCTGTTTCCCTAGCTCATTATAAAAATCGAGTAGCGTCGGTGCTGCGGCCCGCCTTCCGCGCTTTTTCAAAACCGGCTCATAGACGCGCTTTACACACCGCCCGATCAGGGAACGTTCCTGTCCGCTAATCTCTCCTTTAATCTGTGTGAACAGGCTGCACATCAGCTGCGTCTTGTCTACGAGAAACCGGTCAGGCTCCATAAATTCCAGGATATCCGTATCAAGCGGATTCACATAGTTCCCTGCGCCGGAGCCAAATTCCACATATTCACCGCCCAGATATTGCGTGACGGCCTTGTATTCCTGTTGCGGGTCAATGATGATAATATCGTCTTTCAGCCGTAAAAACGCTTCCACGATCTCGATCTTGACATACATGCTTTTTCCGCTTCCGGTCGTCCCCAGCACAAATCCATTCCCATTTTTCAGATGCTTCCGGTCTCCGATCAGGACATTCTTTGACACCTGGTTTACGCCATAAAACAGCCCGCCCGGATGATACAGTTCATGCACGACAAAGGGCGTCATGGCGCAGAGTGGCTGTGTAAACAACGGCCGCAAACCGTCCGTACAAAAACGTGCCCCGGTCGGCAGTGCCGTATTGATCGCATCGATCTGCAGCCACCTCGTTGGCTGGAAAACAAATCCTTCGCTCTCTGCTGTCTGGCAGAATGCCACCACATCATTTTCCAGCCCACTCATACTGTCTGCCGTAAGAATTGCGTAAACCCCAACATAAAACATCTTCTCGTCGTTCTCATTCAGGATGTCCATGTAAGATTCCAGCTCTTCCTTTTCCCTGCGCCGCTCGTATGTGATGTCTGAAGACCATGCGCGGGCGTTGTTCCGAGCCTCCTGCTGCTTCTCAATCGCGCGGCTGTTCTGCAGATACAGTTCATCCATTCTTTTCCGCGTCACTTCCTGTGGGATTGCCGCTGCATCAATCGTGAGTATCACATGCTGAGAGCCGCCCATCAGCTTCTGGATTACCGATGTATCAATCGTATTGGGAAACTTTGGAAGATACAGGACTCTCACATATCTCCCGTCCACCTGCATGGTCAGACCGTCAAACTTCCCATATTCGTCCTGACATTCCCGGATCAGCATCGGGCAGATATGGCTCTTCCAGTCAAAGCGGCACAGCGGCTCCTTAAAGTCAAAATCATATTCGGATTCCTCGCCCATCCGGTAGAAAGCAAACAGATAACGAAGCCGTTCTTTCGCGTTCAGTGGAATCAATGCAGATTTCATCCGGCTGAAGCAAAGTGCAAGATTCGACTCAATCGAATGAAAATAGTCCCTTGCCTGCCCCATATTCTCCCGCTGACAGCTGATAATAAAAAGCCGCGCCTGGTCAATTCCGGCACGACCCTTTACAAGAGAATCCTCGATATGGCTGTTCAGTGAATCTGTCAGTTCTTTAAACCGTTTTTCTCTGCAGCGGATAAAAATATTCCGGCGCACCTGGTCCATATCGCGGTTATTATTCATGACGCAGATTTTAAAGGAAACATTCAGGCTGTTCAGCATCCCACAGTAAAGCTTCAGAAAGTCCTCTTTCTCATAATCATCCATCGTCGCAAAATTGGCATCTTCAAACAAATAAGCCCTGTCATACTGCTTCTTCGCGCCATCCGGCTTATTCTCCAGCTGAAAAATGCCATCCTCGCTGATCTGGTAAATCGGGATAATCTGCTGCACATACTCCGGAGTCTTGTAATCCTTTTCCGTCTTTACTTTAAAATCAGCCATTTTCATGGTTCTGTCACCCCGTCTTCTTCATAAGGCCCCAGCAGATATTTTCTATCTTTCCGTTTTATCTGGGGTTGTTGTGTATTGCCATATTGCCTCCTGTTATCAGTTTCCTCTTGTTCCTTCCTGCTGCTTCCGCCACATTCTTCACCTGGCAGGTTCTTTTCACTGAACGTCTCCATTTCCAACCCCATTTGCTCAAAAACCAAAGGCCGATATCGGTACACTGCCCGTTTCGTTACTGCCCTCCGCCTTTTCAGGTATTCAAGCGGCGGCAGCCCGTCTATTTTCAGGAATCCGGCTGCTGCAAATGGAAGTGCTGCAGGAAACACCAGATAAAGAGATATTGTCTGCGGAAGCCCCAGCATTCCGTTACAGAGGAAATAACAGCCTGCGCCCACTCCAAGAGTAAGTGCACACATGACCGTTTGCTTCAATGTCATCCCTTTAAAAAAATCGTCCTTGTATTCATTGATGTCCTTATTTACAGGTATCTGCATATCTTCCCCCTCTCCTTATCTGCCCGCGCAACTGGATAAAGAAAACATACTTCGCATTTTCCCATCATGTAAACCACTTCCGGCATAAGCAAGAAATTTCCGTGATTTCTTCTGTCCATACTTTATCGCGTCAGATATACAAAATAAATCGATCCTTCGACCGTTGAAAAGACCACACACCAATGGCCAACATCAAAAAAGCAATCACCCAGCCGCCCCAGAAAATGCGTGGACCAGGAAGATTTCCGTAGTACACAATATCCCGGAATTGTGCCACATAATAATACAAAGGATTCACCGCTTTGATTATCAGCTGAAGATACACTGGAAGACGGTCAATTTCATAAATAATCGGTGTCATATAAAACCATGCATTGAGTATCGCGCCATAAATATGCTCAATATCGCGGAAAAACACATTCAGCTGAGCAAGAAAAAATCCCACCCCGCAGCAAAAAATATAAATCTGCAGCACTACAAGAGGGATAAAAAACAATGTCACATAGAATTTCGCTCCGGTAGCCAGCATAACGATAAACAAGGCTCCAAAAGAAAACACCATTTCTACCATACAGCTAGTCACTTTCGCCAATGTAAAAATATATTTCGGAGAATAAACCTTCCGCAGCAGAGAAGCATTACCAGTCACGGATTTCATTGCTCCAGTCGTGCTTGTCTTAAAGAAATCATACATCATGCGTCCTGACAACAGATAGAGCGGATAATTCTCAATGTTTTTGCCCAAAAGCTGTGTAAAAACTACTGTCAGCACAATCATTAAAAGAAGCGGCTGCAAAACAGACCATGCATACCCAAGAAAGCTGCGCCGATATTTTAGTTTCAAATCACGCTTTACGAGTTCAAAAATCAAATCCTTATATTTGAATAATGTTTTAATACGGTATTTCAAAGTATCCATTTCTGCCTCCTATACCAATTGGCAAACCACATTCTATACTTATTCGCAAAGCATCCTTTTAGCTATGACTTTCAAATATACGGAAAAATACTTCCTGTGTTCCAACGAACCAATTCAAGCCGGGAGGCTGCCAACCTGTCATGGATAGCTTCCAAGCATTTTCTGCCAAATTTCAAAAATAATACCATTTTTTATGTAGAGTTTCAATCGTTATTCCCCCAAATTGTTGAAAATGTTAATTTCTAACTGCTCTGAAAACTCTGTATAAGACATTCTACTGCTCAGTTACCCCAGCCCCAGGCACCGCCGTACTACTGTATCCGCTCCTTTCACACAGGCGCAGGCGGTTATCATAGGCAGGCAGTATTCGCAGATTCCAAGCACGACGCCCACTACGCCGTCAACACTTCCAAACGCCGAGGTGTCCTGAAACAGCCCATAACTGATGTCAATCGCAAGAATAATCACCAACGCCTCCAGACAGTAACCAGTATAGGTTTTCAGCCACGCTATGCCAGACTGTGAAAACTCCCGTCCACCAGCAAATCCGGCAAATGCAACCGGAGCGAAAGGAATACATAACAGCATTTTAAAAAGCCGCGACAAAACCGATAAAATCAGCTGAATCGCACATACGATAATCACAAGTCCGCCGATTACACCGCCAATCATTGCTACAATGCCATACGCTAACCATGTGCCACCATCCGCGTCCGAATCATCCAGTTCATTCTTCATTTCATCAAAAAGTCCGTCCGCTTCTTCCGCTTCTACTTCCACAGAAACCGATGTCACCAATGCAGTTGCACATTTCGTAATTCCAGTAGCCAGTGTCAATGAATTTACGATAAGGGAAGCAGTTATCACATACCGGACAAAAAACCGGAACATACTTTCCAACGTAAAATTCGTGCGTATATCAATACTCTCGTTTAGCCATCCAAGTACGAAAAACAGCACCGCCAGAGCAGCAGCGACCGAAAGCATAATATTATAAATACTCCCAGTCACTGTTCCCCATGCATTCGAGACGGTCATCGGATCTTTCTGCGCGTACTGGATTGCAATGCTGCCACTGCCTTTCCAGATATTGTACCCGGCACTTAACATCCACTCCCCGACATCCATCATTGCCCCGCCAAAGCTCTCAAAAGCAGAGCTGATTGCATTGCTTATCAATCCCATGTCCGATGTCCTCCCTTCTTGTTTTCACTGTTTTTTCCATCAGGAAACTCCCAGCATAGACATCAGGGTGCCAGCTCCGACCATGATCAATCCGGCAATAATCCTTTTCAACGCGGAGGTTTGCTGCGTACCATCGTGGGACTGGTACCCATTCGCAAATTCAAAAACGCCCCACGCCGTAACAATCACGCCTGCCGCCTGGATAATCGACAGTACAAAAGAACTCAGGCTGTTGATTTGTGTAACAACACTGGTCGCGTGAGCCGTTGTCTGGATTGTCAGCGCTGTCAGTGGAGCGACGGTAAGAATCCGCTTGAAGCCATCCCTTATATTATGGCTAAACTCCTGCCATCGTTTTTTATCTTTTATCAAATGAATCCCCCTCTTCTGTTTTGAAGACACATTTTCCCATCCAAAATGTGCCTTTCCGTCATTGACGCAAGCAGGCAGGGAAATCTTTTCTCCCTGCCCACTGTGTTACTCAAGTATATTGTTTCTTGCTAACGTATTTCTTTGCGAACCATTTCAGGCTCTTTTCTTTCTTTTCACTGCAAGCACTACAAGCAGTGCCGCTCCTGCAGCGATTGCCAGAAGCGCCGGCAGATAGCGGAACATATCACCAGTCTTTACTGAAGATGCCGTCACTGTCCCAGAGCTGGTGCTCGTCGTATTCTTCCCGGTCAGGTCAACGGTCTCTTCTTTCGGGGAATCATACATCGTGACATGCTGAACTTCCGCTGTATCTGTCACCTCAAACGTAATCGTCTCCGCGACCTCATATCCGTCCGGCGCAGTGATCTCTGTCAGGGTATAGGTTCCAACCGTGAGATTCGTGATGGTATGCGCTTCTTCCGTAGAAGTCCACTCGTCAACCGTATTGCCGTCTTCATCTTTTACGATCAGATGCGCACCCGGCAGCTCTTCATCGTTGGTGATGTCCTTCTTACTGATTTCCACCGTGATCGGGGCATCATACATGGTCAGTGTCTGCTGTACCTGTGTATCATCAATCGTAAACTCAATGCTTTCCGCTGTCGCATAGCCATCCGGGGCAATCGTCTCTGTCAGGGTATAAGTTCCAGCCGCGATGTTGATCATGTGCGGTTCATCCGTTGATGTCCACTCATCTACCACATTCCCCTCGGAATCCGTAATAACAAGCTGCGCACCCGGCAGTTCTTCCTCGTCCGTGATGTCTTTTTTACTGATTGTGAACTCAATCAGTTCATCGTACATGGTTACAGTCTGAATGGAATAATCATCCTCTACCGTAAACTCGATGCTGGATGCTTTCGCATATCCGGCAGGGGCGATTTCTTCCGTAAGTGTATAGGTTTCACCTACGATCAGGCCGCTCACCGGATGTGCTTCTGTCGTTGATACCCAGGTATCCACAACATTTCCTTCCGAATCGGTTACTGTAAGGGTTGCTCCTTCCAGTTCTTCCTCGCCGGTGACAGACTTTTTGCTCACATACACCTGCTTATCAACCATAGTAAGCTCCTGATCCGTCCCATCATCGGTCACTGTAAAGGTGATGCTCGATGCTTTCACATAGCCATCCGGCGCGGCGATCTCTGTCAAAGTGTAGTTTTCGCCTACCCGAATATTGCTGATCGCGTGTGCTTCCTCCGTAGAAGTCCATTCGTCCACGATGTTACCTTCAGAATCCGTTACCGTCATGCTCGCTCCCGGAACCTCGTTTTCTCCGGTCACGTCCACTTTATGAACGAGTACCTGCTTATTGATCAGGCTGATGGTGTCGCTCTCAGCATCTTCTGAAACAGTAAACGTTGTTTCGGATGCAATCGCGTAGCCTTCCGGAGCTTTCGTCTCGACCAGCGTATAAGTCTGCCCGGTTACAAGGCCGCTCACCGCATGGGCCGTGCCATCGGATGTCCAGGCATCAACCACATTTCCATCCGCGTCACGCACTTCCAGTTCTGCTCCTGCAAGCTCCGTCACATAA
Organism: Lachnospiraceae bacterium; assembly: GCA_021201665.1. Classification (GTDB taxonomy): domain Bacteria; phylum Bacillota; class Clostridia; order Lachnospirales; family Lachnospiraceae; genus Choladousia. The sequence continues at coordinate 529 of JAJQEO010000080.1, read as the reverse complement.
CTGTCTACCTTCACAACAAAGAGCTGCTTATCCACCATCGTGACCGTCTGGATTGTGCCGTCATCTTCCACTGTAAACACAATGTCAGTCGCGACCACATATCCATCCGGCGCAGTTTCTTCGGTCAGTGTGTAGGTCTGGCCAACTTCCAGTCCGCTCACTGCGTGCTGCTCAGTGGTTGACACCCATATATCAACCACATTCCCTTCCGAATCGGTTACTGTCAGGGTTGCACCCGGCAGTTCCTCCTCGCCGGTAATGGTTGTCTTACTCACAAAGACTTGCTTGTCCACCATGGTCACATCCTGGTTCACTCCGTCGTCACTCACCGTAAACTCAATACTGGACGCTTTCACATATCCTTCCGGCGCGGCAACTTCCGTCAGAGTATAGGTTTCACCAACTTTAAGACCGCTGATCGCATGTGCTTCCTCTGTAGAAACCCATTCGTCAACGATGTTGCCTTCGGAGTCGGTTACCGTCATGCTCGCTCCCGGAATCTCGTTCTCTCCGGTCACATCCACCTTAT
>JAJQEO010000059.1 GCA_021201665.1 Lachnospiraceae bacterium | reverse complement strand
ATCATCTGAATAAGGAAACCACTGGATATGCGAAGAGAACTATGGTAAAGTAAACGAGAAAGATGCACTCAGACACGCTGACAGCAAATACAGAGGTGATAAATATATTTGTCCAGACAGCAAAAAAGCCGGAAGCATTTCTGTTTTCGGCTTTTTCTTATAATCGCAGACGCGATGTTATGTTTTGGTTCGGATCAAATCTGGCGCAGAATCGGCCTCACTTCCTCGCAAATCTCATCAAAATAGATCTGACATTTTCCATCAAAAATCTGCACCGGAACCGGTTGATCCATCCCATAAAGGGATGTACGGCAACCATCGCAGTCGTCCTTTGTCCGATCATGCACGATCACCTTCTCCTGCCGCAGATCGACGATCCAGTATTCGCGCACACCTGCATTGAGATACTTCCCTAATTTCACGGACATGTCTTTCCTGGCAGTTGAGTCTGATAAAATCTCGATCACGAAATCCGGTGTGCCATAAACGCAGCGTTTTTTGATCTTATCCCGGTCACAGACCACCAGAACATCCGGCTGCAGCATCGTCCGGTCATCACAGTCAAGCTGTACATCTACCGGCGCGTACAATGCCCTGCATGTCCCCTTCTGAGACTTTATAAAGCTCCCAAGCTGCATGCTGATCTCAAAGCTCGCAATCTGATGGGGCGAAGAAGGCGCTGCCATGTCATATAAAACACCATCAATCAACTCCACGCGCTGCTCATCCGGCAGTGCATAATAATCTTCCAACGTGTACTCGCCCTGTCTGCGATACCTGTATGCGTACTGCACGCCTGCTTCTCCCAGCAAATCCCCGCCGGAACCATCCTCTTTCTCTTCATAAGTAAAAGCAGGCGAATCCATCCCTGCCTGCGGTTCCTTCGTATCTGATGCTTCCCTCGTATCTGGCATTTCCTTCGTATCTGATGCTTTCCTCATATCCGGTATTTCCTTCGTATCTGACGCTTCCCTCGCATCCGGCATTTCCTTCGTATCTGACGCTTCCCTCGCATCCGGTATTTCCTTCATGCCTGGCTTTTCCTGTCTCTTCATGATATTTCCTCCCATCTTTTCCTGCCTGTGGCAAAATTATTTTCAATTATTCTTTTTCTCTTTCGTAATTTCCCACTTAATAGACCGGCGCGGCATTTTGTACCGGTCGATGGGTTATGGCTCTCCATCACCGATGGCGATTTTGAGCAGAAGGGTTTTCTACAGCCATTTTTATATGCATAATAACAGACAGCCCTTCGCCCGTCAATATGTTTCTTAAATTATTTATTTGTCTGTTCTGTAAAAATAGTGCAACTAGATGTTTTTATGAGTTTTAAAAATGGCCGATGAAATGAGGCAGTAAAAATCCAGATATAAAATCCGCTGACTCCATAGCAGGAATCAGCGGATTCTCTGATTTAATTCGTATGGCCAGACAGCCCGCCACACGTGGCTTATTTCGTATGGCAAACCAGTCAGCTGCAAATGTTTTATTTTGTCCAGTCAGGCAACCAATCGCGCACGGTCAGCCTATTTTGTCTGGCTAAACAGCCAGTCGCGCACGGCCTCGATCGGATAGGTGATCTCCCACCCGCGCTGATGGTACATGATACCAAAGTACTTTTTCCCGTCATCCGGCAGGCTGGATTCTTTTGTATAGATGGCAAGCTTGATGTTCGCATCCCCGGAGAGGTACTCTGCCATCGCGGTGTTCAGCTCTTCTTTACCTGCTCTGGCGTTGAAGAACTGTTTTTCTACGTTCGCGCCGCGCTCCTTCAGCAGATCGTAAAGCCTGCTCATGGAGTCAAATTCGCCGAGCCCGCCCTCGCTTAAGGCAATCAACAGCTTTTTGTCGGAAAGGGTGGCGGCGATCTTTTCGGCATCCCAGTGTCCGGATACCAGCAGGGCGGCGGCAAAGTAGTCCGGATATCGGATATTCAGCTCGAAGGACGCCATACATCCCTGTGACTGTCCTGTGGTGTAAATACGATCAGGATCAATGCTGTAGGTCTGCTGCAGGGAATCCAGAAGCTCCTTGATCGTCTCCAGCTGCGGGGAGCAGGTGTAATCGTTGTTGGTCAGCGGCTCTCCGTCGATCTGCGGTGCCACGATAAAGCACGGATGCTTTTTCTGCTCGGCATCTGTCGCCCAGATGGTTGCTCCCATTCCCTGGATCAGGGTCCTGTCCTGCTCCGGGCCATTTCCGGTCGCGTCCGGAATAAACAGAAGCATCGGATATTTCTGCGTTTCATCGTAATTCTCCGGAATGAAGAGGTTGTATTTCATTCCCTGGAATTCTCCTGTCTGGAAACGGTTCACTACCAGATCGATTTCCCTGTCGCCCAGAGCCATTCCCTCAAACGCCGGAATTTCCGAGCCGTCCGCAGCCGGCAATGCCTTCTTCTGGAGCAGATGAAGCCGGGTATCCTTTTTCTTCATGCCTATGAACTTCTTGCCGCCGGCGCCCGGACCTCCGGGACCGCCTCCCGGACCGCCTGGGCCTCCCGGACCTCCCGGGCCTCCCGGACCGCCTGGGCCGCCGGGACCGCCTGCCGGGCCGCCTAGACCTCCTGGGCCTCCCGGACCGCCTCCCGGGCCGCCTAGACCTCCTGGACCTCCCGGGCCGCCTCCCGGGCCGCCTCCCGGACCTCCTGCGCCTCCTGGGCCTCCCGGACCCCCCGGACCGCCTTTCGGGGCGCGGCTCTGGATATAGACCTTCTGCATGAGACGGCTGCTCTCGTCTTCACTGGAGAGCCGGAATATCACATAGTTTCCGTCTGCTTTCTCTGCGCCGAATTCCGGCTTGTCGCTCACATAACAGTCCAGGATCGGCGCTTCTGTGAAGGCAAACGATTCTTTATCGATCTGGCTTGCATCCAGCGCGCGGTCATATTCCGCGATGGCTCCGCAGACGCGCTGACCATCATAGGACGGCTCGGTGACGGTCGTGATATGAAGCAATGCCGCAGGCTGCTGCTGCATTTCTCCCATTACCTTCTGTATATCCCCGACCAGCCGCTCGGCAGTCCCTTTTGCGTAGGCTGAGCTGACGGCCTGCATGGTGATTTTATCGTAATAATCGCTCTCTCCCAGATATTTTCCGTTTCCGGACTCGACCGGTCCGCTGCCGGTAAAGGTCTGCACCGCCACATTCTGGAACGGAGAGGTGGTCCGCAGCGCGATTTCTGTACGGGCGCAGATTTCCGGAATCAGACCTACAACGGCGATGTCTCCGATCTGCAGCACAGAAAACTCCAGCGTCCGCTCCCCTTCCGGCTTGAATTCGTATTCCTTCTGCGGCTCCCGGGTATTTCCGATTTCCTGTCCATCATAAGTAAACACTCTGCGCACGATCTGCAGCAGTCCGTCCATCTCCCTGCACTCGATGCGCTCTGCCGCCATGACGACCTGCATGCCGATGCGCTCTCCGAGCAGCTCGCACAGCAGGAAGGTCTTTTCATGCAGATCCTTCTCAATGATGCGACCGCCTCTGCCGGTCATCGTATACTGGCCGCGCAGATAAGGACTCTCATCGCCGCCCGCTCCCGTGCAGTACATTGCCACGGCATTCGGATATTCCTGCTCCACAAAGGCGGTGGAATACCCGGCGATATCTCCGGAGATCAGATGTGTCCCATCCGAATTCCGGGTCTGGTCCAAAACGGCTGGCTGCGCGTTAAAGAAAAACAACACAGCGATCGGCTCATTGTCGGTATCATCAATACGGATAATGGGCACTTCATGATCCACAGGCCCCTCATCATTGACGCTGACCGTCCAGCCTTTTTCTGTACAGATGTTGCGGTTGGCGTTTGCCGCGCAGAAGCCGGTGCCAAAGCCATATCTTGCTTCCTTCAGAGACTGTACGGCATCCCCGGCAGCCTTTTTTGCGGCCTGGAGCGTCACTTCGTGAAGCATCGCGATTTTTACCGTGTCCGCCTCTGTGCGGGGAGGCATTTTCGAAGTCAGCGACCAGACATGCGGGGTCGAAAGCACATGTGAGGAGTGGTACCAGACATCCTCCGGATCCACCTTCGTGATTTCCGCTACCGCGTTTACGACCTTTTCCCGCGCGTCGCCGAAAAGATTGACGCTTTCAATATTAAGAATCGTGATTCTTTTTTCATAGTCTAATACAAGAACTCTCACCGCGGGAGAATCATGAACCCCGGTAAAGTTTTCAAACGGTGTCGGAAAAATCTCCTGCGGATATTCCAGGTATGCCTTTCCGGCTCCGGCCTGTAATTGTAATTTGCTCATAAAATGCCTCCACACTGCCTGTTTATCTTTCCACTAATACAACAATTCACACGACACAGAGGGAATCTGTCACCGATTTATTCGCACTTCGCATTCTTGAGTGCAGAATACCATTATGAAAGCCTCGCAGTTTCTCTATGATATCGTGCGAAATCACGCATAATCGAGTCCCAATCATCCGATTTGTAAAATATTCCGGGAAGAACAGCCGATTTTCACCGGTTCTCCCCGGAATATAATCCTTTACTCAGACATTGCTGTCACTTAAAATCCGATCCTTGCCTGCTTTCCATTTATTACAGATCCAGATAATACTCGCATGCGCCGATGACGAAGTTCGACGTACCTGATACGGTATAGAACTCAGCCATTACCGGTGAGTACACGCCGACCTTGATTGCATAGCATCCGGCGTAGCCAAGTGCGTTGTCATAGATGTACTCCATGATTTCGTTGGTGCCTTCCTCGCTGTAGGTATCTACATTAAATACGGTGTTCAGCATCTCCTGGAACTCATCGTCCTCATAGAAGCTTAAGTTGTAGCCGTCTGCATAGCCATGAGCGATTGCATAGGTCTTCATGAATCTGGAAATTGCGTAGTCGCTGTCAGCAGAGCTGTAAATCAGGATATCCCACTGGGTTGCGTCGCCGGCCGTGTTCTCGATCAGCGCGTGATCCAGGGTCACGATCTCGCTCTTGATTCCGGCGATCTCAAGGTAAGCCTGCACGACCTCAGCGATGGTGTTCTTCTCAGAGTTGTCCTCGGTGATAATCTTCAGGGTCTCGCCGTTGTAGCCGCTCTCTGCCAGGTACTGTGCGGAAAGGTCGAGGTCATATACGGTGTTGTAGGTCTCCCAGGTATCCCAGTCAGACTGATAGTCGCCGACGACCGGCGCGCAGTCTACGACACACGGATAATATACACGGCTGCCAAGTGCGTCAGCAAAGCCCTCGGAATCCAGTGCGTAGTAAACCGCCAGACGCATATTGATGTCGCTCATCAGAGAATTGCTGCTCATATTCGGAAGGATGGTCTGTGCCTGCGCATCCTCATAGCAGTAAAGGTTGAACTGGTCTGCATAGTCGCCGCCTTCCTCGAAAAGGCTGATGCTGGTGTCATCAATTGCACAGTAAGCGATGGTGCCGGATTCCAGAGCGATCAGTCTCATGGAATCATCCAGGATAAACTGATATTCGATCGTCTGTACGTTGCTCTTCTGGCTCTGATACAGATTCTCCTCGGACTGCCAGTAGTCATCTCTTGCCTCCAGGACACAGGAAGCGCCTTCCTCATAGCTGGTGATCTTATACGGGCCGGTGCCGATCGGATCTACGTTGAAGTTATGGCTCTCATAAGCCGTCTGGCTTACGATGTAGGTGCTCGCAAAAATATTGTCAAAGCCGTCCAGAGAGCTCAGCTTCTGAGTCAGATGGAAGGTCACCTGATAGGTGTCGGTCGCTTCACAGTAATCAAGATCATCAAAATCTCTCGCGTTTCCGGATTCAATGTAGGTCTCAAAGCTGAATACCACATCCTCCGCCGTGATCTCATTGCCGTCAGAGTCTGTCACGCCTTCGTAAATATTCATGACCAGCTCTGTCTCTGTATCATCCGTGTAAGCCCAGTCCTTGGCGATAATTCCGACAAAGTCGCCGTCGTCCGTTGCTACGACAAGGGTCTCAAATACCTCTACCGTGATCTCACTGGATTTGTTGAAGCTGTACGGATCCATGGAAGACGGCACCGTGCCAAGTCCGATAGTGATGGAATCCAGCTTCTCATCTGAATTTGCTGTAGAAGTGCGGGACTCGTCCGCGGTCACTGAAGAGAGCAGCTCCCATTCATAGGAAGACTCTTCCGCCTCCTCTGCAAACGCAGTCACGCCAAAGCTTCCCATTGCAACTGCAAGTGTGCCTGCCAAAAGACTTTTCAAAACTCTTCTTCTGGATATTGATTTCATGTTTCATTCCTCCTTATTTTTGTTTATGTGAAACGCCATCAGGCAGCTTCATTCTAAAAATTAGTTGTTAATCTCCTCCGCGCGGCAGCAGGACACAAAGTGATCCTTCGAGAGCTCACGCAGCTGCTGCGGCTCCTGGCAGCGCTCGGTCGCGTATGGGCAGCGCGCCGCAAACCGGCATCCCGGCTTCGGGTTGATCGGGCTGGAAATCTCTCCCTTCAGCTGAATCCGCTGCATCGGGTGATCCAGGTCTGTCGACGGGATCGCGGAAAGAAGCGCTTTGGTATAAGGATGCAGCGAGCGGACAAACAACTCTTTTGTCGGACTTTTCTCCACCATCTGCCCCAGGTACATAACTACAATGTGATCAGAGATCAGGCGTACCACGGAAAGATCATGGGTTACAAACATATAAGAGAGCTTCATCTGGTCCTGCAGATCCATCAGAAGGTTCAGCACCTGTGCCTGAATCGACACATCCAGCGCCGATACCGGCTCATCACAGACGATGAATTCCGGGTTCAGAGCGAGTGCTCGGGCAATCACGACTCTCTGCCTGCGGCCGCCGTCCAGCTCGTGCGGATAGGATCTTCTCAGACGTTCGTCGATCCCGACCAGATCCATCAGCTTGATGCTCTCCTCCTGCAGCTGCTTTTTGGTATAGTGACCGGCATATTTCATCGGCTCTGTCACCGCGGTATCAATCGTCATACGGGGATTCAGGCTGGAGTACGGATCCTGGAAGACGATCTGCATTTTCTCATGCACCTTTTTTAATTTATGACCCTTTACGTGGGTGATGTCCTCGCCATTGAACTTAATCACCCCGTCTGTCGCCTCCTGCAGGCGGATGATCGTTCTTCCCAGGGTTGACTTTCCGCATCCGGACTCGCCAACGACTCCGAGCGTCTGCCCCTTTTCAATCGTAAAGGTGACATCATCCACCGCGTGGTTCTGCGCACCGCCAGGACAGGGGAAGTATTTTTTTAAATTTTGCACCTCAACAATCGGTTCAGCCATTTTTTATCCCTCCTCAGTCTCTCTCAAACATTTGCAATAGTGGCCCGGAGCGACCTCCTTCACCGGAACCTCCTTATGGAAGCATTCCTTTGTCGCATAGGGACACCGTTTTGCAAAGCGGCATCCTTCCGGCAGGCGGGTCGGATCCGGCGGCAGCCCCGGAATCGGAGTCAGTCTGGTCTCGTCCCCGGTCAGACTCGGAATCGAGTTGAAAAGTCCCTTCGTATACGGATGCCTCGTATGGCGGAACAGGTCTTCCTTCGAAGCATACTCGACCACCTCTCCCGCATAGATGACTGCCACACTGTCGCAGGTCTCCGCGACCACGCCCAGGTCATGCGTAATCAGAATCATGGATGTGTTCTGCCTCGTCTGGAGCTCCTTGATCAGATCCAGCACCTGTGCCTGGATGGTCACGTCCAGAGCGGTCGTCGGCTCGTCCGCCAGGATCAGGTCCGGGCTGCAGGCAAGCGCCATGGCAATGACCACACGCTGCTTCATGCCTCCGGAAAACTGATGCGGATATTCCTTATAGCGCTCTCCCACGATACCTACCATCTCCAGCAGCTCTTTGGTGCGCTGCACCGCTTCTTCCATCTTCATGTGCGGATTGTGGATCTGGAGCACCTCGACGATCTGATCTCCTACCGTCATCAACGGGTTCAGAGCGGTCATCGGATCCTGGAAAATCATCGCGATCTTATTGCCGCGCACCTTGCGCATTTCATCCTCGCTTAAGGAAGTCAGGTTCTGTCCGTCAAGCCAGACCTCGCCGCCCTTGAATCTGGCCGGAGGAATCGGAAGTATCCTTAAAATGGTCTTCGCGATCGTTGTCTTGCCGGCGCCGGTCTCGCCGACGAGTCCCAGCGTTTTTCCCTTCTCCAGGTCAAAGGATACGTTATTGACCGCATGTACAATATTTTTTCCCTGTGTATATTCTACTGTGATTCCCCTGACAGAGAGGAATTGATTTTTCTCAGCCATTGTATGTCCTCCTTATCAGGATCTCATCTTCGGATCCAGCGCGTCGCGCAGGCCGTCGCCCATCAGGTTGATTGACAGTACGCAGATCGCAATCGCGATACCCGGGAAAATTACCATGTGCGGGTAAGCGCTGATGTAGCTGATGCCGTCGGAGAGCATTGCGCCCCATTCCGGTGTCGGCGGCTGAATACCAAGTCCCAGGTAGCTTAAGCCGGCAACCATCGTGATGGAACCGCCAATCTTCATCGTTGTGTTTACAATCGTCGGAGAGATGACATTCGGCAGCAGGTGGCGGAACATAATCACGCTCTTCGGGCAGTTAAAGGATTCGGCTGCCTCTACGTATTCCTTTCCTCTCTCGCCGAGGATCTGGCCTCTCGTCATACGCGCACCGTTCGGGATCGCGCTGATGGAAAGGGATACGATGGTCTGCCAGAGGCCTGCTCCGAAGGATGCCGCCAGCAGCAGAGTCATCAGAGAACCCGGCAGCGCGCCCCAGATATCACAGAAACGCATGATCAGATCTTCCACTCTTCCTCCGAAATATCCCGCGATGCTTCCCACGATTACACCGCCAACCGAGCCGACAACTGCGGCGGTAAGGCCAAGTGCCAGGGAGTATCGGCCGCCGTAAAGAAGCCTCGAGAAAATGTCTCTTCCCAGCTTATCTGTTCCGCACAGATGCGCAAGCGACGGCGTCGCGAAGGTATTTTTCAGATCGACCGCAGTCGGTTTATAAGGTGCAATGAGCGGTGCAAATACCAGCAGCAGTACCACGATCACGAACATGATGCCGCCCAGCTTTGCGCTCGGGCTGATAAATACACGCCGGAAGGTCTCCATAAAATTGTTGAAGGCCGGGCTGTAATGCTTCCCATGATGTCCTTCATGATGCGGTCCCTTTTTGTGCGGTCCATGGAAATGCTCCTCATTGCCATGATCCTCTCCATGCGGTCCGTGATGTCCGCCTTTTTTCTCTAAATTCAGTTCATTTTCAGCCATGATACTGCTCACCTCCCTGATTTTTTGCCGGATGTATACTGAGCCTTGATCCGCGGGTCGATCCACGCATAGACCAGATCCAACAGCAGATAGACCAGCGCGGAAAATGTTGCGAAGAACAGCGTACAGCCGCGGATGATCGGATAGTCACGGTAGCTGATGCCGTCGAGCAGGTAGAGTCCAACGCCCGGGATGGAGAACAGTCTCTCTACAATCGCGGAGCCGCATACCACCAGTGCCAGGCTGCCGCCGAGCATTGTGATGACCGGCATCAGCGCGTTCGGCAGAATATGCTTGCGGACGATCAGGTCCTCGCTCTGTCCTTTTGCCCTCGCGGTGGTCACAAAGTCCGAGTGGATGACCTCCAGCATACCGGAGCGCATCAGCCTCGCCTGACCGGCGATACCGCCCATGACACCGGAGACGATCGGCAGGATGTAATACTGCGGTCCGCCGATTCCGTAAGCCGGAAGCCAGTGCAGCTGAAGGGAAAACAGTAATACGAACATCAGAGCCACCCACATATCCGGCAGCGATACCAGAACCATACAGACGCCCAGCACACCGTAGTCCTGCCAGTGTCCCTGATGACGGGCCGCGAAAATTCCCAGCGGGATACCGATTGCAACCGTCAGGATCATCTGGCCAAGGCCGATGATCGCCGTTCTCGGCAGTCTCGAAAGGATGGTAGCCATCACAGGCTCATTGTAGGTCCAGGAGGTGCCCCAGTCCCACTTGATGAATGAGTTATAAAGGAAGGTCACAAGCTGCTGAAGGAATGGCTTGTCAATCCCCAGCTTTGCCCGCAGGGCAGCCAGATCAGCGGCGCTCGCGTCGGAGCCGATCAGCTGTGCGGCCGGATCTCCCGGTGTAAAATAGGTCAGCAGGAAAATAATGATGCCTGCACCGACCATGATTACGATCGACCATAACAGTCTTTTCACTATGTATTTCCACATATTCGTTCCTCTCTTTCGTCAGCTGATCTCAATACCGGCTTTGCCGGCCTGTTTGCTCTCTTCTACCTCGTATTTCGTTCTCATCTCAACGAGGCGTATCATCCAGAGGAAACCTGCCGCAGCCACGAGGATTGCCGCGTTCTGAATATGGCGGACATCCAGGGCACGTTCGTAAACCGCGTAAATCAGCTTCGCCGCCGCTGTAGCTGCCAGTGACACGCTGCAGGCCAGAGTCACCTGCGTCATGCGGATATGGCTGCCCTTGTACTCACTGTAGATCATTTTCCGTCCGGCGAGCAGACCGCAGACATAGATGTATGCCAGCCACAGAAACAGGAAGATGTCCACAGACTGGAGTACCGACACCACCGTCGCGTAATTCGCTGCCACCTGATCTGTAAAGCAGGATGCACAATACAGGTAGAGTGCGCCCGCAAGCAGGATGGCGTACAGGATTCTTTTCCCGACAAAGTCCATTGTCTTTTCCTGATCCAGGTAATAGCAGCCCGCGTAAAAACGCTCCACACGTTTGTGCTTTCCATTCTTATCCGCCGTGCTGTTTTCACGGTAGCCTTCAAAATAACGGTGATAAAAGCCGCTGTGCCAGGTGCGGGCGGGCTGCTCCTCATTCCAGGTGCGGTACATGAGCCTGTCGATTCTTCTGATAATCTGATCCTTAAGCTTCATCTAATCACCCCTGTCCGTTTTCCCTGTGATTGGTAAAAAGCCAGTCCCTGACCGCCTCAATGCCGTAGGCTACCGGCCAGGTACATACATGATTCGTCGCCGGGGTCACTTCCTTTTCCGGCGGTACTACCGAGCTGCCTTCAAATACGGTGTAGCGAATCCGGTACGAATCCGATGCCGCCTTTGCCGCCGCTTCATTGAGCAGCTGCGGATCCATTTTCGCGTCCCAGCGGTATCTGCCGATCACGGCTCCCTTTTCTTCAAACGCGGAGGTGATGGCGTTCATCCCGGGCAAAGCCTTCTTATCGCCTTCCGATACAAGGATCCAGATGTTCTGATTCCATAGCACGCTGCTGCGATCCGGATCCCACTGTCCAGCGACCAGCAGGAATCCTGCGAAGAATTCCGGATAGCGGATCCCCAGCTCCAGAGAAGCCATGCAGCCCTGTGACTGACCGGTCGTGTAAATGCGGTCCATGTCGATGCTGTACTGCTCTGCAAGCAGATCAATCATGCGCTTGATTGTCTCAATCTCCGGATGGGCTACAAAGTCATCATCCGTCAGCCGGATCCCCCTGGGAATCTGCGGGCAGAGGACAAAGCAGGGATGCTTTTTCTGCTCCTCGGGCGACGCCCAGATCAGGCCGCCGTTCCCCTGTGCGAGTGCCAGCATCGGATCGTCGCCGCACGGCCCTGCGTCGTGGATGAACAGCACCAGCGGATACTTTTGAGATGGATCATACTGAGCAGGCACAAACAGGTTGAACTTCAGCGCCCCGAGCTTCATCTGCCGGAAATCATCCGCGACCGGGCAGATGCGCCGGTTCGATATGCGGAAGATGTCACTGCCTTTGCAAATCTCACCATTCACACCGACAATATCTGCCTTCTGCTTCACAGATACCGCCACCGGCCGCAGCTCCGCCGCCGAGCCTGCAGGACCGCCTGGTCCGCCGGGGCCTCCAGGACCTTTCGGGCCATCCTTGGGCGAACCGCCTGCACCATTTGGACCTCCTGAGGGCGGACCGCCTGCGTCATTTGGACCGCCTGAAGGTGGACCGCCTGCGTCAATGGAGCCTCCTGCCATCGAACCGCCCGCTGCCATCAAATCTCCTCCAGGCTGCCCTCCCGGAAGCTTCGGACCGTCCTTCGGCGGGCCACCCGGACCAGGTCCTTTCAGTCCGCCCGGACCCTTGTCGATCTGCACACTGGCCGTTTCATCCTTTTCGCTCAGCTGCAGTACCACAAAGCTTCCAGACTGGGCAGGTTCCTTTCCGCATGCGTCGGCGCTGACATATGTTTCCAAAATGGTGCGTTTTTCCACCTCATACCCTTCCGGGCTGACCTGACTGCCATCAAGCGCGAAGTCATATTCCAGGACTGCTCTGGAAATCACCATTCCGTCCGGCCGGTTGGAAGTCATTGCAGTGATGTTTTTGATTGTTCCGTTTTTTCCCATCCTTTCGCCTCCGTCTCTTTGAATATTTTCATTCGTTTTATATAGTCCAGGGTCTTCCGTTTCATCCGGAGGCCCACTGTCTCTATCTATTTTCTATCCATTATTTATCAATCCGGGATCTCGGATCCCAAATCAGATACCCTGATTTATCCAAAATCTGTCACTGCCAAAATGGTCGCAGAACACTCTCTTTTTGGGATACTTGGGGGATATATCAGCTTTCCGGAAAAATCGCGTTCTTAGTGCTGCGCGGATTTCATTTCAAATTATATCCTTCCAGCGAGGTCAGCAGGCCCGGCTGCTCTTCTGTAATCTTCAGCGCCAGTCTTTCCGCGTCCGTTTCCACCAGATCCGCCATCTGATAGCCGTCGTCTCCAAAGTGCATGGCCAGCGGAGTCTGCTCTGTATATGGATCCCAGCGGCAGATGCCCTCACCGGTCGAATTTTCGGTCGAATCGCCAGCCGCATCTCTGTTCAAATCTCCGTTCGGGTCGCCGGTCTTCGCAAAATTCGTCCAGTACGTCTGCATTGCCTCGGAAAGTTCAAAATCCAGCTCCTCAAATCCCTTGCTGCGGCTCTCCAGTGTTCCAAACACATAGACAATCTCGGAAGAATGGGGAGTTCCTGCGCCATACGCCGGAGCTCTTCCGTGCGTTGGGCCTCCCTCTTTTTTCGGCTGTGTCCGATCCATGTAATAGGTATAGATCGGCGTACGCCCTTCCTTCACACAGAGCCTTGCCCATGCCTGGCTCGCCGCGTAGGAAAATCCCCGGAAATACCGGTCATTCGGGAACTGCTTCATGACTTTTCTGGAAAACATCCAGGCGTCCCCTGCCACGGTCCCGCAGATAATCGGGATATCGGGATATTCGCCTCTGGCGATCAGCTTTCCAGGTACCTCTATCAGGGAAACACCATCCAGGAACGGCTGAAAATACCCGACTTCAAATCCTTCTGCGGTCTCCTTTGCCGCCTGTACCATCTTCTCTGAGATCTCTGCCGCATCGCGGGTCAGCATGTCCTCGAGTGTCCATCCGATATGCTGCATCGCCCGCTCACAGAGAGCCATAAACTCCTCCTTTGGACGGATCGGATCCGCTTCGTTGAGGCCGCCGCCGGACTCAATGATCGCTCTGGAAAACAATCCTTTCGCAAGCGGGGATGTCATCAGCATCCGCGTGGACATCCCGCCGGCGGACTGTCCGAATACCAGGATGCGCTCCGGATCGCCCCCGAATGCGCTGATGTTTTCACGAACCCAGGAAAGCGCCGCAATCTCATCCAGAATACCAGCATTTACGACCTGGCCATTTTTCTTCTCCAGCTCTTTTGTAGCAAAAAAGCCGAACACACCGCAACGGTAATTGATGGTAACAACCACCACGTCCTTCCGGGTCAGGCTCTCGCCATACATCTCCGGATCTGAGGATCTTCCGCCGCCAAAACCGCCTCCGTATATCCAGAACATGACCGGAAGCTTTTCATCCGCTGTTTTCGCCGGTGTATACACATTCAGGTACAGGCAGTCCTCCGAGATCAGGAAATCTTCTCCCTTTCGATCTTGGATACAGGCCGGTGAGAATGAGAAGCACTCCCGCTCTCCTTCCCAGCTTTCCGCCTTCTGCGGAGCCTGATAGCGGAGCTCCCCGACCGGCGGCTTTGCGTACGGAATTCCGAGGAACATCGTGCACTCGGTCTGTTTTCCCGGCATTCCGACCACAATTCCATTCTTTGTCACCGCTTTTGTCATTGTCATTTCGTACATCTCCTAAAGCATTCGTTCTTTTAACTTGGTCATATTATACAAAAACCATCAGGCCTTGGCAATTCCTTATATCTTTACTTCATTCCATTTTGGAATCCATTTTAGATGCATTTGGAATCCGTTCGGAATCCATATGCCGCAGGCGCAGCGGCAGTGAGGTCAACCGGTAGTCGGCAGTCGAAATCGGACATTTATTTTGACATCACTTCCTGTATCTGCTATACTGCTATCTATAAATATTATCAACAATGCAAAGGGCCGGAACCGATACGGACTCCTTCGGGAAACCGCATCGAAGCTTTGCAGTTACTGTTCGCGCCCAGCCCATGCCGCCCCGGCGGGGAGCGAAAACATAGCGCATCGGGCATCCTGCACCATTTTCACACTAAGGCAAATACGAGGTATCACTATGGAATTAAATTATATCAATGAATTTGTTGTCCTTGCACGCGTGCTTCATTTTCAGGAGGCAGCGGATCTCCTTTTTATCGGCCAGTCCTCCCTCTCGAAGCATATTAAATCGATTGAGACCGATCTGGGGGAGGATCTGTTCATCCGCTCCAAAAAGGGAGCCGTGCTCTCTGATTTTGGGAAAGCATGGCTGCCCTATGCGGAGCAGATGGTCAGCATCCAGAAGGAATACACCCAGAACCTGCTTGGCCGAGAGTCGGAAGCGCCGGAGGTCAACATCGGGTATATTCCCCTGGTAACGCTTTACAATTTCATGCCCTTTTTTAAGGATTATAAAAAGCAGCATCCGCACTGCCAGTATTCCTTTTTGCAAGGCAGTGAAAAGGATTTGCTCGACTGGCTGCAGCAGAAAAAGGTCGATTTTATTCTGACCGGAAATTATGATTTCCCGGAGGACCTCTATCATCAGCAGTTTTACACCTGCGATACTCTTTCTGTCGTAATACCCGAATCTCACCCGCTCGCTAGGAAAAAATCAGTCCTCCTGGAAGACCTGAAAGCGGAAGTCCTGATTGAGTTCCGTCATATGAGTTCTCTGCGCAGCTGCCTCAGGAAAGCCGATCCGACCTTTGATCTGCACCCATCGATCTCTGTTGACAGGGCGTCGGTCCTCTTTGATCTGATCCAAAAGGGGATGGGTGTGTCGATTCTGACGCACAACATGGCTTCTCATCTGGAGATGGAGGGAACTGTGATCCGTCCCATCACGCCGGATATTTTTTACGAGATCTACATGGTCTACCCCATCCGGAAGACGCCTCTGGTCGCCAGGGAATTCGCTGCCTTTCTCAAAGGGTAAGGGATTCTATTTTGTGATGTATGAGAAGCTGTCGCCGGACTGCACATATTTCATCGGGACTTCGCAGCCGATGACTCTGGGCAGATACCGAAGCATGTAGCGCATGCCGAGCTCTTCTACATTGAAATGTCCCATTTCCAGGATGGTCTTCGGTATCCCTGCCGCACAGGAGTCACGGACGTAGGCGCTCAGCGTCCAGTCGATGATTTCGAAAGGAATCAATACATCTGCCTGCTCGCGTCTTACTTTTTTCATTGTCTCATTGTCCGGGATCTCTGTACGGTTTCCAAAGGGTCTTGCGCCCTGCACATGCTCACAGAAGAACACTCTGCGGACGACGGTGTCATGGCTTCCCACCACACGGATACCGGAAATATTCAGCTTCTTCATCAGGAAATCTGCCAGCTCCGGTACCGTTGTCTGCGGAATCTCATAAAGCAGCGGTTTTTTCGTATCTCCGATGACATATTCCTTCCAGCCAAGCTCGTTCATAATTCCGTAGAAAATCCCATCAATGTTCTCTCCGCTGTGACCCCCGTGGATGTGGTCGTGATCGCGGTAGACAACGATCCCGTTCTCTTCCAGCAGTTTTTTCTTTTCCTCGTAGACCGGATCGCCTTCCAGCCAGTCCGTCGTATCCTCGTGGCTGTAAAAAAGCGGCTCATGGCAGATGATCAGGTTTGCTTTTTCCTGCACTGCTTTTTGAATCACCTCCGTCGATGCAAAGCAGGTAAGGACGATTCCGCTGCACTCTTCGTCCGCGTTCCCGATTTTTACCACATCACAGGTATGCGGATTTCCAAGCGGCGGATGAAATGCTTCCAGCTTTTGTATAATTTCCTTTATTTTCATAGCTTTTCCCCTTTCTACTTCCTTATGTAATAACCCGGCAATTCCAATTTTACTATTATATTCCTGTTGCCCTGACATTCCAATTATGAAATTATATCCATTCAGTACAGACTTCGGGCTGCCCGCTGTTCCGTTTCATTGCAGCGAGCTTTAGGGCCATCCCTCTTTCCGCGCTCTGACAGACTCAGGGCAGCTTCCCTTTGGTCAGCTCTTTGATCACGCCGGGCTCTGTGACGATCATGCGGTTCATCGGCGAGGATGACGCTCCTCGGAAGGCCGTGATCGGGTAGCCGTAGGTATCATTTGACATTCCGATGGCGCGCCCGCGGCAGTTCAGATAACACTGGCCGCAGCTCTGACAGTTTTCCGGATAGGCCAGCACGGACTTGCGGGCCTTCTCATCAAAATAGAAGACATCCATCGGGCAAATCTCTACACAATTTTTACATCCGATGCATCGGTTCAGATCGATTCTTACGACACTCATTTTCGCTCCCCCTTTCCTTTACGGCCTCTTTCCGGCAGCTGGAACCCCATTTTTTCCGGCTCCCCCGGGAAATAAAATACATAACGGGTCTGATAAGCTTCCTCTCTGTCGCCCGCCCAGGCGTCCGGAACCGGCACCTTGTCGAACGTGCTTCCTCCGTCCTCTGCCTTTCTCTGGGTGATGTAGCAAAGATAATTCTCATCATCGCGGAACGGATAATCCTCGCGGTAGGTTGAGCCACGGCTCTCTTTGCGCTCAAGGCCGGCGCGGAGCTTTAATTCCGCGGAAAGGACCTTATGCTTCATTTCCAGGCAAAGCCGCAGGTCATGGCTGGTGGCAGCCTGCAGCTTTGGAATCACATGGTCACGCATATATTCCACCTGCACCAGGGCTGCCCGCAGGGTCTCTTCGCTTTTTACCACGGTAATCCAATAGGGCGCCATGATGGAATGCAGCACGTCGCGCGCCCAGTTCGGGTCAAAGCCGTTTTCGCGGTTCAGCGGGGCAAGGATTTCTTCTTTCTTCTGCTGAATCTCCTCCTCCGGCAGTGCCTCAAAGCTCTGTCCTGCCGCATAAGAAGCCGCCGCACGGCCCGCATGATCGCCGTCGATTGATGTAAAGCAGGAGGTAAATCCTACGCCGCAGGGATAGGCCGAACCGGATGGGGAAGTCGCATGAATTCCGTCTCCGGCTACATAAAGTCCGGCAATCTCCGTTTTTCCGTCTGTCTCTCCGAGTCCGCAGAACACACCGGATGTAAGATGGCAGCACATACCGGTCGCCGCTCCCGCCAGCGTACTTGCCGCTACCGGCGTACTCATTTTCCCGGAACGCACCTCCTCCGGGTCTGTATCATAGACCTTCGAGCCGCCCCTTCTGGTATAATTGGCTGTCGCCACATTCTGAATCTCACTTCCATTTGCGAGCGGCACGCCGTTTACGGAGTTCTGCACCCGCTTCATGACCATCGCATACCCCTTCGCCGACGCATATCCGGCAGCGCTCTCCAGATCCACGTCGCCGCCGCACAGCCAGATATTTTCCAGGTACTGCCAGTGGTTGTCCAGAAATACATTGCCCGGCGCCTGGCTGGATGTCGTGTGGAAATCCTCAAATTCCTTTCCCGTAATCGGAAGTCCCAGCTCCCAGGCCATATACTCTCCATCGAAGGTATCGCCGCCGACCGGGTATCCTGTCGGCTTGTAGCTGCCGCCTCCGGTCGCCATAACCACGGCTTTCGCACTTACGGTAATTACCTGTCCGCTCGGGACATGGAAGCCGATCACGCCGCAGATTTTCTTTGCAGCTTCCTCTGTCTCAGTAATCAGATCCGTCACCATCGTGTGCTCCAGATGCGGAATCTGGTACCGTTTCAGCACCTCAAGCCACTTTTTATGCCGATCAAATTTGTCAAACATCTCCCGGTATCCGACAAAATCCTCCCGCTCGTAAAAATCTCCGGCCTCGGACGCCTTCGGATACTGGGCGAGAATTCCCCAGTCTGTCAGGCGCTCATAAATCCCTTTGGATTCCTTCAGCCAGCACTCATACCAGCGCAGATTGCAAAGATAGTCGCCTCCGCGCTTCATCGCCTCTTTGAAAGCCTCCTCATCGTCCCCCCGCTCCGGGTCGAACCAGCGAAAGCTCGAGGGCCAGGGAGAGAGTCCGGAATAGCCGGGTTTTCCCTTGTCTATCACGAGGACATTCTGTCCTGCCTCTTTTGCGGAGACAGCCGCATTCAACCCGGCAAACCCGCAGCCGATCACCACAACATCCGCCTGATAAGAATCTTCATACGGGCAGGTTACTTTCTCCGGCCTCGGCAGCTCCATAATACGCGGTGCTTTGTTCGTCTCTTTCATGCTGTTCACTTCCTTATCTTAATAGTAAACGACTTAAGTCATTTTCTTTTTCTGCTCTTTGGGATTCCGCCTTAACAAGTTTCGTTCTTACAGGACTCCCCATCCTTAAAACACACACAGTCATCTGCTTCCACACGTGTTCCCGCCATTCTGTGCTTTCTGAGCGTCATGCGGATCGGATTCTATTTTTTCAAAACAGCTCTTCATGCCTTGCGTGCTCCATCACAGCCTTCGTGACATCCGCAGTTTTGTCCGGGCGTCCGATCAGAACGGCTCCCTGCAGGGCGCTTCCCATGAACCAGTACTGTTCCTGGCTGTTATCCACATCGTCGACGGTTTTTACCAGACTGTATGGTACGCCGCTCTGCTTGCCAGGGTCTCCGATTGCGAACAGGGTCGTTCCGAAGCCATCCAGATTCAGTCCCAGCAGCTGTTTCTCATATGTAATCCGTTCTCCTGCCGCGTTTGCTCCCGCAATCCGTCCCTGCTCGGACGCCTCCGCCCAGAGCTGGAAATTCACGCCGTCGTACTGGGCGCAGTCTCCGCAGGCATAAATATCCGGCAGGCTGGTCTCCATGAAAGCATTCACGACAATCGCACGCTCCGTCTGGATTCCGGCATCCTGGGCGGCCTTCACATTCGCCCGGTTTCCGCAGGAGACAATCACAAAGTCTGCCGGGAAGATTTCTCCGGTTTTCAGCTTCACTCCTGCCGCCCGTTCCTCGCCGGTAATGCCTTCGATCTGTACGCCTTCCAGGCAGGCCACGCCCAGATCCGCCATCTTCTTTCGCAGTACTGCGGCAGAATCTGCGTCCGCCTGGCGTCCGATGATCTGCGGTGCGGCCTCCAGCACGGTCACATGGATCCCATTGCGCAGCAGCTCGCTCGCCGCCTCCAGTCCCAGGACACCGCCGCCGATCACGACCGCGTTTTTAGCTGTTTTCATCCAGTCCTGAATTTTCCGGCTGTCCCAGAGGTGTCGGATCGTCACCACACCTTCCTTCTGCCAGCCCTCAAACGGCGGGATAAAGCACTCCGCGCCGGTCGCAAAGATCAGGCGGTCATAAGGAATCTCGTCGCCGCTTTTCGCAGCATGGACGATCTTCCGCTCCGGGTCAAAGGCGTCCGCCGTCTCCCCCAGCAGCAGGGAAATCCCATGCTCCTCATACCATCCGGCCGAATGAAGGTACAGCTCCTCATCCGGTGCATCCGCAATACTGAGATTTTTGGTGAGCATCGGGCGATGGATCGGCAGATAATCCTCCGCCGAAATTATCAGAATCTCTCCCGTCTGATCCCTTTTGCGGATCGCTTCCGCCGCTGATACACCGGCCACGCCGCCGCCAAGAATGACATAGCGCAGGTTGGTATCCTTCTGATAGGAAATTTCTTCCTCCTCGACCGGCACGCACTGGTCGAGTCCCACGCCGCAGACCGGGCAGGTGCCAAGCGACGCATCAAAAATTTCTCCGCAGACCAGGCATTTTACAAGCCTCGGTTTTCTGGGGTTCGGCACCCGCCGGGCACTGCATCCGACTCCAAAGCCGTAATTTGCCGCATTTTTCAGATCATTCTCTGTCAGCGTCCCGATAAAGAAGCTGCTCTGGACGCTCAGATCAAATCCGAGAAAAGCCAGATGCTCTCTTAAGAAATCCGCCTGGTCATCCTGTGTGGAAATCTTGTAGAAAATCGACGCCAGTTTGCCTTTGCAGCTTTCTGCTTTCAGAGATGTCACCACATCCCAGACTGCTTTCGAAGGATTTCCCTGAGAAATCGTTGTTCCCAGCAGCAGGACGTCCGCTGAGAGCGCCATCAGAATCGCCTGATTTCGATCCGTACAGGAGAGGTCACAGCGCGTGACATCCGATACCTCTGCTTCCTTCAGGCCGCTTTCCACACTGGCCGCATAATCCGATATCTCATTTGTTCCTTCATATATAATTACCACACGCGGCTGCACGGTTCTGGAAGCAGCAATCTGCCCCCCTGACAAAGCTGCCCCAGATTCCGCTCCGACTTCTTTACTCTGCCGCAGATAGAAATCCAGCATTTTTTCCAGTCTATCGCCAGTCACCGCCGGTCCCACGGACGGAAAGACGGTCGTCACATTCTGCTCCCGCACAAACGCGGCGGCATTTCCGGCGTCCATGGCTCTGCCGGCGGCTGCCAGGTCTTCAAAATAGTCCTGCATCCCCAGGCGCCACTGCGTATCTCTCTCACTTCCTGCCTCAGGAAGTTCCAGTCCACAGTACAGAGACCCAAACGCATCTGACGCATAAATGCTGTGAGCCTCCTCGTCCAGCACATACAGAGACGGGCAAAGGTTCCCGCCGCCAATCATCTGGAAACGGAACGGACTTCCTGAAAATGTCAGGCTGCGGTTGTTCCGGATCTCCAGTGTTTTCGTTCCTTCCGGCAAAATTTTTTTCAGCTGCTCAAGAACCGGATACGCCGCAATGATTTCAATCCCGGCATTCTCCTGCAGCACCCGCAACACTGCTTCTCTGCTGTTTTCCTCTGTAAATACGACCAGATGGTCAATCTGGTCAAATGAAACAGTCTGAGCGATCTGCTCCATCCACTGCTCCACGCAGGCATCCGGCACCGTGCCGATCAGCTGGTACCTCTCCTGCGTCTGAACCAGATACGCCCCGAAAGCCAGCCCATTACCTGCAAACGACAGATTCCGAAACCTGCGGAGTCCGGCATTCTTCACTCCAACATTCCGGACACAACGGCATTTGTCCATATTATCACCTCTTCATTTGGTCCTTTCATCATTTTTTCGAATTATTTTGCCTTTTTTCATTCAAAATTATAATAAATGCACAGCAAAAGAACAATTCGATTTCCGTACAGGTCATTCCTGTTTGGAATTATTGCCGGAATCATTCCCTCACCGGGTTTTGCCCCCAGTCTCCGATTGTGGGGCGTGGTATGTCCACAATCTTTGATTGTGGATGTGGGCATCCCACGCTTCGCGTGGGATATGCCCTCGCCGGGTGGCATCCCACGCTTCGCGTGGGATATGCCTTGCCCGGCCCTGCGCACAAAAAACTGCGGCAAGAGCTGCCATCGGGCAGCTGATTGCCGCAGTTTCGGATTGGAAATAATTTTTTTCTCAGAACCCTGCCTTTTTCTTCGTCTCTTTCCGGATGCTGATGAAGCTGTAGAGGAACGCCAGCACCTCTGAAATCCACATCGCGTACCATGTATACGAAATCCCGAAGAAGTTTGTGAACACCCATACGAGCGGCACGAGTACAACCAGCTGGCGGATCGCTCCACCGATCATGTTGATCACGCCGTTGCCAAGGCCGGAGCCGAAGTAGCCGAAAATGATGGTCATCGTGGCGAAGACGAAGGTCACGGAAATGATCCGCAGTGCCGGTACGCCGATTGAGAGCATCTCCTCGCTCGCCGCGAAAAGTCCGAGCAGCTGCTTCGGGAACGCCAGGAAGATCACTGTGCCGATGAGTGCCATCACAATGCCGGCCGGGACGACGCACTTCCACGCCTGTTTGATCCGGTCCTTGTTGCCGGCGCCGAAATTGAATCCGACAATCGGGATGGTCGCCTGGCCGAGGCCGTTCATCGGCATCATCAGGAAGTTCTGCAGCTTGTAGTATACGCCGAAGAACGCGACCGCTGTCGTAGAGACGGACATCAGGACAGCGTTTACGGCGAAGGTCATCACGCTGCCGATTGCCTGCATGACGATGGTCGGCATGCCGACGCGGTAGATCGCCTTTACGTCGTCCATATTAAAATGGTATCCTTTGAAATGTACATGGATCACCGGGTTTTTCGTCTTGTTCAGCACCAGGGCTACCACCGCGCCGGTGCACTGCCCGATGACAGTGGCGATCGCCGCTCCGCGAATGCCCATCTCCGGGCAGCCGAGCAGGCCGAAGATCATAATCGGGTCCAGGATGATATTGATGACCGCGCCTGAAATCAGGGAAATCATGCTCAGGATCGTGTCGCCGACCGCCTGCAGAAGCCGCTGTCCATAGGTCTGGATGAAGGTACCATAGCAGAAGATCACGCAGACCTGCATGTACTGGATACAAAGCGTTCTCAGATCCGGGTCACTGGTCATCATCGACGCGATTGGCTTTGAGAAAAAGATCCCGACCAGAGAGAAAATCAGGGCTGACGCGACGTTCAGAATCAGGCCCGTGGTGGCCGCGCGGCAGGCGTCCTCTTCCTTCTTCGCCCCGACGTATCTGGACAAAAGCGAGTTCAGACCGACATTGGTACCGACACCGACCGCGATCATCAGAAACTGCACCGCGTAGACCAGCGAGGTGGCGGTCAGCGCCTGCTCCGAATATCTGGATACGAAAATACTGTCTACAATATTATAAAGGGACTGCACCAGCAAGGAAAGCATCAACGGTACAGACATCGTCAGCAGCAGCGTATTCATCGGCATGACTGCCATTTTATTTTGTGAGCCGCCCGCGCCGTGCGCATTATTCTGTGAGCCGCCCGCGCCGTGCGTGTTGTTTCCTCCCGTATTCTGTCCGCCGCCTGCCGCTCCTTTGCCCTGTCCGCCAGATGCATTCTGTCGCGCCTGTTTCGTTTTACTCTTTCCCATTTTCTTCCACTCCTTTTAAATTTTGATAAATACGTGAGAGTACACGCAGGAACTGCTCCTGCTCTTCCTCTGTCACTCCCGCAAACGCAGCCTCATCCAGCTGCTTCATGTACTCGTCCATCCTGCTGCCAAGCTCGGAGCCCTTCGCCGTGAGGTACAGCTTTTTCTTCCGCCGGTCTCCTTCCTCTTTTCTGACATCAATCAGGCCGTCTCGCTCCATCCGCTCAATCAGGCCGGAGACCGTGGACTTGTCAAGATCCCACGCCTCACAGACCTCCGACTGCGAGCAGCCGTCATTTGTCGCCAGATACTCCAGGATGTGCGGCTGCCCCCGCAGCAGTCCCATCTGCCTGGCTCTCCGCAGGATAAATTTACTGAACTGCCCCTTCGTCAGGGCAATCCGGACATGCAGGCTGTCCATAGGCATTTCCTCTCCTTCCTCATGTGATGCTGCAGATCATCGATCATCCATTCGCAATCCATAATCAAAAGCTCTTTTGGGATCATTTGGTTTGCATGCAAACTGTTCGCTTACCAACTATTATATACCGATATTCTCATTTGTCAACAGGAAATTTCGTGTTTTAGAAAAAAGTAAAACCCGCCGGCTTCGTATCTGGAGCCGGCGAGTTTGATCTGTTCTGATTAATCGGACTGGGGAATGTCTCGCCTTGATTATCGTACCCGGACTGACTCGCCGCTTAAGTCCGGCACAGTCCCTGTGATGCAGGAGGTTCCTCGCTTTGCAATTTACTCTTCCTTCCAGAACCGGATCGCGGATGGCGAAACCGCCTCATATGTTTTCCCGGTCGGCGTAAGCAATCCGTCCTCAGACACGGCAAATGACGTGATATCGCCGGAGACCATGTTCCCGGACAGAAGGAATCGTCCATCCGGCGAAAGCTGGAGGCCTCTCGGCAGATTTCCGCCGGACGGCACACGCTGCACGACGGTCGGCATGCCCTTCTCATCCAGCTTCAGTACCACAATCAGGTTTAACCCGCAAAGGGTGACATAGAGGCACTGTCCGTTCGGATGTACCATGATATCCTGGGCACCGACCGGTTTTCCGTCCACAAGGCCGGGGTCCTCATCCAGGAGCGGCAGGGTCAGGAAGCAGTCCAGTTTGCCTGTCTCATCGTCATAATGGAAGCAGTTCATCACGGCATGGTTTTCATTGTCCAGATAATAAACAGGCAACGTCGGATGAAATGCTCCATAGCGCGGAAAGCTCGCGATGTCGTCGGAGATCCATTCGTCCAGCTTTTCCAGGCGCTCGCTCTCATAATTGATCCGGTAGGTGTAGACGCGGTCCATCCCCTTATCGCAGACCACGAAAATCTTCCCCGAAGGGCTTGCTACAACCGAGTGCAGGCGCGAAATCACCTCTACGAGCTGGATGTGTCCGGATACCGGATCCACATTTACCTGCGAGCGCGGATCCTTTCCGCCGGTTCCCGGATTGACCGCCACGTCGCAGACTTCCCCGAGACTTCCATCCTCGCAGATGCGGAACATGACAACACCCGCATCGTCAAAGAGCACCTCGTTGGAAAGCGTGCCGTCCTCGTTTCTCACGATTTTCGTCACATGCCAGGGATCCGCGCAGTGGCAGGCAAGCAGGTACTTCCCGGTCGGATCCAGGCAGACATAGGAAGGCTCTGGACACAGAGATTCCTTTTCACTCACCAGCGTCATCCTGCCCGTGGCGGGATCAAACTGATACGCCATCAGGTAACCGCCGCCGCCGACCTCTCCCCGGCGCTCGCCGCATTCATTGCACACATATACCATGCTTCTCTTTTTATCAAGGCAGAGCTGCCCTGCGGCGACATCCGGGCGGAGCGTCTCAATCAGGGCCAGCTCCCCTGTTTCTTCCTCATAAGTAAAAATTGAAATGCCTTTTCCTTTCGCGGGCTTTGCCTCAAAACTCCAGTTTCCGACGATCGCATATACTTTCTTATCCACGGCTTTTTTCCTTTCTTTTTTAAATGCAGATTCTTTTGACCTGGTTGGTTCCGGAGGCCACTAATACAGATTCTTTGACTCGGTTCCGGAGGCCACTAATACAGATTCTTTGACTCGGTTCCGAAGGCCACTAAAATCTGTCATCAGGATATTGCTTCCACACCCGAATCTCCATTTTCCCCGGAGTCGAGTTCTGAAACGTGCGCATCGACATACCGTACTCTGGAATACCTGTCTTTATAAGTATATTTTCCCGACGTAATTTTGTCCAACATAGATGCCATTTAAAGTCCACAGGCAAATTCCTGTTAATAATGGTTGCTTATCCCGCATTTCGGTGATACTATATTGAAAATCGGAAGGAGGAACCGCCGTGAATTTTTTAAACCTGAAATATTTTATAGCGATCGCCGAGGAAAAGAATATCAGCGCGGCCGCGCGGAATCTGTATGTCTCCCAGCAGTCCCTGAGCGAGCATCTGAAAAAGCTGGAAAATGAGGTCGGAGTGCCGCTCTTTCACAGGGGCACGGAGCTGACGCTGACCGTGGCGGGTGAATGCTTTCTGGAAGGAAGCCGGGAGATTCTGGCATCCTATGACCGGATGATAGCGAATATCAGTGCAGTCACCGAGCAGCGCCGCAGCCAGATCACAATCGCCGTGGCGACCTATGGAGATCCGCCCTTTCTCGCGGATCTGATTTTACGGTTTACGCAAAAGTATCCCCTTTATGACGTGTCTGTGATCAAGCGGCTGCACACCGATGTCTCCTACCATATGCTCGGAGCTGACCTCTACATCAGCTACCTCCCGGTGGACGAAAGCCTTGCAGTCGTCCCGGTTCTGGAGGAGGATCCCTATTGTGTGCTTCTGCACCGGAGCGTGGCAGCCGCCGCGTTCGGCAGTGACTGGGAAGCCGCAGAGGCGGAGCTTATCGCCACGCAGAATCTCGCTCTGCTCAAAAGACTGCCTTTTATTCTTCTCAATGACCGCCACGGCAGGCTCGCCAATGACCTGGATCTGATTTTCAAAGAGTACCGCTTTGCCCCGCTCGCCGGCTTCCAATCGGAAAACGGAGACCTGAATGCCCAGATGTGCGAAAGGGGTGCCGGGTGCCTTCTCGCGCCGGGCGACTATATCCGCCGCCGCTTCGGTAATGCGGACGGCGTGCTGCCCAGCGACCTGCTCTGCTTCCCGATCCAGACGGAAAGCTTTCCCGCCAGGCTTGCCATCTGCTATGAAAAGGGAAAACACCTCCACGATGCGGAGATTTGCTTTATCAATGAGATGAAAGCTTATTTTTCGGAATCTATTTCATCCGTGTAATGATTTGCTGAAACCGTTTTTATCCGTGATATGGCATCCTGTTTCCAGGTTACTGATCTGTTTTACATACAACCATTTACCTGTATCTTAACCCACGGAATTCTGTTGGACGATGATGGGAAAAAGTCTTATGATGAAAACGACTTACGTCGTTTACTATAATTACGGAATAAAACCGGAGGTTAAATATAATGAATGATCATCGAATTTCGCCTGAAATCATGGAACAGGTAAAAAGAAAGATTTTTGATGTGCCATACTGTGAGGATTCGCCCTCACAGAAGCTGGATATCTGGTATCCAAATGAGACAGAAAATGCAGACAGCAGCGGCTCTGCGCCCGGCAGCAGAGAATTTTCCAGAGCGGACACGTCCGATGCCGGGAAAACTGCTGATACTCTCAGCGGTGAAAAAGCATACCCCGCAATTCTCTTTTTCCACGGCGGCGGTTTCTGTGTCGGCGGCAAGCAGGAAGACTGCCTGGAGCCGATCCTGAAAAGCCTGGACCGCGGCTATGCCGTGGTCGACGTGGAATATCGCAAAAGCGGTGAGGCACGTTTTCCGGCGATGCTGTTCGACGCGAAGGCCGCGATCCGTTTTGTCAAGGCGCACGCAAAGGAATATCAGCTGGACGCCGGACGGATTGCCCTCTGGGGTGCTTCCTGCGGCGGCTGGATCGTATCAATGGCAGCCGTGACCGCCAATCTCCCCGCGTTTGAGGACAGGAACATGGGCAATGCCGACTATGACGCGACCGTTCAGGCGGTGGTCGACTGGTGCGGTCCCTGCGGAGATTTTCTGGATATGGACAAGGCCTTCCTGGCGAGCGGAAAGGGTGTTCCCGACCACGACCAGGCCGACTCCGGGGAATCCTGTTTTCTGGGTGCTCCGCTCCCCGCTGTGCGTGACCTGGCACATCTGGCCTCCCCGGCAAATTATGTCCATGACAGTGTGCCTTACTTCTGCATTATCCACGGAGAGGAAGACCAGGTCGTTCCGATCGAGCAGTCGTATGCGTTTGTGAACGCCCTCCAGGCCGCCGGCCAGGGAGATAAGGTAGAGTTTCACCCGATGCCAGGCGTAAAGCATCACGGAAAAGTCTGGTGGCACGAGGAGACGGCTCCCTCCATCAGTCTGGATTTTCTGGACAGGGTTCTGAAATAGCTGTAAAGCTTTTTCCGGACGGGTTCTGAAATAGCTGTAAAGCTTTTTACGAACGGGTTCCGAAATAATCATAAAGCTTTTACGGACGGGTTCCGGGCCAGATGTAAAGCCTTTTTAGAAAGTGGTGATTTTTATATGGAAAACTTATTTTTGTGCGGCGCTGCCAAAACCTGCATCACCCCGTCGGCAGAGCTCCTTCCGAATCTTCACGGGCTCCAGAACCGGTGGTTCGGCGGCGTCCTGGATGATATCTACTGCCGTGCCATTGCACTGGATAACGGAACGTCGCGCGCGTTGCTCATCTCCATGGAGCTGGATAAAATCCCTTATCCGGAACGCATGATGACAGCCATCACGGACGCGACAGGGATTCCGGAAGAGCTGGTAACCATCGTCGCGGTTCACACACACTCGGCGCCGGTCACCGGACACCGTCCGGATGAAGGTCCTAATTTCCTTGACCGAAAGCCCCGGCAGGTGCAAAAGGCAGCGCATGAATACGGAGACTTTCTGATCAGTCAGCTTTTATCTGCCGTCACGGCAGCACTTGACCGCCTTCGCCCTGCCAGAATGGGCATCGGCACAGGGCAGAGCTATATCAATGTGTACCGGAATACCTGGTATGACCGTAAAAACGAGGACGGCTCCGTCACCCGGCTCCTTGCGCTCGGGGCAGATCCGTCCAGGCCGATCGACCATACGATAACCGCCCTGAAATTTGAGACGCCGGACGGCCACCCGATCGCGTATTTTATCAATTATCCGGTACACTGCTGCGTCCTGCACACGAACCGTCTCTGCGACGGAAAATTCGGTCTCAGCGGCGATATCGCCGGATTTGTCAGCCGACATCTGGAGCAGGAGGAGGACTGCGTCGCCATCTGGAGCAGCGGCGCGGCCGGAGATATCAACCCGTCTTCCATGCTGGAGGTCTACTACCCCGATCCTGATACCGGAGACGTCGTGACCAGGTCTCTGGACGGCGATTACGGCCTTCTGGAATCCATCGCCTCCCGGCACCTTGCGGATGTAAAAAAAGTCCTCCGGACGATCGTCTGCGATCGGACGGCACTGCCGCTGGCCGGTCAGGTGGAATGGTCCGAAACTCCCGGGCTGCAGCCGGAGAAGCCCTACCAGGTGCGGCTGCATCTGCTCCGCCTGAATGACATCCTGCTGTTCGGCGCAAGCGGTGAATTTTACTCCTCGTTCGGAAAGCTGATCCGGGATCTGCTTCCTGCCGACCATGTGATCGTGATGAATCATGAATCGAGCCTGTACGCACAGTCCGGATACATCGCGGACGATGAGACACTCCTTCTGCCGGACACCGACCTCCCCGGGATCTCCCATACAAACATGAAACCGGGATACTTCCGGGAAAGTCTGATCCGGCTCTGCATGAAAATGTACCAGGATGTGTCCTGACAGATCGCAAAGGAAGCTTCCGGCCAATTTGACTTTCATTTTATCGTAAAACACCGTCCACAGAATTATTTCTATGGGCGGTGTTTGTTTTTTTCAAAAGGGTTTACACAGCACACCTTCAGTCCGCGTCCACCGGCAGATGACGGTATTCTTCATAGAGCTCCACACCTTCAGTCCGCGTCCATCGGAAGCTGGCTGTACTCGGCGTAAAGCTCCGGCAGAAAGGTCGCGAGGTGCTGCTGCTCTACCGTATTGTGGATCTGCACATTGCGCAGATACTGCTCGCAGAGCATGAAATCCGGCGTCTCATAGTCACGGATAATTTTCCCATTCTCCGCGCGGTATCCGATCCACTCTCTCGAGAGCGTTTCAGTGCCGCCGAGTGGACAGGGGCGCGTGACGGACAGCACCAGATGTGAGCCTGGGCAGTCAAAGGATTCCCAGCAGGACGTAATCGCTACATTTGCTTCCCTCAATTTCTGGAAGCGTTCCTCGCTCAGGCCATAATCGCGCATATCAAAATTGTGCCGGATGGAACGGATTGCCTTCTCGCCTCCGCCCATGTCCAGCGTCTCCAGCGTATAAATGCCGTTTTTGAAATCTCCGTTGATCATCCCATGATCCTGATGGTCGACCTGGTTCCACAGCTTGTAGCGGATATTTCCGCAGCCCTCCGGAAGGTTTTTGGAGTGGATGTTCAGCCATTTCACGTACCACATCCGCATTTCGGGAGTGATGCTGCCGGAGAGAACCGAATAATTCGCGATATATCCCGTCCCGTCAGGCATCATGCAGTAGCCGTACTCTACTTTGTCATAGCCCTCCGGCTGCAGCAGATCCAGCCAGCGATCCAGGGGCAGCGCGTCCGCCGGATCCATGGCTCCCTGATCCAGCAGCTGCGCATACAGCGGATTCGGGGTGTGCAGCGGATAGTCGGTATAATACTTTGATACAGGCAATGCCTTTTCGCCGGGCGTAAGCTCCGGCAGATCATAATACAGATTTCTCATATTCTCACGCTTTCTTAGATAAAATATAATGATGCTGATATCATAATACCGAATAATCCGTCATAAATCTAACACTTTTTTCTCGTTCTGAAACAGGCAAATTCCTGTGGTTGCCCTTCCATTTTCACTCACATTCCATAGTGGAACGGGCGTCATTGCTGAAATCAGCAGCCTGTCTTGATCCACAATCAAAAGCCTGTGGTTCATATATTCTTTTCATGTTGGACGATTTCCTCTTCCTGTTTTATCTTATTAATCAGAAAACGGACGAATTCCCCCGAAAAAGTAAAACGACTGATGCCGTCTTTAAGTTTCCTGCGGCAGACATGGCCGCAGGACGCATGTTTAAACGGATATGTTTTAGCAGAAATGTCTTTACAGAAAGGATGGTAAATTATGAGTTATTCTAAGCTGCCGGAGCTGTTTCCGGAAGAAAAGGCAATGCCGCTGGCAAAATATTATTACAATTATCCGATGAAGGATCTGCCGGAGGATCTGAAAAAGCAGATTTTCGGACCGCCGATCGACCCGGCCGACGCGGTAAAGCCGGAGAATTTTATTGACTGGCTCAAGCCCTGCGGCCAGTATGAAAAAGTAGAAAATGGGTACTGTATGTTTGAGGACGGCTCCGGGTACATTGCCACCTACATGAAAATCCCCGCCGAGATCGACGTCAGAAAAATGTTCTGGTATATGAACTGGCTGAATATCCATTCAAAAAGCATGGTGCTCGGCCATGGGAATCTGCGCTACAAAATCTGGAACCCGGCGGACCACTGGGATCATTACTTTGTGAACTGGACGGATAAATCCGACGGCATCCATACCACGGAAAGTCTGGATATGGGCGAGGGCGACCGGAAGTATGACACAATCCGCCACTCCTATAACCTCCGTGAATTCGGCCTGACGGATGAAAAAATTGAAGAGCTGCGCGCGTCCGGACTCAACGTGAACGAGACCTCAGACTGGGAATCCTTTGACGAACCGGGCGCCCACCTGACGCTGGGGCAGATCCGCCCGTGCGCGGACGGCAGCCATGAGCGCCGCTCCGTGGAATGGATTGGCTGGAGGCCCGCAAAAGGAGGAAAGCTGATCCGGGAACCCCGGACACACTGCGATGAGGCTTATCTGCAGAAGGTCTGGTATCACACGCTCATCGAGTGGTATCATATGCTGGACTTCATTGATGACCTCTATGAGGAATACCACGACCAGCCGGTTGACGCCGATTGATTATAGGAGGCGGTGTAAATTGCCTTACTTTGCGCTCGCCGCGTGGGTTCTTTCTGTCTTTTTATTTTTGAAAGGAGACGTCTTCCTTGTTAAATTCCTGTGCCGTAAAATATCTGGAGGATTTTATCGTTCTCTCAGAAACAGGCAATTACCAGAAAGCCTGCGACATTCTCTATATGTCGAAGACGACCCTCTCAAACCATATCCGCAGCCTGGAAACTGAGCTGGGCCAGAAGCTTTTCACGCAGTCCGGGCATCAGGTTGTGCTGACAAAATTCGGCAGCTTCTTTTTGGAATACGCCGGGCAGTTTGCGGAGCTCGACTTAAGGTATGAGACGGCGAAGGCCGCCTGGGTGAAGGAGCTCGCCACGGAGGTGCGCATCGCCGTCTCCATCCATATGAGCTTTCGCCAGATGGTAAACCAGCTGTGGGAGCAGTTTTCCAGAAAATATCCCCAGTATCATCTTTCCACGTTTGAATACCAGGCTGACCTGCTTAGCAGCGAGGATTTGTTTTCCATGGGCTATGAGCTGGATCTCGGCGTCTCCTCTTCGCCGGAAAAGCCCGGCGTGGAAAGCCTTGTCTGTGCCAGAAGCCGTCTGTTTGCAGTGCTTCCGCTGACGCATCCGCTTGCAGGCAAAAGTGTCATCCGGCTCTGCGAGCTTTCCGGCGAGCAGTTTATCTTCCCTCCCAGAGAGACGGCGCTGCATCAGATTTCTCTCGCCTTCTGCCGCGAGGCCGGGTTTGATCCGGACATTATTTTTACCATGCGCGGCAGCTCAAACCGAATCGAGCTGGCGGCCTGTCATGCCGGCGTCACCCTTTCTACGGCGCATTCCGCCGCGGAAAATGAGTATAAGGATCAGGTAGCCTTTGTCCCGCTCGAACCGGCGGCGACCATCTATCTCAATCTGTACTGCAAAAATGAGGAGACGCTCTCCGCTCCCGCACGGGCTTTTCTTCGCTACACAAAGCAAATGCAGGAAAGCACACCTCCGGCGGAGGGCACTTTTTATAACGGACCGGAGGCGGCGGAAAATGAAAACGATCTATTTGAATGAATTTCTCACCCTTGCGGAGCAGCTGAATTTTTCAACTGCCGCAAAAAAGCTTGGCATTACGCTTCCCACCCTTTCCCGGCATATCAAACAGATGGAGGAGGAGCTGGGGGTGCCGCTTTTTACACGAACCACGCAAAAAATAGAACTGACTCCGTACGGCCTCGCTTACATTTCTCACGCGAATGTGATTCTGGAAAGTGAGAGAGCATTTTCAAAAAAAGCGGAACAGATCAGCCGCGATACCGCGAGCCGGCTCGCGGTGGGCGTCTGCGGGTTCCCGCATTATTACGGGATCATTTCCCTGCTTGCCGACTTCAAAAAGCATTGCCCGGAGGCGGTCATTGACGTGAGCATGGAGCCTTTTGACAATACTACGGCAGAGCTCCAGTCGGGCCGTCTGGACGCGGCATTTATTCATGACGCGGGCGATCTGGAGGATCAGTACATCATGGTTCCGTTCCATGAGGATTATCTCTCCGTCACCCTCCCCGCATCTCACCGTCTGGCGTCCGCTCCCTGCGTACATCTGGCCGATCTGAAGGATGAAACCTTTTTCCTCCGCCACAAGGAAGGCTCCTCCATGAACCAGCTTGAACGGGAAGCGCTTTGCAGCGCGGGACTGTCTCCCCGGCTGTCCTCCGACAGAGGCACCAGGGATGACTCCGCCATCAATCGCGGGAAGAGAATTTCTCTGGTAAAGCTGGGGCTGGCAAATAAGCTCCGGAGCAATCCGAATGTCGCAATTGTACCCGTGGAGCCGCGCATTCATGTCGACCTGTACCTGGTCTATCCCAAGAAGAAAAAGCTCCCCGCTGTTGTAAAGGAATTCGTCCGGTACACAGCAGAGAACCGGTTTATGTAAATGATTCCCTATGCATTGTATAGAAATTTGCTGTATTGAATTTGCAAAGAAGGGCAGATATCAGATCTGCCCTTCTTTCCTATTTCCTGTTTGTAAATAACCATTCCCGGATCGCCTCGATCTCGTAGGCCACCTTCCACGTCCCCGTGTGATGCGCTCCGCCCCGGCTGTGCCATCCGTCGGCTACGGAGTCAATCCGAAACGGAGTGTAAATAACATTTGCCCCTGTCGCAATCAGCATCCGGGCCGTCTCGGAAAGCTCTTCCTGCGTCGCTTTCGCGCTGATCATTTTCCGGGCAACCACTGCGCCGTTCGATTCCATCTCGCAGGCCATCTGATTCATGCCCGGAAACGCTTTTGCATCGCCCATGGAGTTGATCATCCAGAGCTTCTGCTTCTCCAGCCCCTGAATCTGCCGCTCATCCCACTGGCCGGCCACCAGATAGGAGGCTGCGAAAAGATCCGGATAGCGCACATTCAGCACAATAGAAGACATACAGCCCATCGACTGGCCGGTCGTATAGAGCCGTCCGCGGTCGACCGGATAATTGTCACACACCCAGTCCAGCAGGCGTTTTGCCGTCTCCAGGCGAGGGTCGACATTCCAGTCGTCGTCCACGATCGGAGGCCCGTCAAACTGCGGTGCCAGGACAAAGCACTTTCTTTTTGCCTGTTCCCCGGGTCTTGCCCAGACAACCGCACCCACACCCTGTGTCAGCGTCAGGCGGGGATCCGGTCCGCATGGTCCCGCATCGTGGATAAACTGCACCAGAGGATAGGTTTCTCCCGGTACACAGTCCTTCGGTATAAAAAGATTGTACGCGAGGCCCTCAAATTCTCCCTGGATAAAATCATCCACAACCAGATTGCGCACCTGATCATTTCTGTCTGTCACTCTGTCATCCGGCAGATTGATCGTGCTGATCGTTCCTTCGTCCGCCGTCCTGTCATCCGACTTGTTGATCGTGCTTCCGTCCTCCGTCCCATGATCCGGCAAATCGATCACACTTCCGCCTGCCGTCCTGTCATCCGACAGATTGATCGTGCTTCCGTCCGCCGCCTGTATCGGCCTGATCTGACTGACAGTCACGCTGGCGGTATCGATGGTCGTAGGTGTATGCTTCCATGGATTTCCCTGATGGAATGTGGAAGCCGCCGCGTCCTCCAATGAAAGCTCCAGTGTGACAGCAGTCCCATCCACGGAAATCCCGGTAATCGTGCGCTCTTCCACCAAAAATGCTTCCATCGGCGTATCAGCGGCAATCGGCCGGTCATATTCGAGAATCGCTTTTGTACACTTCTGTGCCTCCGGTCCCACTTCCGTCACCGCTGTAATATGTAAGATATGTTTGTTGTTCATTCTCTGAGTCTCCCTTACACCCTTTCAAAATCATAACAGATGCCGCTCCGCACAAGCCGGAGCGGCACGCAAAAGGGAAAACTTATATATAGAAATTATCTATATGTTTCCATATCTCTACTCCACGGTTCCATCAAAGCAGCATGCTCCCGGGAGGAGATTCAGACGGTCAGACAGACACACATAGGTACAGTCCGCAGGAACTATATTGTAGCTGTTTCCGGAATAAAGAGCCATCGTGTAGGCATTGTCAACTGCCATCTGCCACCACGCTTCCATATTTTCACTGGTATG
Organism: Lachnospiraceae bacterium; assembly: GCA_021201665.1. Lineage (GTDB taxonomy): Bacteria > Bacillota > Clostridia > Lachnospirales > Lachnospiraceae > Choladousia. Next base: position 33,996 of record JAJQEO010000059.1, on the reverse strand, counting down.
GCCTTCCGCGGTGTTGCACAGCTCAAGGAGTGCCTGCCACTCATCGTCCGCAACAAAGTTTGCCGTGGCCGAACCGGATCCGCCGTTGCTGTTATAATCAAACGCATGGCTCCAAACCTGTACGTTGTAGTCGCCGGCCATCATGCCAAGCTGAATATCCCATGCTTCAGAATCCAGAACGGTCGACGTCATGGTCGCCTGGTCCAGACCCTTCACTTCGCAGTCAATCCCCGCCGCCGCGAGCTGGGCAGCGATAATCGTCGCCACATCGTTGAAATAGTTCATGCACAGGATCGTCAGCTTCTCTCCATTATAGGAGGATGCCGCCAGATACTCAGCAGCCGCTTCCAGGTTCGCGCCCTCTTTGGTATTGTAATTGTCAAGGCTCTCCCAGTCTACATAGCTGTAATCCGAATAATAATCTGTCGCAAACCCGTTCAGGCGGAGATAGTCGCCTCCGAGAGCCGTAATCAGACCATCCTGGTCTACCGCGTTGAATACCGCAAGTCTCAGGTTCAGGTCATTGAGCAACGAATCCTCGCTGCAGTTCGGCATCAGGAAATACACAAACTTCTGCGCGTATGTATACACGGTAAACTGATCGCTGTAGCTGCCGCCTTCCACGAAGGTATCCAGATTCTCAAGCGACATATCATAGACCATATCCAGCGCGCCGGACTGAAGACCTGTCTCACGTGCACTGCCCTCATCCACAAACATGTAGGTGATCGTCTCTACGTTTGCCTGCGATTCCTGGCGGCGGAGCTCCTCTACCTGCCAGTAATCCTCATTTCTCTCAATCACTACCGAAGAACCGGACGTATAGGAAACAAACTTATATGGGCCGGTACCGCACATCTCACTCGTCAGGTTCGCCGTGCAGTTCTCAGAAACGATAAAGCAGCGGGAGAAGAAATTCTCCAGGGCGCCCAGAGCGGTCAGCTCCTCTGTGAACGTAAACAGAACCGTAGTTTCATCCTCTGCTTCCACAGAAACCAGGGTCTGCCAGTTTGACGTGGTCGCGTTTTCATACTGATACATATAGCTGTAAGCGATATCTGACGCTGTGATATGGTTGCCTTCATGATCATAAATGTAATCATAAATATAAACGCGATACTCCACGCTGCCTTCCTCATGATCATAGCCGCCATACTCGCCGCGGCTCGCATCAGCCAGCAGCGCGTAGAATTCACCGTCAGCGGATGTCTCAAAGAGCATCTCATAGACCTCATAGTCTCCCGGAGAATTCTTGTCGGTGCCCCATGGCTCGATGGATGTCGATGAGTTCCAGCCGACTGTAAGAGATGTACGTGTCACGGAATTGTCAATGTTGCTCTTGTCATGCAGAGACTCATCCGTCGCTGCAAAGGCACTTGTCGTAAGGCTCAAAGCCAGCACCGCTGACAGGCCTGCGGATAACAGTTTCTTTTTCATAAAATTATTTCCCCCTTCTGAATGTGTTCAGGCGGCGAATCCTTCCTTCGCCTCCTTTGTCGGTAAATTTATTTTATTGACTCATATGTCAAATTTCAACACAGGAATCCGGGGATTTTATATCATTTTTTGAAATAATCAACATAAATCAGCTTTTATCCGCTGCCGTTTTCGTTTAATTGGCAAAAAATGTGTCGCAGAAATGAAGGCAAGTGGGCATATTTGTTTCGGTCAGAATTTTTGTTTTGAAAAATATCTAAATTTTTTCATTAAAATTCTGCGGAGCTAAACGATCTTAACTCCGATGATTTCCAGGCGTTGCTGCTTATTATTTACGCCGACATAATTGCGGCCGCCTTTTAAGGTCAAAAGCCTGCACTGTTTTGCCAAACAATATGCAGCAACGCTTTTGGGGGATATTGCTCAAAGCTGTTTTTTGTTCCCCCGTCATCAGCAGAACAGCTGCCGACAGCAAGAACTCGGTGGTCCATAATGCAAGCGGTGCCCCACGCTGTCACAAGAGCTTGCACCGCCGAATAAAATCGTGCTCCAGAAAAACTCACGCCCCCTGAATCTGCTTCAGATCCGCGAAGGTCCTGATCGGCCATGTCACCCTTTCATGCGTGGCCGCCTCACCGATGCCCGCGCCGTCAAAGCCTCCTGACACAGCCGCTTCAATGCCGGCCAGTGCGTCCTCGACCACCAGGCAATTCTCCGGATCCAGCCCTAAAAATTCCGCCGCCTTCAGAAACACCTCCGGATTCGGCTTGGAATGTGTAATGTTGGTCCCGTCGCTGATCGCGTCAAAATAGTCGCCCAGACCGATACGGCCGAGGATCAGCTTCGCGTTTTTGCTGGAGGAGCCGATCGCCAGCTTCGCGCCGCTCGCCCGGAGCGCGTCGAGCGTTTCTTTTACCTCCGCGCTCAAATCAGCCTCAGACATCTGCATCAGCAAACCGCGGTACATTTCATTTTTCTTCGCGGCCATCTGTTCTTTTTCTTCCTGCGTGTACTCTTTCTCACTTCTCTCAAGGATGATGTCCAGGCTCGCCATGCGGCTCACACCCCGCAGGCGGTTGTTGATCGTCTCGTCAAAGTAGACGCCGATCTCATCCGCAAGTGCCTTCCACGCCTGATAATGATACTTGTCAGTGAAGCAGATCACGCCGTCCAGGTCAAAAATGATTCCCTGATATCTCATAATTCCTTTGTCCCTCCTGGTTGATTTGGTAATAATGAAAACAGCCAATATTCCAGACGAAAGTCCGGAGCTTACCGCGGTCATTATACTCCCTCCGGCCTGTTTTTACAATCCCTGACCCGGATAAACCGAAACCGAAATTTTGCCGAAAATTTTGCCGAAAATTATAAAAAAAGTCCTTGCATTTTTAAAGTCACGATGATATAATGAGCAAGCTGAATTGAGAAAGCAAAAAACACGATGCGTGGCTCAGCTTGGTAGAGCGCTGCGTTCGGGACGCAGAGGTCGCAGGTTCAAATCCTGTCGCATCGACTCCTTGGCAGGGGCGTTGAAGAATGCCGGAAACACTGATAAATGCAGCGTTTCCGGTATTTTTTTGCGCCGATGAAAAAATATCGTTTTCAGCGCCGCCAAATGAATTCCCTAAAAAATTCTACGAAAAATTCTACGAAATTATTCAAAAAGATCCGAGACGCAATCTGACATTGCTGTCAGATCATTTTCAGCAGAATTAGCCTTGTGTTTCAGATATTGCGCGTAAATATTCATAACTGTGCTCGCATCACGGTCCCCGAGCCAATACTGGACCTTCTTGATATCCCATCCTTTATCGATCAGGAGAGAGGCACAGGTATAACGCAGTTTATGTAAAGTAATCTCCGGCCGCCCAAATTCATCCATTGCCTCAGAAAACTTGTGGGTAATGTAGTCAGGACGGTATGGACGTCCGTCCTCGTGTGTGAAGACATAGCCTTGCGTGTCTTTGTACGTATTTCCGAAAAAAGCAAGGTTGGCATCCTGTTCTTCCTTCAATTGCTGAAAGCACTGTTCAGCTGTAGGGAACAGGTTTAACTGCCTGCGTCCTTCGATTGTCTTTGTCTTATCCCTCTTATATATGGTGGAACTTCCGGTTACAGTATGGCAGATGGTCAGTACCTTGCGCTTGTAATTTACAGCTGTCCATTTTAAGCCAAGGATTTCCTCCCGCCGCAGGCCGTAATAAATACCTACGAAAGCGATAGCCTTGAGAAATGGATAATTTTCCGCAAGGAATTCAAGCACTTCCCTGATTTCATCCTCAGCCAGAAAAAGCATCTCTTCGGCAAAATCGCTGTTCTTTTTGTTGGTAACTTTCGTATTCGCTACCGGATTGCCTGACAAGCCAAGCTTAATTATGGCATAGTCGAAAAGAGCATAGAGGATGCTTTTTATGCTCCGCACAGTACGTACGGATAGGGGGCCAAGGCTCTGATCTTTCTGGCTGACTTTACCATACTGCAGGCAGTAGCTGAAAAAATCATCCAGGATAGACGGTGTGACTTCGCGGAGCTTTGTATGCCTCGGGCCGAAGTAACGCCGGATGGCTCCGGTGCGGCTCAAATATGTGTCATGTGTATTGCCGCAAATCTCCAATTCCTTTTTCTTCAGCCAGATATCGAGAAAATCACAAAGCTCAATCTCAGGGCTGATATCGAACTGCGCAGGGGTAAGCCGCTCAAGGTATGAGTATCTTTCAATGACTTCATTAACCAAAGCTTCTGCCCTTCTCTTATTACCCTTTACTTCCAACCCTGTCCGGATATCCTTTGTTTTCCATTTTAAAGTGGAAGGATCCTTGTAGGATAAATGTACGTAGAAAAATTCTTTTCCCGATGACATTTTCTTTACAATAATGCTACCCGTCAAAATAATTTCCTCCTTTCCATGACGGGCCGTGCAACGAATATATAATAGCACGGCCCAGGTATGTATTTCTACATTCTTTAAGAAATATCCGTTGACTGCCCGTTATACAAATAGTTCATAATAGCCTTTTTACTGATACGATATATTCTTCCGATTTTACGGTATTCGATTTTTCCTTCATCAAGCAGGCGCTTAACCGAGCGGCGGCTGATGCGTAAAACTGCTGCTGTGTCGTCAATCGTTAACACATCCAAATAATCATCCAGCATGGAAATCCCTCCTCTCACATTTATTAAAAGGAAGTAAAGTTTCTTCTTTTGTTCATTACAGTCCGTTTCCGGAGAAAATTTTTTCATATTCCACCTTCGTACTTCCTTTATAATAATATGTCGGATTTTTTTATTCTGGAAAAAATTCATCAAAGGAGAATTTGTACAAATATCAGAAAGCGTTGGTCATGATTCTCCGAATCAGACAGGTACCAACGCTTTTTGCTTTTGAGTTTGTTTTTATTTCGATAGTCTTAGATTTCCTTTTGGTTTCCACAGGTTTTCTTTAAATATTATTGTATTATCAGCGAATTCAATATGCATCATCTCATATCTTCCACCCATGTCCGACCGCAACGTTTAAAAACAACCGAAGGGTGTTATCGCAGCAATTTGCCATCAAAGTACAGCATCCGCTCTGACAATACTCCCTGCTCCCGCAAACAGTGTCTGGCAGCCACAGCAGAAAAATACTCCTGCGCTGTCTTGGAGCTCCCCGCAACACCACACTCGCGAATCAAGTATAATGTATGGTCAGTAAAGGGGAAAAGGTAATATGCTCCCATATATTCATGACACAACTTTAGAAAGCGCTCCGAAAGCATAAGGCTGCATCCATACTTCGGGGCAGCAGTTATATTCTTGATGGAAACTGCATACACTGCCACAATATCCTGCGGATCAATACAGCCATCATCATAGAGCAACTCTAACCGGACAGAAGACAGCTTCCGGTTGATATTAGCAATAGCTGACTCCTTAATCCGGTTTCCCAAATCTTCTTCTCCATTCTGGACCCATCTGGAGATTGTATTGTAATCCAGATACTCCCAACAGCGTACCGGATATATTGCAGATAAATCAACGATAAAAAACCACCGGAAGCCATATAAACTTAATGACGGGCAGGATAACTGCAGGTCATGCAGGAGGACTTTCTGATCCTCATTTGCTCCCTCACACTCAAAAGAATACACGTAAATATGATCCTTTACATCCGCGTAATCCATCGTCTGCATATACCCGGCTATTTCCTTATTGAGCTGCGGCGTCATATATGCTGGTATTTTTCTTTTTGGGTATTCTTCCATCTGACCTTCCTCTTCACGCTCATACAAATCATTCGCTAAAATCTTTTCATGACCACTTGTTCTTTAGTACATATATCAACCGCTTTTTGCAAGATACATCAAGCTTCAGAACAAGTGCTGACCCCCATCCCAGTGTGCTTAAAACCCAAACACATTTTGCCTGAGTTCCACATTTGCGACAAGCGCCATATATCTCCGCAGGGTCACCCGCGCGTTGTTCTCACGTTTTACCTCGTCAGTCACACACCAGGAGTATTCCAACCGGTGCCGCGGCTCTTTGCCGGGCGAAGAATGGAGTCCTCTGTTTGCATATTCCGGGCCATCCGGAACAAAGATCACCTTCCCTGCCTCCTCTAATTCGTGGTCATACAGCATTCCTTCATAGAGCTTCCAGAGTGCCAGATACCTTTGGTCTGTCAAATGGTTTACAGTCTCCTCGAAAAATTCCGCAAATGAAAAAATATTGTAATACTCCTCCTGCGCATACTGCATCAACCCCAGAATCCATTTCAGCGGATTCTGAACAGAAACCCCACTTTTCATGATTTTATCATATTTTTTTCTTAACCTTCCGAACCATTTCTTAAGAGAATCAGACAGCTGAATATCCCCATCTTTTTCCCAAAAATAAATCATGTCATCCGGCTTACGTTGGAATAGTTTTTGTGTAGATACTTTTTCCGCCGGGGGATCCTGCAGCTGCATTGGAAACACTCTTTTTGAATCGCGTAGCACATCGCGGAACTCATCCCACAGTTCCCAGAAGTCTTTTTCGTAGAGCTCTGCGATTGTCTTTAGCGCAATAACCGGAAGATCCATGAGGAACAGGCAGAGAAACAGAGCTTTTTGTCCATCATCCAGCTCATATTTCTGTTCGAATTCTGAGAGCTCCATTTCCGGCTCCTGATAAAATGCCTTCAGGTTTGCACAAATTCGAATAAACTGCTGGTCTTTCGGAAGGCTGGATTTCGCGCCATATGAACGGATTCCGTTGATAATCAGCCGGGTAATGCTGAAAAAATTAAAGCTATGCTCGTGATCTGTAAGGGGCACCCCTGCCTGCTGCAAAAGGTCATCATGCCATTGGAGCATCGCATCTATGCCGTTTTGGACCGCATAAATCTCCGTACATCCAGCCATACCTTCCGGTGCCCTGGCAAAAGAATTCCAGTCCATATGGGTTATATATACTTCCTGCTCAGGGAGGTGTTCCAGGTCATCAAACAGCGGCCATGGGTTTCTGTTTTTCGTCCGGTACTCTTCTTCGAACAGATAATTGAGCCATCCGGTAAAAGCTTCTTCCTCGATAAAATCGCCATTAACAAAAACGGCTGCCGCTCCGTCTGTATAAAGTGTTTCCAGTACATAGGCGGCGGTCACCGTTATATTAAATTCCTGCCAGCCGACCTTATTGCTCCATACATGACGCCTTTTCGTACTGTACCCGGCATTCTCCCAGCAGTCCTCTTCGAAATAATTGAAATAAAAATCCATTCCTTCTTCATGCATCCTGGCTTTCCGAATTGTGCATGTATCAATACCAAGCAAGGATACCTTCTCAATCTCCATCATACCGCCGGCCTGGAACAGTTTTTCCAGGCGTTTCTCAAATTCTGGTATTTTCTCTTCCGGAATTTTAGAATTCTTTCCTATATAAGTATTCACAAACGTACCCATGTCTTTTCCTCCCTCGTGTTAAGCATCAAATGCTCCTGACAAAAACGGTTACAGAATAAACAATATTGTTCATCAACATTTTAAACAGTTCAGCCAGTTTTGCGCAGGTTTTGTTCTATCCGTCCAATGACAGCAAAATACTATTCTGCTATGATAAAAGCAACTATGACAATGAACGAGGTAAAAGCTTATGAATTATTCTATGCGGGAATGTCAGGTATGCGTATGCAAAGGAAAAACACGGCAGGACGCTTTAGAGGAAGCCCTTGGCTGGATGAATGGCTTTCTTATAGGAGGGTCTTACTGGCTTGTTCCTGAATCAACATCTGTGCAATATGAAAAACTGGCAGAAGATGATGGATATAATTGCATACTGACATTTATCTACAAGCGCAAAAACAGTTTCTAATAAAGATTGGCGCAGCTCTATCCCGGGGACTCTCCTACTGCACGCAACAACTCCTTCAGACTCCTTGGCTCATATCCCATATAAGCATGCATGCAGCCGACATTGATCGCCATCCCTCTTTTTTCACCCTCACGGATATACCTTGGGTCATCCAGAAACTCGTTCAAACACTTCTGAAAATACGCGTCCTCCTGGCTGGTATGCGTATGACCATACAGCAGAATCGATCCTTTGTGCTGGCCATTCCACATCAAAATCGGGTAATGAAATAACACGAGTTTGTAGTTCTGTCCTTCAAATGAGTCCTGTAACTCTTTATAATCACAGATTTCAGCGAAAATCTGTTTTAGACGATAGTCCGACAAATCATCATGGTTTCCCCGGATCAGAATTTTTCTTCCCTTAAGCGTCGCCATAAGCGCGATCAAGCCTTCGCTTTTCCCTTTCCGGCCGATATCCCCCAGAATATAAACCGTATCGCCATTTGTCACTTTTTTATTCCATTTTTGCCGCATATCCTCATGCATCTCATCCAGTGACCGGTAAGGACGGTTGTCGTAATTATGGCCCTTACCATTATCAATCTCTGAATTGCAGAAGAAATGCAGATCACTGATGTAAAAATTCATATACCCACCTTCCTTCGTATATGTTTTTGTCATGCTGGGAGAGCGTCAACAGTATTTCCTGTAAAAACAATTACAACAGTAATCCATTACATACAGACAAAATGCGAAATTTATAACCGTTTGTCCAAATTATTACCAAAGGCAAACAGTTGCTTTACTTATCAGAAAACACATGGCTATCATCCTGATCAAATATCTTTAATCTGAAATAGCCCAGCATGTTTGTCCTGTGGTAATCTATCTCAGGAAATCACTGTCAACAAAGAGCATGCGGTCTGACAAGACACTATCCGTCAGCTGATGGGCAGCAGCTACAGACGCAAAGCATTCCTGCGCAGTCCTCTCTGCATTTATGACATCATATGCCGCAATCAGATAAAGTGTATGATCAGAATATGGGAAAAGATAATAGTCCCCAAATTCTTCGTGTAACCAATCCAGATATTCATCCGACAGCATCAGGCTGCATCCGTATGAAGGGACAGCCGCCACATCCTGCATGGCGAGCTCGTGTACCGCTATAGGGGTATGCGGATAGGCACAACCATCCATAAACTCGGTTTCCCTGACAGACAACCGCTTGCGATTGATGTTTTCGAGCGCGGCTTCCCTGACCTTTTCTTCAGAAATTCCCTCCCATCTGGCCACCATTTCCTCATCCAGGTACTCCCAGAACCTCACAGGAAATACCTCTGATAAATCAATAATGTAAAACCAGGCAAAGCCATACAGAATAAACGACGGACAGGACTTCTGCAGATCCTGAATAGTCGCAAGCCGAGCGGTATCCGCCTTCAGATACTCTAACGGATATAGATAAATATGTTCCTTTGCCTCGTCAAAATGTACTGTCTGCATATAATCATTGATCGCCTTGTTAAGTTCCGGCGTCATGTGCACCGGTACGTCAGCCAGTATGCCTTTCGACATGTTTTTCTGTACGTTTTTGAGGCCGTCTTTAAGTACGCCTGAAGCTTTATTTCTATTTTGGTATCCCATCATCCTGTTTTTCCCCTTTTTATTCATTCGGAAATCGCTTTTCTCAAATTCAGCATATTTCCCTTTCTCAGTTATTTTTGTCCTGCACAACCAGCAACTCTTCCATGTGTACCTGTAATAAAACAGATAACATATACAAATGATTAATAGATGGCAGTATCTCTCCCCGATACCATCGATAAATAGGCTGGGGGTACGCCAGCTGCAGACAGCACTGGATTTGTCTGACCGATAATCCTGCTCTTTCAGCATATTCTTTGAGCCGCTGTCCCGTTGCGCGCATGTCTATCGCCTGATAGGGCAAGACCTGCTCTACGGAATCTTTTTTCATTTTGTGCCTTTCTCTTCTTTTGAAATTACTCGCAGCAAATTCAGCTGCACGTTAACTTGCGAAGTTCGTCTACGTTCCGCTTCGGTCAGCGAATATCCCGCATAAAATGCGGGATGCTCGCGCCCCACAATCGAAGATTGGGGGCATAACCCGGCGAGGACTAAACTGGCATCCACTGGATGTCCAGCGCCCCGCAAGCGCGGTGAACTACTTGCAAGTTATATTATGCGAAGAAAACCGCTTCGCATAATCTCCAGAATCTGGCGATTCTGTCGCTAACTTATCGGGTGAGAGTACGCAAGCGTCCTCTCCTTCCGATAAGTTAAATTATGAGAAGAAAACCGCTCTTCGTTTCACTCCGGAATTACATTTTTTCTGTGGTAAAAATCTAAAAATCTTTGGTATGATGCGGATGGTTGCAATCAGCCAGCGCATATTATATAATGTGATCGTATATGTGACACAAGATGTGCAGCACATTTTTCTTTCGTGTGTTATTATTATAGTGGTGTACTTAATATTGCCTGTTATTATGAGCAGCGTGTTTAATTTTGCTGTTATTATAATAGCACAATTTATTGCGCTGTCAACTGCCTTTATAAATAAATTTTAAAAAAATCGAAAAAAGTGAGTGAAAAAGTCATGAGTGAATTTTACAACCGTTACAAAAAATCCTGCCAGGCATTAGGGATGGAACCCTGCAGCCAGTCAACAGCAGAAAAAATCGGAGTGACACGATCCGCAATCGGATCATGGTCCGCTAACGGTATGATCCCGAAGGGTGAAACTCTCGCCCGTATCGCGGACGTCCTCCATGTGAGCAGTGACTATCTGCTGGCCAGAACAGATATCCCGATGGACTGTAATGAATATAATAATCTCTCCCCGGAGCTGGCGATTCTTCTGGAGAAAGCGGCTCGTTTGAATGAGACTGGCCTCCTGAGGATGGAATCCTATCTGGATGGACTTCTGACCGCTGAACAAAACCGCAAAACGAATGACTGATTGCGGAGACAAGTGATAAAACAAACAGACATGTAATCGGACAGGGGAAATTCTTTCTCCCTGTCCTCCTGCGCCGTTGCTGAGCGTGTTAGCCCTCGCTGAGCGGTATCTTTCACACTGACAGATGGATTTTCCAACATGATCTGTTTAATTTCTTTGGTAATTTCTTTGGCACTCTCCGGATAAGAATCTCGAGAAGCAGACTTATCTGATTCCTGTAAGCCTTCTTTAACCTCTTCTGACTCCAGTGCAGACTTTTCTTCTTCTTTGCGCACTGCCTGGAATTCTTCATTGATGCCAACGACAGCCATCGTATCATTTCCTTATGTTTACATGCACCGTCTATGCAGATGTACCTTCCCAGAAATAATCCAGTAGATCCAGGTTGATAAGAATTGCCTCGGTAAAATCATATATTTTCTGCGTGGATGTATCAATTCGGAATACTGCGTAAAAACGTCTTATATAATCGTCATCCATGATCCGGTCAAATATGCGTTCCCAGGTTTCCTGATGGATGAGAATGTTCCGGTTATGCCTTATGAAATACTTCTCCCTCTCATCCCGGGTAAGATGTCTGAAAGCATCAAATTCTTCCCCTTCAGCAAAGGTGTGAAGCTTTGCAAAAGTTTTCTTCAGTGCATCTTCCAGCTCCGGGGCAAAGGTGTCGCCTGTCTCGTAATAAACAATTTCATCCATATTCCTGATATCGTACTGCTCTGCTTCTTCATCGTTTTTCTGCTGTTCCTCCACTAACTTAGAAAAAGCGGAATCTTGTCCATAAAAGAAGCCCTGTGCAGTATCGTTTTGCTCTCTCCCTTCGGCATCCCGCTCCAGTGCTTCTTTTATTTTAGCATCCACATCACACTGGCTTCCCATGGCATCTTTACAGATCGAGGTAATTTCTTCTAATGAATAATAGGCATCTACATTTCGGTTGCCTGCCCCTGCCATCCGGCCAAATATTCTTGCAAACAGCATCCCTACATCATCCGGCCGAGAATTCTCTTTATCTCCCAGGGTCATGTCATAAGTCATTTTATCCTGCACATGAAGCTGCATTCCAAGAATCATATCCAGAAAATCATCCAGCTGCAGCTGGCATCCATCCGGATCGGTTACCAGAAACCCCAGCAGGTACCGCAAATCAAATCCCAGTTCAAGATATTCCTTGGCATTCCTCTCCAACGCAGACAGGCCATCTTTCTGCGCCTCACTGAATTTGCGATGATAATAAGCCGCTATTACTTTTTCAGATACGCGCTCTCTCAGGGCATCTCCCATCCTGACATCCCGGTTTTCCATGGATATCCGGAAGAAAAGATCCAGAATACGTCCGTCTGCCATCAGCTGCGATGCTCCATCCATCAGCAGAATCCGGTGCAGCAGCCGCACGGCGTCACACTGGATTGGCACCATTATCGGCTCCGACAGATACTGATTGGCCCAGCTAACTGCCGCACGGCACTGCCCTGCATTGATGTCACCGGAAACAACCGCCGCGCCCGGCAGCCTGTCCGCTATCATACAGGCAATCGCCAGCAGATACAGATGGCTGTCCTCCCCCTGCGTTTTCGCGTAGAAAACTGAAACCATTGAATCAGCTTCCGGAATTTTAAGCTCCGGATACTCATCAGCTTCGCCATAAACCAGGCTGACAACCATATCCCCCTCATCTTTAGCTCCATGGCGACGGTAATCTTCGATGTTCGCTTTTATGGAAAACTCTTCTGTGTTGTAACCAGTCCAAAGGTCGCCCACACTCCGCCATCCACGAAATCTTCCATTGATATCATCACGCTCCCTGGTATGCGCTCCGTAAATATATTCCAGACCGTTGTCACGATGACCATGATACTTATCCATAAACGGATAGTTATCGATTAAAACCAAACTATCCGAATATACCCTGCTCCAGGCTTCCGGGGTTATCCTGGAGGGCATGATATCTAAATGTATCTCAACGCCCATACTTCTCCTCCTCCATTCCTTACTTATAATCGTTTCCCGGGTTTCTGTTGTACACTAAAACCGATCCCGTTTACTTTTCGCAGCCATCTGGTCCTTCGTCAACTGCTGCCGCCTTTCTGTACGTCACACTTTTCGCCGTGTCTTCCAGGCATTCCCGGGCTTCCTTCATCAGCGTCATTCCCAGGCAAAATCCATAGCGGAAGAATTCAAATGCCATCTTGTCCTGTACAATCAGATCGCAGTCACACATCTCTTCCACAAGCTTGTATTCCTCATCCTTCAGCCGGTCTTTCAGCTGACTCATCAACGTTTCCTGCCTTTTTGATGCTTCCAAATATTCCGGATCTCCGGAAATCTCCTCTTTCGCCGGATACAGCATGCCATCGTACAGGTAATTCATGATCTCGCGCATGATTGTTCCTTCCTTCATCTCTCTCACCACTTTCTCGAGGTTCTTATGATTATGTCTGCACTCATGTGCACAAAAAGAATACCATGTTTATGAAAAACAGACATTAGACGGTTAGTACAATATAGGAAAAAATCATTTCATATGTTCATGAAGGTATCAAGGCAGCATTTTATCAGGCAAATCAAAGTAAAAGCACTATTCTCCTACAATCATTTTATAAAAATCGTTGTACCAAGCCGCTCCGCGGCGGCTGGCTTTAGGTACCTGAATCCTCCGCTTTTTCACTTTTTCACATTTATTTAATAAAAAAGTAGCGGTTTCTAAATATATGTTGTATAGTTGAGATACCCCTATCAAAACCAGCACATATATAAAGGAGCCGCTATGCACAGTTTATCACAGTTTTCTGGTATCAACAACTACATATTTGAAAAGTTTTCCCGTGCACCTCCTGTAATGATTTACCATCCTGTTTCTCGGCCCTTAATCATTACTACCGGAGGTTACTATGAAAGAAAACTATCTCAATGAAATCGAAGAAATTCTTACTTTTGGCAACCGCAGTGCCAATACAATCAAATCTTACAAGACATATGTCGCTCCATTCCTTGATTATTGTGTGGATGTCCTCCATAAGGACCCCGCGGATGTATCTGCGCATGATATTCGAACCTACATTACAAATCTTCAGCAGCAGCGTGGGCTCGCTGACAGCACAGTCAACCATGCTATTTCTGAACTCCGCTTTTTCTTCGAAGCGGTGCTTGGCATCACCTGGAACCCGAAACAGGTCCCGCATCGTAAGACTGACAGATGTCTGTCTTATGTCCCTGACCGCGACACCATTGCAGCTTTTCTTTCCTCAGTCGATGATAAGAAGAAAAAGGCAATGATTTCCCTTCTCTATTCTTCCGGGCTCCGTATCAGCGAGGTTTGCTGTCTGAAATGTGCTGACATCCGCCATTCTGCTTCCTGCGTTTATGTCGCCCCTGGGAAAAACCGGAAAGACCGCTATGTTGTCCTCGCAGATGAAGCTTACGAGATCATCTGTGATTACTGGCGCTCTCTTCCCCGTGGGATGAAAAGCCGCGACTGGCTTTTTACCCAGCAGCGCGACATTTCAAAGCCGATTTATCCGCAGTTCATCCAGGGCTATATGAAAAAGCAGGTTGCCGCTCTGGGATGGGATTGTAAACTGACCTGCCATTCGCTTCGCAGGGCATTTGCTACACACAGTTACCAGGATGGCATGGATCTCCTGACCCTCTCCAGACAGCTCGGTCATTCCTCTGTTGCCACCACTGCTATCTATGTGCATTTAGCAGAATTAGGCCTTCGGCATTACGACAGCCCCATGAAAGGAATGGTGATTTCCCATGTGGTCTGATAATGCTTCCCCTGAAGACTTCTCTGATCTGTCCGTTGAAGACCGGCTTTTCTTTGCTGCCGACTTTAGAGGAGATTCTACTCCTTCAAAAATACGCGACATTTTCCAGATTGCCGGGTCGGCCATCCTTGCTGACAGAAGCCTTTCCCTGTCAGCTGAGCAGCGGCAGGTGATTGATGATATCGTCGGATGCCGTTCGGATTCCTGCGGTTTTAATGTGGAAAAATGTACCGCTTGCGACAGGCTGGTCATCCATTACAATTCCTGCGGCAACCGTTCCTGTCCCATCTGCGGGAAGCTCCGGAAAGAATTATGGGTTGACAAGCGCAGCTCGGAAGTCCTGGATTGCGCTTATTACCACGCGGTTTTTACCTGCCCGCATGAGCTGAACCCCTTTTTCCTTGGAAACAAGAAATTTCTGTATTCCATGTTTCATCGGTGTGTTGGACACGCAATCACCGAACTTGCGCAGGATCCCGGATACCTTGGGGCGGTGCCTGGCATCATACAGGTTTTACACACCTGGAACCAGGAGCTTTTATACCACCCGCATATCCATGCCGTCATCTCCGGCTGCGGCCTGACCGACGGCCGGAAGCTTGTTGCCCTGCACGCAGATGGTTTTTTTATCCCGGAGAGCGTCCTCGCCGCAAAATTCCGCGGAAAGTTTCTTGCGGAACTTCAGGAAGCATGGGCGTCCGATAAACTCTCTCTCAACGGTGAACTTGAAAAGTACCGGAATTCCTACGAGTGGAATGAGTTCCGCGATTCCCTTTACAATAAGAAATGGGTCGCCTACGTGAAAGAGACCTTCAATGGTAAGGGAAACGCGATCGAATATCTTGGAAGGTATACATACCAGATCGCCATTTCGGAATCTCGGATCCTTTCGGTCAGCAAGAACGAAGTCCGCTTTTCCGCACGGGGTAAGGATGGACACCAGTCCAGAGTGATTTCTGTCACTCCCAGAGAGTTTGTGCTTCGGTTTCTGCTCCATGTCCTCCCGAAAGGTTTCCAGAAAATCCGATATTTTGGCTATCTGAATAATCGTTACCGAAAGAACAACCTCATCTTGTTGTTTAACCTTCAGGGTTTCCGGAAGTACAAAGAGAAATACGAAGGACTCTCGAAAGCGGAAGTAATACAGATAAAGTGGGGGCATGATGTTAAGGCCTGCCCATTATGTCACGCCCATGCCCTGGTATACGTAACCCGGACTCGCGGAAAACCGTGAGAAACAACTGCATATGCTTTGAAAATCTTGCGTAATGCAGGTTTTCTTGTCATGCAAAGAAATCGAACTGTCCTCAGCTTTCGGTATGAAACCACCACTTTGTAGCATGGAGCAACTCATATACAAAGCGAAAGTTTCCGTTATACAATTTACATAGTAGCTCCGTATACGCGGCTCGGTACAATGTAGGAAAGTAATCTGCCAGCACATAATGCTGGTATTTTATTTGCCATTGGGCAGCTTACTTTCCTGAATCATTGTACCAAATCTCAAATTTTGCGATAGGGTCAGGTATCTCATCCCCAGAGAATGGATCATCATCCTCACTTTCTACGGCATAATATGTAACCGTAATCCACAGATCCTTATTTTCTTCCGGCTTGACCATTTCAAAGTTTGAATTTCCTTTTAATTCTGAGAAAAAATGCTCGTTTGACTCATTTTCAAACAAGCTTGTTTCGTATTCATATGTCTGATCCGACACGATTGATGAATAGCTCCAACCATGTCCGTCTACCCATTCAGCAACACGAATAATTTCATTCACCAGCTGTACCATTTCTTCTTCCTCCTCTCTATTGGCGATGTTCATGCTGTATACCTGCTTGCCTGTATGCTGCCTTCTTTCTAACCTTCATTAATTAATATGTCAGAAAAAATGAAGTGAATTTTAATTTAGAACAAAAAACAGGATTTTTTGAAAAATTTCGCATTTTTATGCTCATCTCCGAAAATTTCGCATACACTGCTCACCCCTGATACATTACTCACGTTGAGCGCATTGTTCTCATTTGAAACCGTTCTCGCTGTAAAAGCCGTTCACCCGCCGACAAACCTGGCAAATCCTTGCAGAAAACAAAAGTTCCGCCGTCATCCCCATCTCAAATTCCAGAGACAAGGGTTAGGCCAGGCAGTGCAGATAACATTGTCCGACCTAACCTATCCGTCCAATGACAGATTTATTCTTGGGCGGTATATTTATGTCAGATGATATTTGCATAGAGAAAAAAGAAGAACACTATGAATCCGAAGGAAGCGTTTCGACATAGGATGAAACGCTTATGACGAAACCGTAAACAGAATATTCGAACAAAATTACAGAGATGATGGGGAACAATGATGGCATACGCTTATGATGAATTATATTTGCGGCAGGCAAGGACATCCTTAGCCAGAATGTTAGATTATGCAGTAAATGATCTCGGATTTGAACTAAATTATTTCTGGGAACTCTTCCTGACTTCCGGGATTGCGAAAAAATTTGGCGAAGGTGATTGCTCGCTGATCGCCGGAAGATCTGGTGTGGAAATTGCTTATATGGTTCTGGAAAATTCAGGCATCCCGAATCAGTATATAAAACCAAAATATACTTCATACCGAAGCAGAGAATATTGGACCGGCTGGGCAATTGCGTGGTATCAGTGGAAAAAAGGATTATCGTTTGAGGCTATTACCGCTCTAGTCCCGATAAGCGACATACGGGCACTGTATGATCCGTACCATGAGATGGACATACGTCAGCTTGAAGACAGACTGGACGAAGAGTGTAAAAAAATGCACCGCAAGAAATAACTTCCTTTTATAAAAACGGTTTTGTGTTTTTCACTGCCTTAATTTTGATTTAGTCTGACCCCAGCAGTGATAGAATTCGTGTTTTTTAACTATCCTATACAATACGATCCAGAATACCTCAGTTTTCAACGATAAAGCCATAGTCAAAAAAAGCAGCCGGTTCTCCCCGCTGCTTTCTTGTATTCTCTGTTCTCTCGTTTTTCCGGCTGTCCTGGATACGGCAGTTTCCAATTTTGTAAGACCCATATCTGTGCCTTCATCCCAGTGGTGATTGTCCGCAGACAGGCTTTTCTGGAACTGCAGCACAACTTATCATGATTTTAGCAGTCTCTTCTCAAGAAACTGTACCATGAGGATAGAGACGATAATGTGAATGGTCGAATGAATGGTTTGCGTAATTGCGCAATCGAATGCTGGTATCATGACGGTGACTGAAGCGTTGATCGATGGAAAATGATCTTCTGTACACCAATAGGATCCGCTCCATTTTATCAAATTATAAGTATTACATACGGCATCACAGTTCAGCCGCGGAACCGGTCTCGCATCACCTTCCACCGCCGCACCCAGCACAGCCGGAATTTTTCCCATTTTCAGGAGTCTGCCTTACTTCCTGTGTTCGCAACAGCACGCAGTATAGGTACAAACTGATTACTCGCACAGTAAGATGCAAAAATATTGGAAAAGCTGTCATTTACATCGAACGGTTCTTCGAAAGCCACCTCCGAGTTGACCATGCACTGATCTATCTGAGTTGAGATCGAGTCCGCTTTCCTTCGCAGTGTACTGATGCGATTCCGCACAGCATTACGGTCGAAATTGATCTGGATAACCCGCTTGATGTCACACTTATACGCAACCTGATCTCCAGCAACATTAAAGCGAAAACCGGTTCCGCCGCCGCGGATCACCTGCTCTGTGCCTTTAAGACCATCCATATGTTCCAGTGCCCGCGCAACACTCTGCCTTTTCGCATTAAGGCTGATTTCCGCATCAAGGTCTATCGGCAACGCCATCTTCGCCAGATGGATCTGCCCTGCGAGGTTTTCTTTTTGGGCGAGCAGACAGAGAGCAAAATCGACCATCTGATTGATCTGGCCGGAATACTCCGACTCAGCATCGCGTATCACCGTCTCATCCAGTGCTCCGCACTCGACCCTGCTATACAGATACGTGTCCTGCACAGTGGTCGTCACGGATGGATTGCGTAGAACCATTTCAGCCTCATCAATCAGGCTCTGTAATTTGTTTTGATATCGAAATGCTTCTTTCAGGTTCATATACTTCCGCTCCTTTTTTACATACCGCAAAGGGCAAACCTGCGCTACTGATTGCTGTCCGCCCTTTGCGGTTTCCTTCTACAAATTATCTAACGACATTGATCTATGTATGAACCATTATAATGTGGCAGAACCGCTATGTCATTAGACGGATAGTTTAAATCATTGCGAAATCTGTGAATGTTTTTGTCTGTCAAAACCCAGAATCGCATCATTACGAACAACATAGTCGTATGCAGCCAGTAGCATTTCCGTTACATCAATACAGTCCTCATCGGAAAGGTATATGGAATGTACAATGCTGCCTAAAATTGCTTTGGCCTTGCGGTTGTTGGCATCCGCCCGCATAATCTGAGATTCGGTCAGGGGGAATGCTTCTGCCTTTTCAGGCACAGTTTTCTCTCTGTCAAGCTCAGAATCTTCATGCTCGGGCCACCCTAATGCCACCCTAAAAATCTGATTCATCCTTTCCCGGCACCGTTCCCCATCTGCAGCAATTATCGCATCATTTTCCGCTTCGCTTCCAAGCAGTAAAACCGGCGGCTGAATTCCCGCATTTTCGAAGATTCGGAAAGCGTGTTGAAAGCCGTAGCCCAACGTTGTCCCGGCATAGCTCTTTATCCGATTGATTCCTCTCACAAATCCATCCCGGAAAAAATATACTGCATTTTCATATTCTGTGCCGGAAAATACAATTTCCATCTGTTTTCTTAAACGTTCCCGCTCTTGATATTTTGCAAACTCCGTATTTATACTTACCTGGGCAGACTCCTTCATAGCCAAGTTCCTGCGCGCGCTACACTCATTGGATGCGATAATTCCCTCACAGATCGTATGTTTGATTAATATTCGTTGGGACGGAATCCCACGCGCCATCCAGTAGTCCCGCATTGCGCAGTAGCCCTTATCTTTGCTGATAACAACCAATTTCCCAGGATAACCTGACCCAAGCAATTCTCCAGCCCTGGAAATGATATAAAAATCCAGTGCGTTTTTCCCTGTCTTTTTCAGGCGGTACGTTTCAAAGTTGCAGCCAGAGCTCATGATAAGGTCTATCGATTTCCTGGAAATCTTATCGCAGGAGGCGCTGTAAAAAATGGCAAGTGTATCTGCGCTTTCCAGGTATTCCAGCCCATCCAGCCCCGATTCGCCTACATTTTCGTAATCAACCAGAAAGTGGATATTTTCTTCATCCTTCATCGTTCATCCCCGCCGTCTGCTGTTAACCTGCGGATATGTCATCCCCACCGTCCATTGTTAGCCTGCGGAAGTGTCCAGACATTCCTTCGCCTCCCACATCAGACACAGACCCAGGCTCAATCCTCTTCTGAAAAATTCGAACGCCTGCTTATCCTGTACGGCTGCCTCACAGTCACACATTTCTTCGACTAATTTATAGTCTTCGGCCTTCAGACGTTTTTCAAGCTGATCGGCCAATTTACATTGTCGTCTGATAGCCTCGATATATTCAGAGTCTCGCGGAAGCACCTTCTCGGCCGGGTATATCGCCCCATTAAATAGATTCTCGATAGCATGATCCATAATATTCTCCTCCTTATCCTCTACGATCGAGTATCTCTTCTTTCGCATGGTAATTCCTTCTACCCGAATATCTCTTCATTCACAGGATAAATCCTTCTCTTTGATTTTGAAGGAATCTAATAGAATTATCATGCACATGCGCCAAAGCACCAAAGCCATACTCTCATCATTATATAGACTTTGATCAGGCTACAATCAAAGGATAACATATTTCTGTTTTATTTTCATTGGACGGATAATGCACACTAAAACGAGGCGAGTGGAAGGGTCATTCATTCCCAAAAATGTGTTTTAATCAGATATTTTCCTTCATTTTTTCGTTTACAGGATGCTTGTTATTCCATCAAAATACTGTATGTTGAATCATAACAGGGAGGAGGAATGCTTATGTTTCGTGCCGCTATGACAGAATTTATGAATTTTTGCTTGCCGCCGGGGAATAAGGTCTGTAAATCAGAGCAAATAATTTCTTTTTCGGATAATACTTGATTCGAACTCGGGTAGCTCACGCAGTTAAACAAAAGACCGGGAGCCTAATTCATCTGCGGCTCCCGGTCTTTTGCCAGTGTCATTCTCTTGTTGCCAGCTATGCTTCCACGATCACTCTTACCCGGTCAATGTTCCTCACTTGGGCAAACAATTCACTCTTATCCCCGTGTCTTTCAGATTTTACTCTCACTACACCGAAATAAGTCCCCGGTTTCAGGTACGCATGGCTGCAAAGCAGTTCCTTACGCAGATAGCCAATCCGGTTTCACATACTGTGAAAATCGAATTAGCCATTCGCATTGTAAAACAATTTTCTGCCTGAGGGTTCCTTGCATCCGCCGACTCCGGCTCACCTGAATTTATATTGTCTGGGATATCTTTTCCAACAATACTCAATCCCATCGCTGATCTTTATCTCTAGCATTTTATCTTCTTTAATTATCAAGGCTTGAGGCAAAGGGAGGCGGGGATAAATCGGCACCATCTTTTAAAAAATATATAGGAGATCATCATCCTGAGTATGCCCTGCGTTTTTCAAAACATGGGTATCGCTTACTCTATAAAGTAGCTTAAGCGGACTGCCGAAACTCAGCTGCGATTATGCAGCTGTTTCTGCACCTCCTGCGCAATCAGCTTTACCAGCATCTCCTGATCCATTTTGCCCATGCGGGCATCTGTCTTTTTCCCTGCGCATGCGGATAAGTCGTCAGAGGCATGTCCGCAGCTTGAAAACAGCTTCATTTTGGTCTGACATACAGGCATCTTTGGCACGATCCCGGAAAGAGCAAGCGCAATCAGATACCCCGGAATCAGAAAATACTGAATCGGGATGCCGGTCAAAACACGCAGATCATGTGACATTTATTTTTAACTTTGCACCTCTGGAGTGACCGGACCTTCTTTAAGACCGTCTTTTCGAAAAGATAAATTTCCTGGGTGAAAAGTTAAAGTTTTAAACCCTTTTGACCTGCAAAGTTAAAATTCCCGTATCTTGACATCAAATTACCGGTCAATCAGTTAAGATTTGCGGCACCAGACAGGTGAAATGTTGCAAAAAATGGGAATCCAGGGTGCAAAGTTGCAAATCATATGAGGAACCAATTTAAAGACTTAAATAGTTCTGTTTAAAGGAAGACTTTACAGCCATATTCTGTCCGGCGCGTTCTTTTTTAAAAACCGTTTCTTTAAAGAGAGCGCCGTATCATCGTCAATAAAAAATAATCATTACTTACAGGTAATTATTATCCAGGCCTTGGACTGTAGTGTTCTCAATCTTGATTTTTGGTAAAAATAAAACTATCAGATTTGGATAGCTTTTCATGAATATTGAAAGATGTCCGGCGCGGCATCTTTTATGGATTTCTGTTTCAGGAAAGCGCCGGATCATATTCTTGTGAAAGACTGTTCTTTGGATGTAAGACATCTTTGTATGTGGACGAATCTGTCAGAAATTTTTTTTGCTTGAACCGTGTGTTATTGTTTGTCTGCTAAAATAAAATCTATCAGATAAGATAGTTTTTATATGAAGATTTTTTTTGAGGATGATTTTGTGTGAAAGATATTTTTTCGGAAGGATAATGTCGTCCCGGCGCACGTCGGGTAAGAAATTGTTATCCAAGATGCGCCGCATCATTACTGTTCGGATCCCCAATTTTTGTAGTAATCCGAAGCGTCATCAGGGAAAATTAGGGAAATGTTTTAGGATGTATATATTCCAAGAATGTTTTTAAAGGACAAAAGTTTATTCTGCGGGAAAGAATTTCTTTTTCGAAAAAGAATTTCCTGTCCCGGCGCGTTCCTGCCGGACCTTTCTTTTAAAGACGCGCCGGGATACTTTTGGAAAGAATTATCAGGGAAAGGCAGGGCGTTTTTTTGTAAAGACAAGAAGTTTTAGGGAAAAATCCTTGCTGGAGACACGAAAAAAATTTCTGCCATCCGGCGCGTCCTGTTAAAGGGATTGTTTAAAAGACGCGCCGGGAAAATTTTGTCTGAAAAGAAAATGTCTGAAAGAAAATTTTTGAAGAGGATAAGGGAACGGCAGGATACCCTGCAACAATTTGTTTTGCAGAAACGTTATCAGGATAAAACGGTTGTTCTTAAAACCTTGCTGATGACAAGAAAGAGATTTCCGGCAGAGCGGCGCGTCTTTTTGGAAAGATTGTTTTAAAAACGCGCCGGGAAGTTCTTTTTGGAAAGAGAAATATTTGGAAGAAAACGGAAGACGCGGCCCGTCCCGACGGTTATAAGACGAATCAGGACCACGCCATCCATATAAATTCTGTCTGATGAAAAATTCTTTGAGGCAAATCTTCCTGTCATAGAAAATTATCCAGAGCAGAGGTCTGCCGGCGCGTTCTTCCTGGATGATTATTACAAAAACGAGCCGGGACGATTTTTGCCGGACGGATTTCTAAAAAAATATCATATCTGATAGAAAATTTCCTGATACGATTTTTGGGAGACAGAAAAACCGTCCGGAGCAAGGGATGGCGGCGCGCTTCTTGGGAAAAAGTTTTTTTAAAGGGACGCGCCGCGGGACGGTCTTGTATAAAATAAGAAATTGCAAAGTTGCTTGAAAAGCCGTGTTTTCGGAACAGAAATAAATTGATAATTTGCACGACATCAAAAAAGTTCTTATGGCAAAAGACGGCCAGCGGCACATCTTGGAAAAGATATTTTGAAAGAGGGTGCCGCCGCAATAATCATTTCTATGACAGGAATTTATTTGGAGAAGATGGGATGTTTTTATGGTTGAAGCATGATATTCAGAAAAACTATCAGAACTGATATATTATTTTCCAAAACTATCAGATTAGATAGATTAAGAAAAAATTCTATCGCATCTGATAGTTTGTTTTGAAAAACTATCAGTTCTGATAGTTTTAGAGAAAATTCTATCAGATATGATAGTTTCAAAATAAATTCTATCAGACTAGATAGATTTCAGACAGAAACTATCAAATCAGATAGTTTTTAAAGAAATTCTATCAGATAAGATAGAAATTTTTTATTGGGAACTTTTCTGATGAAAAGAGATTTGTCTGGCACGGATTTGTTTGGGATGGTCTTTGTAAAGATTGTTTTCTGGATACAAGACCGTCCGTACCAGGATATTTTTTTGACCACAAGACTGTCCGTATCAGAAAGAGGGTTTTGGGAGCAGGATCGCAGGTCTTTCTTGGTAAGCAGGACGGTCTGGAAAGGGGAGGGCGGCATGTTTTCAAAAGCTTCTTTATTAACAAAAAATGTCTGGGGTAGAAAAATTTGCGGATAAGACCGTCCTTGCCAGTAAAGGTATGATCTGTACGGCATGGGCAGTCCTGGTTCCTATATAGAGAGTTATGTTATCATACTGCGGGTTTCTATGCTGCGATATCTGGAATGTCCGGTTTTCAGGTTTTCGTCGCGTACGGATATAAATGAGCATGATATATTGTGTGGGTGGACGACGACAGGCTCCCTTCCTGTTATGCGCGAGGGTGTTCCCGATCGGAAGCAGACGGGAGCTAACGAGCGTAGTATGTGTATGCCATACCTGCAGAGCCGTCAGCTTGTTCGCTCGTTTTTATCATGCGCGGCGGGTTTTCCCACGTATATGGCAGGCGGCTGCTGTTATGACTCTTTCTGCATTTTGTTTTGAGGGGTTGGCTCCAAGGAGGCATCCGTTCCTGTCTGCGACAGTTTCTTGTCTGCCGCCGCTTTTCTGTATGCGTGCATGTATCTGACAGGACCCTCGATAAGGCTGTGCGGCGATTGGCTGTGCCGTGATCTTACTGGCATGCCTGCTGAATGTTATTCCTGGTTCGTACGGCGTATCGTTTCCTGCCGGGAGGGGGTGCAAGAGGTTGGTTCTGGGGATAGGTCGCCCATGCCTGCGGCAGTTCCTTGTTCGCCTCCGCTTTCCCGATATGCGTTAGTATCTGATGGAAGCCCCTCGATAAGGCTGTGACGGCGTCTGGTTGTGCCATGGCTTTACCCGGTATGCCTGCCGTGTTACCGCCCCTGCCCCATACGGAGTCACCGTTTCCGGCTGGATGGAAAACCGCGGAATAAGTTGGAGCAGGACAGATATAGATCCTTCGACATAGGGGGCGGCGACAGGCTTGTATATTGGAAGCTGCAGCATTAAGGCTGTAATGTCCGCACGGGATGCGCGGAGTGGATCTGCCATTGGCAGCGGTTCCAAGGTTCTGCTATTGCAGACGGGCCAGAAAAGTATGTGACATCCGGTATTGCGCTTATGGTCTGTACGCGCAAAATAAAAAATCGAGTAAATTTGCCATTTTCGGGGGTAATTTTGGCAAAATCGAACCCTTTTGAAAGAAAAAACGGCGTTTTGCGGTTAATCAGTGGATTTTGCTAAAATGGGCTCCTGATGCAAAAATTGGCCTGGGAAATATCGTAAAAGGCTTCCGAAAAACTCGGAGGTCTTTTTGTCCTTGCCTGCTTAAAAAGGTCACGCACCTTTGACGCGCCCATTCCGACAAACATTTCCACAAACTCAGAACCGGAAATGGAAAAGAACGGCACGTTTGCCTCACCCGCTACTGCCTTCGCCAGCATCGTCTTGCCGGTCCCCGGAGGACCTACGAGCAAAAGCCCTTTTGGCATGGAAGCCCCCACTTCGGTGTATTTATCAGGGTTATGCAGATAATCCACAATTTCCGCAAGGCTTTCCTTCGCCTCATCTTCACCGGCCACATCGCTGAAATGAATTCCTTCGGTAGACTGCACGTAAACTTTCGCGCTGCTGCTTCCGAGCTTCCCGAATTCCATCGCGTTCCTTCCGCCGGTCCGCTCCATGATCTTCCTGCTCATATACCGGCCAATCCCGATAAAAATCAGCATAGGGACGACAAACGAAAACAGAAAGTTTAGGAAATAAGAGGTCGTTCCCTCAATTTCCTTCGTAAACTCTGCGCCCGCCGCATAAAAAGCAGCCCGAAGCCGCCGAAAACACAAGATTTTTCGACAGCTGCAGGCTGCTTCATTCACCTTACTTACAGCATTCGCATCTATATTGTCTCATTACGCGCGAGGTCAATATATGGATGTCTTGCCACCGTTGCTCTGACCTCCTTGATCGGCTGCCCATGATCGCCCCAATGAACAACAACCTGATTCCCCTCGTATGCTTCTTCAACATCCATAGTGCAATGGCAAATATACTCGCGGTAGTAGTAACTGTATGTTTCAAAGGAAGCTACACCGATTATTTTACCGTCTTTAGTGACTATGTCCTGCTGGCCGCCGCACACCTGCCAGTGATTTGATGTTTTCCATCGTATAAATCCCCCTTTTTATCTGAGTGTTCCCGAAAAGCCATACCTTTCCGGGACTCCGTTTTTTTGTGTTCCACTATTTCTGGCTCCCGAAAATTCAGAAGTTGAAAAGCAATAAATCAGTTCTGCTTATCCACATAATACGCAAGTACAGGCGCAAGCCAATAAGATCTGTATCGGTTTTCTTCCACCCGGAAAAGCACTCCATCAGCCAGCATCTGCCCGGTTTCGCAGCAGAGAATCGCATGTCTGGATTTGCCGACCTTTAATGTAGAAAAATCCCTGTTTACACACACCTTATTAAACAGCTTTACCGCATCAGGCCCTGTGACATCATATACAGGAGACCACGACAGGGCTACTCCAAGCCAGGCCCCCTCTCTGGCCCCCAATAATTCATTTTTTGTAGTTGTAAACTGATAGGGCTGGAATGCTCCTGATTCTCTCGAAAGCAAAGAAGCATTTTGGTTGATTTTCCCATTTGGTGCGTACATAATCTTTCCTCCTTTCTGATTTATCTTTTCCTCCACGGCGCCCGGTCTGGCGTATCGGACGGAAAAACTCTCCTTGAGTTCCTTACAGGAAGCTCAGTTGAACTGATTAGCAATCTGGATACGCACAATGCAATGAAGATGTTATTAACTACATTCTTAGTTCCAAAGTACTCGGGACAAAGTCAAAGCGCAAGGGGGAGGAGACCATATATCCCGGTCTCATTGCCCCACTTGCATACTATCACTGGTCCGTATATCGTATATTTGCTATGTTTTCGGTGTAACGCGGCGAAAAAGATGCAAAAGAAGATCCGCACCTGGTTTATATGATTAATTCTGAGGATGCTGTTTTTTCCATAAAAAAGCGTAAATCAAATCACTGGATGAAGATTGTAGCTGCAAATAATCATCCTGAGAGAGGGCTACAGATATACCATGCCCTGACACAATATAACATTGATCACTCATACTTACATCATATCCAAACGACTCAAGGAAACAGCTTGCTGATTTCGTTTGTATGGGTTCATCACTTGGTAAATACTCATCGTCAATTAAGTCGAAAGGACTGACCCCTAGAGCAGCCGCGATTTTTTGTAAGGTTGACAATTTGGGTGTTTGTTTCCCATTTTCGTATTTTCTTATATTGGCTCCAGCGACGGGGGGATCACACAGATCTCCAAGTTGCTGTTGAGTAAGTCCTTTTGCTATCCGGATTTTTTTGATTTTCGTATTCATTTGATCACCTGCCTTTTTTTATTATATACATGGAAACAAGCAAAAACAAGAAAAGATTTTTTAATACTTGAAAACAGATAAAAAAACATCTAATTCACCGTTGACAGATACGTATATATCTGCTATAATCATAAAAACAGATCGAAAGCAATCTATAGTAACCATGAAAAGAGACTCAAAACAATCTGTTTGAAAATAATATGAGAAGGAGGACAAAAGAGATGGATTTAATGGATGTGGAGCGACTAAATAAAATCGATGCGAACAACAGAAAGGCCAGGGCGATTCTGGGCTGCATTGTCCGCGCAGTGCAATTTTCTGACGAGGCGGAAATAGATATGGGAGAGATGGTGCAGGCAGCATACGATTATGTCGATCGTAACGACAAGCTGCTTGGGGGCTCTCAATAATGTGGCCGGAGACTTGTTTACCATATTATTACAACGATTTAGAAAAGAGTCTGACACTTACTTGCATATATTGTATATTTAATTATAGAAAAAAAGAAAGGCAGGAAATACATATGTTACGTTTTGCGAGATATTGTTCGAAATACGCTGAGAATAAGGAAAAAGAACGTGTTTTTATGGAGAAAGTTGCGAGCCGTACTATCATCAACGGCCTGAGGGATGTGTATGATCCAGGATTGGATTACCTTTGGCATCGTGAATATGATCCTGTGCGAGACAAGGATTTGCTTTGCGGTCTGATTCTTGGTTATTTTCCAGACGATTTTTTCGGCGGAGTCAGTCACTGTTTTATCATTGGTAATGATCCTGCATCCGCTAATGATCTTACTGTTGGGTCATGGCTCATCCGAAAAAAGGTCGATCGGTTGGTCGAAAAACTCGAGGATTGCAGGGCAGAATATTATTTGGACATCTTTGAACAGCTGCTCCTGGCAGTTGCTGTTAAATTTGTGCAGAAGGAAATCGCACGGATGCCCGAAAGAAAAAGGGCATATTTTAACGATTTTGGTTATGCGACTGCACTGTATACGTTAACAGGAGAATTCGGATATCCTGTGGATGAAGCCAAAGAAAAGGCATCTGCTGTTACATATTTTGGCAGAATGTTATCAGCGGATGCAGAGGAAGAAAAGGAGTATCTGTTTTTTCAGGACTCGGATTATGAAATTTTTTACAACGAGAGTTTTCTGGACGGTCTTGAGCATCTGGAAAACTATATTGGAGAAATGATGGGCTATGGTTATGACTATGTCTGCCGTATTTTTGAGGATGCTGGCATAGATATTCCAATCGACGCCTTGGGGACAAAGGAGGAGAATGAGATTGTAAATCTTCTTCAGAAAGAGCAACTGATGGATCAGATCAGTCAGATCTTTGACCGCAATTAAATAATTCAGATTGAGAGAATCCGACTGTTTCCGAATTCAGAGCAGTTCGGCATTAAAAAACCATCAACTTCACGGATTCAGGTTTATTCTAATATTTTCTGCACAGCTGCCAGAATGCCACCGCGCTCGCGGCCGCCACGTTCAGTGAGTCCACCCCATTTGCCATCGGAATCCGCACTGTATAATCACATTGCGCGATCGTTGAAGATTTCAGTCCATCTCCCTCTGTTCCCAGCACGACAGCAAGCCGCGGAACCTCATTCAATGCCGGATCATCCAAAGGCAGCGAGTCTTCACACAGTGCCATTGCTGCAGTCACGAATCCGCAGGAATGCAGCTGAGCCATCCAATCATCATCCTTCAGCCATGTCCACGGAACCTGGAATACGGTTCCCATGCTGACGCGCGCCGAGCGGCGATAAAACGGGTCACTGCACCCTTTCGTCAGCAATACCGCTTCCATACCCAGCGCCGCAGCACAAGGAGAGCCTCGCCATTTAAAGTCGCACTAAAGTGCGAGGGCTCGGCCTACGTCGCACATCTGCTCCGCAGATGCACGACAATATACGAAAGATCGCCCCCACATTCGTCGGATTCATGACATCCTCCAGCACGGCAATCCGGTGCATCGGGCTGCAAAGGCTGACTGCTTCAGGAAGAGGCTTGCGTCTCATCAGGCACAGGACTCCCCGTGTCATAGAATATCCTGTAATGGTCTCAAGCACATGTTTGACAGACGTATATACAGGAATATCCGGATAGGCAGCCAATACTTCAGCCATCGCGCCAGGCAGCTGTGACTTTTCAATTAGAAAAGATACCGGCTCATACCGGGCCGCCAGTGCCCGCTTTATGACATTCGGGCTCTCAGCGACGAACAGCCCCATCTCCGGTTCATTGTAATGAAACAGCTGCCTCTCCGAAAGCTGCGAGTAAGGAAGCAACTCCGGTATATCCAGATTTAAAATTTCTCTGCAATCCATTCTTTCCCTGTCTCCTATCTGGACTTTGGTTTCATATGATGTACAGTCTTCCTTTATCTTCCTTTAAATACCCTCATATGGTAATCCGTTTCATTTTAGCGAGTGCCTCCTCCTGTACCTCAATTACCTGGTCACACCATGCATCAAACACAGGATCAGGGACCTGGCACTCCGGATGGGATCGGATATAATCAAGTGCCCTTCGCACACCCTGGTCAAAACGGACAACGGCCTTAAAATCCGGAACCAGCCGTTTCAGTTTCGTGTTATCAAAGAACACCGTATTGGATTTATCGCCCCACAGATTCCTCCGAAGATCCCATTCCTCCGGCGCACAGGAAATCAGAAATTCTGAAGACACATAGTATGGCTTGAATTCCACGCCCAGCGCGTCCGCAATCACCCGGTAAATCTGGTTCCAGGTCAGCACCTCGTCGCCTGTGATCTGTACAGCCTCACCAATTGCATGAATATTTCCCATCAAACCGATAAATCCCTTTCATAAAATCAAATCCTCCATATTTTCTCTTCTTTGTTTGGAGATGCGGTTGTCACATCAATTCCCCATAGATTCTGACCTCACAGCTCCCAATTCCAAATGCGGCGGACGTTTCATCCGCATTCGCGGATACCATGGTTATTTTTCACGCAAACGAGTCATCTACAGGGCGAAATATTTCGCCGCCCAACTCCACGATCTCCTCAACCGGAATCCTTCTACCGTCTGTCATGACAAGAATCCGGTGAAATTCATCCAGCTTCTTCACTACCCCGGTCACGGTATTGTACTCGCCGCCGGTTTTCCTTTCATCCTGAACGAACCATGTGATTTCGACCACAGGCGAATCACCCAGATGGGTCTTGAGCAAGGTGAGACGCTCCGAGATTTTCTCTTGTTCCTCCTCATTTAGTTCCATACGCCGGTCTGTCAGCCGTGCTGTTTCCTTCACGGCGGCATCATAGCCGGTAAGTGCCGCAAATGGAGAAAACTGCGCAGCCCGGTCAAGCATGGACATATGCGGACGGTCCGCTGATACATGATGTGGCAAATGAATGATGTCGCTGTAATCATTGCTCATGGGGTGACCTCCGAACTCCCGGCATGCAAATCACATTCCTCTCCGTGTGCGTTCAAAACGCCGATAGCCTGAAGGTAGGAATAGATGATCGTCGAGCCTGTGAATTTCATGCCACGCTTCTTCAAATCTTTTGAGACCGCATCGGAGAGTGGCGAAGTGGTACGGGTGTGGTAATCCTCCACGATGGTCTTGCCATTGGTGAAACCCCAGATATAAGCATCAAAGGAGCCAAATTCCTTCTGAATCTCCTTAAAGATGACGCTGTTATTGACAGCCGCCGCGATCTTAAGCCGATTGCGGACGATGCCGGGATTACTCAAAAGCTCCGCACATTTCGTCTCATCATAAGCGCTGACTTTGTCGATGTCAAAGCTATCAAAGGCAGCACGGAAATTCTCCCGCTTGTTCAGGATGCACTCCCAGGACAGCCCCGCCTGAAAGGTTTCCAAAATCAAAAGTTCATAGAGCTTCCGGTCAGAATGTTCCGGCACTCCCCACTCCTCATCGTGATAAAGGATATAGAGCGGATTTTGCATATTCACATATGAGCAGCGGTGTTCGATTTCCCTCATGCCTTGTGTCCTCCGATTTGCACGTTGCGGTCTTTACCGGTAGCCCCTTTCTCCAGGTTCATCCCTTTCAGCAGCGCGTTCTTTCCGAATTTTTTCTGGATCTCCAGAACCGCTTTCTGCCTGCGTTTTTCCTTATCAAGCTCCGCCTGTTCCTTTTCACGCTGTTTTTCAAGAGCGGCATAATCCGTAAACAAATCCAGCTGCTCAGGCTCCGGAGGCTTTACCTGGTCCTCGCTGACAACATGATTGGCGACGACATATATCCGGCGAATGAGCAGATTGCGGTCAACGATGCGGTCGAACAGCTCCATAGCAGCGTTGGTGATCCGGGTTGTGGATGCCGTCTGCATTCCGAGATTGGCAGAGCCATGTGCCTGCTTTGGGATCGTTCTGCCGTAATAATCGGTAGTGACTTCGCCTTTATATGCTTTTCGCCGCGCCGGGTCTGTCAGATTTTCTGTATCATACCCCACTGTCAGCACGATCTGGTCAGCAACCAGTCCTTTGTCCACGAGGTCAAGGGATAAGGCATCCGCCATTTCCCGGACAACAAGCTTTGCCTTGGCAAATTCATAGGGAGACTGCAGTACCTGCCCGGAGCTGATGCTGTTATTCTCCGGCTTATAGCTTTTAATGTCAGAAATACGGCAGGGCTCCCATCCCCATGCGTGGTCGATCAGCAGCTCCGCATTGATGCCAAATTCCTTATAAAGCTGGTCCTCTCCATAGCTGCTTAAGGAAGATCTGGCAATATCGCCCATCGTATACAGCCCCATTTTTTCCAGCCGTCTGGCATAGCCGCGCCCCACACGCCAGAAATCCGTGACGGGCTGGTGCGTCCACAGCTTCTGGCGGTAGCTCATCTCATCCAGTTCCGCAATACGCACTCCGTCTTTATCGGCCGGAATATGCTTCGCCACAATATCCATCGCTATCTTGCAAAGATACAGGTTCGTGCCAATACCCGCAGTGGCAGTAATACCGGTTTCTTTAAGGACTTCCTGAATCATCTTCATCGCCAGCTCATGAGGTGTACACCCATACGTCCGCAAATAATCGGTTACATCCATGAATACCTCGTCGATGCTGTAAACGTGGATATCTTCCGGTGCGATAAAGCGCAGATAAATCTGGTAAATCTCCGTGCTGCGCTGGATGTAATGTGCCATCTGCGGCGTCGCCACAATGTAGTCCAGAGACAGCGAAGGATCGGCATCCAGCTCATTGATATCACTGGATGATCCGGAAAAAGTATGCCCCGGCGCACGCCGCTGCCGCTCATGATTGACCTCTTTTACCCGCCGGACAACCTCGAACAGCCTTGCCCGGCCGGAAATGCCAAAGGATTTCAACGAAGGGGAAACCGCAAGGCAGATCGTTTTTTCCGTGCGGCTTAAGTCCGCGACCACCAGATTCGTGGTCAGCGGATCCAGACCGCGCTCCGCGCATTCCACCGAAGCGTAAAAAGATTTCAGGTCGATAGCGATATAAGAACGTTCTGACAAGCGATTCACCTCCTTCCTCCTTGATTCGGATTCAATCTGTTTTCTTCATAATCAGATATTTATCCATAAAGAAAACAATGACCGAATCCCCAATACCGTAAATAAGCTGTGATGCAACTCCACACGTCTGATACAGAACCGGCGATTTCGCGGATGCAGTCGCCTGTATCGTTCCGGCAAAATTCCCGCCCAAAAGGACATACAATCCGTTCTGTATGGGAGTACCGATAATGGTCTCAATTATAACCAGCGCAATGACCAGTATAATATAAATGACAACGCTCAGGCAAAGATTATTGTTCGCCTGAAAGGTCTTTTTCCGGTTTGTCACATAGGAAATAAGTTTCGCCAGTGTGTTGGAAACCAGAAATGCCAGAAAAGAGCCCAGCGTCTGTGAAGGAAACGGCCAAATCTCTACAGTTCTCTCCATCCCCTGAAATGCAATGTCGCAGACGATTCGCGCCCCAAGCTGGACAATCAGCGCCACCAGCCCGAACACTAAAAACCATGCTACCTGTAACTGGCTTTTATGCCGTTCAAAATATTCTCCTGGTCTGCTTTTTGTCATCGTCGGTTTTCTCCTTCACGGACCGGTACTGCAAGATACGGCTTGCAAAGCCGCCCATAGAGCGGCCGGTACATTTCCCGATACA
Source organism: Lachnospiraceae bacterium (assembly GCA_021201665.1). GTDB lineage: Bacteria > Bacillota > Clostridia > Lachnospirales > Lachnospiraceae > Choladousia. Next base: position 712 of record JAJQEO010000059.1, on the reverse strand, counting down.
TCCCCTCAACCGCAAGACACATATGATCCGGCGCAGGTGCGCCACCATCCTTGCTTAGGTAAAGAATATTATAATCCACATGAAACAACCGGCATTTTGAGTTTGTCATCACGGCACCGTTTGAAAGATAAAAGTCTATCCGTTTTTGGCGGTTCAGCGCTTCCTTTGCGTCCTTTGCCGAATCAGGGCTTTCCGCCTCAACGAACGTGCCTTTTTCAACCGGCACAAATTCGTTCAGTTTCCGCAGGAATTCACTGCCAATCCCATGTCCCCGTAACACGGGTATCACAGCAAAATAATCCAACAGCGCATAGTTTTCATCCTCCAGCAGAATATAACAGGCATAAGCCTGCAGACCGTCTTCGCCATATAGGCCGTAACTGACATATTTTCCTGCTTTTGTCATCTTCTCCATGGCAGAGAACGGCCGGCGCTCATTGCGTGGAAAGTCATCCTGGATATGCGCTCTGTAAATCCGCTTTAACTCATCCGGTTCCAGTTTTTTTATCTGTTTCACAATATCACCTGTTCCTGCATACATTGAGCAAATCCAGTACGAATCCTCTTCCGCTGCCAGGAACCGATCATCTGATATAATCCACTCTCATCCCAGTTCTGGGCTTTACAGGCTGCTTTTCATCATAATTCCCCAAAGCAAGCGCTCCGCATATCGTTTCATCATTACTGATTCCCAGTGGTTCCAAAAAGTCAC